>NZ_KV804815.1:691239-718189 GCF_001811455.1 Rothia sp. HMSC065G12
GAGTTGCTGAGTGCTTTTGATCGCCATCCTGCAGACTTCCGCTCAGGAAGTTAATCTCGTGCTGTGAACCGTCCGTCCACTTCTCAAATCCGGTTGAATTCTCAGCGTTCGGGAACGGCAGCTTTGCGGTGAACGTACCATCAGGATTAGCCGTAACGACCGCTACAACACCGCGTCCAGCTAAATCCTTACCGTCATACGTTACGGGATTCGTAGACTTGACTTCACCGCCGTCGTACTTCACGGCGATCACAGAACCGGTACCGTCGGCATTCTTCCAGCCGGTACCGCTAACCTCAATTTCCTGACCATTTTTCGCGTATTTCACACCGGTCACGGTAACGCCGTCGGACTCAACGGTCTGCGAGTTCTCAAAAGCGGCAGGATCATTTTTTGCCGCTTGAGGATCTGGTTTCTCTTCTGCTTTAGGCTGCTTCTCTGCTTCGTTCTTAGCAGCATTATCAGCCTTGGGCTGTACCGGAGTTTCCTCAGCTTTAGGGGTCTCTTCTGCCTTCGGAGTATCAGCAGGAGTCTCATTCTTAGCTGCCTCATCAGTCTGAGACTGCTGTGCAGGCGTTTCTTCAGCCTTTGGAGCTTCTGCAGGGGCCTCGTTCTTGGGGGTTTCTTTCACCTGAGGCTGCTCAGGAGTCTCCTCCTTTGGAGTCTCTTCCGCTTTCGGGGCTTCGGCTGCCGGAGCTTCTTCGCCCACGGTTACCGTGTGAGTTGCTGAGTGCTTTTGATCGCCATCCTGCAGGCTGCCGCTCAGGAAGTTAATCTCGTGTTCTGAACCGATGGTCCAGTTAGCTTCGGTGGGGAACGGGATGGTTGTGTTGAAGTTACCGTTCTCGTCTGCGTGAATAACCGCTACAACACCCTTTGCTGAAAGATCCTTACCGTCGTGCGTCACCGGTTCTGTGGGTTTAACCTTACCGCCATCATATTTCACAGCAATGACGGCGTTGGCACCCCATCCCGAGCCACTAATCTTAAGGTCCTGACCGTTCTTAATAATCGTGGAGCCTGCAACGGTCGCAGTATCATTTGCTTTCGCGGCGGGTTGTTCTACCTTACCTTGAGGCATTCTCTCGTTGCCTTCACCCGGAACCTTCACAGCAGGATCCTGTGTCTGCACGTTATTACCGGCTTGGGCGGGGTTAGCATCCGGAGTTTGACCCGGATCTTCAAGAGCGGTTGCGGGGGTTGTTACGCCGGGTGCAAGCAAAGCACCCGCAAGCGCTACCACGGCACTGTAGCGGGCGGCATGATGTGCGTGCTGTGTCATCGTTATGTTCCGTTTCGTGTATAAGGTTTTCAAGCTCTTTCAAGACAACCCCAGGGGCATGTTGCTGTCTTTCAAAAGCATTTTGTGTATCTTCAGCGTATTCGTCGTTGAGTATTCAAGAGCCTAGATGCGGCACCTCCTCAAGCGAGGTGCCGCGTCTAAAATCTAATCCTACTGTCCCTGATTGTTGTTTTGATTTTCGAGTAGATTGCTGCGAACATCCGCAACAATACCGTTCATCAACAGGGGACCACCGGTCGAGGTCCACTTAGAACCCTCAACCGTAATAATATGTTCGTTCTGGAAGGCTTTCAAATTCGTGAAGCCAGATGTAGCCTTTGCCTTCGCCAAAACCTCTGACGCACCATTAGCGCTAGCATCACCTTGAACATTCGGATTCTTCTGGCTTGCGCCGCCCAAGGTACCGATGAACATGTAGTCTGCATCAATATCCGAGAGGTTCTCCAAAGAGACCGGCTCTGAGTGCCCCTGACCCTCACGATCCTGTGCCGGGGGACGCTGCAGCCCCAGGTCTGAAAGCACCTGCCCGGCGGGAAGCTCCTTCAGGATCAGTGCGGGGCCGTTACCCGCCCAACGCACGATCGAGAAGGTCTTATCACCGTACAGAGGTTCTAGCTCCTTCTTGAGCTGCTCAGTAAGTTTTTCGTAGTCTTCCTCAACCTTCTTACCCTGGTCTACCAGGTTAAGAGCATCCGCTACCCGCTCAAAGTTGATGGTCCAATCGCCGCCAGCGTATCCGGTGTACACCACGGGAGCAATATCCTGCAGAGTCTTGTATGCCTCTGAACGTTTATCCACGCCTGTGGAATCAGCCAGAATAAGGTCGGGCGTGAGGGAGGCAACCTTATCGTAGTTAACCTCAGACACAGAACCGACAAGTGTAACGTCGTCTCCTACCTTATCTTTGAGGTAGTTAGGCACTGTCTGCTGACCGCGACCAGAAATAGCACCTACAGGCTTGACGCCAAGTGCGAGTACCGCATCCAAAGTAGGTTCTGAGAGAACTACAACGCGCTGCGGTTTAGTAGGTACCGTAATTTCTTCCTCATCTACATTCTTAACAACGCGAGTCTCACTTTCGGGAGATTCCGAAGAGTCAGAAGTCGTAGATTCCTGGCTGCATGCTGCAAGTGTGAATGCAGTGCCTGAAGCAAGCGCCATACCTAGAAAGTTACGGCGATTTACCATGAATTGAGCTAGTGACGCTGGGTGTTCAAAAGACATATTTCTCCTAAGACAAATAAACTCTACCTAACCTTACCGTCATATATGCCCTACTTCAAGGAAAAACTCTCATGGTTAACGTTAAGAATCGTCAATCTTTTTACCGATATGTGGTTTTTTCATTGGAAATACAGGTTTTTTATAGTCATTACATAAAGCTATAAAGACGTTATGTCATCAAAAATATTTCACGCTTTAACCGTTTACAGCGTCACAATACGCGCACAATGCACTCAAATTTTTAAGAACAACTGCATCCATCAGAGAGATTTATCCCGGTGTGAAGATGTGACCTCCACGTCTTTCGAGCACTCTCCCCTAGAGAACGCAAAGCAGCAATCGCGGTCTGCGGATCTTCTGCCCCATACACCGAGCTGCCTGCAACGAAACAGTCCGCTCCGGCTTCCGCAGCTCGCACAATCGTTTCCTCTGTAATCCCGCCATCAACCTGAAGCCGCACCGGGATACCGGACCCTTCAAGCGCTGATGCGGCACGACGGATTTTAGGCAAAGTGACATCAAGGAATTTCTGCCCGCCGAAGCCTGGTTCCACTGTCATAATCAGAAGCATATCTATTTCTGTGAGCAGATCGAGGTATGGTTCTACGGCAGTTGCCGGGCGTAACGCCAACCCAGCTTTTGCCCCGGATTCTCGCAGAGTACGCGCCAGCTTAATAGGTGCGGTAGCCGCCTCCGCGTGGAAGGTTACCGATTCGCTGCCCACGTCGGCATACTGGGGAGCCCAACGATCAGGATCATCAATCATCAAGTGCACGTCAAAAGGGACAGGCGAAACTTCGCGCAGACGCTTAACAACCGGAGGCCCCCACGTCAGATTTGGTACAAAGTGGTTATCCATCACGTCAATATGTGCCGCATCCGCAGTCGAAATGCGTTCTAACTCGTGCTGTAAATTTGCAAAGTCGGCAGAGAGTATAGACGGATTAATAGCAACAGACATGAGAAAACCTCCTCAACATGACATACGGATATTCGGATAACAATAATCGCCGCACTAAAAATACGGTTGCATTGCGCGATTCTAATTCTTACGGAAAAGTGCGAGGAACATAGCATCAGTACCATGAATATGCGGCCACAGCTGTGCAGTCGTTGATGCTTCATCAAGAATATCTTCCTGACGAACCGAGGAGGATTTTTTAAGGCGCACCTGTGGACGATACCCGGGAGCCTTATCGCCCGCAAGAGCGCTTCGTCCTTCATCGCTCGGCAAGGCAACGCGTTGAAGTATCGACTGTGTATCCAGCAGACGCACTTTTCCAGTCTCCAGTATCTCCGCAACAATATTTTGAGTCTCAGCAGCATGCGGTGAGCAGGTTACATAAGCGATCACACCGCCAGGTCGCGTAACTTCACACGCAGCTTCCAGAAGCTGACGCTGCAGAGGCAGCAAATCGGCAATATCACGCGGGGATTTACGCCAGCGTGCCTCCGGACGCCTGCGAAGGGCGCCTAGCCCCGAGCAGGGAACATCAACCAACACACGGTCAAATTTCTGTTCCGGCTCGATGCCCGCGGGTAACCGCTCAGCATTTTGTGCAAGCGTTTGGGATATCTCACGCCCGTCCCCGGTAAGAACAACGTACTCGTCGGGAGAAAGCGGACGTAAAGATTGTGAAACCAGTTTTGCACGATGCGCTGCCGACTCATTCGCCACCACCCGAGCACCACGCTGCGCGCCCAAAGCCGCCAACAGTGCAGCCTTACCGCCCGGACCGGCACACAAATCAAGCCACGCAGAGTCTTGCCCTTCAAGAGGAGCTGCAGCAAGCGCGCGAGTAACCAGCTGCGAACCTACATCCTGTGCGCGCACAGTACCCTCACGAACACTTTTCAACCTGCCTAAATCGCCAGCAGAATATAAAGCGGAGTCCTCCACCAGTTCGCCCTCTACCGCGCCTTTCTCGAAGGCTTCCTGCAGGTCGCCTATTCCGGGAAGTGCTATAAGGTTTACCACAGGTGCCTGGTTATCGGCCTCAAGAAGATCCTGGATTTCGGCCGGAGACCTGCCATGAGCTGCAAGCGCTTGGCGCATGGAACGCACAATCCAGGTTGGATGCGATTTTGCGAGCGCAAGTTTTTCGGTGTCGTCCTTGGCATCAGTCTCCAGACGGGCGTACCAGTCATCACGGCTACGCTCGCTGACGCGACGCAGCACCGCATTCACAAAGTTAGCGGGACCACCGCCGATCTGAGCACGGGCTAATGCGACGCTTTGGTTAAGAGCTGCATGGGCGGGCACGCGCATACTCAAGAGCTGGTGAACGCCCATACGCAGTACAATCAACGTGGTTGTACCGATTTTCTCTAACGGACGATCCGCACAATGCGCCAAAATGGCGTCGTAGGTACCCTGGCTGCGCAGGGTTCCGTAGGTGAGTTCGGTGGCAAAAGCCGCGTCCCGATGGTCAAGATGGTGGGCACGAATCGTGCTGGGCAACACGAGATTTGCGTAAGAGTCGTTTTGCGCTACCGCGCTGAGAACCTCAAATGCGACGAGGCGCGCGGGATCCGCCGAGCGGGAACGCTGCGAGGGTGCGGTTGCAGAGAACTCACGGGATGAGAGCTGCTTACGGTTGCGCTCATGTCCGCTCTTATTACGTTTGGAAGCACCGCCTCCGCCACGTTTCATGCCATCGTAGGAACGCTGGGCGCGTTCGTTTCGGCGTTGTTCGCTGGTCTTACCATCAAATCGTTTCGATGATGCCCCGCGATTTCGCGGATTCCGTGAGCCATTTTTGTCGTTATAACGTCGCTCCGTCATGAGAGCACTACCTTTCCTTCGGCGAGGTTGCTACCGAGACCGCGTGCCCAGGCGAGCGCGTCCATCATTTTTTTACCGGCAGGTTGTACACGTACCAGTTCTAAAGCGCTATCCGCCGTACCCACATAGAGTTTTTTACCACGAAGTTCAAGCTGTCCAGGAGCCAGAGTACCGGCCTGATCGCTCAGACGCACACCGCCGATCTTGAGTCGGTTCCCCGAAAATTCACACCAGGCGCCGGGTTCCGGGGTTACTGCGCGAACTTGAGCAAGAATTTTGTGGGCGCTTTGGGTGAAATCTATGCGCGCATCGGCGTTGGTCACCTTTGCCGCGTAACTGACGGAATCGTCCTCGCGCTGCGCGGTTCCGTGCTCGCCTGCCTCAAGCCGTACAAAGGTATTCGCCAACAGTTCTCCCCCGCTTTGCGCTAGACGTGTAAGAATGCTCCCAGCAGTATCATCTTCCGTCACCAGCGTGGATTCTTCTTCGAAAACCGCGCCAGTATCCAACCCGGCTTCTAGAAGGAAGGTGTTCGAGAAAATCTCGCTTTCTCCCGCCATGAGGGCACGCTGTACAGGTGCGGCACCTCGCCACGCAGGCAGCTTCGAAAAGTGCAGATTAACCCAGCCGTAGGGAAGCATATCTAGTGCTTGCTGGGGCAGAATTGCGCCATATGCGACCACAGCAGCAGCTTCGGCTCCCAGCGGGGCTATCTGCTGTTGAGTTTCTGGCGACCACCGGTTCGCTTTAACAATAGGCAGCCCGAGCTCTTCAGCGCGTTGTGCTACGGGCGAGGGGGTCAGGATGCGCTTTCGACCTACCGGCGCGTCCTCACGCGTGAGCACTCCAACCACCTGAACCCGCGGGGACTGGACAAGCGTATCGAGAGGGTGCACAGCGATCTCGGGGGTTCCCGCGTAAAGAATTTTGAGGGTCATGGGCGAGTCCTTAAACCTGGTGGAGTACGGTATATCTATGCGCTGAAGTTGCCTAGGGAGGCGCCGAAGCTGCCGCCAACCCGCATTGCTCGTTCGGCAGAGGTCTGTGCTGTCACCTTGTTGTAGTCTGCGGCTCGGAGGGCGCGCATAACCCGTTTACGATCTTCGCCGATAAGGCGGTCAATAAAGAGTTTGCCGTGAAGATGATCGGTTTCGTGTTGGAGCATACGCGCGAATAGTCCTTCCCCTTCAAGCACCAGGGGCTTTCCCATCTTGTCTACGCCTCTCACCCGGGCCCAGTTCATGCGCGGAGTATCCGATTTCATACCGGGTACCGACAGGCATCCTTCCCCTCCCTCTTGAGGCTCCGTTCCGGTCTCAAGTACGGGGTTGACAATATATCCTTCGCGGTCGTCAATACCGCCAAAGGTAAAAATTTGTTTGGAGATACCAATCTGAGGCCCAGCCAGCCCGACTCCTTCAACGTCGTACATGGTGTCAAGCATATCGTCGATCAGTTTGGCAAGCTCCCGATCAAAAACGGTGATAGGTTCACATTCGCTGCGAAGAACGGGGTCGCCTACGGTACGGATACTCAGAATTGTCATATGTCTCCCTGATGCGCTTGTTATGGTACGCAGATATACTCCAAATAGGGTGAAGGGCTGTCAAATACCAGCATTCTATTGTACCGGCTGAGGTATTCGTCCAAATAGAACACTCGTGATTATTTTGTTGTTCTTCTACCGGGTTTATTAGGCTACCTGTGTGTGATCTCCCGAAGACGGTTGACCTGCCACGGGAGGCGGAACTACCGGCATGAGAGCGTCGTCCGGGAATTCGTGAACTGTACGGTTATATTCCCAGACCCTCCGCAATGCACAGAATTTATACCAGTTCTGTTCAAGAATCTTTGGATTTGCCTGATGCGGCACCACCTGCGTTTCGCCCAGTGCCACGCCCATCAGGATGGGGGCATCACCGTATTTCCAGGGCTCCCAGGTTCCCGCGACGGGGTCTACCAGCGATTCTTCGGCTTTGAGCCCGGCAACCAGTTGCATAACCACCTTATCGTCAAGGGGTTTAACACGCCCTCGCCGGTCGGTGCCTTTAGTTTTATAGTCAATAATGCAGGTTCGTCCGGCGATCTGAGCGACAAGGTCCAGCGTTCCGGCGTAACCTACGGACTTATTCCAGATAGTAATTTCTGCGGCGAGTGGTTGAGGGCGAAAAGCGTCCCACCATTCATCGAACCTATCCGCATAGGCTTGTTCGCCGTTGCGGATAAGCTGTTCTCGACATTCTTCGACGTTGTGTTCCGCTCCCATGGCGCGTAACGCAATATTCTCGGCGTAATTATGTACCCTGTCACCGCGCTCGGCTGCAGCATCTCGGTACCGTTCGGATGCGGCCGCCGCATCACGAATAATAGCGTACTTGAGCCCCGAGGATCCGGCAGCACGATAAGCTCTCTGGTCTTCGAGAGCAGCTTTTGCAGCCATATAACCGTGCCATCCGCTCATATCGGTAGCGTGCTGACCGATAACGGTCGTGATGGAAGGAACTAGCAGCTCTCCGCCGCGTTTACGGGAGTACATGCGGCCGTAATCGGTTGGATTTGCTAGTTCTGGTGCTGTCACCGAGTACCTTCTTGATCTGCGGATAGCGATTGGGGCTGTATACAAAAACCCCCGTTGTGGATGTACAAACGGGGGTGGCGCGTGCGTGATACTGGGTTCGAACCAGTGACCTCTTCGGTGTGAACGAAGCGCGCTACCACTGCGCCAATCACGCCTACAGGTAAACACTATACCGAGTGGGGAGATAGCGCGTCAAATATGGGTTGTTGCCCTTATTTGAGGCGTCAGAAGGGCATTTGGCGTCCTATATAAAAGCAACAAAAAATCCCCAGATCTCCGTGATCTGAGGATTATTCCTAGTGTGACCCCAACCGGATTTGAACCGGTGTTGCCGCCGTGAGAGGGCGGAGTACTAGGCCGCTATACGATGGGGCCATAGCATCAAGTGATGCTCGCTGGGGTACCAGGACTCGAACCTAGAATGACGGTACCAGAAACCGTTGTGTTGCCAATTACACCATACCCCACTATTTCATTATGTTGTTCCGGTAAAACCTCAACGATTTTCGCCGCAACGAGTAATAACTATACCGGTGCTTTGTTGCATCATGCAACTTCGTACCTTGAGATGGTCGTCACAAAAGTCTGCCCAAAATTTATACCCAGCCTCTAGAACCTCCGAATGCACGCCAGTCGGGTGAAGGCATCCAAGAGATGCCTTCACCCGACTCATACATGTTATTCAAGCAGCAATATAAACTTACCGGCTAAGCAACGATAGTCATCTCACCTGCTATGCGCTATTTTGCGGGTTCGGGCGCTGAAACCTTCACGGAATCAAAATTACCCATGTAACGCATCATATAGGCTGCCATAGCATCGCGCTTGACCGAGTCATGCGGACGGAACGTACTATCAGGCCAACCGGTGGAGAGCTTCGAGAACTGGAACCACGAAATTTCCTTGGCAAAGGGGTTTCCCGAAACATCCGTAAAGGTTGCTTTCTGCTGAACTTCCGGGGATCCTGCGGCACGATAGAAGAAGGCCGCCATAGCCTCGCGGTTTATTGAGTCTTCAGGACGGAAGGTACCGTCTTCCCAACCTGTCGTAATACCGGTTGCCTTCAGCCACGCAATTTCCTTATAGAAGGGGTGGGTTGTAGGAACATCACTGAAAGGAGATTCCGCGGGTGCCTCAAATTCGGGAGAACCCGCCAGGCGATATAGGTACGCTGCCATTGCTCCACGTTCGATGCTCTCCAAGGGGTGGAATCCGCCATCAGGATAACCGGTTGTAATGCTCTTCTCCCCGAGCTTGATGATGTCGTTCTCAAAGAGGTTACCGGCAATATCGTTATACGACACGTTGGTTAGAGCCCTGTTGTCGCCGCCTGTCAGAGGAATGGGATAGCCCGCGAAAGTTTCCTGCTGCGGGGTGATCTGCTTGACCTCTACCTCTGGATTTTCCGCTGTCATATTCTCCGGGGTAACCTTCATCTTGGTAATAGAATCAGCAGTTTCTTCTTTGGAGGTTAGAGTTCCCTGGGCGTAATCCATGCCGAAGGGAATGGTCGTATCGGGAGCAAAACCATCCTTATTAGCGATATAGACCTCACCATCAACACCCAAGGTAATATCGTTGGCGCCCTTAGACGCTGACTGCACTTCTCCAATAAGACGATCAGCGCGACCATCAATCACGCCAACCTTACCGGTAGCAAAATCCGTAACGTATACGAGGTCACGATCTTCATCATTGACAAGCGAAAGTGCCTGCTTACCGAAAGGAATAGACTTCTTATATTCTCCAGTCTTGAGGTCATACACAGTCACCCCGGAATTACCCTTAGACTCGCCGCTCTGACGGTCATAACTGCCCTGTGCAGAAACATAGATCTCCTGCTCAGAAACATCAATGGCAATATCGGAAGGAAGAACATCAACGCCTTCGACATCAGCGTGGGTCTGGATTTCCTGCAAAACCTTAAAAGTGCTCGTGTCAATCACATAGATTTTGCCGGTGGTGCGCTCGGGAACGTAAAGTTTACCATTATGAATGGTGGTATTCATACTGATATAGCGCTTACCTTCTTCATCTCCACCCACCTTGATCTTCTCAACCTTATGGGTCTTCAGATCAATGGCAGATACAAAGAAACGGCCTGTTACGAATGCTTTGCCGGAGGCAACATCTACCTTCACCTCACGCGGATGCTCGATCCAGTTTTCATCTCCCTCTTGAGCACCGTAGTTGGTCCACAAGAGATTGAGATTATTCTGATCGTACACAGACACAGCATTATCACGAGTATTCGTGACCCAAATGGTGCCGTTCTCATCGTCAACATCAATACCAAAGGCACCCAAATTCTTGTATCCAGCGTTATATCCGGTACCGGCCCGGGTTATAGGTAGGGTGGCTATTGCTTCTATCTGGAGAGTTTTCTCATCCAGACGCGCAATAGTCGATACGGACATATCGCGGTTAGAGCCAGCAATGTAGATTTTGCCGTTCTTTGAATGGCGAATCTGATACTGCCCTGGAATTCCCTGAACCTGTTGAGCCTGAGCAGCAGTAATCTGCTGCGGGGCAGGAGACTCTACCGCAAAGGACGCGGGCACTGCAAAAGGTGCCCCCATGAGCGACATCGATAGTACCCCAACGGTAGCAACCTTGAAAGACCTATGCTGAGCTGTAGCTGATAAAAGAACCATATGAACTCCTTGAGAGGATGACGAGTAACAAAAATTAGTTACCCTATAGTTAAAACTTAGGGTAGGAGTACCTAAGAAGGTGTACCCCCTATATTCACGCCTTTCCTCCCAAAAAGCAATAGAAATATCATCTATGACGTTTATTTTCTTAGAGACTTATCGTCATCAAAATCTTGGGAACGCAGCATATTCCCCGTTTTTTCTTCGAAGAAGCAGCAAACATATACACCAGCACGCTTTCATGAGATATACAAAAAAAGCCCTGAAGATTACTTCAGGACTTTCTCAGAGCGGTTGACGAGACTTGAACTCGCGACATCCACCTTGGCAAGGTGGTGCTCTACCAACTGAGCTACAACCGCAATATTCTGTTTTCACAAAATAACGAGCCGGAACCTTCATTCATTCCGACGCGCTCACAGGTAAATACTATACTGTACCGTTTGATAACCCGCAACTCTTACACGCATAATTCTTTTCATGATATTCTCCAGCTCACTATTTTCCTCAGACCTACATCATGCTGACTAGGGCTTATAGACATGAGAGCAAGCACGTATATTTTCTATATGATGCCCTTTACAGGCGTTTAGAGCACGCCAATACGCTGCAGGATGTTACAAGTTCGAGGATTCCTGCCGGCGATGATGCTGATGTCCCAGGTGATGCGCATGCTCAGCAGAAGACTCAACGGCAGCATCCGCGATGGATTCCGCACGAGAATTACGTTCGGAACCCGTACCGACCCCAGTGCGGCGCTCCCCTTCGCTGGGCGTTACTCCATCCTCAGTCATCTCATCTACCATGCGGATCAAGAACGACTTCGCATAAATAATGCCAAACCCAAAGAGAAGCGCGGCCAGAACCCAAATGACGAAGGTTACCCAGTCCCAGTGACCGCCCAACCAAACCTTCACGCCTATGTAAACTGCCAATGCTACGGCAGACATGATGGCGGCAAATGTTACATCGCGTCGAGTCATGCTTTATCCTCCTCACCAATTTCCAGCCGCTCTTGGGCGTTTTCTATGGGTTTGTCCCCCACCGGGGCTTCACCTCCCGGCTGGTGGCCGCCTGCTTCGCGTTCACGTGCAATCTGTTCATCATCAAACTTAGCTTCATGATACGCCGCGAAATACGCTAAGGCGCTGGCTAACACAATTATCACAATGGTCCAGATAGATCTCACTGCATCCGCAATAGTGGCAATAAGCAACACAATTGATGCATTCGCAAATGCCATCACGGTTCCTTTGCGCAAAGCACGCACAATGTATTTGTTATGGTTCACCTTCACCTCCCACGATGCACGACCGTATAACCAGCATAAGCCGAGAACCCTACATTCCTCTAGCGCACAATGTGTAGGCGTCTCTTGCGCGCAGAAAAACCCGGTGGCTCGCGCAAACTCGTGAACCACCGAGTTCCTCTTTTCAAAAAAAGATACGGCTATGCGTTCGGGCTACGCCCCGAGCTCAGCAGCCAAAGCCCGCACACGGTTGAGAGAAGATTCCTTCCCCAGAATCTCCATGGATTCAAAGAGCGGGGGCGAAATACGCTCACCCGAAACGGCGATACGCACCGGCCCGAATGCCAAACGCGGTTTGATCTCAAGCCCCTCCACGATAGCGGAGCGCAGGGCAGATTCGATACTTGCCGCATCCCAGACTTCGAGGGGTTCAAGTGCCTCTAAAGCGGCAGCAAGAACCTGAGGGGCAGATTCTTTAAGCTGTTTACGGGCGTCATCAGCAACCGTGATCTCTTCATCAGCTTTGAAGAGGAATGCCAGAAGCTTCGGGGCTTCACCCAAGAGCTGCATACGTTCCTGTACCAAGGGAGCAGCCTCTGTCAGAATCTGCTCTTCACGTGCTGAAAGTTCCTCACCAACAACACCAGCGGCCTGCAGATAGGGCACCAGGCGGTTTCGGAAATCGTCCGCCTCCAAACGACGAATATGATCGCCGTTAATAGCTTCTGCCTTCTTGACGTCAAAACGTGCCGGGTTGCCTACCACATCGTGAATGTCGAAGTGAGCCACTAGGTCATCGACTGAGAAAACGTCCTGATCTGCGGATAGTGACCAGCCCAGCAGAGACAGGTAGTTCAGCAGACCTTCCTTGATAAAACCGGCATCGCGCAGCAGGAAGAGATTCGATTCGGGATCGCGCTTCGACAGTTTCTTATTACCCTGCCCCATCACATAGGGAAGATGCCCAAACTCGGGGATAAATGTGGTAACGCCCGTATCAATCAGTGCCCGGTACAGTGCAATTTGGCGCGGAGTTGAAGACAATAGATCTTCGCCGCGAAGCACGTGGGTTACGCCCATCAAAGCATCGTCCACAGGGTTCACGAAAGTATACAGGGGGTCACCGCTAGAACGCACTACGACGTAGTCCGGGACAGACCCGGCTTTGAAGGTAATCTCACCACGCACAAGGTCGTTGAACGTAATATCCTCATCGGGCATACGCAAACGCCATACGGGTTTACGGCCTTCGGCGCGGAAAGCCTCTTTCTGCTCGTCACTCAGGTGACGATCGTGGTTATCGTAGCCAAGCTGAGGATCCTGCCCCGCTGCTTTACGGCGTTCCCGCACCTCATCGGGGGTCGAGAAATCCTCATAGACATACCCGCCCTCAATGAGCTTCTCAAAAACCTTCTGGTAAATGTCCTCACGTTTACGCTCAGACTGACGATACGGTTCATGAGGGCCGCCTACGCCCACGCCTTCGTCCCAGTTAATGCCCAGCCAGTGCAGACTGTCGAGTACTTGGTTGAACGATTCTTCCGAATCTCGTGCCGCATCGGTATCCTCAATACGGAAAATGAGCTTACCGCCGGTATGGCGCGCATAAGCCCAGTTAAACAGGGCTGTACGTACCATGCCCACGTGCGGGGTTCCGGTCGGTGAAGGGCAAAAGCGTACGCGAGTTTCGCGTGGATCGTGCAGATTAGGACCGGGATATTCGGTCATAGTAAGTTTTCTCCTGAACTTGTGTATCTCAAAATCATGCTACTGTGCGTTCTATAGCGCTGAGGAATATGTTTAGCACTCTCAGCCTAAACTGGGCTCTAACTGCGGATGCGGGTTACCAGAGACCCAACGCCTTCAATCTCGACCTCAACCTCATGACCATCGCGAAGGACGCTGGTACCCGCAGGGGTTCCGGTCAAGATAATATCTCCTGGAAGAAGCGTAAAGATCTCAGATGCGGCGGACACGAGCTCCGCCACCGAGTAGTGCATATCAGAGGTGTTACCTTCCTGCACCACGTCACCATCAACCCAGCTCGTGATATTCAGCGAGTCGGTATCAAGCTCCGTTTCGATCCAGGGCCCCAGTGGGGTTGAGCCGTCAAAGCTTTTCGCACGAGTCCACTGCGTATCCGTCTCCATCACGTCACGCGCCGTTAGATCGTTGGCTACGGTGTATCCAAAAACTACCTCATGCACACGTTCCAGCGGCACCGACTTTGCAATACGACCGATAATAACCGCCAGCTCGCCTTCAACGCTGACCGCCTCAGAATACTCGGGGAGAGTCACCGGATCACCAGGACCGACCACCGTCGTATTTGGCTTGATGAAGAACTGCGGAGCGGCAGGAGCCGGGGTACCCGCCCAATTAGCAAGAGCACCAATCACCTTGGAGCGTGGAATGATGGGGGCAAGCAGGCGAACGTCCTCAAGCTGATAAGTCTGCGAGGTGGTTTCAACACCGGAGTAAAACGGATCACCCGCGAGAACATGCAAAACTTCGCTGCCGTCCGCTCCTTCAACCACACCATAATGAAGCTCGTTATCTACGGTAAATCGTGCAATACGCATACCTTCTAGAGTACCAGTCATTCATACCCCTCTCGATACGCAAAAAGTGACTTTCCGATTGAAAAGTAGAGCTTATCGTCGGAAAGTCACTCTTTGCACGTTTCATGGATGCGCCCGGCGCAGTAACCGGGGGTTATTAGACGAGGCGGGTCAGCCAGCCATGACGGTCCTCTACCGTACCGGTCTGAATGCCCACGAGCTCTTCACGCAGGCTCTTGGAAATCTCGCCAAATCCTTCGGAAGCCGCAGGAATCTCAAAATCAGCAGCCTTGAGCTTTCCAATAGGGGCAATGACCGCTGCGGTACCGCAGGCACACACCTCTGTAATATCGCCGGATGCCACACTGTCACGCCACTCGCTGAGGGTGATGGGGCGTTCCTCAACGGTTATTCCGCGATCCTTCGCCAGCTGCAAAATTGAGGAACGGGTAACGCCCTCTAGAATAGTTCCGGTAAGTTCGGGGGTTACCAACTTATTCTCTTTACCGTAGATGAAGAATACGTTCATGCCGCCCAGCTCTTCAAGAGCATCGTTGCGGTGCGGGTCTTTGAAAATCACCTGTTTACAGCCGTTTTCTTCACCTTCAAGCTGGGCGATCATGGCGGCAGCATAATTACCGCCGCATTTTGCGGTGCCAGTACCGCCTTCACCAGCGCGAGCATACTTCGTGGACAGCCAGATATCCACCGGCTCGGGGGTGCCGAAGTAGTTGCCAGCAGGCGACCCAATCACGTGATACTCCACGTGACGAGCAGGGCGAACCCCCAGATATGCCTCGGTCGCAATCATAAACGGACGGAAATAGAACGCTTCTCCCTCACCGCTGGGAACCCATTTTTCATCTACCTGCACCAGCTGTTTTAGGGATTCGATGAAGGTCTCTTCGGGCAGCTGAGGCAGTGCCATACGATACGCCGAGCGGTTCAGGCGCGCCGCGTTCTTCTCGGGTCGGAATGTCCACACCGACCCATCCGAATGACGGTAGCCTTTAATACCCTCGAAGATTTCCTGACCATAGTGAAAAACCGCAGCGGCGGGATCTAAGCTGAGCGGACCGTAGGCATGCACCCGCGCGTTCGACCATTCACCGCCGGTTTTATAATCACCGTTCCAGTCGATGCTGACCATATGATCCGTAAAATAGTCGCCAAACCCGGGGTCGGCAAGAATCTCGGCTCGACGTTCGTCACTCGCGGGGGCGGGGTTCTTTTCACGGCTAAATTCAAGTGCCATGGTGTAATCCTATTCTGTCAATTCTCTCTGCCAATAGCATCGGCGGCGCAAACCTCAAGGTGGGAGGCAGAAGCGGCATCGCTTACGAAGCTCATCAGTGCGGCTTGTGACCACGCCAGCGGACGACGGGGCGGATGTGCCCGTTGCACATGTTTTAGAGTACCTGATGAATAGGCACAACGCACACGCAACCCACCGCCGCCCATATCGTGAAAATCGAAGGCAGGGCGTAAGCTACCTCAGCCTTAACTAGCTTAGGAACCCCAAGACATCGTTACCAACTTCGTCGGTGCCTCGGGCGCGGGCGCCGTTGGCACGCATATCGGCCTCGACCGCATCCTCAATACGGACCGCCGTCGACTCATAGCCTAGGTGCCGCAGAAGCATTGCTCCCGCGAGGATTGCGGCGGTTGGGTTTGCTTTATTCTGCCCCGCGATGTCGGGGGCTGAACCATGCACGGGCTCAAACATTGAGGGGAACTCCCCTACCGCGTTGATATTGCCTGAGGCCGCGTAGCCAATACCTCCGGTCACTGCACCCGCCTGATCGGTCAGGATGTCGCCAAACAGGTTATCGGTTACGATCACGTCGAAACGTGAGGGATCGGTGGTCATGAAAATTGTTGCCGCATCAACATGCAGGTAATCGGTTTGCACTTCGGGAAATTCGCGCCCGATCTCTTCGAAAAGACGGGTGTACAAACGACCAGCGTGTACGAGCACATTTGTTTTGTGGATGAGGGTCAGCTTCTTACGGCGGGACTGTGCCAATTTGAAGGCGTACCGGATTAGCCGACGAACACCGTGCGCGGTATTGATGGATACTTCGGTTGCGATTTCGGCATCGGTACCGCCGCGAATAGTTCCTCCATTACCCACGTAGGGTCCTTCGGTACCTTCGCGTACCACCACGAAGTCGATCTCTCCGGGGTTCCTCAGCGGCGACACTGCCCCTGGGTACAGCCGTGCGGGACGCAGGTTAATGTAATGGTCAAATGAGAAGCGCAGCTTCAAAAGCATTTCACGTTCGATCAGCCCTGAGGGGATCTTGCCGCTGCGCGGATCGGCACCAATAGCGCCGAAAAGAATCGCATCGTGCTGTTTGAGAGACTCCATCGTACTCTCGGGCAGGGTCTCGCCGGTTTTAAGCCAGTGCTCGGCGCCAAGTTTATAGTCGGTGGAATCTACGCGAATAGAATCAAGCTCGCAGGCGCGTTGAAGCACACGCTGCGCCTCGGTAATAATTTCAGGCCCGATGCCGTCGCCAGCGATCACGGCAAGGTTGATAGAACGTTCAGTAGTCATACCTCTACCCTACTGCTGGCACGAACAATTGCGCAGATTTTAGGCCATGATTCTCAGAGTATGGGCATATATATTCCCGCATAATCTCGCAGTTTTGAGAGGTCTTATTCCAGATTTTACAGCCTCATGACCTACACGAGTACGTACAGAATTCATCCTTCCGAGTGATTACCTGTTTTGAGGGCGAACGTTACACTTAACCCATGGATCTAACGAGCCGAATCAACAACTACATAGATAGGAACTACCGCTGGTTTAATATCACGGTAGTTGCTTTCATGCAGATGTTTGTTCTGCTCATAGCTCTTGCAATGTCCTATAAGGATAGCGGCATTACTTTTTTCATTGCATGCATCAATACGACCGCCCTTTATTTTCGGTACCGGCATCCTTATGGGTCAATCTGGTTTGTTCTCGTCTCCACCGCTCTCACTCTATTTATTCCGGATGTTTTGCCCGTTCATCTGTATTTTCCGGTAGGCGTAGCGGCTTATCATATCGGCAGGCACTGGAAGAAGAAGCTGCGGGTCCGCATGTTTATTGCGGGCTGGATTGGTGCCTTTGCGGTAGGGACCCAGCTTTTCATCATGCTGCTTCCGCGGGTCGAACAATTTGCCGCTATTATAAGCTCGATTATCATCACAACCTTATGCGGTGCGATTTATTCCGTGCTCTGGTTTATCGGTGATTCAAGGCGTACCCGCATTATTCGCCAGGATGAGCTTCGAGAGCGAGCGATGCGCCTCGAATTTGAGCAAGAACAGGAACGGCGTCTTGCGGCACAGGATGAACGCACCCGCATCGCCCGCGAAATGCACGATATTGTGGCACATTCACTTTCCAGCATCATTACGCAGGCTGACGGCGCCAGGTATGCCGCAGCCGCGATACGGACCACGACGACTCAGCCCGCCGAAGCGACTAACCTTCAGGAACATGACGCTTCTATCGCGGAACAGACGCTTGAAACTATTGCGGTCACCGCACGCGATTCTCTCACGCAGATGCGTTCCCTCCTGGGGGTTCTTCGTACCGATGAAGACACCATGTACGCTCCAGCGCCTACAATTCACGAAATTCCCGCTCTGGTTGCGCAGGCTCGCAGGTCGGGAGTTAATATCGACTTCGCTGGTATTACCGGTACCATAAGTGGCGCCCTCCCTCAGGGAGCTGATCTAGCGGCATATCGTGTAATCCAGGAAGCGCTCACCAATATCGTTAAACACGCCCGCGATGCTGAGATCGTTACTCTCTCGGCTGCGTGGAAACGAGATGGCCTGTATTTGGACGTGTACAACAGCGCTCCGGCTCATCACAATAGCTCGGATGCTCCATATTCCTTCGTGCCGGGCAGCGGTAACGGTCTCTTGGGCATGCGCGAGCGCATCACAATGTATGACGGAACCCTGCATTACGGCCCGGATCTGCAGGGTGGTTTTAGCGTGAAGGCTTGGCTGCCGTACCGCGAAACGTAACGGAAACCCAGTATTGTAAAAAATGACAGAACATTTTGAAGGAAATCCTATGAACGAACAGATTACCGTGATGCTGGTTGATGACCAGCAGCTTGTACGCGGCGGTTTGAAGATGCTTATCAATTCTCAGCCCGATCTGCAGGTTGTTCTCGAAGCTGATGACGGCGCAGCGGCGGTTGATAGCTATGCTCGTATGGCTGAAGAAGGTACTGCCCCTCAGGTGGTTCTTATGGATGTTCGTATGCCTATTATGGACGGGCTGGAGGCTGCAAAAAGCATTCTAGAGCTCAACGTTCCTGATTCCAGGGTTATTATGCTGACTACCTTCGACGTCGACGAATATGTCTATGCGGCGGTACGTGCCGGGGCAAGCGGTTTTTTGCTGAAAGATGCGCCTCCCGAAGAACTTCTGGGGGCTATTCGAACAATACATCGCGGTGATGCGGTGATCGCCCCTTCCGCTACACGCCGCCTGCTGGAACATATGATTCCGGTGTTGGAGGTTCATTCGGAACAGGATTCTGGCAGTGTTGCCCCCACTTCTCAGGAGGAGCCGCAGCTTCTGCACCAGGAACTCATGCAGACTCTTTCTCCGCGTGAACATGAGGTACTTCGTCTGATTGCGCAGGGTCTTTCCAATGTGGAGATCAGCCGTGCGCTCGTGCTGTCAGAGGCCACCATTAAGACCCACGTCTCGCATGTTCTGTCAAAACTTGATGCCCGCGATAGGGTTCAGGCCGTGATTATGGCGTATGAGGCTGGGATCGTTTCGTAGGCTCCTTGTCTACATCTACCGTTGAGGACAGAACCTGTGAAAAGGCTGAAAAATCATTCTTGAGAATGATGAATATCTGTCAAGCCAACATTTACGGTTATACAGTAGACCGATATTTATGATGTAGTACGCCACAGGATTTTTTACACATGATCTCCTCTCTGCTCTCGCTGATATATGCAAATCTGCGCGCATCTTGGCGTAAATATATTTTGACGGGACTGGGCATTGCGGTTGCAGCTTTTTTCCTGAGTGCCGTGCTTCTTCTCAATACAATCATTTCCGCCACATATGTGGCACACTACGGCAATCAGGTACGTAACAGCGATGCGGTTGTTGCTACCAACATCTCGGGGCAAGCCAAGGAGAACTCGTCGGGCGCTCTCTCGGTTGAGGAAGTTGAAGATATCCGTAATAGCCCCCAGGTGGCTGGTATCCGGGAAGACTCAGTAGTTTCAGCTATGTATCATGACGCGCCGGGCGACCCTGTGCCCTATGCGATTTCTCAAGCTCCCACTGACCCGGATTTGTTTCCTTATCAGATACAGGGGCGAATGCCACAGAATGATCATGAAATTCTGCTCCCAGAGTCGCTTCGTGAGTCTTTACATCTCAATATAGGCGATAAATTTCACGGCATTGACCCGGTCGCAACAATAAAGCTGCCCACTCCCACATCCATTACAAATTTTGAGGGCGGCACACTATCTTTAGAAGATTCCTTGCCCACCAAGGAATATACGATCACTGGTACTTTCCATTCTCCACCCCTGGGATCTGAAGATTCAATAACAGTTTTTGCCGGTGGCACTATGCTGACAACGACATCTAAAATTGCTCATCGCGAGCATAAAACAAATATTGTTCATGATGCGCATATAGTTGCAGTCAAGCTTCGTGAGGGTGTTTCGGTTGAAGATTTTAAGCGGGAATTTACCGCGCACCACGACAATCATGGGCGTGTAGTACCAGCGCATGAATATGCCCACAAATTAGAACCGGACATAGGTTTTGCCAATGATCTGCTCACCGCAGCCCTTTTAGGTCTGGCAGCGTTAGCCCTCATGGTCTCTGCTTTTGTTATCACCAATACATTCAGCGTGTTGCTTTCTCAGCGCACCCGCGAACTCGCTCTGCTGCGTACTTTAGGAGCCAGCCGCCCCAATCTTCTCACTATAGTGCTGGCAGAATCTACGGTTTTGGGAGTTCTCGCAGCTTCTTTAGGTATTACACTTGCCTACGCTCTTTGGGTGGTTATCACGTCGTGGGCCGCTCATACATTGGTTTTCACTTTTTCTCTGGTCCCTTTGGGAGTTACTCTGCCAGTGTGTGTTGCCGTCACCTGGATCGCCGCTCTTAAACCCGCCTATGCAGCATCAAAAGTATCGCCTGTGCAAGGGCTTCGTGATGGCGTAGTACAGCAGGTTTCTACCTACGGTAAGCATCAGGGGGTTATCGCCCTGTTATTGCTTGTGGCGGGTATTGTGGCGTATGCAGTCTTCATGAGTAAATCCTCTGAGCACGTGCCTGATGGCATGGAGGGAACCCATAGTGTTCAAGTGCTTGTTGTGGGTATTATTGCTGCTGCTCTCTTATGCTTTGCTATTTTGACGGCAGCCCATAAAATACTTTCACCGCTTGTGAAGTTCTGGTCCTCTCTGATAGCGCGTACCCTAACGGGGTCTCTATCGCGTGTAAAAATGCATTGCGTTCTCCGGCACGTATGGTATCGACCGGGCGAGCCCTCCTGGTAGGAATGATGCTTATAGCTATGGTGCTTACAGGTTATGTGACCCTTAAGGCATCTGTCACAGGCTTTATACAGCAGACAGAACGTCCGGCAGCGGTTCTAACGTTTAATGACTCCAAGGATACGGAGGATAGCTCCTCTACTGCACACAATTCCCAGAATTCTGAATCCACTGCAGAACGGTATATGCACCAGGCACAGGATGCGCAACGCAGGATCCAAGAACTGCCATCCGTACAGTCTGAAGCGTTTGTACAATATGCGGGAAACCTCACCTGCGATGATGATTCTCATACTCTCACAACTTCAGATGGGCCGGTGAATGAAGCAGGCAGTAATCCCAGCGCTGCAGCTGGCGCTCCTGACCATACTGATCCTCCCGATGCCTATGCGGTTTTGCCTCAGGATATTGACGTAGTATTGCCTGGTACCTCCGAAACGATATTGCAGGGTGATGTGGTGGTTCTGCCTCGCTCAGAACAACATGCCTTGCAAGGGCATAAGCCACCTAGTTTTACACTTCACGGTCCACGTGGAGACCTACGGCTTACTGCGGTGTACTCGCAAACTGATGACCATACCCCCTATATCTCACGTGAGACCGCCGCCAAGGTACAGGATCTTGATCATCCCCAGCTTCTTGAAGGTACTTCTTCTACTGGAGAGTCCTATGTGGTAGTGCGCGCCAAACAGGGGCTGAGTTCTGATGAAAGTACAGAATTACGGAATGATCTAACGGATATTGCCCGTACAACACACGGATTATATCTCGCGGGCATTCTAGAGACGCGTGCTGTTGTCGAAATTTCCCTTATCGTTATCATGTATACCATCCTGGCTATTATTGCTCTTATGGTGCTGATTTCGGTGTTAGGGGTAAGTAATACCTTGATGCTCTCAGCTCATGAACGAAGCCGCGAAAATGCGCTCCTCCGCACTCTAGGGCTTTCGCGTCAGCAATTACGTTCCGCCATCATGATGGAAGCTATTCTTATCACGCTCTCAGCGCTGCTGGTTGCTCTCATCGGCGGCACGCTTGCCGGGTTTATCCTGACACGCGCTATCACGCCACAGAACATTGAGATCATCTACCGAATTCCCCTGACGGAATACTGTATAGCATTCTTCGGCGCTTTAGGAATTGCTGTCTTAGCTTCGTGGGTTCCCTCCGTACGCGCCTCAAAAGTCTCACCAGTTCAGGCGCTTCGAGAAGACTGAGTCTGTGCAGATTCTATGCAGCATATAAAAATTACTACCTGTACCAAGTATTTAATAGAACACATTCCTAACTTATATATTATTCTCGCATACATTCCTGAGAAAGTAGTCTAATTATAATATTGCCTGTACTTTCACTAACTTTACCTTGAAAATAGTTACGGTTATTTTAGAGACAGAACTCCAGAAATCACCCAAAAGTATGATAAAACCTCCCACAGGTTTTCATTCTAGTTTGGGATAATTGGTGTTATGACTACTACATTAGATACTTCTGTTAAACCAGCTGTTACCGCCCAAAACCTGAGCAAGACTTACGGCACAGGTGAGGCGACGGTACATGCCCTCAATAACGTAACAGTTTCTTTCGAACAGGGTAAATTTACCGCTATTATGGGGCCTTCCGGCTCCGGTAAATCTACCCTTATGCAGACTTTGGCAACCCTAGATACCCCGGATGTTAACCCCAACACCAGCATCAAAATTGCCGATACCGAGCTATACGGTCGGCGAGATAAAGAGTTAACCGAGTTTCGTCGCGAACATATCGGCTTTATTTTCCAGGCTTTCAACCTGGTACCAACCCTCACCGCCGGACAGAATATTGACTTGCCGCTCGGCTTGGCCGGCAAAAAGCCTGATCCTATTTGGCGCGATTATCTGGTGGAAACTTTGGGTCTAACAAAGCGGCTCAGCCACCGTCCCGAACAGCTCTCCGGTGGTCAGCAACAACGCGTCGCCATCGTACGCGCACTACTCTCCCGCCCGGACGTCGTCTTCGCCGACGAGCCCACCGGCAACCTCGATTCAAACTCTGGCACCGAAGTACTCAAGCTCCTGCGAACCGCAGCAAACGAGCATCAGCAAACCATCCTCATGGTGACCCACGATGCACACGCAGCATCCTACGCAGACCGCGTAGTCTTCCTCAAAGACGGTGCCATAGCTGGCGAAATGCTCAAACCCACCCACGATGCTGTTCTAAACGCCATGGGACAGTTGGAAGGTGAATAACATTGGCTACAACGCTTAATACGGTGGGGCGCGCTAATTTACGCGCGTCTAAAGGAAAATATATTCTTACTGGAATCGGTATCGCAATTTCTTCATTTTTTATTGCTGCCGTTATTGTATTAGTCAGCTCTTTGCAGGGAACTCTAAATGCATCGGTAAATGGCATTCTTTCCAAAGCAGATAACGTTGTTGTCTCTTCCTATGCGCGCGATAACTCTAACACTGAAGCAAATATCTATCTGGATGAAGAGAGCATCAAAAATATTCAGAATGATGATTCAGTCGATCAGTCGTGGATTGTCTACCAGGGCCGGGGTAAGTTTGGTCCCGATAAAACTCAAGTTTCTTATACCCAAGCGCCTAACAGTGCAGATCTTTTTCCCTTCGACTTTGAAGGTAAATTGCCGACCTCAGACACCGAGCTGATGGTCTCGAAAGATTTTGCACAAAAGCATAATCTTCAACTTAATTCTAAGGTCAGTTCCCCTGATATAGTCGCGTCGATCTCTGACCCAAATACAGGAACTACGCGCGAGTACACCATCACCGGTATTTTTGATGTCGGATTCTCAGGCTCCGATACGAATAACGCTATGTTTATTGGCGGAACTTCCTATGGGGAGGCAGCTAACAAGGCACTCAAAAATGCTGGGGGTGCTTCTTCTGCAAACTACGCCGTTCCCGGTGCCAGCATGGCATACGTCAAGTTCAAAGGAACGGACGACGCCGCTGCTCGCGCAGAGCTGCAGAAGAAACTCAACACGGGTGACAAAAAAACTGAGCCTTCTGTTATGTCCGGTCCTGAGTACATGGAGGTTGTGAAGAAACAGCTCTCCACGATATTCACGTTCCTCGGTGTCATCTTAGGCGCCTTTGCCGCATTAGCACTGTTGGTTTCTTCGTTCGTTATCTCGAATACCTTTGCGGTTCTCGTGGGACAGCGCATCCGCGAACTGGCGTTGTTACGTACTCTAGGAGCACAGGGCTCATCCTTGGTGCGTATGCTTGTGGTTGAATCGCTTGTTGTGGGCGTCATTTTCTCCACTATCGGCGCGGTTCTCGTGTATCCGATCGCGGCATTGCTGAGTGCGCTATCCAATAATAGTTTCATGGTTTCTTACGATCCGATGGCTTTTGTTGTCGGTGTTGTACTGTGCACCTTGGTCACGGTTATTGCCTCGCTCGCTCCGGCACGTACCGCTTTGAAGATTTCTCCCATCAGCGCGATGGGCGAAACTACGGCTCAGGCGGTCAAGAAGCCGAACATCGCAGGCCTTATTGCGGGTCTTGTTATCGGTGCTGGCGGCGGTGCACTCATGATCGTTGCGTTCAACACCATCACGCAGAATAACGATAGCTCAAATGCAGGAACCTCTGTTCTTCTCGTTATGATTGCCGCGCTTCTGCTGGGCATTGCGGTCTTTATGCTGACCCCGTGGCTTCTTCTGCCCCTTGTTCGTGTCCTGGGCTCAGTCTTCCGCAACCAGACCGGAAAATTGGCGGTAGCAAATGCACTGCGTTCCCCGAAACGTACCGTTTCGACCGGGCGTGCGGTCCTGGTAGGCGCACTTGTCGTCACTACAGTACTGACCGGATATTCCATCATGACATCCACCGTGGCGAACGCGATGGATAAGCTATACCCGATCTCTGCGGCAGCCACCTACGGTACCGGACCTACAGCAGGATCTGAGAGCGTCAATAAGGCGCGCTCTGTCGCTGATAAAGTTCACGGTTTGGAAAACGTCGATAGTGTTGCTGTGGCTTCTGCAGCGGGTACCGTTGATTTCACGGTTCCTCCGAAAGACGGTGGTGAAGCACAGAATCGCACCGAGAATCTGGTAGCACTCAGCCACGACGATCTCACAAAGGTCATTCCGACTGAAGGGTCACATCAGCTCGAAGATGATACCGTGCTTGTCTCGGCTGCCCTTTATGATAATGCCCACTTCAATGACTCCACTCGCCTTAAAGCACGTGGTCCCTTGGGGACGGTAGAGTTAAAACCCATCAAGTCTACCAGCAGCAATATGTCGCTATATATTGTGAATCCCACGACCGGTGCCAAGCTGCAGAACGCCTCAGATCCAAAGCCTCTGCTGGATTCATCACAGGCTCCTGAAAACACTCAAGTTCCTGCAGAAGCTGCCCCAGATGCTGGGGAGCAGAGTTCTGCTGCATCATCGACAAGTGGGGCTACCGGTGCCCAGACTATGGTGCTCGTTCACGCCAAGTCACCGCTTTCCTCAAGTGCAAACTCGACTCTTCAGGAACAGCTCACCAAGGCTAATGACGGTAACGAATTCACCGGTGGTTTGCAGGGACGCCAGCAATTTGATCAGATTATGATGATCATGCTGATCTTCACATTAGTTCTTCTTGCCCTGGCCGTAGTCATCTCGATTATCGGTGTAGCCAATACGATGACTTTGTCGGTGAACGAGCGTCGCCGCGAGAATGCGATGCTTCGCTCACTGGGTCTCTCCCGCAAACAGCTGCGTCACATGATTTCAGCCGAGGCAATTCTGATTACCTTAGGAGCCGTGATCCTAGGCATCCTCGCGGGTGTTGGAATTGGTATTGCCGCCGCTAAAGTTGTGATTGCAGGTACCAGTTCTTCTACTGAAGTCGTCATTGATCTTCCTTACCTTGGATTGTTCTTTGTTCTGCTGGTAGGTCTGGTATCGGCGTTCGTTGCCTCGATATTACCAGCGGCCCGATCGGCCCGTCTCTCCCCTGTGGAGGGCATGCGAGGCTAGTCGATTGGCAAAATAACCTGCATCGAAAAGGGCGAACTCCCCACATTAGGGAGTTTGCCCTTTTTATGTGGTTCGTGCTCCCGAATTATTTTTACGTGTAGAAGTCCCAGATATAAAACTTAGAAAACCCACTTTTATAGATCTAAATAGTCTATATATTCTTACTTTCTAGGGATCAAAATACCGTCCATAATTATTGCATAGACTCTAAATTTTTTATTTTAATTATTTTTCTTCTTCGTGGGTATTTTCATCCTTAAGGAGGCTTGCTTTTTTCAATCCCTAGTATTTCTCATCCAAAAGTATGAGTGCCATTTATTTTGCCTTCAAGAATTTCAGCTCAAAGGATGACAAATGTCAGGGGATATATTTTTGCAATCTTGAAACAATTAAATCATGAGCACATCAACAATTCCCGCATACGAACCTGCGGTAGCAACACGTAATCTGTCCAAGACCTACGGCACGGGCGAAGCCATCGTTCATGCCCTTAACAATGTGAGCATCGACTTCGAGTACGGCAAGTTCACCGCCATCATGGGGCCTTCCGGTTCTGGTAAATCAACCCTGATGCAAACTCTCGCCACGCTAGATACTCCAGATCGTAATCCAGAGACGATTATTCGCATCGGCGATACCGACCTCTACGGACAAAAAGACAATCAGCTTACCGAATTCCGCCGTGAGCATGTCGGGTTCATTTTCCAGGCATTCAACCTAGTTCCAACCCTCACCGCCGGGCAGAACATCGATTTGCCGCTCGGCTTGGCCGGTAAAAAGCCCGATTCGGTGTGGCGCGACTACCTTGTTCAAACCCTCGGGCTGCAAAAACGTCTGGATCACCGCCCCGAACAACTCTCCGGCGGTCAGCAGCAACGCGTTGCTATTGTGCGTGCGTTGCTCTCCCGTCCGGACGTCGTCTTCGCTGACGAGCCCACCGGCAACCTCGATTCAAACTCCGGAGCTGAGGTCCTGCGGCTTCTCCGGGATGCAGCAACCGAGCACCAACAGACCATCCTCATGGTGACCCACGATGCACACGCAG
>NZ_KV804815.1:718289-758783 GCF_001811455.1 Rothia sp. HMSC065G12
ACGATGCACACGCAGCATCCTACGCAGACCGCGTGGTCTTCCTCAAAGACGGCATGATTGCTGGCGAAATGCTTAATCCCACCCACGACGCGGTGCTTCAGGCTATGGGCCAGTTGGAAGGTGAATAACATGGCTGCAACGCTTAATACGGTGGCGCGGGCAAATATCCGCTCCTCCAAGAAGAAATACATTCTCACGGGTATTGGTATCGCCATTTCATCGTTCTTCATCTCAGCAGTGCTGATGCTTACCGCATCGCTTCAGGCCACGATGGATGCGACTATCGGTGATGTCTACGCTAACTCCGAGAACATGGTAGTCTCTGCGGGTGTCATGGACCAGGATAATCAGAACTCAACCGCTAAGTTCCCGATGTCCAATGACACGGTTAAGAAGATTCAGGAATCTCCTGAGGTTAGCTCATCCTGGATTCTATACACTTTTTCCGGCACCTACGGAGCCGATAAGGAGAAGGTAGCATACGGTTCTGCGCCACCGTCAAAGGACCTTTCGCCCTTTGATATTGAGGGGAATCTCCCGTCCACAGACACCGAACTCCTGGTCGCTAAGAGTTTCGCCGAGAAACACAACCTGAAAATTGGCGATAAGGTGACCATGCCCAATATCGTCACCTCAGCCACCGATAAGGATAACGCGAAAGACACCGAGTACACCCTCACAGCTACCTTTAACACCGGTATCTCAGATTCACAGATGAGCGACAACGTTTTTATTGGTGGCACCGGTCTTGCGGATACCGCGCGTCAGCTTGCAGAGGAAGAGGGCGGGATCGTCTCAGACCCCGCTAAACCCATGGCGCCTCAGGCGTTCATTAAGCTCAAGAACAATACCCAGGACTCGCGTGACGCTCTGCAGAAAGAACTGAACACCGGTGATAAAAACACCACCCCCAAGGTGCTCTCTAACACGCAGATGATAGATCACCTTAAGAAACAGTTCTCAACGCTCTTCAACTCGCTGAATACCATTCTTATCGCCTTCGCAATTCTGGCTCTGTTGGTTTCTTCGTTCGTCATTTCGAACACCTTCGCGGTGCTGGTGGGGCAGCGTGTACGCGAACTCGCCCTGCTGCGTACTCTCGGTGCCCGCGGTGGTTCGCTGGTGCGGATGCTCCTCATAGAATCACTAATAATTGGGGTCTTCTTCTCAGTCATCGGTTCAGGACTGGTATACGCGGTCGGTGGCATTCTAAACGCGATGTTCAGCTCGTTCATCGTCAATTTCTCCCCCACGGCGTTTATTGCAGGCGTACTCATGTGCACCGCTGTGACCGTACTCGCTTCACTTATACCGGCGCGCACCGCACTGAGTATTTCCCCTATTAGTGCCATGAGCGCAAGCACAAGCCAGGCGGTCAAGAAACCTAGCGTTTTAGGAGGAATCTTCGGTGTTCTCTCCGCTCTTGCAGGCGTTATTATCGCTATCGCGGCTATAGGGAATAAAGACGGCGGATCCGCTATCTCTTCCGTACTGCTGGCATGCCTCTTCCTCGGCATAGCAGTCTTTCTTCTCACCCCGTGGGTTCTCATCCCTCTGGTTCGTTTTTTCGGCGTAGCTCTGCGCGGGCAAACGGGTAAACTGGCGTTAGCAAATTCCTTGCGCTCACCCAAACGCACGGTTTCCACTGGGCGAGCCGTGCTGGTAGGAACCTTGGTTATTTCCGCTGTTCTCACCAGCCACTCAGTGATGAGCGCCTCCATTGCCCAAGAGATTGATAGGATATCGCCGATTTCGGCATACGCTCCTTTCGGTGAATCTACCACAACTAACGGCAGCGCAAGCGTGACAAAGGCTCACGAAGTTGCTGATAAGATCAGGGGCACGAAGAATGTTGAGGCTGTCAGCGTCGGTTCGGCTGCGGGCGTTATCGAATACACAGCAAAGCCCGATAACGCAGACTCCGCCAATCTCAAAGACAATGTAATCGCGCTTAGCAACGATGATCTGCACAAGGTAGCAACCGGAGAATCAGGTACCAATTTAAAGAATGATGAGGTACTCGTCCCCCAGGATATTTGGGATCTGGGTAAGTTCGATAACAACACTCGTCTTAAGGTCAGCGGCCCTCTTGGCGAGATTGAGCTCAAACCCGTCAAGGCAAACACTAAGGAACCATTCTTCGTGGTATCACCGGAAACCGGTGCCCAGGTACAGAATGCATCTGATCCGCAGGCCGCTAGTAATCAGGCATTGCCAGACGATCCCGCCGCCCAAGAAGCGCTCATGAAAGCGGCTCAGGAAAACCCCGCCTTGGCGCGTAGTTTCGCAGCACGCGGTACAGCAACCATGGTTCTGGTGCGGGCAAGCACTCCACTGTCATCAAGCGATAATACCGAGCTTCAAGGGGAGCTTGCCAAGGCAAACAACGGAACCGATTTTCAAGGTGGTCTTCAGATTCGCAAGAATAATGACCAAATGCTGACTATTATGCTCAGTGGTGCCTTGATCCTGCTGGCACTGGCTATTGTGATCGCCATTATCGGTGTGGCGAATACTATGACCCTATCGGTGAACGAACGTCGCAGGGAGAATGCGATGCTCCGCTCGCTGGGCCTGTCCCGCAAGCAGCTGCGGCGTATGGTTTCGACCGAGGCTGTCATGATTACTCTCGGCGCGTTGGCGATGGGTATCGTTTCGGGTGTGGGTATAGGCCTTGTACTTTCTCAAGTACTGGTACACGCTACTCGCGAGTCCATGGCTATGGCAGTAGTTCTACCTGTCAGCGGTCTGGTTCTCGTGCTCATCGTGGGTATCATCGCTGCGTTCGCGGCATCAGCTATCCCAGCCTTCCGGTCGGCGCGACAGTCCCCGGTAGAAGGGCTGAGTTCCCACTAATCAGGTAGGCTAGATCCTGCAACGGGTGAGGGCTCCCGGTGTTTTAGACAATACCGGGAGCCCTCACTATCAAAAATATCCCGGAACCTCCAAAAAGGTTCCGGGATATTCTGTACTTTATAGTGTGATTCTATGCCTCTTTTGGCGCTTCGTATCGCGGGAAAACCGGTGTCGGTGCAGGAAGCTCCTTCCCAGCTGTCAGGTTCTTAGGGAGCGCAGCGAAAAGGCGTTCCTCCCCTTCTGCTACCCCCAGCAGGTCAAGAAGTTTCTCCATCGAACTGGGCATCACCGGCTGCATCAGAATGGCAACCTGGCGGACCACCTCAAGAGTCACGTAGAGTACGGTATTCATGCGCTCAAATTCGCCGTTTTTGCGCAGAGTCCACGGTTCCTGTTCCGCAAAGTAAGCATTCGTATCGGCAAGCACAGTCCAGATGCGCTCTAGGGCACGGTGGAACGCCTGCTCATCATAGTCTGCCCGCACCGGTTCATAAAGTGCGGAAGCACCGACCAGAATCTTGCGGTCAGCCTCAGTAAATTCTCCAGGGACCGGTACCCTACCGTCGCAGTTCTTGGCAACCATTGAGAGCGAACGCTGCGCCAGATTACCCAAGTTATTCGCAAGATCAGAATTGATGCGGTTGATAATGGATTCTTCGGAGTACGAGCCGTCTTGTCCGAAAGAGACCTCGCGCATCAGGAAGAATCGGACCTGATCCAGCCCGAACGCTGCCACAAGATCCGCGGGGTCCACCACGTTGCCCACCGACTTCGACATTTTCTCACCATTAACCAGCAGGAACCCGTGCCCAAATACGCGTTTGGGCAGCTCAAGACCGGCAGACCAGAGGAACGCAGGCCAATAGATAGAGTGGAATCGAGTAATATCCTTACCGATCAGGTGCAGATCAGCGGGCCAATATTTCGTGAACAGTTCCCCGTCCGTATTGGGGTAGCCAAGCCCGGTTAGATAGTTAGTCAGCGCATCCACCCACACGTACATGACATGTTTATCGTTGCCAGGCACAGGAACGCCCCAGTCGAAGGTGGTGCGTGAAATCGAAAGGTCGTTCAAACCACCCTTGACGAATGAGATCAGCTCATTGCGACGTGATTCAGGGAAAACATACCCTTCATTCTTATAGAGATCCAGAAGTTTATCGGCATACTTTGAGAGGCGGAAGAAATAAGATTCTTCCTCAGTCCATTCGACTTCCGTTCCGGTAGAAATGGCGTAGCGCTGTCCGTCGCGTTCTTCGGTCTCATCCTCGGCGTAATAGGCCTCATCTCGCACGGAGTACCATCCGGCATATTTATCGAGGTAGATATCCCCGTTCTCTTCCATACGCTTCCAGATTGCTTGGGATGCCTCATAATGGTCCGGATCCGTAGTGCGAATAAAGCGATCGTAGCTAATACCGAGAGCATCGTTCATCGCTTTAAAACGGGCAGAGTTCTCATCGGCGAGTTCTTTGGCGGTTTTCCCCTGTTTCTCAGCGGTAGTCTGCATCTTCTGCCCATGTTCGTCGGTGCCCGTCATAAAGCGCACGTCAAAACCGTCGAGTCGCTTGAAACGTGCCAACACATCGGCGGCAATGGTCTCATAGGCATGACCGATGTGGGGGTTTCCGTTGGGATAAGAAATCGCAGTCGTGATGTAGAAGGGGGTAGCACTCATAATTATTAATCTTACCGCAGTTTTTCAGCATAGATGCGGTGAAAGAGTAATACGACAAGCCGCCGTCATGTACCCGCGTACAATCCCAGCTGCAGTAGCAGATCCCCTCGCACATGTTGCACGCTACACCCCGTGACGGTGCTCAGCACGCAGAATGTGCGAAGGGGTCGCCTGTGTTTACAGCAGCGAGCCGAGCCCGCTAGCCGCATGACCACTCATAGAAGACCTGCGAGAAGTCACGGGCTGCCAACCGGTCCGGGGCGATCAGCCAGTTCGCTGTACCAACATCGCCCCAGAGCACCGTGTTCCCATACGAATCCATCGTTAACAGGTTCACGGTACGCCTGCGAACATCAGAGTTTTCAGGGTATTTACGGCGTGGATCGCCCTGCATGAAGTGCGGTAACCCACCAAGCCTTGAGTAGTCCCCTGAACCAGTAATTTCCTCAATATCTTCCACATCATATACATCAAGGTCAAAAAGACTCGTAATAGCCTGTTCCGGGTATGCCTGGTTCCATTTCTCAAGCAGCGGGTGATTTATCGAATCGTTCGGGGCAAATATTTCCCGCCCAAGTGTCGTAAATTCGAGTGCACACTCATGTTTGATAGGCCACCAGAATTCCCGCTCATGATCCTCACAAGTCGCTACCGCATCCGGGTTCGCTTCACCCAGCTGAGGATAGTAGATCACACGGTGGTTCTCTTCCTTATCTATCCCCCACCCTGCGTTTGTGCTCACCCAGAACTGCACCATGCCGGTGGGCGGATAAATGGGATTCTCAGGCAGTTCAGTACAGTTAATCTGCGCAACCATGCCCATCGGCACCCCGTCCGAGTCGGTGGGCGCCTCCACCCCAGCGGGCAGATACGGCACTCCCCCGAACTTCGAGACGGTCACCGGCAGCGGCTCAGCAGCCTCAGAGGGCTTAATCCTAATAGTGGGTAATGGGTTTTCAGCATAGAGCTCTTCAACAAGGGCAGTAGCTTTCTCAACAATATTGCTCACAGGAAGCTCTCCTTCAACGGTTCTATCTATGGTCATTGCTGGGTTGTGCAGGTGTTTCCACCTGCGCCCTGGTTTAATGAGAGCACCTTCCCGAGCCAACACACAACCGATTTCGTCATTACCTATTTTGTCCGGTAGCAGGAACAGCACCATATAGCTCCAGCCGCTCAGGTAGGTGGTATATACGATAGGAAAGAAATTCCAGAGCATTGCTATTAGTCGCCGTAAATATCTCAAAGGCCAAGCACACACGAAGGGGTGCCTACCATCATGATAGACACCCCCAGAAACGCTAGTAGCTTAGTGCTTAGCGAGCCACCGAACCTTCGGTATAGTCATCGTCAACAGTGTTCCACGAGAACAGCTCGCGCAGTTTGCGACCGGTAGCTTCAATCGGGTGAGACTCGCCCTTAGCACGCAGTTCCTTGAACTCGGGTGCGCCTGCGGCCTGATCGTCCATGAAGCGTTTTGCGAAGGCGCCGTTCTGGATATCGGCGAGAACTTCCTTCATGTTCTCCTTGACCTGAGGAGAAATCACGCGAGGACCGGAGACGTAGTCGCCGTACTCGGCGGTGTCGGAAATGGACCAACGCTGCTTAGCAATACCGCCCTCAATCATCAGATCCACAATGAGCTTGAGTTCGTGCAGAACCTCGAAGTATGCAATTTCAGGCTGGTATCCTGCCTCGGTAAGAACCTCGAAACCGTACTGAACCAGCTGTGAGAGCGAACCGCACAGCACCGCCTGCTCACCAAAGAGGTCAGACTCGGTCTCTTCGGTGAAAGTGGTCTTAATAACACCTGCACGGGTTGCACCGAGTGCCTTAGCGTAGGACAGAGCAAGATCCAGAGCTTTACCGGACGGATCCTTCTCAACGGCAACGAGAGCGGGCACACCACGACCTGCTTCATATTCACGACGTACGGTATGGCCGGGACCCTTCGGCGCAACCATAGCTACATCCACGCCTTCGGGAACGGTGATGTACCCGAAGTGAATGTTGAAGCCATGTGCGAAGAACAGAGCATCGCCGGGCTTCAGGTTAGGTTCAATGCTCTCTTTGTAGACCTGAGCCTGTACCTGGTCCGGGGTCAGAATCATGATGAGGTCCGCTTCAGCTGCAGCTTCAGCAACGGTAGCTACGCGCAGACCTTCAGCTTCTGCCTTAGCGCGGGACTTGGAGCCCTCAGACAGGCCAACAATAACCTTGACTCCAGAATCACGCAGGTTCAGAGCGTGTGCATGTCCCTGAGAACCATAACCGATAATCGCAACGGTACGTCCCTGGACTGGGGCGAGGTCTGCATCGTCGTTGTAGAAAATGGTTGCTGCCATTTTGTCTCCTCAAAATAATAGGTTTAGCCCGAACTCAGGCTCAGGCGTTAAGTTTACTAGACGTGGCGCCGCTCATGGGCGTTCTGTGATAAATCTCAGGATGCGGGAAGTATCAAACCGCGGGCGGTGCTTCCCACATCCTGACAGGGTTTTAGCGTTAGATACGTTCACTCATGGAACGTGGACCACGAGAGAGCGCAATGGTTCCAGCACGCACGATCTCTCGCACTCCGTAAGGTTCAAGAACATCAAGCAAGGCGTTGAGCTTTTCGGGAGAACCGGTTGCCTCAATCACCACGGACTCGGTAGAGACATCAATAACCGAAGCACGGAAAAGGTCAGCGGCCTGCACAACCTGCAGGCGAGCGGCGGCATCCGCCTTGACCTTAACCATGATGTGATCACGCTGTGTTGAAGTCTCTGGGGCTAGCTCCACCACCTTAAGCACATGGATCAGCTTGTTGAGCTGCTTAGTGAGCTGTTCCAAAGTCTCAGGCTCACCATCAGCAACAATTGTGATGCGCGAAACGTCAGGAACCTCGGTGGGTCCCACCGCCAAAGACTGAATATTGAACATGCGGCGAGAGAACAAACCGGTCACGCGTGAGAGCACACCGGGTTTGTCTTCAACTAAAACGGATAGGGTGTGCAGGCTCATTAGTTTTCTCCCTCTTCTCGACCGAAATCGGGTGACGTGTTTTTAGCGATTTGGATGAGGTCGTTTGATACGCCGGCGGGCACCATCGGCCACACCATGGCATCGGGGCTCACAGTAAAGTCAATCACCACGGGACGGTCGTTGATAGCGAGCGCTTGTTTGATAACCTCGTCCACATCTTCGTCCCTCTCGCAGCGGAAAGTGGCGCATCCATAGGCGTCGCCAAGCTTCACAAAGTCAGGGATGCGGTCGGTTCCGTGCCCGGTGCGCAGGTGGGTGTTGGAGTATCGACCATCGTAGAAGAGTGCCTGCCACTGACGCACCATACCCAGCGAGGAGTTATTGACCACGGCAACCTTGATGGGAATGTTGTTCTGTGCGCAGGTGGCAAGTTCCTGGTTGGTCATCTGAAAACAACCGTCACCATCAATAGCCCACACAATTGAGTCTGGGTTGGCAACTTTCACGCCCATAGCGGCGGGAACGCAGTATCCCATAGTGCCGAGTCCTGCTGAGCTGAGGAAATGCCGTGGTTTCTCTTGGCCGATGAAATGTGCGCCCCACATTTGATGCTGTCCCACGCCGGTCACGTAGAAAGCATCGGGGCCGGTGAGGGCGCTCAGGCGCTCCAATACGTGCTGGGGGGATCCCAAACCATCATCGGTCTTGGTGTACCCAAGGGGGTAGTCGTTCTTGATGGTATCAAGTTCAACCCACCACTGCCCCAAATCCGGCAACTTATTGGCGAACTCGGTGGAGAGCAGTTCATTGAGTTCGGGGAGCACATAGCGCAAATCACCCACGATCGGCACGTCTGCGAAGCGAATCTTGGAGATTTCTGCCGGGTCTACGTCAATGTGGATGACCTTGGCTTCGGGGGCGAAAGAGTCGAGTTTACCGGTCACGCGGTCGTCAAAACGAGCCCCTAGAGTAATCAGCAGATCGGATTTCTGCATAGCGAACACGGCGGGAACGGTGCCGTGCATACCAGGCATGCCCAGGTTTTGCGGATTGGAGTCTGGGAAAGCACCACGGGCGTTCAACGTGGTCACCACGGGAGCCCCAGTAATTTCGGCGAGCTTTGCCAGCTCCTCGGATGCACCGGAGCGGATAATACCGCCGCCAACGTACAGCACGGGACGTTTGGATTCACTGATGAGCTTGGCCGCTTCACGAATCTGCTTGGAGTGACCACGGGTTACGGGAGTATACCCACGCACCTCAACCTTGGGAGGCCAGTTGAACTCCATCATACCGACCTGCGCATCCTTGGTGATGTCCACGAGCACGGGGCCGGGGCGTCCGGTGGAGGCGATATGGAACGCGGCAGAGAGCGCACGCGGAATATCCTGTGGATCAGAAATCATGAAGGAGTGCTTGGTAATCGGCATGGTCATGCCCACCACATCCGCTTCTTGGAAGGCGTCGGTGCCCAGAAGTTTGGTGGAAACCTGACCGGTGATAGCTACCAGCGGAACGGAGTCCATATTGGCGTCCGCGATCGCGGTGATCAGGTTTGTGGCGCCCGGCCCTGATGTTGCAATACACACGCCGACTTTGCCGGTGGAAGTTGCATACCCTTGAGCCGCATGCCCTGCCCCCTGCTCATGACGAACGAGGATGTGGTTAATTTTGGAAGAATCCATCAAGGGGTCGTAGGTGGGCAGAATTGCGCCACCTGGCAGACCGAAGACATCGGTAACACCCAAAAGTTCGAGTGTACGAATAATCGCTTGCGAGCCGGTCATGCGTTCGGCAGCAGGGGCTTTTTCTTCAGCCTGCCCACTACCCGCGGAGTTAATCGAAAATCCCGTGGTCATAATAATGATGCCTCGTTTGTATTGTTTTCTAGTTCTCGACAGATGCGCGTGAAGCCCGCCTGTTCGGGTATCTTACGCACTGTTTCGCTCGCTGTAGGCTCCGGTCGGGCGCCTTTAGCTATAAAAATACCCTCCGCTATGGTGTTGCGAAGGGCGCACATTCTATTCACAGAAAATCTACCTTGTGAAGCGCCCTAGGCGACGACGACAAGGCTAAGAATTCGCTGCGTCTTGCGTGTTTGCACCTTTATATAGTCTCGCTCTTGATGTCATGAGTCAAATTTCCACGCCGTTTTTATGAGAGTTTCTCTAATTTCTTCGCATTGCGTGTACTTTCGATATATTTTCGAGCTCTTACCCGGCTCTGTAGGACATCCTGCTGTATTCCCAGCACCCAAGAGAGCCTGACTCAGGTCAGCACCGACACAGACAATAATTGATTCTTGCGGTAATCTGCGAGCTCCAGGATTCCCCCAGGTAAATATGTGACGTGATGCAGTGACGTAGAACGCCTTCGCCGGTAAGATGAGTACATGACCGACTCGCAAAACTTGGCTGCTTCACCCTCCCCTACACCGGAGCAGTCTAACCAACCACAGAGCGCCGAGGCTCTTACGGGAGAACAGCTCATCAAGGTGCTCCACCCTGCATTCGATGAGCAGATTATTAACTATGGGGCCTACGACTTGGTCTACGCTACCGGAAGCGCCATCTACCGCAACCCCGATATCGACCAACACCAAGAACCTATGCAGGAGCATTTTTTGGTGGGCTACCAAGAGGTTCCTGACGAGGTTATTATCGCCCCTATTCGCATGCCAGATGTTACACCTGCGGGCACCGCATCCACCATTGATAACACAAATGCGCTGCACGCATACCGGGTAGGTGAACATTCGGTGGCTATTGAATCGGTGAACGGCAGCTCTTTCCTGCTTATTTTTGAGGATGCGCCTGAGATTACCACCATTCACGGGACCGGCGTTCTCAATCAAAGTCGCGACGTCTCTGCCTTCCGCGAGTTTGTAACCTCACGCTGGCCTGTTCTCTAGGCTCTTAAGCGGCCTGTACCATACAGGGCTGTCTCGGATAATGCATATACACTAATCCAGCCGGACTGTATAAAAAGCAAACCCCGTCACAGATAGTGACGGGGTTTATTTTGTGCGCCCTCTGGGACTCGAACCCAGAACCCATTGATTAAGAGTCAATTGCTCTGCCAATTGAGCTAAAGGCGCTTAGGTAACAAATATTGCAGCTTCGCAACGGCAACAGATAAATACTATACGAGCATCAAGCGCGTTTTGCAACTTACGAATACGGCTGTAGTCAGCGATTTTGGCGAACATCAACATCCAGCATCACGATTGCAAATCACCATGGTATACAACAAAACCCCGCCATAACCGACGGGGTTTATTTTGTGCGCCCCCTGGGACTCGAACCCAGAACCCATTGATTAAGAGTCAATTGCTCTGCCAATTGAGCTAGAGGCGCTTACTTGGGGTGATGTATCGCATTCGTACGACAACAGATAAATACTATACGGATAATTAATATTTCACGCAAGTTACATATAAGTGACGCTTCACACAAACTCTCATTTTTTGCTTTCGCTCATGCTCTCGATGGCACCGCAGTACCTCATCTCATGGCACACCCTCGCGAAAAACCTCCCAGAGATCCTATAAACCCCGTACACTAAATAGAACGTTTACGGCGACACATGCAATACCGAGAACATCTACTTTTAAGGAGAAACCATGAGCACCCGACTAGAGCCCGGCACAAAAGCCCCAAGTTTTACCCTGGAAGATTACACCGGTCAGCAATATTCCCTAGCGGATTACGCGGGGCATAAGGTCATTCTCTACTTCTATCCCAAAGCATCAACACCCGGATGCACCAAAGAAGCTTGCGATTTTCGAGATAACCTTGCCTCTTTGAAATCGCTCGGATACGTTGTCTTAGGCGTTTCTCCCGACAAACCCGCAGCCCTAGAGAAGTTCACCACCAAAGAGTCTCTCACCTTCCCCCTTCTCTCCGATGCCGATCACGCTGTCGCACTCGCCTACGGTGCATGGGGCGAAAAGAAAAACTACGGCAAAGTCTACGAAGGACTTATCCGCTCCACATTCGTCATCAATGAGCAGGGCATCATAGAGCTGGCGCAATATAACGTACGCGCCACCGGCCATGTTGCTAAGCTGCGCCGTGACCTTGGCATTGACCCCAAATAGTCGGATTTTTCCGTTTGTATAGTCTTATATCCTCGTGTAGACTTTCCTAGGTAGCTTTGCTCCCCGCGCGAGTGGTGAAATTGGCAGACACGCAGGATTTAGGTTCCTGTGCCTTACGGCGTGGGGGTTCAAGTCCCCCCTCGCGCACCAACCTTGGGTCCGCAACGTCTTCTTATCGAAGAAGTTGCGGGCTTTTTGTTATATACCGCACAGCAGAGTACCCTGGCGCTATATCCCTAAGCCTATAATTCGCTGTGAGTCGTGCCTAAAACCCTCTTTGAGTATCGCGACATTAAATCGTGACGTTGTATTCTAAAAGAATAGTGTTTTCGCCCAGACATAAACGCCTTATCAACCACGCATTACCTATCACGGTTCAGTAATCACCATGAAAGGGCTTGTCCGTGAATCATCTCTCCCCAACCGATGCCCCCGGTATCAGCTACAGCGGTATCAGCCGCCGCACTGCGCTGCGGTTAGGGTCTCTTCTGGCAGCGGGTTATACTTTGACGGCCTGCGGTGATTCGGCGCCCGACAACGGTTCAGGAGAGACCCGCAGGATCTTTAGATTTGCTCAAGGCGCGGCACCTTACTCTCTTGATCCCGCCTTTGACCCGGTCTCTCCGACGTACCGTGTAACAGCACAGATTCTTGAAACTCTCGTGAGTGCCGACCATTACACGGGCGTTCCGCAGGAGGCGCTTGCCTCCTCGTGGACGATTAGCCCAGATGGTCTGACCTATACGTTTACGCTCCGGGAAGGGGTCTCATTTAGCGATGGCACTCCCCTTACGGCAGAAGCCGTACTGCGTAATGTACAGCGGTGGCAGGCGTTAGCAACATCCCCAGAAACGGCGGCACGCTGCGTTCCCTTTCAGCCACTCTACGGCTGGGGTTTTGGTAATATTGTGCACTCTAACTCGCCACACGCAGGTAAAGCATCACAGGAGGCAAGCTCTTCACCGTCTGCCGCCGCAACGCAAACCCCTTCGGCTCAGGAAGACACAGATACACCCAAGGCCGATACACCAAAGACTGATGAACACACCGAGCAGATACCTTTACGTTATGCTCCCCTCGTTTCCGATGTACGCGTCACCGACTCCAAACTTGTGTTTACGCTTGTACGTCCTTCACAAGCGTTCTTGCGGATTCTGACCCAACCGGCTTTCGGCGTCGTTTCACCCGAGGCACTTACCGAGAACCACCGTATCAAAGAGATGCCCATCGGTACTGGGCCCTTTAAAATCTCAACGCCCGCTTCGCAAAATACCGATATCGTTCTCATACGCAACGATAAATTTGTGAGTATCAAGCAGGAAAAGATTGAACTCGACGAAATACATTTCTCGACTCTCAATTCTTCCGACAAGCGTTACTATGCTCTCGTAGACAATAAAGTTGATGCCTGCGATCAAGTAAGCGGCAATGACTTAGGGCCTCTAGGGCGTGAAGGGTTCCTGTACCCGCTGCGTGATCCCTTCTCGCTTCTTTATCTGGGGTTCAACCTTGCGCATCCGGTTCTCAAAGATATTTCGGTGCGCCGAGCTATCGCGCGAGCTGTCGATCGCGGTGCCCTCATCCGATATTACCTTTCTGGAACTTCTGAAGCACTGCACCTTATGCCTAGGCTTTTTCGTACCTCGGATGACTCTCTGGAACGTCTGTATAAGCGAGATGTTGACCAAGCAAAATCGTTGCTCGCAGCCTCAGGTTACACAGGCGAAACCATCGAATGCTACTACCCTATTGATGTTTCGCTTCCGTGGATTATGTCACCCCAAAAAGTCTACTCTGAGATGATCGGAGCTCTTCTCGATATTGGGCTCAATATTAAACCTATTCCGCTGAACTGGTCCGATTATCATGCCCGCGCTACGGAAATAAATACTACTCGCGGCATTCTCCTCGGTGGTTTCTACGGAACCTATCGTGATCCTTACGCTTTTCTTGGGCCGGTTCTTGCGCCTCTTCTGGTGGCGCAGTGGATCGATGCTATGGGATTAAACCCCGTATCGCACGATACCCCCGAGGCGAAGGCGCATCCCACCGATTCTCCGATTCCATCACCGTCAGCAAGCGCTGCCCCGAAGGACAGTTCCGAAGCCGAGACATCGCCTACCCCGTCTCCCAGCATTACTCCTGCAAAGGTAGAACCTGCGCCTACGCTGGAACAGATTATGAGTAAGATCCGCGAAGCCGACAGCGCCACTTCTTTAGACGAACAACGTGAAAAATATCGTTCCATCAACCAGGATTTAGCGGCATTTATGCCTGCGGTCCCACTTTTGAACGTTACGTCTAACATAGGTATTAATCGACGTATTATTGGCTACGAAACCGAACAAAGCGCTATCGAGCTCTTTGCTAAAGTGCGAATTTCCTAAGGCTTCAGTTGTGGAATTTAATGTATTTTGCAGAATTTCCTCACTCTTTTGTGAACTACATTACTGATTCTGGATTTTTCTCAGTGGAATGTGTACCTACAGACCCTCAGGGAGTACGCTAGAGTCATACAACTGTCATATGACCGTGCCCAAAGCCGGGCACCAAACCCCTGGGAGTATCAGTGGTAGCACGTACTGAACAGACCGATGTCGTCCTTGTGGGCGGCGGTATCATGAGCGCAACACTTGGTGTCTTTTTGAAGGAACTGGAACCCACCTGGAATATTATTCTTCTGGAACGCCTCGATAAACCTGCGCAGGAATCCTCGAACCCGTGGAATAACGCTGGCACCGGTCACTCTGCACTGTGCGAGTTGAATTACGCCCCCGCTGGTCCCGACGGAAAAGTAAGCGCTGATAAAGCCTTGGGTATCAATGAGCAGTTCCAGATTTCACGTCAGTTCTGGGCTTCCCTCGTGAATGAAGGTATTCTGCCCAATAACGATTTCATCCACCCTGTACCCCATATGTCCCTTGTATTCGGCGAGGATCATTCCAAATATCTTGCGGCACGTTACGATTCTTTCCGTCAGCAGAAGCTCTTCGAGCGAATGCAGTTTTCCACGGAACGCGACCAGATTGCTCAATGGGCGCCCTTGACGGTCAAGGGCCGCTCCGAAGGAGAACCGGTCGCAGCTACTTGGGCTCCGGAAGGTACCGACGTTGATTTTGGTGCGCTTACCACTGGCATGATCGACTATCTGCAATCTCAGGGAGTCGAAGTACGCTACGGCTACGAGGTGAAAGATCTTGACCGTGAATCTGATGGTACGTGGACTGTCTCTGCCATTAACCGCATTAATACCGAAGAGCCCCTGAAAATCCACGCTAAATTTGTTTTTCTCGGCGCTGGAGGCGGTGCTTTGCATCTGCTCCAAAAGTCTGGGATTGAGGAAGGTAAGGGATACGGCGGCTTCCCGGTTTCGGGTCTGTTCCTGCGCAACACCAATGAAATTACCGCCGCTAAGCACAATGCAAAGGTGTATGGTCAGGCGTCCGTAGGCGCTCCTCCCATGTCTGTTCCACATTTGGATACTCGGTATGTTAACGGCAAGCGCTCTCTGCTTTTCGGGCCTTATGCTGGGTTCAAGACTAATTTCCTGAAGCAAGGGTCTCTCCTTGACCTGCCTCTCTCACTTCGTCTGCACAATATTTATCCCATGACTCGTGCGGGTCTCGATAACCTGTCGCTCGTCAAATATCTGCTCACCGAGTTGGTTAAAGATAAGAATGCGCGTCTGGAGTCCCTGCACCGCTACTACCCTGAGGCTAACGGCGACGAGTGGGAACTCATTGAAGCGGGTCAGCGTGTGCAAATTATGAAGAAGGATGCGAAGAAGGGCGGAATTCTGCAGTTTGGCACCGAGGTTGTTTCTTCGGCCGATGGGTCTATCGCCGCTCTGCTTGGCGCATCACCGGGGGCTTCAACCGCAGCGCCCATTATGCTGAACCTACTCAAGAGGTGCTTTCCCTCTCAGTTCGCGGGTTGGGAGTCGCGCATCCGTGCTCTGGTTCCGGGGTATGGGGTTAAACTCAACGATAATCCGGATCTCGCTGACGAAATTATGGCTCACACTGCACATACATTAGATATCGCCAACTAAGATACACTTGAGGTGCTGACTCGAAAACCTTCGTCCTGTTCCCTGCCATACACAGGTTTTTGGATGGAGGTTTTCGCTGTTAAGTAATAGTAAAACTCTTCAGTGGAGAGAACTCATACGTGCCGCGCTCTATCGTTCCTCCTCATGAGAAAAAATATTTCCTGTATTATTGCCACAAGTATTTGGTACTTCTAAGCGCCGCAAGCAAACACCAAGACAAGGAACGCTCCTATGGCACGACGCCGCAAAAAATCACTTCCTCATTCAGAATATGTAAAAATACGCGAATTTCCTCAGGGCAGTATCGCCTATATTTTTCGACGCGCGGGTTTTTCCTTTGGAGCGCACGGGGGAACAGATCTAGCCGCAGCGCTCACCTATTTCACTGTGCTCTCTGCTTTTCCTGCTCTGCTCGCGATCCTGTCACTCCTAGGAATTTTTGGGCAGGGAGAAGATAGCGCCAAGGTAATCTTAGGGTTCCTCCAAGAGCGTGCACCTCAGCAAATGTACTCGATTCTGGAAGGACCTATTCATCAGCTAACCAATGGACAAGGCGCCGGGTTTGCATTAATCATTGGTATTCTCAGTGCGCTCTGGTCTGCCTCCGGATATGTAGGGTCTTTCGGGCGTGCGCTCAATAACGTATACGGAGTACGCGAAGGACGACCCGGGTGGTTCCTCAAACCCTATAACGTACTCATCACTACCGGGGTTATAGTGCTTGTGGTTCTCATGATGCTGATGTTCCTCTTGGGAGCATCAGTTCTCGATTGGGTTGCGCCCTATATGCCTGGAGTAGATATAGAACTCATCAAGGTTCTGTGGCTCAATGGACGTTGGGTTTTAATTCTCATTCTTGCGGTATTTCTCATTGCGATGCTCTACACTGCAACACCCAATGTGCGGCGTCTTAAAATTCGGTGGACCTCGCCGGGAGCCGTTATCGCCTTGTTTGGCATGGGGTTAGGCGGATTAGGCTTTACCATCTACACCAATAATTTCAGCAAATATAACGCTACCTACGGACTTATCGGTGGTGTCATCGTCATGCTGGTGTTCCTCTGGATCATGAACAATATGCTGGTCTTTGGCGCTCATGTCGATGCTGAATTTGAACGGATGCGCCAGATTGTGGCGGGTGAGGATATCGACGGAAAACTGCGTGTGGAACCCCGCGACACCCGAGCCATTACCAAGTACCAGGAAAAGTTAGAGGTCCTAAGCTCAAGTGCCCAAGAGATCCAAGACCTTGCAAGCGGTCAGCAGACGCTGCCCAAACCGCCCGAGCCCTCAATCCTCGAACGGGTGCAGACTGCTGTTTCTACCAACACTGAGATGCTTCGACAGGCTGTTTCCGATACCCGTGCAGGGGCGACGGAGGCACAATCCTCTGAGGATTCTGGGGACGTGAAGGAGAAGGCTTCGGAGTCCTCTCAAAAACATACCCGCGATTCCACTCCACACAGCGATAATCCTCAAAACGGCAGCTCCAAGCGTCAAGATTCTTCGCGAGACACGCTTTTTTAATTTTTAAGTGCAGCATGAGCGGCACATGCACTACCGGATAGACCCGTGGTAGTTGGCGGAAATATACCGCACCCACCACGATTGTGTTTGTCATAAACGTAATTTTTCGCCCCACACGTCATATATATTTTCGTCTACACAATCAGCGCGCGCAGGTGCAAAAATATACATATGTGTGAGACTCCCATACCGCCTTTTGAATACACCCGCTACATACCTGCAGCTGCGGAAAAAGGTACAACTCCCGTTCTGTTTCTGCACGGCTTTGCGACCCGTAGCGACCAGCTCTGGGGCGGTACCGGCTGGATCCGCCAGTACATTCGGACAGGTATACCCGTGCTGACCGTCGATTTACCTTTTCACGGGCGAAAATACCTCAAAGACTCCAACTTTACGGTAGATGCCAAACTCCCGGTGGGAACAATCGAAGAACACGGTACTTTTCCGGTCGTCCAGACCACAGTGTCAGAAAATGGTTCACCGCAGAACGGCATGGCTCTTTTCGCTGATACGCTTTCTGCTCTCCTTGACGAACTTGCTATCCAGCAAGTACATGGTGTGGGTTTTTCCTTCGGATCTAGGGTAGGGTGGGAGCTCGCTCTGAGGCACCCATCTCGCGTTGCATCGCTTATTCTGGGCGGTATGCCCCTGCACAATCACCTCGAAGCCCTGCGCTCTATGGTTTCTGCCTCGTGTGCTGATGATGCCATTACCCAAGATCCTGCGACAGAAGAAGCCTTTACCAGCATTATTGAATCGTCACCGCTACGCGCCAATGCTCTCCTTGATTTTGTGCATATACCCTTCGGCGAGTTCTTCTCACTGCCGTCTGCGCTTGCAGACTCTACGCGCATTCCCGTTATTCACGCTGCTAACCCGCCTTTCCCGTACCCTCGTGTTCCTCTGCTGATCGCAATCGGTTCCGAAGACTCCATCGCTGCCGACGGACGTAGGCTATATCCCCTGCTCCAGAGGGTACATCCGTATCTAAAATTTCTTGATATTCCGGGGCGGGATCATGTGAGCGCCTTAACCTCAGGCGTTTTTAGGCGCAACGCTTTAGCCTTTGCGCACGATTCTCAGGGAAGTAACCGGCAAGCAGTATAAGCTTCTTTCATACGCACCAACACGCTTAGCTTATAGCTATTCATATGTACAGACCCTAGTGATAGCCCTAGAATGGAAAGACGTATCAAGAAATCTTGATGCGTCAGAACATGTGGTCATACATGCTCTATGCGACGGGTAAAGCCGCACGAGGTCCCGAAAACTTCTTCAACGATCCCGAAGGGAATAAACCAAAGTATGCACAAGGTTAAAGCTGTTGTAGCGCTCGCTAAGAACGAGCCCGTTACCGTAACGACTATTCACGTACCCGATCCCGGTCCGGGCGAGGCTCTCGTGAAGGTTCTTACCTGCGGTGTTTGCCAGACAGATCACCACTATGTTGCAGGCGGTGTGGGCGATGATTTCCCCTACCTGTTGGGGCACGAATCAGCAGCCGTAGTGGAGGCAGTTGGCGATGACGTGACCGATATTGTCCCCGGAGATCTTGTGATCCTCAACTGGCGTGCGGTCTGCGGTGAATGCCGTGCATGTCGTAAGGGCGAGTCACAGTATTGCTTTGCTACCCATAACGCTACCCAGAAAATGACTCTAGAGGATGGCACCGAGCTCACTCCTGCTTTAGGCATTGGCTCTTTTGCCGAGAAAACCCTTGTCGCAGCGGGTCAGTGCACGAAGATTACCGCCGATATTTCTCCCGAGCAGTACGCCGCTATTGGACTGCTCGGGTGCGGTGTGACCGCAGGTCTGGGTGCCGTTCTCAATACGGGTGCACTCAAACGCGGAGAATCCGTGGCCGTTATTGGATGTGGCGGTGTGGGCACCGCAGCAATCGCTGGCGCGCAGCTGGGCGGAGCAACTACCATTATCGCCGTTGATATTGATGACGATAAGCTCGAACGCGCACGTCAGCAGGGTGCAACACACACCGTAAACTCAGCCAAGGTAGACCCGGTCGAGGCTATTCGGGAGCTGACCGGCGGGTTTGGTGCGGATCTGGTAATAGATGCAGTAGGTATCGCCCCCACCTTCAAACAGGCTTTCGAGGCACGCGATCTTGCCGGGCGAGTGGTACTTGTGGGAGTTCCTGAGCCTGGCACCACCTGGGATATTCCCCTGGATGAGGTTTTCGGGCGCGGCGGCTCTATTAAGAGCGCCTGGTATGGTGATACGCTACCTTCACGCGACTTCCCCGAGTTCGTGGACCAGTACCTGCTCGGCCGCCTCGATCTAGACGGCTTTGTCTCCGAGCGTATTAAGCTGGAAGACGTCAATGATGCCTTTGAAACCATGAAAACCGGTCGCGTGCTGCGTTCCGTGGTGGAGCTTTAAAACCGGGAAAGGAACTCTCATATGACTGAAATTATTGAACGGGTTGTTACTCACGGAACGTTCTCGCTCGACGGCGGCACCTGGGAAGTCGATAACAACGTGTGGATTATTGGGAATGACCAGCGTGTAACAATCATTGACCCCGCGCATGACGTCGATAAAATCGCAAAAAAGGTTGCCGGGCGCACGGTCGAGAGGATTCTACTTACCCACGCTCACGATGATCATATTCGCTCCGCGCAAGAAGCCGCCGAGCGTTTTAAAGCATCTGTCTACCTAAACCCTGAGGATCGGGTGCTCTGGGAAATGGTGTACCCCTCTTGGGACTTCGACGAGCCTCTGCACGACGGGCAGAAAATCAGTGCTGGTAATACCGAGCTACATGTGATCGCTACCCCCGGACACTCCCCCGGGTCGGTCTGTTTCTACACGCCCGAACTTAGCTGGGAAAACAGCGAAGGCGTACTCTTTTCGGGCGATACTCTCTTCAAGGGCGGTCCCGGAGCGACTGGGCGTTCCTACAGCGACTTCGACACTATTATCGAGTCCATCGAGTCGAAGTTACTCACTCTCCCTGAGTCTACGGCGGTTCTCACGGGTCACGGAGACTCCACAGGCATCGGTGTAGAGGCACCCGATCTAGACGCTTGGAAGAAACGCGGGCACTAAAAACCTCACGGCTCTTTTGCTCATATATGAGGTGGTACAGGTCTTCCTCTCGAAGACCTGTACCACCTCATTATTATTCATATGGGTAAGTCCTACTTACTGATCAGCCGTCTAATGGCGCCAGTTGTTCCTCATAGCGGCGGCGCCAGAGATACCCGTAAAGATGCCCCATGCAGAAGTACAAGCAAGCGGCAACGATCGGAACGATAAAGGCGTTACGGTAGTAGGGCCCACTTCCCAGGTACCCTCCCCAGGTAGCACCGAAGGTAAGCCCTAGTGCCATAGCACCACTAATATAGAAGCTCATCTGGGTGTCGGGAGTGCGTACCAGCACATGCGCCAAAGCTAATTTATGGCCGCCAACAACAATTCCTAACGCCACGCCGTAGATTGCTAGGCCTACCATCATCATTGATATTCGATCGACAGTAGGCAGTAAAAGTGCAGCCAGTGTGAGCACAACGCCGCTCGAAAGCCAACCGTGCCAAGGAACAATTTTATCTGCGCCTAAAAGCACCGGAAGCATAGTGATAACAGCCGTCCCCAAGCATATTGTAATCATCAAGGGGTAGAGCGATAATGCATTGTGGTTGAGAGCGAATCCCAGCAGAGCTGAACCGATAGATCCGATGCATCCGCTGATAACCATGAGTCCCAAGATCAGAACCATACTTATAGAATCTGAGGGTGTCTCCTGTACATGCAGTTGTGCGGTTCCATCTGCTCGCGCCACATCTGAATCTGAGGGGAGCGACTTTGGAGTTCTAGGAAGTACGTTGGGGATAAGAACGACAACAAATATTAACAAACCAGCCAATAAAATAGCCGCCCAGAACCCAGCGTTAATACCCATAAGGCTGTTCAGAAGCACCAAGACAAATGCAGCCAGAGGATATAGCGCCAGCTTTTCGACATTCGTCCATGCAACCATGGCAAAAAGCCACTCAGGATCAGAAGTTTTTGTGGGATTATACCGAGCTTCATGCACAATCACAGGCCATGGCGGAAGGGTGTAGCCCGCCAGCATACATGCCGCCGCATACTCAAAAGTCGTGACTGAGGCTGCGGCCTCCGTAGCCAGCATATTTGACAGATGCATGAGGTACAGTACCGCAGGAATATGCAGAACCGCACTGCCTCCTAATACGATTCTAAGACCGCAATAACGCTCCAAAATCGGGGTTGTCGATATCTTGAGGGTATAGGCAAAGGCAAGAGCCCCTACAGCATATCCGCCATCATGCACTGTATGCAGATTTCGTGCAATTACCAGAAAAAGGGTCATACCGATCAGGGCAACAGGCATGTGCATCATAACGTCAAATGCGCTGTAAAGAAATCCTTCTTCGCGCCGTGTGCGGATAAGGTATCTTAATCGAATCCTCAACATCCCCAGAAAGCTGCGACCGTGAGCACGGGTCGCTTCTCGCAGATCGTATTCTTCGTGAGGAACCACAATATTTGTCTGAAGCCCAGAGCTCCAGCGGGGTACCCCGGTCCCTAAAGAGCTATGCCGCTGTTGCGAGGGCTTGTTAGTAATGCGCGTACCAGGCGCACCAGAACCTAACGGTGTAGGTGAGGTTCTCTCACCGCCGTCTCTTCCGGATGTGGTGGGGCGGCGCATCCTGTTCTCCTTGGGGGTGTTTGAGGCCGGTCTTCTCAACCGTCTAAGTGATATCTCTTTGGATAGTTTACCCCCGCATTCGTCCAAACCTAAACGTTAACTCGAAGAGTTGAGCCATTTTGTCGCTTTTCTATACTGACTTGGGCAGAAATACGCTCTTTCATATCTTCAACGTGTGATATAAGTCCAATAACACGACCGTTCTCTCGAATATTCTCCAGCGTTTCCATTACAAGCTCCAGAGTCTGCGCATCGAGAGTTCCAAAACCTTCATCAATGAAAAGTGTCTCAATCTCTATACCGCCGTTACGTGCTTGAACAACTTCGGCAAGGCCCAAGGCTAATGAAAGCGATGCGAGGAAAGACTCGCCGCCGGAAAGAGAATTCACCTCACGCTGGTCGTTATTCCAGTTATCCTCAACGCTAATACTCAGACCGCCGCCAATACGCGCTCGTTTCTCTCGTTTGTCGCTGAGTACCAAACGGTAACGATTATCGCTCATACGCTGCAGATGCTCAGAAGCCACTTGCAAGACTTGCTCAAATTCACCGCCGAGCACATAGCTCACAAGATCTATCTGATGGTTTTTATCAGGATTGTCACCCCGAGCGATGCTCGCCAGCCCGGCGTAAAGATTGGCCTGTTCCACGGCATGGGCTGATTCCCCTTGCTGTTCTTGGTAGTCCTGAAACAGAGATTCTAAAGTTTCAATACCATTTGTACGGATACCCTCGCGTGTCATCAAAGTTTCATAGTGTTGCTCAACATTATCGCGTTCTTGACGTATGCGGGTAAGTTCTTCTTGGGAAGGAGCCTTCTGTCCATGCTCAATAAGCGTGGCAACGGTACACATGGCTGGTCGGTCAAGAGAGGCTTGAAGAGTCGCATGTTCTTCTTGATAAGCCGAAATAGCCTGCTCAAGATGCTGTTGCTGTACCTCTGTGAGAACCGCCTGCTGAACCGCCTCGAAAGTCTCGAAAACCGACCGTTCCAGACTTTGCTGTGCTTGATGCGCGCTCTCTGCGGCGCTAATTGTGGCGTCGTCAAGACGACGGCTCGCATCAACGGCACGATGCGCCTGCTCCACGTAGCTTTCAAGCAAGCGTACCCGGTCAGCAAAACTTATGGTAGCCACCACCTGACAAAGTTTTTTCTCAAGCTTTTTCAGGGTTTGCTGCTCACTCGCCTGCTGAGTCTGCAGTTGGGTTAAAGATGTACGTGCCCGGGTCTGCTCTTCCGAAATTTTCTGAAGTTCAAGCGTCTCTTTTTCCTGTTTATGCTGCGCTTCACGCTTGTGTGTTAAGGCTTCTTGAGCCTGGTTATATATATTTTGTGCTTCTGTCACCTGACTCTGTGCTTCTTGAGAATCAGGCATGTGAGACTCGTTAAGTTGGTCCAAAACGGTCTGGGTTTGTGCCACGGAAGTAGCTGCTGCCGACGCTTTCTGCTGCTCCCGGTGGGCACGTTCCTCGGCGGCATCAATCTCAGATTGTTCCACTAAGGTAATGCCGTTGACGCTAGGCTGGGCCGGTTGCGGATGCTCCCGAGAGCCGCACACCATGCAGGGCTGTCCTTCGTCCAGCTCCTCTGCAAGTGTGAAAGCAACCTGCTCTAGACGCCGTTTTTGAAGCCTCGTGTACTCTTCCGATGCGGTGATAGATACCCGCTGAATTAGCTCATATGCCCGCACGGCCTGGTCGTGAGCAGCTAGCGCCTGCTCTAATTTTTCTGCATGGGCAGCGACTTCTTGCTGGGTCTTTTTCGCAGTTTCTAGGGCAATTTGGGCCCGAGCGTAGTTCTGTTCAACATCGTGCAGGGAGCTTAGCCGCTTGCTAATATCACTGAGTTTTTGCTGGCTCTGGAGCTCGCGCTTCGCAAATCCTTCCACCGTACGTTGCGCTTTCTCGGAGTCCCGCTTGAGCGCTGTAAGGGCTGCTTTTGCCTCTTCTAAAGCTTGTTCATCGTGCTGGTATACCCGAAGCTGCGCCATCACGCTTGGAGCTTGATTGAGAACCCGTTGAAGATCCTGCGCCGTGTCTATCCGGTACAGTGAAGCCTCAAGGTGCTCGGTGCAGTCCCCTAGGGCTTCTAGAGCTTGTGAGGCGCTGCTCCGAGCCATGTTCAGCGTATCCTGTGCGTGCTCGGCGGCGTGCATCCGGCGTTCCTCATCACGACGAGAACGTTCCAGTTCAGCCTCCACAGGGGCTGCTGCCCGAGAGTTACTGAGCGTTCGGCACTGTTTCTTATGTTCCTCTTCCTGGGATTCGTGTCGCACCCATGCCGACTGCAGTTTCTTATATTCCGCCCAATCCTGTATTCGCTGGGCTATGTCCTGCTGTTGCGCGGCAAGTTTTTCACGTTTATCTTTGAGGTCGGTCAGGGCGTGCTCATCCTGCTGTTCTTGCCGGCGTACAGCGTGAAGATGCTCCGTGAACCACCCCTCGAAATCATGCCGTGCAGTCTCAAGATCGGTCGCTAGGTCAAGTTTGGTATATGCTTCAGAAACTTCGCGCTCCTGCGCATCAACGATATTTTTGTTGTCGTCAAGGTCTGTGCCGCTACGCGAAAGTCGTTCACATAGTTTTGTGTACGTCGTGACGGTCTGCTCAAGAGTCCTGTCTAAAGCATGTTTAATATCCTGTACAGCACGCTCACTAATCTGTTCTTCCTCTCGAAGCCTATTCATTACCTGTTCATAGGTATCAACCGGAAAAAGCTGTTTAAGCAACGGAATTCGGTCTTTACTGCGAGCTTTAAGAAAATCGGCGAATTGCCCCTGCGGTAAGAGCATAACCTTCAAGAATTGTTCTCGGTTAAGTCCTATAAGTTTTGTCAGGTAGTCCGCCGAGTCTGCCATGCCCTCCGCGGCTTTACGCCAGGATTGTTCATCCTGCGGGTCTCTGCCCGGAATAAGTTCAGAAACTAATGCCTGCGGATTTTCGAGAGTGGGTGTTCCCTTATTTTTCCCGCGCGTTATGAGCCGACGATAGGCCGGGGTTCGGTCGATCCTCAGACGACGATTCTGTATGCTCAACTCCAGAAAAATATGGGGTTTTATTTCTCCAGGGGGCACATGGGTAGAGTACAAAGATCCTATATCACGCTCGGAAGAGGGCATTCCGTACAGTGCATAACAGATAGCGTCGAGTACGGTCGTTTTTCCTGACCCGGTGGGACCATTAAGAAGAAAAATACCGGCTTCGTTGAGGGCATCAAAGTCTATGACCTCTCGCTTGGGATAGGCCATGAATGCTTCAAATTCTAGGCGATGAAAAATCATGCTGACCTCCCGCTGCTGATAACCTCATCAACAATATGTTCAAGGGCTCGGGTTTCTGCCGCCTCCAGCGGATGCGCCCGCACGGTAGCGTAAAACTCCTCGCACACATGCGCCGGGTTAGTGGTTTCGGTGATGCGCGGGCGAGTATTTGCGCGCGGTTGTTGATGCAGAGGCTCAAAAACGAACGAGGCAATATTCTCATATCGTTTACGGAGCTCGTCAAGAGTACCTACCGGCTGCTTATCATCGCGCAGGATAATACGGCAAAAATACTCGGTTTCGTAGGGCGAGAATTCGTCGCTTTCCATCAGTTCATCGAAAGTTCCCGTCAGGGTCTTAATGGGCAGCCGAGTGCGCCATTCATGGGATTCGACCTGCAGTTCCATGCCCCCGTCGCGTGCTGTGAGGTTCAGTAAATAGGCTCCGTTTTTATTAGCTTCTTCGCTGAAGGAAAAAGGTAGCGGCGAGCCGCTGTATCGTACACGATCCATCACCGGGTAGCGGCGGTGAATATGTCCTAATGCCATGTAATCGAATCCCTCGAAGAGCGCAGCTGGCACCCAGTCCACACCGCCTACGCTGATATTTCGTTCCGAAGAGGAACGCACAGATTCATTGAAGTCACCGTGCTCGCTCACGGTGGCATGGGCCATGACAATGGTGAAATCTGCGGGGTTCTCCCCTGCGTTCCGTTTCTCATTGTCTTCTCGAATTCGTGTGCAGACCTCTCCCAGCACGGCTGCATGGGTGGGCTCAACATCAAGCTGACGCCCATAATAACGTGGGTTTAGGTAAGGTATGGCGTAAATACGCACTCGTATATCGTCTCGGATAAGTTCTACCGGTTCAAATGTTTCCTTCAAAGTCGTCACAGGGTATATACCCTGCCGCGCTAAAGTACCTGCCCCATACCCTAACCTACGAGCGGAATCATGATTGCCCGCACTCAGAACTACCTGAATTCCCGCGAGCGCCAGACGGTCTAAAGTCTTGCCAAGAAGCTCGGTGGTTTCGGCGCTGGGGTAGGCGCTATCATACACGTCTCCGCTGATAAGGAGCACATCAATCTTTTCAGCAGTCGCATAGTCGATAAGTTCATCGATGAACCGTTGATGCCATTCGTGCAGGCTGTGCCGGTGGAAGGTACGCCCTAAATGCCAGTCGGAGGTGTGCAGAATCTTCATAGTTTTTAGTATTACATTGGGCGCTGGAACATGCACCCTGATTTCGTCATGCATATAATTTATGCCCGTATTTTGGCATTGTAGGGTATGGGATAATGTGCGTTATGGGTGATTTTACTCGGGTACCTCATATTTCCTCTCCAACGTATGCCGAACGCCTTCGATCTGCCCTGATTGCGGGTGCACTAGGCGATGCGCTCGGCTATCCCTTAGAGCTTCTGAGCGCCACCGAGATCGCGGAACGCCCGCAGAGCATCGTAACGGGAAATACCCCGCTGATCTTTAGCGATGACACCCAACTGACCTGCTATACCGTTGATGCCCTGACCGAGGTTTTGGAATGGAACAACCAGGGGGCAGCTGCCGATGAAGCGGCATGTCTGTGGCTCGCCTATCTGCGCTGGTACCGAAGTATGGGTTTCGTTTTACCCGAGAATGCTCCTTATGCTCTGCCTCGTACCATCGATCATGGTACGTATATGACCCGGAAGGAAGGTCCAGGGAAAGCAACTCTGCGTGCTTTAGCAAGCGGAGAGATGCAGACCGCTACGCAGAACATTAATCCTGAGGGGCTAGGTTCTGGTGCTCTTGTACGGTCGGTTGCATTCGGGTTTTTACCGGTGGAGCAGGAACGTACAGTCGTATCGTTGGCGGTACGTGGTGCTGCGCTCACGCATGGGCATCCGGAGGCGCTAGTTTCTGCAGCAGCATATGCTCTGCTGGTTCGTGATGCTCTGGGTCGGGTAACTTCCGACCAACCTTCACGATCTTCAGACATACTCGCCGCATCAGTAAAGACAATTATCGAGTGGTGCGGCACGGTAAATGCGGATGGTGTGTTTCCCGGTGACGGTTCGCTGACCCGCGATGTTCTAGAGCAGGCGCTTCGTCTCGGGGGTGGGGAATATCCTGTAGAGCCCTCTGCGAAGACAGTAGCACAAGAGTTCGGCACTGATTGGATGGCTACGACGGTGTTGGGGATCGCCGTGTGGGTGGCGCTTTACGCGGAGTCGCGCGCCCGCGCATCCTCCGGTCTAACCCGGCATATTTTGCTCGATGCTTACACGCAGGCCATATCGGTAGATTCCGATTCGGATTCCATCGGGTCTGTGATGGGTTCTCTCGTAGCGCTCTGTTTTCAGTTCGGCGACTTGGCGAGGCTGCAGATAAAACGTGTTCGGGGTCTTGATGAAGTGCAGGCCGTTGCTGAGCGGTTTCTTGCTCAACTTGGACTATAGACTATATTTCACGCAAACAATCGGCGCGAAGCAGCTAGCCACAGGACCATTCAAAAAGGACTTGTGAGAAGTCGCGGTCTGCTAATTGTTGCGGAGTAATCAGCCAGTTTGCGGTACCCATATCACCCCACATAATGTCACCGTCACCATCATTTTTTGCTTCCTCGGAGGCGATGGTAAGCAGGTTAACCGTATATTCTTGCAGTTCTGAGTTGTTCTCGCGCGGGTCGCTCTGCACAAAGCTGGGGTACCCGCCAAGCTTATGGTACTCAGTGCTATCGGTCAGGTCGTAGGCAATATTCTCCCCATCGTGCAGGCGGTCTATCTCGTAGACCTCGTTAATAGTCTGCTCTGGGTGTTTCTCGTTCCACCGGTGTACGAACCGGGCCTCAAATTCACGGCTTGTGTCGCTCAGGCTCTCATGTTTTTTCTTGAAAGTGAGCGCAAGCTCAGCCTCTGGCGGGTAGATAGGCCAATCTTCGCTCCGTGCTGCGGTGACTGCGGGGTGCCCCGCAGGGGCGGCTTCACCCACCTGGGGGTAGTAAATAACCCGAATATTCGCCTGGTTGGCTATATCATTGGCGTTGAAGCCCCAGTTTTCATCGCCTTCTTCTTCGCCGGAATCAATCCAGAACTGAAGTATCCCGGTCTTGGGATAAAGCTCATTTTTAGGTAACTCAGCACAGTTAATCTGCGCGATCATCCCTAAGGGCTTCCCGCTCTCATTGGTGGGTGCCTGAGCCCCGGCAGGCAGGTACGGGGCGCCGCCAAACTTCGAGGCAGTCACTGGCAGCGGTGCCTTGGCACCGGCTGTTTTAATACGGATAACTGGCTGCCGTGTGGCGGCAGTGATTTCTGCCGCGATTTTCCGTGCTTCTTTAGCTACTGTACGGCCCATAATATTTTCCTCCCAATACCTGACTTTCGTTTTCACCAGTCTTATTGATAGTTGCAGCTAGCCGCAGGACCATTCAAAAAGGACTTTCGAGAAGTCTCGGTTCTTCAGCTGTTCCGGGGTTATTAGCCAGTTTGCAGTGCCCTGATCTCCCCAAACAGTAACAAATTTTTCGGCGTCCTCAGAGAACATGGTGAGCAGGGTGATTGTGTAGTTATCGAACCCATCATGCTCTTGACGCGGGTCCTGCTGGGTAAACTCTGGGTGCCCGCCAAGTTTGTGGTAACTTCCCTGATCTATGTCGCGGTAGAACATCACGCTCGGGCGTTCCTCATCTGCGGGCGCGTATGCATCAATACCCGCGAAATCGCCGATAGGCTGCTGGGGGTATAGTTCATTCCACAACTCTACAAACCGGCTCTGGTAGACCCACCAATTCTGTGGGGTTATTCCTTCTGAGGTTTCTTCAAAGCTGAGTCCGATTTCCCATCCCTGATCCACGTGTACTGGCCAGGCCATAAATTCCATCTCGGTTTGTTTCTCTTGATCTGGCATAACAAGAGCGTGGGCGCACGGGTTTGTGTCCTTATGATGGGGATAATAGATCACGCGAGTATTGACCTGCGATACCGGGTTCTTCAGATTGATGCCCAGTCCTAGCTCATCATACGGATCCAGCCAGAACTGAAGTATCCCGGTCTTGGGATAAAGCTCATTTTTGGGTAACTCAGCACAGTTAATCTGCGCGACCATACCCAGCAGCTTACCATCCTGGTTAGTGGGGGCCAGCGCCCCGGCGGGAAGATACGGCACTCCCCCAAATTTAGAGGCGGTCACCGGCACAGTTCCCTGAACTGCGCGAGGAATGATACGCACAGTGGGTTTACGATCCTGCTGGCTCAGCAGATAATTAAGGTGCTTGACCCGCTCAAAAATAGTGCTCATGGTGTATTTTCTTTAGCAGCTATCCCACGAATAAAAGACCTTAGAGAAATCTAAATTCTTCAGTTGCTCTGGGGTAATCAGCCAGTTTGCCACTCCGGCATCGCCCCACATGATGGTTATGGTGTCAGCTTCATATGCAGAGACAAGAGTGAGCAGATTAATCGTGTAGTCTTTCCATTCTTCCTTGTCATCGCGGGGGTCCCAGTCGATATACTCGGGAACACCGCCCAGCTGGTGGTGATCAAGATCTTCATAAAAGGTGCTCGCAAGGTCATCGCCTTCAAGCCCTGCAAGTTCATCAAGATCCCAAGGACTTTCAATCTGCTCCTGCGGGTAGCGTTCATTCCACAACCGCGTAAATAACTGCCCGGTACTGTATTGTTTGAGTTTTAGCCCGGACTCTAGATTTTCAGGCTCGAAGCTTAGGGCGTATTCTCCGCCCAAAAGAGGCCATATAAAGCCATTATCCTCGGTAATGACTAGTTTATGAGCCTTCCTGTTCGCTTTTCCCAGCTTGGGATAGTAGATCACGCGATCATATTGTGATGAGGTGTAATCTTCCGTATCGGTCTCGGTCGGGCTAATCCAGAACTGCAGCAGCCCCTCCGCCGGGTAAATACTATTCGGGGGCAGATCGACGCAGTTAATCTGCGCAATCATATGCAAAGGTTCACCGTTAACGTCTACGGGACCGTCCTGGCCCTTGGGCAGGTACGGCACTCCCCCGATTTTGGAGGCGGTGACTGGCAGCGTCTTGTACTTAGCGAATCGTGTGTTGATACGCATCGTGGGAACTTGATGTCCCACATTCATCTCAGCCAGTAAAGTGCGAGCCCGTTCTAGTATTTCTGTCTGCTTATCCGTCACGCGTTCTCCTCGTGGAGTTGGATGCCCAATGTTATATAAAGATGACTCACACCTTAGCATGAAGCATTAACTTTATACCCAGTCGGAGAAGATACACGCCAGAGAAATTTATGCGTACAGCCAGCTGAACCTAAGTATTGGACCTTATGACCATTCGAAGAGAACCTTCGAGAAGTCTCGGTTCTTAAGCTGGTGCGAGGTCACCATCCAGTTTGCGGTTCCCATATCGCCCCACATAATGCCCTCATGGCTCCCTGACTCCACCCGTGATATAAGCGTCAGCAGATTCACGGTGTACCGAGTAAGAGCCGCATCACCATCACGCGGATCGCGTTGCTCGAAGAGGGGGTAACCACCAATTTTGTGATGGGTATAGCTTTCGGGGGTGCCCGTCATATCGCGTAAAGTCTTGATGGTATCAGCACCGCCGTCGAACTTTCGAAGGTCCCAAATACTCGCTATAAGCTGCTCGGGGTACATATCGTTCCAGATTCGAGTAAATTCCGAATGTGGGCGTCCGTCAAAAATCCATTCTTCATTACTCTGGGTTTTAGCGATAAGACCATACCCATGACGTCCGCTGACCGGCCAATATAAGTCATCATGAGGATTATTAACTATAAGTTCCGTTACGGCGGTACCGACCCCGGAGTCTGGCGCATCCAGAGTCGGATAATAGACAACTCGAGTTTTTTGTTGGCTGGTGGGATCGTCTAAGTTTAGCCCCCACAAGTCTTCGTGCGGATCAAGCCAGAACTGTAGGATTCCGGTTTCGGGGTAAATATCGTTTGTGGGAAGCTCAGAACAATTAATCTGGGCAATAAGCCCCAAATTCTGTCCACTGCCGTTGGTCGGCACCGCAGTACCAACCGGAACGTAGGGAACACCTCCAACCTTAGAAGCGGTCACTGGCAGAGGTTCTGATGTCTGCTGAGTGTCAAAGAAAATAACAGGCGATATCTGCTGTGCATTGATGCGGTCAATAACGTTCAGGGCTTGTTGTTCAAGAGCGGTCTTTTCAAGAATACTCACAGTATCGTCCCCTATCGGTGATGTGGATGTGGGATGCGGTTGTTAGCTGCATTTCCGGAAAAATGCGGGTTCGTTATCTTGTGGTAACCACTACTTCTAGGTAATCACAGATAAACACGCTATGCCATACCTTGCGTTCCGTGTCGTGTACTTGCAGGGTCGACTTTATACGCACGAACATGCCTTAGATTTGCGTTGTTTACCACCGCCTTGTTAGCGGGCCCTCCCAAGCCGCAACAGCGCGGTATTCAAGGCTGCGAGTTACGCTCTTTCACCCTCAAGATAGATTTCAGTAGGGGTGTTTTCTATTCGCATACTGCTTAATTGTATTAAGTGTTATACGTAAGTGTGCCCATCAGAAAGGTCTGATGGGCACACTCAACACGTTACGACTAGGGGTATTGTCTCTAGTCTAGATAGTCACGTAAAACCTGCGAACGCGAGGGGTGACGCAGTTTCGACATGGTCTTTGATTCGATCTGACGAATACGCTCACGCGTCACGCCGTATACCTTGCCAATTTCGTCTAAAGTCTTCGGCTGCCCGTCGGTCATGCCGAATCGCATAGCAACCACGCCCGCTTCACGTTCGGAGAGCGTATCGAGCACCGAGTGCAGCTGCTCTTGGAGAAGAGTGAATGACACTGCGTCAGCCGGAACGACAGCCTCCGAATCCTCAATCAGGTCGCCGAACTCGGAATCGCCGTCCTCACCCAGCGGCGTGTGCAGAGAAATAGGTTCGCGCCCGTACTTCTGCACCTCAATAACCTTTTCGGGAGCCATGTCCAGCTCTTTACCGAGCTCTTCGGGGGTGGGTTCACGCCCCAAATCCTGAAGCATCTGACGCTGCACACGGGCGAGCTTATTAATGACCTCAACCATGTGCACAGGAATACGAATAGTACGCGCCTGGTCCGCCATTGCACGGGTAATCGCCTGACGAATCCACCAGGTGGCGTAGGTGGAGAATTTAAATCCCTTCGAGTAGTCGAATTTCTCGACCGCACGAATCAGACCCAGGTTACCTTCCTGAATAAGGTCAAGGAATAGCATTCCGCGGCCCGTATAGCGTTTAGCGAGTGAGACCACGAGGCGCAGGTTCGCTTCCAGCAGGTGGTTCTTCGCACGCTTACCGTCATGGATCACCCAGCGCAGTTCCTTCTTGAGCTTCGGATCCATGTCGGGGTTGTCGGCGAGTTTGTGCTCCGCATACAGGCCAGCTTCAATGCGCATCGCAAGATCGACTTCCTGCTGCGCGTTCAGGAGCGAGACTTTACCGATCTGCTTCAGGTAGTCTTTCACGGGGTCAGCTGTTGCTCCGGGGGTAACGACGCGTTGGGCAGGTGCATCGTCATCATCGCTGGCGGTCAGCACGAAGCCAGAGCCTTTAGCCGCCACTTCTTCGGCAGCTTTCTTCTCTTCCTTTTTGGCAACGGCTTCTTCATCTTCGTCAGCGTCTTCGTGCTCTTCGCCGTCAACGGTCTCGGGATCTAGCTCGTCGTCAAGGTCAAGATCAAACTCGTCCTCGTCGGTCTTCTTCTTACGTCCACCGGTTTTACGTTTAGTGGTTGTTTTACGCGCGCGCTTAGGTTTCTCTTCAGGCACGGCCTCGGCAGTGGCTTCGACCGAGTCCTCTGCATCAGATTTTGCGTCTTCTTGAGTTTTGGCTGCTGCGCGTTTCTTAGCAGGCGCTTTTTTTGCAGGTTTGGATGTGGCTGCAGTTTTTTTAGTGCGGGTTGTCTTTTTGGGGGTTTCGGCTACAGTCTCTTCAGAGGTTTCACCGGTCGCGGTCTTCTTGCTGGTTGCAGGTGCCACAAGAACCCTTTCTAACTCGTGTTGGGGTGCTTTGTCTGCAAAACACCTAAGACCCTGTCAAGTCTTGCTCCTCACATTATTGGTGAAAGCAGGGTTAGCGGAATAAATATAACCGCTAGATACTGGGGATTATTCCCTGCGTTTTCACCTCATGAAGGCGCGCGCAAAAGCACAGACTTTACGGGGTCATCATCAAGTATGGCAGAATCTTATTTTCTTTCAAATAAGGCTCGCCTAGACAACCCTGTTTTATTCCCTGCAAACACAACGTTCGCTACCCTGCCTTTGGCTCAATCGTCTCTACCTTGGCGTCGGCTGCCTCGTGAGGCAATAGAGTACTGAAGTAAAGGTCACCGCGCCAACACCGCACGGGATCCGTAATCCAGAGCGGAAATACAGATTCTGATAGGGCCTGAAAAAGAGGCATATCTTCATCACAGTGAAGCCTGGCGATATCGGCGAGAATACCTGCATAGGTATTTCCGCCACGTAGCCAATTTATCCAGGCTTGAAGAAGCCTCAGTCGACCATACTGTTCACCCGATTGAACCGCATGCACCAACAGATTACAGAGAACTTCGAGAGCGTTAAGACGGCTCCAGGCCGGTTTATAGTCCTTTGTTAGACCGCTCAGAAGTTCCACCATTCGGTCTATCTTCGTTATGTGTTCTTCCGGTCTGGTCTCAGACGAGTCGCATGTGTCGTCTAAAATCTGCTGTTGAAGTATACGATGCGTACGCCGTATCCAGTCGTGCCAGCTCACGCGACCGTGCCCGATACCTCCGATACGGGGGCTTTCGCCCCGAAAAGTTTGATAAAAGGTCTCCGGCAGCGTCGTGCGCCGACGAGTTGTTGGTTTGCCGTAACATAGAGGTTCCACCGGTTCGTATGATCCTTCACCGCACGCGGCATGCATACAGTCATATCCGTCTAGTACCCCCAATGCTTCCGGCAGGTCTTTAGCCGCTTGGTACAGTATAAATTCTGGGGTTGCCTGGGTACTCATGCTGCACAGCAGATAGCCGGCTATTTCGGGCGATATCAGCGAACGTAAACGATCCCCAAAACTTATGGCGTTATCGTGCTCTTCGGCGTTTTCAGGCGGATAGGTACGCATTACCCAGCGTACAGCCTCAAGGGCACTTTCCCAGTAGCAGAGTTCAATACTTTTCTGACGGTAGTAACCAGGATGTTCTAAAACAGTATGCCGACCCGTAGCTTGGTTAAGTTCTTCTTCAAAGGTATGCATCCACAACAGACTTGCTTGTTCCCATTCTGTCACCTCATTCGTGGAGGCACTGGTTGCAGTATCCCAGAGGCATTGCGTATATGCAGACAGGGGTTCTGCGGATACTCGGCGTCCCTCATACACCCGATCGAGATAGTACGAGCTATGCATAATGTCTTCAATAGGGCCACGGTAAGTGAGCGCAAGCTGGTTTTGATCAAGTGACCATCGCGATACGGACCCGCAGTACAGCACATCGTAAAGATCAAGATGAACATTGTTGCAAGCTGCGTAGAGTGTGGGCAGCCACTGGTTGAATGAGATTCCGGCGCGATTATCGATATACAAATCCGTATTGTGTAAGACAGTGCGTGTAGCAGGTGAAAGTTGCCGCTCTCGAGTTGCCGCATTGCCGCTAAAGATCAAAGCAAAGACCCCAGTAATGGGCTCGAACCCGTCAACGGTGGCGGGTACCAGATTCGCTAACGTATCAAAATATTGTTCTAGATCTTGTTGCTCATCAGGAAGATTAACGCGTATACACGGCCCTACGGCATGCTTCGTCACGCTTAAAAGCACCAGCGATTCTTGCGGCCAGTATCCAAACTGATGCAGCACGAGAGCTATCAAGTCTTCTTCGGTATGTAAGCTATAGGTTGTCGTTAGGTTACTCGTTGTTGTCATATCTTTACTATGGCAAGATTGCTCACCTTAAAAGTTCGCAGACCAACTAACCTGTGGATAACCCAGGTGCATTCACTTCGTTAGGACACATATTTCGCTTCTGTGGATAAGAATTAGCTGTTTTCTATCCAAATATTACGATCCATACTCACACGAACAGCACAAGGCATATGTGACCCCTAAAAGTTTAGGGATGCACCCACCATAGCTTGAATTTTCTATGTTGCGTGCACCCCTGAGTTAAACCATGGGATCTTTTGAGCCTTACTTATTCTTCATGCTCCTCAAGGAATCGCTCAAACATGGCACCGATTTCATCACGTCCAGGAATCTTATGGGCGTCGCGCTGCGAGAGCGGAATAGCGACGTTTGAGGTACGGAAGTTTTCATCGTAATTCGCTTCCATCGTCGAAATCATACGCCCAATCTCTGGGTTCTCCTTGACCTGCTCATTAATTTGCCCATGAACAGCCCTCGCAGCCTCCCTAAGCTCATCACTCGGAAAAGCCAATCGAGTTGCCATACTCACATGTTCAAGCGCAGTTAGCGTTCCCTGCGGTAAATCAGCATCAGAAACATACTGGGGAATATTAATGCCGAATCCTACGGTGTCAAAGCCATTCTCGGTGAAAAGAACCTCTAAAAGATTCGTCATATTAGCATGCAAATCAGCCTTAGGACGCCACGGCGAAATACCTTCAATGAGATCTTTTCGAGAGCCATGCGCCGTCACCGGCATAGGACGTGTATGCGGCACAGGCATCGGAAACGCCGACACCAGCACCACAAGTGAAGGATCCAGCGTCCGCACAATAGACAACAACGCCTGCTGAAAACGCTGCCATTGATAATCAGGTTCTGAACCGGTCAAAAGCAAGAAAGGCTTATCAAGGGTATCTTCGACCGCATAAAGCTTCAGAGCAGGCATAATTGGCTGCTCAAAATGGTCTTTATTGAAGAAAATATGTGGTCTGCGGCTACGGTAATCATGAAGCTGATCCGTATCAAACTCCACAACCTCAATATTCTTAAGTTCCTTGAGAAGAAAATGCCCCAGCTGCCCCGCTGTGGATCCTGCATCCTGTGGGCTTGAGAGAGCAATAACCAGAGTGAGATTTTTCAACCGTGCATCATGAAGAATTTTATTATTCGCCAAATATAAATCTTCAGGGTTTAACATCTTCACTCCTTTCCCTCGCCGGGTTTAGTCTCTGAACTTTTTATTTTAATGTATGTGTCTAACCGCAACAGTACTATTTCCTAGTCTCTCGCGCGAGGCGAACACTCGTAAAAGCGTTAGAAGGGTATTTTCACCGTACTGTTCGTCAAGATTTCCGATACCCGCAGTGTACAGTAGAAACACATTACCCAATATCAATATTCCAACCCATTCGCGGAGGAACTATGTCGACAGCACTTTCTCTTCACACCAACGACCTGCAATCGCTGAATGCTGAGGTACTTGTTCTCGGTGTCTTTTCGGGAGAAGACGGACCTTACCTAGCCTCAAATTCACTTCCTGATGATTCGGCGCAGAGCATCAATAAACTTCTGGAGTCTCTAGGTGCCACAGGTGCTCTCGACCAAATACTTCGCCTCCCCGGCGTAGAAGGGGCATCGTCCGACATCATCGCTCTCATCGGTTTAGGCTCAGACACCACAATTGACCAGGAGCGCCTAGATGCCCTTCGCTTCGCTGCTGGCTCGGCAACCCGTCAGCTTTTAGGAACTGCACATATCGCGCTCGACTTCGGTAGTACCTCACGCGACGAAATTGAAGCTGTAGCTCACGGTGCCGTTCTCGGATCATTCTCCGAAGAAGGAGTACGCAGCAAAACTGCAGATTCTGTTCGAGACGAAGCGGAGTCCATCACCATTGTGGCAAAAGCCGATGCCAGCGAAGCCGAGCCCGCCCTTGTGCGCGCCGTTATTCTGGGCGAAGCTGCCAAGGATGCGCGCCGCCTCGTCAATATGCCCCCTTCACACCTGTACCCGGAATCTTTTGCAAATCTCGCCACAGAGCTTGTCAAAGATTATTCAGATGTCAGCATTGAAGTCTACCCTTATGACCGTTTGCTCAAGGAAGGTTTTGGAGGCATCGCAGGAGTCGGTCAAGGCTCCCCGCGGAAGCCCGCACTCGCCGTTATTAAGTACACCCCCGAGAGCCCTTCTGCACATGTGGCTCTCGTTGGCAAAGGGATTACTTTTGATACCGGTGGAAACTCCCTAAAACCTGCGGCATCTATGATGACGATGAAATGCGACATGGCAGGTGCAGCATCGGTTCTGCACGCAGTTCTTGCGGCGTCCGAGCTGGAAATTCCGGTTGAGGTCACCGGATACCTTTGCCTCGCTGAGAATATGCCCGGCGGAGCTTCCCTGCGCCCCGAAGACATTATCACGATTCGTGACGGTCGCACGGTTGAAGTTCTCAATACAGACGCTGAAGGTCGCCTAGTCATGGCGGATGGTATTGCTCTTGCATCCGAATCAAACCCTACCGTAATCCTGGATATTGCAACGCTCACGGGTGCAGCCATGGCGGCGCTGGGATTGCGTACCGCCGCACTTATGGGTGATGAGGATATTCGCGACCGTGTACAACAGGCAGGGGCAAAATCCGGTGAGGCATACTGGCAAATACCACTCGAATCATATCTGCGTGCCTCTATGAATTCCCCAGTGGCAGATATTAAAAATATGGGTTCGCGCTACGGTTCTATGATGATCGCAGGGCTCTTCCTGCAAGAATTTGTAGGTGAAGGCATTCCCTGGGCACATCTCGATATTGCTGGTCCTGCCTTTAACGAAGAAGGTGCTTATGGGTTCACCCCTAAGGAAGGTACCGGTTTTGGCACCGCAACCCTGGTGAATTTCATCGAATCGTACGCACAGTAAAGGAAACATCCGCCTTATATCGGGGTCCCTAGACTGACGGTCTCAGGGCCCCGATACTGCTCTTCTTCTACGTGCAAAATCTCACATCATAAATTCCAGTATGGTTACGCTCTTCAAAAAATTTGCACAGTTTGTGCGATTATTGCCCCAAATTAGCGTCAGGTGAACTTAAAGGGTCTAAAACAGGGGTATTGTTGTAGTGAGTGTTTTTCTGCTCTCTCATAGATGCGTGCCCTCACGCAAACCGGAAGGTGCGGGTCTGCTGTTTGACAGAAAAGCAATATAGATAAAGAACGCATTGCACCGGGGTTACAGCCCCACAATCTATGCAAGGGAGCAACATCGTGGCTCAAGAATTCGACATCCTCATCCTTGGCGGCGGTTCCGCTGGTTACTCTGCCGCTCTGCGCGCGCGCCAGCTGGGTTTTACCGTTGGCCTCGTTGAAAAGGAAAAAGTAGGCGGCACCTGCCTGCACACCGGTTGTATTCCGACGAAGGCGTACCTACACGCCGCAGAATTGGCGGAGGACGCTCGTGAAGCCTCTAAAGTAGGCGTAAACGCCACCCTAGAGTCCATCGAAATGGGTAAGGTACGCGATTACAAAGATGGTATTGTCGCGGGTAAATTCAAGGGTCTCTCCGGTCTTTTGAAGATGAAGGGCGTAGAGGTTATCGCTGGTGAAGGCAAGCTGACCGCTCAAGATACCGTGACTGTCAACGGTACGGATTACAAGGGCAAGAATATTATTCTTGCTTCCGGCTCTATCTCTAAGACTTTTGGCCTGCCTATTGAAGGTCGAGTTCTGACCTCCACCGAGGCTCTTGAAATGGACTACCTGCCGAAGAGCGCTATCGTTCTCGGAGGCGGCGTCATTGGCTGTGAGTTTGCCTCCATGTGGAAAGCTATGGGCGTAGACGTCACTATTATCGAGGGTTTACCCAACCTCGTTCCGAACGAAGATCCCGCCATCATCAAGGTTCTTGAGCGTGCCTTTAAGAAGCGCGGCATCAAGTTCAATACTGGTACTTTCTTTGAGAAGGTTGAGCAGGACGCTAACGGTGCAAAGGTAACCCTGGCAGACGGTAAGGTATTTGAGGCCGACATCGTGCTCGTTGCTGTTGGCCGTGGCCCCAACACTGCAAATATGGGTTACGAAGAGCAAGGTATCCCCATGGATCGTGGCTTCGTGCTTGCTAACGAGCGCCTGCACACCGGTGTTGGAAATATCTATGCTGTGGGTGACATTGTTCCTGGCGTTCAGCTTGCACACCGTGGTTACCAGCAGGGCATCTTTGTTGCCGAAGAAATTGCTGGTTTGAACCCCACCGTTGTTCCCGATGTTAATATTCCGAAGGTGACTTTCTGCGATCCTGAGATTGCTTCCGTGGGTTACTCCGAGCCGAAAGCGAAGGAGAAATTCGGTGAGGACAATGTTGAAGTTGCCGAATACAACCTGGCTGGTAACGGCAAGTCCGCTATCCTCGGTGCTACCGGTATCGTGAAGGTTGTCCGCCAGAAGGACGGCCCCATCGTTGGTGTTCACGCTATTGGTAAGCGCATGGGTGAGCAGATTGGTGAGGCTCAGATGTGGGTTGCTTGGGAAGCATTCCCCGAGGACGTCGCTAAGTTCATCCACGCACACCCGACTCAGAACGAGTCCCTGGGTGAGGCTGCAATGGTCCTGAACGGCACCCCGCTGCACAGCGCGTAAGTTTTGCTGACTGGCGTTAGCGCGTCAGCTTAGTATTGACGACCGTTGGTCGTTAGCGGCTGCCGGGCGTATCCGCTGAACAACGCCCCTATCCGGATGCGCGTCGATGTGCTTCGACGCATACGGCGCGCATCCGGGTCGCCGCTCACATTTTTCTAGTTCAAGCATTCACAAGGAGAACGGGAAAGATTATGTCCCACACCGTAGTACTGCCCGCACTGGGCGAGTCCGTGACCGAGGGTACCGTTACCCGCTGGCTCGTTGAGGTCGGCGACACCATTGAGGTTGACGCACCCCTGGTTGAGGTTTCCACCGACAAGGTTGACACCGAGGTTCCCTCCCCCGTAGCAGGCGTTGTTGAGCAGATTCTCGTCCCCGAGGACGAGGACGTCGAGGTCGGCGCTGCTCTGGCTATCATTGGCGACGGTTCCGGCGCTGCTGCTCCGGCTGCTCCCGCAGCTGCTGAGGCTCCCGCAGCTCCCGCTCCGGTTGCTGCGGCTCCGGCTGCTCCCGCTGCTGCACCGGCTGCTCCCGCAGCTGCTGCTGCAGGCACCGAGGTTCTGCTGCCCGCACTGGGCGAGTCCGTCACCGAGGGCACCGTTACCCGCTGGCTGAAGGAAGTTGGCGAGCAGGTTGAGGTTGACGAGCCCCTGGTTGAGGTTTCCACCGACAAGGTTGACACCGAGGTTCCCTCCCCCGTAGCAGGTACCCTGCTCGAGATCCGCATCCCCGAGGATGAGGACGCAGAGGTTGGCCAGGTTCTGGCTATCATCGGCGACGCTTCCGCTGCTGCTGCTCCGGCTGCTCCCGCTCCGGTTGCTGAGGCTCCCGCAGCTCCCGCTCCGGTTGCT
>NZ_KV804815.1:758883-842488 GCF_001811455.1 Rothia sp. HMSC065G12
CTGAGGCTCCCGCAGCTCCCGCTCCGGTTGCTGCTGCTCCGGCTGCACCTGCAGCTCCTGCCGCTCCCGCTGCTCCTGCCGCTCCGGCAGCTGCTGAGGGCGAAGCATACGTGACCCCGCTGGTCCGTAAGCTCGCTAAGGACAACGGCATCGACCTGTCCACCGTCAAGGGCACCGGTGTTGGTGGCCGCATCCGCAAGCAGGATGTTCAGGCTGCTATCGCTGCTAAGGGTTCCGCTGCTCCCGCCGCTGCTGCTCCGGCTGCTGGTTCCGCAAAGGCACCGCACACCTTCGAGGTTTCCCCCAAGCGTGGCACCGTCGAGAAGACCGCACGTATCCGCCAGGTTATTGCAAAGCGCATGCGTGAGTCCCTGGACATCTCCACCCAGCTAACCCAGGTCACCGAGGTTGACGTGACCCGCATCGTTCAGCTGCGTGCAAAGGCTAAGGACGGCTTCGCTGCTCGTGAGGGCGCTAAGCTGACCTTCCTGCCCTTCTTCGTCCAGGCAACCGCTGAGGCTCTGCAGCAGCACCCCGCTCTGAACGCTTCCATGACCGAGGACTACAAGCAGATCACTTACCACGGCTCCGAGAACATCGCTATTGCTGTGGACACCCCCAAGGGTCTGCTGGTTCCCGTCATCAAGAACGCTTCTGACCTGGGCATTGCTGGCCTGGCAAAGGCTATTGGCGACCTGGGTGGCCGCGCACGTACCGGCGACATCTCCCCCGAGGAGCTGTCGGGTTCGACCTTCACCATCACCAACATTGGTTCCTTCGGTGCACTGTTCGACACCCCGATCATCAACCAGCCGAACGTTGCAATCCTCGGTACCGGTTCCATCGTGAAGCGCCCCATGGTTGTTAAGGATGTTGACGGTAACGACGTTATCGCTATCCGCTCCATGTGCTACCTGTCCCTCACCTACGATCACCGCGTGGTCGATGGTGCGGATGCAGGTCGCTTCCTGTACACCCTCAAGACTCGCCTGGAAGAGGCAAACTTTGAGGCTGAGCTCGGTCTCTAAAGGGGTCCTGGCATGATGTAGCATCGTGTTTCAAGGGGTGTGTTGGCATATAAGCCAACGCACCCCTTTTTTATTTTTTATTCTTCGTCGTTATGCCGAGTTTGTTAAAGTAGACATTATAGTGACAGAGTGTCAGAATATTAGCTATGTTTCTTCTCAACAACGTTCTTGTGTTTTTGCACATCATAGGTGCCGCGATTATTATTGGGCTCTGGATTGCTCATTTTCGCACACCTAAAGTTCTGCCCGGGCAGTTTCACGCATCGCTTCTGATGCTCGTAACGGGCTTACTCCTGGTAGGAATTGCTGAGGTTACCGGCAGTCCTAACCACATTAAGATTGCGGTCAAAATTCTTATTGCATTGAGCATTGCTGCTGCCGCATTCATCGGTCAACGCAAGTACAAGGCGGGAGAACCGATTTCAACAGGATTAGCGCATGCAGTGGGCGGTCTTGCCGTCATTAATGTTGCCGTTGCCACCATCTGGCACTAAACAGCTCTTCACTTCGGCACAATGCTCTTGCCCATGTTCCCGGTAGTTTTTATAGACCTACCGGGGATATGTTTTTAAGAGCTGCACGCTTGAACTCGCAGCTGCCTCATCTATATGCAGCTCTCCCCTGGTGGTTATTTTTATTCACGGCTCATGGACGACCGTAGGCTGCGCATCGGGCTCATTGGGTGTTTCATCCGTGACTGGTGTTGCCGTGACAATACGCCATACCCCTTCGTCGCAATGCAGCTCAAAGATAACTGTCTGCACCGGCACACCGTCCACAAGGTGAACACCGGATTCTTTCTGCTCCGCATCCGTTGGGGCGTATCCGGGCGACTCTACTTCTGCGGTTATTCCTAAAGAGTCAGAGTCTCTGTGCAGAATACGGGTCAATGAGCGCAGTTTCAGCGTCGCCGCCCCCTGGGCGCTCAACGACTGATTGCGCTTCTCTATAACCTGAGTGAGAATAGCCTGCTCATCCTGCGGAGTACTCACAACGGTAGACTGAGTAGTGTGAGACTCATGATGATGCATAGCTTCCGGAACCCAGATTGCCCCGGCTATTGCTCCAGCTCCTAAGATTATGAGACTCCCAACCCCCAGAATCATAAGTTTGCGGGTCGTAAAATTACGAACCTTTGAACGCCCACGGCTATGCCCAACTTTGAAAGTACTCTTCCCTATAAGTTTTTGAGCGTTCTGATGTCTAACCTTGGGCAGGGTCTTAGCGCTTTTAACGGTATTCGGTTCTCGCGAAGCAACAGGGAGTTTAGACCGTACTGACTCAGGCGCGCTGGTATAAGCGTTGAGAGGCTGCGTTTGGAATGCGCTGAATGCGTCAAGAACCTCCTGTACAGTGGCCTTAGGATCATCAAGCAGACGCTCAAGCTCGGTTCCCAATGTCTGCGGCACATCGGCAAGGAGCGGCAGCGGAATGCGTTGATGAGTCTGCCGAGGCGACTCTCCGGTGAGCGCATACCACAGAAGAGCCACAAAATCATGAACTCCGACATGTTCATGTTCATCCGGCTGGCGTTTACTCGCTTTGACAGAACTGGGCAGACAAAGAAACTCGGGGAGTCCAGCAACGGTTACCATCACGTGCTGAGGCTCTAGATGCTCAGGATAGATATGCGCCGCGTGTAAGCTCTTGAGACCCCATCCTATGTGGTGTGCCAAGGTCGCAACCTCGGCGAGCGGTAAAGTTCCACGTGCCTGCACGAGAGATTCGAGTGATCCTGCCTCAACCGGTTCGTACCAATAATAAGTTCCTGTCTCTGTGCCAGACGACTGCCTTTCGTCCCGCGTTACGGCTAGTACAGTGGCAACACCGGGTAAGGGTGGTAAACCGCAAAGTGTTTTGATCTGTTGCGACGGTATTTGCTGAGAATCATGACTTATCGCAAGGGTGTAAAGCCCCGGGGCTAATTGTTTGGGAAGAATACGATTCTTAACCAATGAATCTCTATTTGCATGTATCTTAACTGTCCAAATACTCAGGTTTGGTTCTTCGTGAAGATTTTCAAGGTATGTGATGCTATCGGTGTTCATACTCTAGATGTACCGGATTTTAGAAAAGCACCGTGAAAGTTATCCACAGGAACAAGGTTTTTAGCGATTTTCATGCTGTATAACGCGTTTCTGCTCGCCTTCTGCCTTGTTTATGACGTCATAATCTGTCACACAAAGTACGAGTTGTTTTCCTAGAGCGATGCTGCGTCCCAGAGCACGTGTAATCAGGAAGCCCTAATTTTTATCGTGGTCGTTCCGGTACTAAAGTAGAAGCTATGTCCGTAATACTTGAACGTGTGGGGTTTGCCCCTGACTATGTGAATTATGTTGAGAGCCTTGATATGCAATCTCGCCTTCATGCAGAGGTAGCGGCACGCGCTCGGCAAAACACTATTCTTCTGCTCGAACATGAGCCCGTGATTACGGCTGGCAAGCGCACTGAAGATCATGAGTACCCCACAGACCGTTCAACTCCAGTCGTGAAAATTGACCGCGGCGGAAAACTTACGTGGCATGGTCCCGGCCAACTGACCGGGTATCCCATTCTGAAACTTCCTGAACCTCTTGACGTGGTAGCGTATGTGCGCCTCCTAGAAGAAATTATTATGAATGTGCTCGCTCAGCTTGGCATCAAAGGCGAACGAGTGGAAGGGCGCAGTGGCGTATGGATTCTGGGCGATGGTATTACACCGGATAAGAAAATCGCCGCTATTGGGATTCGCGTTTCAAAGCAAACCACAATGCACGGGTTCGCCATTAACTGCTGCAATGAGACCGCGCCGTTCATGCAGTTCATTCCCTGCGGTATTACGGATGCTGGTGTCACAACAATCTCAGAGCAGCTCGGTCGTACAGTAACCCCGGCAGATATTCTAGGGCCCCTTGAGCGTGAGCTCATCAAATATCAGGATCGTTTGGCGATGCCTTTTGAACCCTTTGTTCCGCAGGAGCACAAGGTGGCACACGAGACGGCTGCGTAGCCACAAGGCTCAAGTATTTCACCTTGTCAGTGCCGCTTATCGATATTCGGCGGGTAATCCGAATAGAGATTTGTGTGCGTAAACAAGACTTAAAGACAAATAAACCATAATCCACGCCACAGTGTTTTTCGCCTGCACGATGCGGGCGTAAAATAGGTTTCAGCCCGTTTTAAACCGAGGGCGCATCCAGTTAGAAGGAGCAACACACATGAGCATTAAGCTTGAAGGCCGCAAGCTGCTGCGCGTCGAGGCTCGCAATGCTGAGGTTCCCATCGAGAAGAAGCCTCACTGGATTAAGACCAAAGCCGTTGTGGGGCCTGAATACAATGAAATGAAGGAACTGGCCCGGGGCCAGGGGCTTCATACAGTGTGTGAGGAAGCTGGCTGTCCTAATATCTACGAGTGTTGGGAAGACCGCGAGGCAACCTACCTTATTGGCGGTTCCGAATGCACTCGCCGCTGCGATTTCTGCAATATTGCGACTGGTAAACCTGCTGCAGTTGATTACGCTGAGCCCTTCAAAGTCGCTAAAAATGTTAAGGTTATGGGTTTGCGTTATGCCACGGTGACCGGTGTGGCACGTGACGATCTTGAAGACGGCGGTGCCTGGCTCTACGCAGAGACTACACGTCAGATTCACAAGATGTGCCCCAATACCGGTGTTGAGATGCTGATCCCTGATTTCAAGGGTAAGCCAGAGCATGTGCAGAAAGTCATTGATGCACGTCCAGAGGTTTTTGCGCACAACTTAGAGACTGTGCCGCGTATCTTTAAGCAGATCCGCCCGGCATTCCGTTATGAGCGATCACTCGATGTGATCACCCAGGGTAAAGAGGCTGGCATGGTCACGAAGTCCAACCTGATTCTGGGTATGGGTGAAACTAACGATGAGATTTACGAGGCGCTCTGCGATCTGTACGACGCCGGATGCGATATTATCACCCTGACTCAGTATCTGCGCCCCGGTCCCCTTTTCCATCCCATTGAGCGTTGGGTGAAGCCCGCCGAATTCCTGGAGTTCTCAGCTATGGCAGAATCCATCGGTTTTGCTGGCGTTATGGCTGGTCCGATGGTTCGGTCCTCATATCGTGCCGGTCGTCTGTGGGCACGCGCGATGAAGAAGAACGGCTATGAGATTCCAGAAAACCTTGCGCATATCGAAGATGGCGGTGCGGCTTTGCAAGAGGCTTCTTCCCTCGTCGCAGCGGGTTTCTAGAATAGTAGAATAGTTCAGTCCGCAAAGACATAGATTTAGAAAATTCCCCGGTTCGTCCTCTCCTGAGGGTTACGAATCGGGGAACTTTGTTTACCCCAACGAGGGTCAAACTTTAGACACATTTGCCGGGTTTGGCTGTTAGGTGAGTTTTTCCTTAGAAGTAATGCACGGGCATCCAGGTCAAGAACAATCTAAGATAGAATAAATACTGCAGTCTTATACTGCATTTTCCTACCCGTTGTCCAGAGGAAGCACCGTGGCAGAAAAGCGCGAAGAGAAGAAAAAGCAGAAGAAAGATAAATCTCCGGGTACGTTTGCCCAGATGAAGCAGGTCTACCAGATGACCAAAAAATCTGACCCGAATATCGGGTGGATTCTGCTTCTTGCAGTGGTCGTTACCCTACTTGTTTTCGTCCTGATCGGCGCGTTACTCAACAACATCATCACTTTTATTATTCTTGGTCTTGCGGTTGGCGTTCTTGCCGCCATGATTATTCTGGGTCGTCGCGCACAAAAAGCAGCGTTCACACAGATCGAAGGACAACCCGGGCGTGCGGGTGCCGCCATGAACTCTGTGCGCCGCGGCTGGATTGTGGAAGAGCAGCCTGTAGCTGCGAACCGCAATCAGGATCTTGTTTTTCGTGGTCTTGGTAAGCCAGGGATTGTGCTGGTAACCGAGGGGCCTTCATCTCGTGTGCAGAACCTTGTGAAAAATGAGAAGAAACATCTTAACCGCGTAGTTCCCGGCGTTCCCGTACACGTGATTGAGACCGGTCACGACGAAAATCAGGTTGAGTTAAAAGATGTCGTCAAGACTATGAACAAGCTGCCTAAAGCCCTGACTCAGCAAGAAGTTCAGGGAGTTTCTAATCGTCTTAGTACCCTCAACCATGTGCGTAACCCCATGAACAGCATTCCAAAGGGTATAGACCCGAACCGTGTGCGCCCCGATCGTCGCGCAATGCGTGGGCGTTAGAAACGGTACATCCTATGGTTGAGCCCCGATATCATGGTGAGGTCGGGGCTCAGCTTTTCTGTCTAATACCCGGAAAACAATATAAGCTCTCCGGCAATACAGTTCGCATCTAGCGGATGCGCACAAGTATAGTTCCTGCCGCGCGATCGTGAAGACCGCGTGAATTCGCATCCAAAATTACGGTGGGCAACACCAGCATGGTCAGCACAGCTCGGATAAGGGCTCGCTTCCAACCAGCGGGCCTGCCATCTAGAGTTTGCACTTGGACTCCAACCAGAAAATGCCCCAGAGTGTGCCCCATAAATCCCACGAGTACGATCAGGTACAGCAGAAAAATTCCTAGTGTCGTTAGACCATGTATTTGTACATTTTGGCCTCCGACTAGCAGAAACGCAAGACCCAAGCATAGATACCAATCTATGATGAAACCTAGGAGGCGACGCATCGGACGGGCTATAGCGCCAGGTCCTGTCTCTGGTCGCCCCATGATCTCTCCGGGGTATTTTTGGTCGCTGGGCGCGCCATTGAGCCACGACCCAAGATCGTCACGTTCAATCATGGTTTCTATTATCCTGTATCTTTTTCCTAAACGTACGCCACCCTACCACATCTGCAACTTTGTAACACTACCGAAACATAATAGACACGACAGAGCAAAAAATACCCCCTATGCTAGATAGTGGTGCACAACTCATAAACTGGGCGCCACACCAGACACCAAGGACAAAACACCACGAGGAGCAGTCCGTATGTTTACCAGTCCCCAAGAAGTTCTCGATTTTATTAAGAGCGACGAAATTGTCTTCGTCGACATTCGATTCACCGATATGCCCGGGGTGCAGCAGCACTTCAACCTTCCGGCAAAGGCGATCGACGAGGATTTCTTCGTCAACGGTCAGCTTTTTGATGGCTCGTCTATTCGTGGTTTCCAGGGCATTGCCGAGTCTGATATGCAGCTTATTCCCGATGTTAAGTCGGCGTATATTGATCCTTTCCGTCTTGAAAAAACCCTTGTTATTATCTGCTCTATTGTGAATCCCCGCACTGGTGAGCCTTACCATCGTGACCCTCGCGGCGTAGCCGAACGCGCCGAAGCGTACTTGCAGTCCACAGGTGTTGCCGATACCGCGTTCTTTGCTTCTGAAGCCGAGTTTTTCGTCTTTGAGGATGTCCGTTACCAGGTAGAGCCCAATTCTGTGTTCTATAAAATCGATTCCGATGAAGCATATTGGAACACCGGCCGCAAGGAAGAAGGCGGCAATCTTGGTAATAAGACCCCTATCAAGGGCGGTTATTTCCCGGTCTCCCCTGTCGATAAGCAAGCCGATCTGCGTGATGCTATGTGCGTAGCGATGGATCAGGTTGGGCTCGAAGTTGAGCGCAGCCATCACGAGGTCGGTTCCCCTGGACAGGCAGAGATCAACTACAAGTTCTCCACCCTCACCAATGCCGCCGACGACCTGCTGAAGTTTAAGTACGTTATCAAGAACACCGCCGATGAGTGGGGCAAGTCTGTGACTTTCATGCCGAAACCTGTCTTCGGCGATAACGGTTCGGGGATGCATTGCCACCAGTCACTGTGGTTAGACGGCGAGCCACTCTTTTACGATGAACGCGGATACGCAAACCTCTCCGATATCGCTCGCTGGTACATCGGCGGTCTGATTGAGCATTCCTCCGCTGTGTTGGCGTTTACCAACCCGACCGTTAACTCTTACAAGCGCCTTGTGCCTGGCTACGAGGCCCCCGTGAATATGGTGTACTCGCAGGGTAACCGCTCTGCCGGTATTCGCATTCCGATTACTGGCGCCAACCCGAAAGCTAAGCGCCTGGAGTTCCGTGCCCCTGACCCCTCATGTAACCCCTATTTCGCGTTCTCGGCTCAGCTTATGGCCGGTTTGGATGGTATTCGCAACCGTATTGAGCCGCCCGCACCGATCGATAAGGACCTGTACGAGCTGCCCGTCGAAGAGGCCAAGGATATCAAGAAGGCTCCCGCTAACCTTGAGGAGGCGCTGGCCGCGCTTGAGGCAGACCACGACTTCCTGCTCGAAGGCGGCGTATTCACCGAGGATCTTATTCAGGCGTGGATCGATTACAAGCGCACCAATGAGCTTGAACCGCTCTCATTGATTCCGCATCCACTGGAATACCAGCTGTACTACGGTGTCTAACCGTTAGTTGCAGAAGTTAGAATGCTCCATGTTCTCATATAATGAGGGTATGGAGCATTCTCGTTAATATCTTTGTCATAGAAGCTAGGTCTGTATCTCTGACCCTAAGATATAAATAGAGCAAAAGAGCTCTCTTTTTTCTAGCGTAACGGAACCTAATGTCCGATATATGTGCATATCAAAAACTCATAATGACAGGTCCTGAGAGTTTAAGAATATGACCTCTGACAAGCACATTTATTAGCTTTATAATAATTTTTAGATATTATTATAATTTTTATCTGCCTTTGCTTCATCATAGATTATGCTCATGGCGAGCATACACATACTAACCTTTCCAGAATTTGTATATTCCGGTTGTGCTTTCATATTGACAATACACTGCGGCATTGCCTAGCATAGTAGCCTTCCTTAACTAGTAAACACTGAGAAGATAGACCTATTCGCAAATTTCCCCGCTCAGAAAGAACAGCTCCACAAGGTACTTGATTCCCTCAGTGGCCATAATGTGGAATACTTACAAATCTGGAATTAAGGCTTAACCTTCACGTATGATGAAGCCGCAAGTAAGTTCTTAGGGGATTACTGCCTCCACGTTCTAAAGGAGTTTGACGTGTCGCATGTACTATCACGCCGTACTGTATGTCTATCAGCTGGTCTTACAGCAGTTGCAACTTTCGTAGGTTGCGCTTCCAGCTCGCTGTCGTCCGATGAAGCACTATATAAGAATGACCAGCTATTACCCTCTGCACCAGGCGAGCCCTATACAGGTTCCGATGAGCAGCCTATTCGCACACAAGAGCGTATGTTTATGGCGATGATGGATGCTGACGCCGAGTCTCTCCGTTCCACTCTCACTGAGGATGCTACACTCACCCACATCACAGGCCAGATCCAGACTCGCGATGAGTGGGTACAGTCGGTTGCCGACAAAACTATGTCCTACAGCAATATTGAGGTAGTATCTGCTCACGTGGAACGAAGTGACAATGGAGCTCAGCTCGTAGCACGCACGCGCACGACCGCAAATATTAATGGGAGCGATGGAACCTGGAATCTCCAACTTGTATCGCAGATACACCCCGATGGTACGCACTTTACGAAGACTGTCGCCTCCCTATGGTCATGAAACTCAACCGAACTATTCTAAAGATGCCCTCATACAAGGGGGCATCTTCTGTTTTAAGATCTCAAACAGGATGTCTACCTGCCTGACTCGAATTTTATAAAAACAAGATAAGCTGAAGTGAACTTACAGCGTTATAGACGTTTCTAAAATGATAATGTACTATTCTTTCCGCAGAACAGCTGTATATTCTGTGTTCTCATAATGCCTAAGGAAATAATTTCCATGAATATACTTATCGGTCTTATCCCCGCGCTATTCTGGGGCATTCTGCCGCTGTGCGTATCTAAAATCGGTGGTAAACCGACTCAGCAAATTATGGGTACCACGATGGGCGTGCTCCTCGTGGGTATTGCCACTTCCCTGCTTTTCTTCCCGATTCGCCTTGACGCTTGGGCATTTTTTCTGTGCTTCCTCTCAGGGGCAAGCTGGGCGTTCGGGCAGATGAACCAATATCGCGCATTTACCCAGATCGGTGTTTCTCAAACCATGCCTTTATCGACTGGTATGCAGCTGGTAGGTACTTCGCTGATGGGCGTGGTGGCGTTCGGTGACTGGGGTACCGTTCAGGCTAAGATTATCGGTGCAGTGGCTCTGATGCTCATTATCATCGGTATTTGGATGACCACGAAGCAAGAGAATCCTGACCCACAGTCTGGCGGGAATATGCGGGCCGGTATTATCACACTCTTAATTTCTACCATCGGATATGTTGGATATTCATTCTTTCCCAACTATGTGAGTGTAGACGGGTGGTATAAATTCCTGCCCCAATCAGTGGGTATGGTGGTAGCAGCTATCACGATGTCTATGCTGACCCGTGACGGTACCCGCCCTTGGGATAAGAAGTCTTTACAGAACATTATCTGTGGCGTGATTTTCTCGGGTGCTGCGTTAGCCTACCTAGTGTCTATTGAGCCGCATCGCAACGGTGTTGCCAGCGGGTTTACAATCTCACAGATGAACGTTATTATCTCCACTCTGGGCAGTATCTTGCTACTGGGCGAGAAGAAAACGAGGCTGGAGCTGCTGTATGTGTTAGGAGGACTCGCCCTCGTAGTTATTGGCGGCGTTCTTATTGGTACGCTTTAGCTGTACACGCCGCACATTTTCACCGTATATTCTCTAGATTTCGTGTGATTCGCACACATCACGTTAGAATAATGAGAACTGTCTTTTCACCGATATGACCAACGCAGGAGAGCCCGTGTCCAAATTCATCGCCAAGCATTTTGACGAGCTGACCGCTCACGAGTTGCAGCAGATTCATATTATTCGTTCACTGGTGTTCACAGTGGGTCAGCAATCAACTGATCAGGAGCCTGATGACGCTGATTTCGAATGCATCCATATGGTGAATGAGGACGATTCGGGAAAAGTGCTCGCGTATCTGCGTCTATTCGATCTTGAGAAGGTTCAGGATGCACGCCACCGCTACATTCCGGGCGCATGGACATTCGGTCGTGTGGCAGTTCACCCAGATGCACGCGGTACCGGCCTGGGACGCAAGCTTTTACACGCAGCCTTGGAATGGATCCGGAATAACACGGACGCAAAAGAAATCGTGATCGCCGCTCAAGCATATCTGAAAGATACCTACTACAGTCCTGAGGGGTTTGTTGAGCGCGGTGAGCACTACATGGAGTCTGGAATCGAGCATGTCGAGATGGTGCTCGATCTACAGCGCTAACCCCCTTACCTGCATAATTCTTACTATGAGGCTGCAGGGTTTAAGGTTCGTGGTGCCCCTTTATCAAGAAGCCGGGATTGAGCATCTCGACATGGTACTAGAGATCGAGCGGTAGGCTCCATCAAGCTTTCTACTGCGTCCCTAGAACGCACGCACCGATAAGCCGATCAAGTTTACGAATATCGGTGCCTCGCCCAACTTTAATCTTGATGTGGCCTGCTCGGGTCCACAATTCAAGTTCAGCATTGGTGTCAAATAAACCCCGAGCGTTCTCGGATGACCACATGTTAATAGAGCTATGGGGGCAGAGAATACATTTCTACTTTCTTCCCCGATAACCCCTGAGAGTCACGCACGATTAAACGCTTCGTCGTAAAAATTGCTGCGTCTCGAAAAGTCTTATACTCAATAATTGGTTCTTCCCCTGGCACCATCAGGTCAAGAGCATCTTGCGGAATGGAGCACTCGCCTATGAAAGTCCAAGCAGCAATAGAGTGTAATGATGATTCCAAAATATCTCCTATGACATGAGTAAGTTTATCAGTACCATACCGTAGCGTTCTCGCCGGAGTTCAATCTATGTCGTGAGCATCCAGAAGCAAGCGTAGAATATGGAAGAGAAGGACGCGCCTGTTGGCTTTTGATAGCGCGCACGGACAGGAAAGAAGGCAAAACGATGGCATATCAGCCGACTCAGCTCAATGGAGAAACCGTATTCCGCAACGAGGTCTTCCAGACAGGTCTTATGTCGCAGCTACTCGACGGCGTGTACGATGGCGAAATGACAATTGGTGAACTATTGAGCCACGGTAACTTTGGGGTAGGAACTTTTAACGGCCTTGATGGGGAGATGGTGGTGCTCGACGGCGATTGTTACCAGGTGCGCCATGACGGCTCGGTTTCTATCCCCCAGCTTACTGATCGAACCCCATATGCAGTGGTCACAAACTTCGTACCCATGATCCGTCGTGAGCTTCCGCAAAACATGCTGCGCACCTCCACCTCACAGGTTCTCGATAATTTTACGGTGTCAAAGAACTACATGTACGCTATCAAGATTTATGGCGAGTTTGAGTGGGTTCGTACTCGTACCGTAGTCAAGCAGGAAAAGCCCTACCCGAAAATGGTGGATGCAACCGAGAATGAGGATATCGTTCAGTTCGATAATCTGACGGGCACGATTGTGGGTTTCCGTACCCCCATCTATGAGCAGGGCATTTCCGTTCCGGGGTGCCACGCCCACTTTATTGACGATGACCGTACTCATGGCGGACATGTAGTCGATTTCAAATTAAAGTCAGCAAACGTAGAAATCTGCCCCGGTACCGGTTTACAGCTGCATCTGCCGCTGACCCCCGAGTTCTCTTCCGCCAACCTCTCCCCCGAAGATTTGGCAGATCAGATCTCAAAGGCGGAAAAACACTAAACCTACCTACGGCGAGGGCGAGCCCCCGAATACTTTTCTTGCGAGTATGCGGAGGCTTTTGCCTGCTTCACAGCAGAAACAGAGCAAGCGCTGCACCGTTTCAAAGCGTACCGCTGAGGGGCAAGCTGTACATCATGCTCACCACAGACATGAAAAAGTGCCTTTATCTGAATAAAGGCACTTTTTCATGTCTGTGGTGAAACGGAATATTAAGAGGATCAGGCTCTCCTAAGCCTCCGGCACAAATTCACCGTGTCCGAGGTCGCGCAGGGCGGTACGCACCGCCTCCGCGTCAGCATCCAGTTCCTCGGCAGTCACGTTAGCGAGCGCATTCGCCGGGTCATATTCCGCCATACTATCCGCTGGGAACAGATGAATATGCGTGTGTGGCACATCGAACCCGGCAATCATAAGCGCCACCCGGTCTTTATCGAAAGCTCGATCTAGAGCGCCGGAAATCTTATGCGCTACTGCGAAAAGATGTGCTGCAAGCGCCATCGGAAGCTCGGGCCAACGGTCAATCTCTTCACGCGGAACCACAAGCAGATGCCCGTGCGATGCCGGCTGAATATCCATAAACGCCACGCATTTCTCATCCTTCCAGACAAAACGGCCCGGAATCTCGCCGTCAATAATCTTGGTAAAAATACTGCTCACTCTATCCTCCAAAATCTAGAGCTTGACCGTGTCACCGGGGTTTAGATGCGAATATTCGGTACCGTACTTGTTGCTAAAGGTAGTAATCAAACCCTCGATAATTCCCGTACCATTCTCATTAATCATGCCATTGTGAATGGGGTACGCATGCCGTGCTCCCACCGCGATCACAAAATCGATAACTTCTTGAACCTTGCTCCAGGGCGCGTGTACCGGCACCAACACATGAGGAGCTTTCACACCATGTGGCACCACGAGGGAATCACCGGGGTGGTACACAACACCGTTAATGAGGTATCCAATATTGGCGATCGTAGGGATCAAAGGGTGAATCAGCGCGTGCTGACCGCCAAAGGTCTGTACATCAAAACCGGGCACCGAAAATTCGCTATCTGCCGATACAACAGTGACGTGGGCGTTTGGCGCGGTATCAAGAATTTTCTCTGCGACAGCTCGCGGCGCCCAAATACGTAACTGTGGCTTTTCGGCGATCAAAGGCAGCACACGATCGGCATCAAAATGATCGGGGTGCTCGTGTGTGATCAAGAGGTAGTCCGCGCCATCAAGCAGCTGAGCATGTTCGCCCTCAGGCGCGAAATTTCCGGGGTCAAACACTAGTACATGACCGTCGTGCTCTATCCGCACACTTGAATGGGTATATTTTGTCAGTTCCATGGTTCCAGTCTACTCGCCAGATTCGAGCCTGCTCTAGTGCTGTACCATAGCTAACTACAGGGTAATCTAGAATTTTCACCACGTGAGAGAATTAATAACTCGCACTTGATATGCAAAATTTTAGTGTAGAGTCATTAGAAAAGGCTCACAAACCCGCATACTACTTGGGTGTGCCCCACCCGGAAGGTTATGTTTTGGATACTCATATTCCCGTCCGCAAGATCGTGAAACAGGCAGAGGCGCGCAACACCAAGCAGCGCCGCATTATCAAGGCCACGATGGCCGAACTGGGCGATTTTATTTCGGCGCAGGATTTGCACCTCACCCTAGCTAACCGTAAAGAGCAGGTGTCTTTGGCGACGACCTACCGTGTGCTCCAGTCTCTCGCTAATTCGGGAGAACTGGATGTCGTGAAGGGTGTCGAAGGCGAGTCGCTTTACCGTCATTGTCAGGGCGATACACACCATCATCATCTTCTGTGCCGCCGTTGCGGTAAGGCCGTGGAGCTTGAGGCACCCGCTATTGAGGATTGGGCCCTTGATATGGGGAAAAAATACGGGTTCTCGGAATTGGAGCATGTAGTTGAAGTTACCGGCTACTGCCCTGAATGCACTCTGGAACTCCGTGATGAAGAAAATCGGTTGACGGGGCGCCAGTAAATAAGACCTGAATCCTGGTTCATCCCGCAGAGTATGCGCTACTCTTAAAGTCTGTTGCCCACAACTCTTGGTTGAGTTGTGGGCAACAGACTTTAAGATTCTCTAGAAAGAGCCGCTACTAGACGCTCGCAGGGTGATGATGTGCATCCCCTTGTGTCTGACGGGCGATGCGACCTGATGCACTGTGCCGCCTCCTAATTCCGCCAATAATGCGGCAGATAATATAAATTACGAAGGAGACACTGGTGACATAAGGGCTAATCGGTAGCGAACCGGCAAGCGCAAGCAAAATACCGCCCACAATAGCTAGTTCCGCAAAAATCACCGAGAGAATAAGCGCTTTAAGCGGGGATGCAGTCACCTGAAGCGCCGCGGCAGACGGAGTAATCAAGAGGGCCAGCACCAACAGGGAGCCAACGACCTGAACCGAAAGCGCTACAGCGATACCCAGAACCACCATAAAGACCAGGGATAGGGTACGCATAGGAACGCCCTTTGCTTGCGCCACTTCGGGATCGAGTGAAGCGAAGCTCAGTGGCCGCCAGATCAGAGTCAGGATTGCGATAATTACGATGGCTCCAGCGATCATGGCGTTCAGCTGATCGCCGTCAACCGAAACAATCTGACCGGTTAAAAGCGAGAATTTATTGGCGCTCCTGCCCTGGTAGAGCGAGAGAAAGAGAATGCCTAAACCCAAGCCAAAGGGCATGAGGGCACCAATGACCGAGTTTGATTCGCTTTTCTTCACGCCCATCATGCCGATCAGCAAGGCGGAGATAATGGACCCTATCATTGACCCGGTAATGACATCGTACCCCAGCAGAAGTGCCAGCGCGGCACCTGCAAACGACATTTCAGATACACCGTGCACGGCGAAGGCATGATCGCGCATCATAACAAACATGCCGACGAAACCGCCGATAATACCGAGGACTGCACCCGCAAGAATAGAGTTCTGCAACAGCTGAACTAGTTCGCTGTATCGGTCGAAAACGAAAATCCGCGAGAGTAAATCGTTCTGTTGTTGGCTTGCCGCAAGCACCGGAGAGATTACTGTGGAAAGAATCATTGGGGTGTTCCTCCGCCCTTGTGCTCGGCGTGATATTTCGTAGTATTAGAAGAATCTTCTAAGGCACCCGCCGCGCTCGCGGTTTTGACCGGTTTGCCCGAGGATGCATCATGATCCCTCTCGACTGCAATTTCTCGAAGGTCCTGATGCGCACCATGAAGGTTCTGCTCCCCACCTACCACATGGCAATGGTCGCTGGCATGGGTCTCCCCTACCACAACGTAGCGCCCGTTGGATTTCAGCACGTTGATGGGGGTTCCATAAAGATCGCTCAGGGTTTCGCTGTTCATGACCTCGGGTACAGTTCCTACGGTAAATCGCCCGTTGGCGAGATATAAGACGCGATCAACATGCTCAATGATGGGGTTAATCTCGTGAGTTACGAAGATAACAGAGCCACCCTGATCGCGGTTAAACCGATGAATCAGATCAGCAACCGCGTATTGATGGTTCAGGTCGAGAGAGAGAAGAGCTTCATCAGCAAGCAGCATTTGGGGGTTATTCGCGAGAGCTTGGGCTATGCGCAGTCGCTGCTGTTCGCCCCCTGAAAGCAAACCAACCGGAACATTGGCGTATTCTAAAGCGCCGACGGCCTCTAAGAGTTCATTGACTTTTGCACGATACTTTCTGCCGCCCAACCGGACTCCCCAGCGGTGCCCGTCGATGCCCAACCCAACGAGGTCGCGGGCACGCATCGGGGTTGATGGGTCGATTGCTTTTTGCTGGGGAATGTAGCCTACGCCGGGGTTTCCGGCGCGAGCTGGTTTACTCAAAACAGAGATTGTGCCGGTATTCATCACGGTGAGTCCGAGGGCTACTTTGAGGAATGTAGATTTTCCGGAACCGTTCGGCCCAAGGACCGCGAAATATTCTCCTTGAGCAATGGACAGGTTGAGGTCATTCCAAAGGTTACGGGTTCCAAAAGCGAGGCTACCCCCGCGTATTTCTATCGCGGGGGTGCCTAATGGTGTCGTATTTTTCACTTAGGAAAGTGCCTTTTCGAGATTTGAAACGTTAGTCTTCATCCACGACAGGTAATCGGTATTTTCGGGGAGAGTTTCGGTAAAGGAAACATGGGCAACCCCCGCGTCTTTAGCCGTTTGAAGCACTTCCTTGGTCTGTGAAGTTTCGGTTTGCTCGTTGTATGCCACAAGGGAAACCTGCTTCTCAGTCACCAAATCTTGGGTTTCCTTAAGCACAAGTGCCGGAACGTCTTTCTCAGCTTCGATAGATTCCGCAAATTCCTCAGGGGTTGCGTTCTCGGCTCCCGTGGAGGCGATCAGGTAATCGGGCACGGGCTCAGTTGAAATGTATTTCTTGCCTTTACCGTTGATCTTCTTTGCAGAGGAGTCCAGAGAATCAAGTTCTGTACCGAGTTTCTTAGCATTTTCGCGGTAAGAGTCTGCATGTGCGGAATCCAGCTGTGCCAAGTCTTCTGCTACTTCGGTGGCAACTTTCTTCATGGTGTCGAAGTCGTACCAAAGGTGCTCGTTAAACTCGTGGGCGTGTTTATGTTCTTCACCGTCTTCATGATCATGATGACCGTCCTTGTGGTCTTCGGCGAGATGATCATATTCGCTGTCAGTTAGTTTCCCACTCAGCTTGACGGCATTGACAACCTTCTGTGAGCTATTGTCTTTACCTGCCATATCTTCAAGGAACTGGTCGTAGCCGCCTCCATTGACGACAACAAGACCTGCGTCCTTCGTTTTAACACGGTCTGCTGCGGTTGCTTCATAGGAGTGAGGGTCAGTGCTAGTTGACGCAATAATAGGGGTAACGTCTACGTTGTCCCCTCCCACCTGCTTGACAATATCGGCATAAACGTCAGTGGTTGCAACAACTTTTACTTTCCCGCCGTCGTTGCCTGATGACCCGTTGGAACCCGAGTTAGCGGTTGAGCAGCCACTCACCATGAGAGATACTCCAGCCAATACCGTTATGGTGCTCATGAGTTTTTTCATGTTATTTCCTCTTTCGACTGCGGCGCGAATATTTTCCGAGCGAGTTTTACCAGGCTACGCAAGGTGAAAACGATTTTCAATTACGACGCGCCGGGTTTGCTGATGCATTACCACTAAAACACGCCATATACCGTATAAACAACTCTTTATTGTTCATCTTGGCTTATCCCTTCAGAGTGCGATGTGCCGGCTTTACGCCGCTTCGAGTCTTGTGTCGTATCACGAATTTCGCCCACAAGTTCTTCGATCACATCTTCCATAAAGACCACACCTAATAATGTGCCCGAAGTGTCTACGACCTGCGCCAGATGCGAGCGATTCTGCTGCATGGTAGCGAGCGCATCGTCAATTTCGGTCGTCGGTGTTAGAACGGTCAAAGACCGCAGTTTATACCAGGGAAAGGGCTGGTCTGTGCGTTCAGGGGCTACGTCTAGGGCATCCTTGAGGTGCAGGTACCCCATATAGATTCCGGCTTCATCGTGGACGGGAAAACGAGAATATCCGGTGCGTGCTACGGCGTGTTCTACCTCTGCCGGAGTACATCCAAAGGGCAGTGTATGCACGTTGTCCCGACTTACCATAATCTCAGAAACATGCTTCCCGCTAAATTCGAGAGCGCCGCCGATAACGCCAGCGTCATCCTCGACTGTGCCTTCTGCCGTGGATTGGGCAACGATAGACTGCAGCTCGCCTAGGGTAAAGGTAGAAGCTACCTCGTCTTTAATATCCACCCGCATCCAGCGTAAAAGCATGTTTGACATACCGTTAAGAAACGCCACGATGGGAGCAAAAACATGCGAAACCTGTACCAACGTAGGAACAATCCACAGGGCAATACCGCGGGCTGCTAGAGTAACCGCAGCATTTTTCGGCACCATTTCACCAAAAATAACGTGCAGATACGTCACCACGATAAGGGTAACGACGAAGGCAAGAATATCGACCGTGGTGTGCGGAAGACCAAGTAACTCTAAAGGTGACCCCAGCAGATGGTGCAGAGCAGGTTCGGAAACGTTCAGAATCAGCAGAGAACAAATCGTAATACCCAACTGGCAGGTAGCCAACATCAGAGAGACGCGTTCCAGTGCATAGAGCACCACTTTTGCGCGTTTATTTCCCCCATCCGCCAGGGGCTCTATTTGGGCTCGGCGGGTAGACATGATGGCAAATTCACCTGCGACAAAAAATGCATTGCCGATAAGCAAAATAACGAGGAGTGCTATAGCTATCCAGTCATTCATGAGCGCACCTGCCGATTCTGCAAAACCGCTGGCTGCGATACGAGTCCTTCCCCGATGCTGTCGGGAATAAAGCGGATGCGGTCTACCCGGCGTCCTTCAATATAGTCTACGCGCAGAATACCGCCAGGGATCGGTACCTGGTCACCCTGTTCAGGTATGCGCCCCAGCTGCTCCATCATAAAACCGCCCACGGTTTCGTAGGAAGGATGCTCGGCGATGACACCGGGAATAAATTCGTTAACCTCATTCGGGCGACGCAAGCCTGAGAACACCCAGTCGCCGTTACCAAAACGTAGAGGCCGTTCCGTTCGCCCTTGATCGTGCTCATCGGATACCTCACCCACAATTTCTTCAACAAGGTCTTCAAGAGTCACAATTCCCGATGTTCCGCCGTATTCGTCGAGAACGACGGCAAGTTGTAATGCTCCTTCACGCAGCTGAGTAAGAAGCGCATCCACGTGCAGCGTTTCAGGAACCTGCAGCACGTCATCAGCCAATGCACCGGCTTCCAGGGTTTCACGCACATCGGTTGGAACCCCGACAGCTTTCTTCACATGGATAACGCCCACAATATTGTCATGATCTCCACGATAGAGAGGAAAACGCGAATGCCCGGTCGCACGGGCCTGCTCTATAACCTCTGTTACGGGCGCCGTATCTTCGAGCATCGTAACCCACCCTCGCGGAGTCATCACCTCGGAAGCGGTAAGTTCAGCAAAACTAAGCGTGCGATCCACAAATCGAGCCGTATCTGAATCCAAGGTTCCCTGCTCCGCAGAGCGACGCACCATTGCCGAAAGCTCTTCGGGACTGCGGGCAGCAGAAAGTTCCTCCTGAGCCTCCATGCCGAAGAGACGAAGAATTCTATTGGCAGACCCGTTCATCACGACGACCACAGGTTTCATGATGCGCGTAAATATAAGCTGCGCAGGCGCGACTTGCCGCGCCACCCGGTAGGGTTCAGCGATCGCAAGGCCTTTAGGCACCAGTTCACCGAGGAGCATCGATAGCAGGGTGGCAATTCCCATAGCAAGCACAAGGGTCAGGGTGGAAGTTACAGCCCTAGGAAGACCCCACGAAGAGATAAATCCAGCGGTTAACGCATTAATGGAAGCGTCGAGTGTGTACCCCGTGAGCAGAGTCGTGATCGTAATGCCAATTTGGCAACTTGAAAGCTGTGTTGAGAGAGTACGTAAGCATTGAAGAACGGCGTTAGCGCGAGTATCACCTTTTTCCCGTTCTTGATACACGGTCGCGGTCTCAAGCGCCACAAGTGAGAATTCGACAGCTACGAAGAAACCGGTTCCTAGAATGAGTGCGATGCCGAGAGCAAGAAGTATAAAGTTCATGCGTTCACCGCGCACCCAACATCATCAGGACGACGAGCGTCATAAAAGTGTAATATTCGACAGTCTGTATTGGGGTAACTGAAGGGGTCATCCATAGCCCATATTCTAGCGAATGTTTAAGGCAATTTTGCAGTGGTCGCTACGCTTTCCTTTAGATATCAATGTAAAACAGAGATGCATAAGCTCCCATGAGCACAATATCTCGCAGAACTTACCCACCCTCAAGGCATGTTTTGCCTTCCTACAAGCGTGTTCCCGTGAAGAACAACTCACCGTATCCGCCGGGTTCAGCTGGAAAGTTCGGGTGAGTTCTCACTAAACTAGGTTATAGAGTATTTGGTGCGCTGCAGCTCTTGCAGTCCGCAATGTGTGCGAGACTTGAAGAGGCACACACAAAGCCAACTTATACTCAGCGTGATGATTCGCCCCTCGAAGATGCGGGTCGTCTGTGCCGGATTTCTCCGGACGCGACGGATAAATTCACAGTCAAGGAAGAGGCGTTTACAGTGCCAAATCTGCCAGATCACCTGGTACCTGAGGAATTTGCCGGTAACGAATGGTTCGTCGAAGAACAATATGAACGTTATCAGCAAGACAAAAATCTCGTGGATCCTTCGTGGTGGCCCATTTTTCAGTCCATTGATAAGGCCCTTCAAGGAACTCCGACGGCCTCCGCCCCGGTAACAGCTACCCAAAAAGCCGAGGCGATACCTTCTGCTCCAGCCGCTGCAGCATCTATTACTACCCCGGCACCTCAGCCTGCCGCACCAACAAAGTCGGCAGCATCACCCGCTCCTAAAACCTCATCAAAGGCAGAAAACGTGGAACCTGTAGAAGATAAAATTGTGCCCTTACGCGGACCGGCTAAAGCTGTTGCCGCCAACATGGAAGACTCGCTCACTGTTCCAACCGCTACGACGGTGCGCGCGGTACCAGCTAAACTGCTGATTGAAAACCGTTCTGCCATCAACGCTTATTTGGCTCGAACCCGCGGCGGCAAGATTTCTTTCACGCACATCATTGGGTACGCCGTTATTCGTGCGCTCGCTGCCATGCCTTCAATGAACGTCACCTACGGTCATGATGAAAAAGGCAAACCGATTGCTATTCACAATGCGAACGTGAACTTCGGTCTGGCTATCGATCTGCCCCGCCCTGATGGCTCCCGCAACCTCGTGGTTCCGAATATCAAGGGTGCACAGACCTTGAGCTTCTTGGAGTTCTGGCAGGCCTACGACGATATCGTCAAACGTGGTCGTGCAGGTCAGCTTGGGCTGGAAGATTTCCAGGGAACTACGGTTACTCTCACGAACCCTGGCGGTATCGGTACCGTACACTCTGTTCCTCGTCTTTCGAAAGGGCAGGCCGCAATTATCGGTGTGGGTGCTCTTGAATACCCTGCTGAGTTCCGCGGCGTGGCGGAGACGATGGCAGCCCAGCACGCTATTTCCAAGATTATTACCCTTACGAGCACCTATGACCACCGCGTTATTCAAGGTGCTGGTTCCGGCGAATTCCTTAAGATAGTAGAGAGCTACCTCTTAGGCGCCGAAGGATTCTATGACGAAATCTTCCAGGCTATTCAAATTCCCTTCGAACCTGTTCGATGGAGCCAGGATAATCAGGTTAATCCTGATACTGAGGTTTCTAAGGTCGCCCGCATTCAACAGCTTATCCACGCGTACCGCGTGCACGGTCACCTTATCGCCCGCACCAACCCAGTGGGCTACCAGCTACATTCAAACCCCGATTTGAACGTAGAAAGCTACGGTCTGACTCTGTGGGATCTGGATCGAGTATGGCCTACGGGAGGGTTTGGCGACAAAGAACAGCTTCCTTTGCGTACTATTCTGGCGCGTCTACGTGAGGCATATGCGGGTACTCTCGCGGTCGAGTACATGTACATGGAAGACCGTAAAGCCCGTGAATGGTTCCAAGAGAAGCTGGAGCATGGCTACAGCAAGCCTAGCCGCGAACGTCTGATGCATGTTCTGGAGAAGCTTGTTGAGGCCGAGGCCTTTGAGACCTTCCTGCAGACCAAATACCTGGGTCAGAAGCGTTTCTCACTCGAAGGCGGAGAGTCGCTCATCCCCCTGCTGGATGCGATCATCAACAAAGCGGCAGATAATAATATGCACGGGGTCGCCATCGGTATGGCGCATCGTGGCCGCCTCAATGTTCTGACCAACATCGCAGGTAAGTCTTACGCCCAGATTTTCCGTGAGTTCAGCGGTACTGCGGCACCATATGAAGGTGGTTCTGGCGATGTGAAATACCACCTTGGCACCGAGGGCACGTTCACCTCTACCTCAGGCAAGCAAACTCAGGTGTATTTGGCTGCTAATCCTTCACATTTGGAGGCTGTTAACACCGTTCTGGAAGGCATCGTGCGCGCCAAGCAGGATGTTCTTAACGACCAGGGTATCGAAGGTCATCCCATTCTGCCCATCTTGATTCATGGTGACGCCGCGTTTGCCGCACAGGGTATCGTCATGGAAACCTTGCAGATGGCTAATCTGCGTGGCTACACTACCGGCGGTACCGTACACATCGTGGTGAATAACCAGATCGGCTTCACAACATCTCCGAAGGATGGCCGTACCGCCACCAACGCAACCGATATTGCTCGGATGACCAAGGCGCCTGTCTTCCACGTAAACGCCGATGACCCCGAGGCTGTAGTTCGGGCAGGTCGTCTCGCATTCGAGTACCGCGAGCGCTTCGGCCGCGATGCCGTAATTGATTTACTCTGCTACCGTCGCCGTGGCCACAACGAGGCTGATGACCCGTCGATGACTCAGCCGAAGATGTACCAGGTGATCGATAATATGCCTTCGACCCGCACCAAGTATGCAGAGGCTCTGGTGGGTCGCGGCGATATCACCCAGGAAGAAGCGGATGAGGCATTGAGTGCATACCACTCGAAGCTGGATGCGATCTTCAGTGAGACCCAAGCGGCCGTACCCGCTCCCGAGACCCCCAATGTTGCTGGGCTTGAGCTGCCTGCTTCTCAGCAGAGCACCGAAATTGTTCATGGCGGTAACACCGCGATCTCTCGCGATACCTTCGAGCACATCGCAAAAGCATTCGGTGAAGTTCCCGAGGGTTTCACGGTTCACAAGAAGCTCAAGAAACTGTGTGAACAGCGTGTTGAGATGGGCACAAACGGCAAGGTCAATTGGGGCATGGGCGAGCTTCTGGCCTTTGGTTCTCTGCTCATGGAAGGCACCGATGTGCGTATGAGCGGCCAAGACGTTCAACGCGGTACCTTCGTGCAGCGTCACGCGGTGCTGCATGATCATCTCACCGATGACGAATGGTCACCGCTGCAGCATCTCTCGGATCATCAGGGCAAGCTACGTATCTACAATTCACTCCTGTCTGAGTACGGTGTCATAGGCTTCGAGTATGGATACTCGGTTGAACGTCCCGATTCGATGGTGGTGTGGGAGGCCCAGTTCGGTGACTTTGCTAACGGTGCCCAGACGATTATCGACGAGTTCGTGTCATCGTCTGAACAGAAGTGGGGTCAGCGTTCTTCGCTGGTTCTTCTGCTCCCCCACGGTTATGAGGGGCAGGGCCCGGACCACTCATCAGCACGTATAGAGCGGTACCTGCAGTTGTGCGCTGAAAACAATATGACGGTTGCTGTGCCTTCTACCCCGGCATCGTATTTCCACCTGTTGCGTCGTCACGCACAGCACCGCCCGTATAAGCCGCTTGTGGTTATTAGCCCTAAACAGCTCTTGCGTTTGAAGGCTGCCTCATCCTCAATTGAGGACTTCACGGAGGGGTCGTTCCAGCCCGTTATTGGCGATCGTTCCGGTGTTACTCCGGCTCAAGTTGAGCGTGTAGTCTTTGTCTCTGGTCGTCTCTACTACGATCTTGAGGCTGAGCGTGCAAAGCGCGGTGATACGAAAACCGCTATCGTCTCCGTTGAGCAGCTTTACCCCCTGCCCGAGGCAGAGATCAAGGCGCAGCTGGATTTGTACTCGAACGCCACCGATATTGTATGGGCACAGGATGAGCCCGCTAACCAGGGTCAGTGGCCGTTTATGGCTTTGAACCTGCTGCCACTTATTGACTACCGGATGCGTTTGGTTTCCCGCCCTGCGTCGGCATCTCCCGCAGCAGGTACGGGTAAACGCCATGCCGCTGAAGCTGAGGCACTGATGAAGCAGGTCTTCGAAGGCTAAATCCTTTGTGGGGTAAAGCCCCATCACAACCGTAGCTTCACAGCGAGTTTTATAACTCGTGCGATTGTGGAAGACTGTAGTGATGGGGCTTTTCCTATGCCTCAAGTGGATTTTTCATCACGATTGGATCAAAAATTTTCGAGGAGTTCGAAAACATAACTCGAACACCTTATGCTTAAACAAAAGGACAGAGCGTTTACGTACTGCAGACGCAAGATATCAACGGAAGAAAGAACCCCGTGGAGCAACGCAATATTCGACTTGTAGCGGTTGGAGACGACCTGCTCGCCGGTGTTGGTGACCCCCGCACCCTAGGTTGGTTTGGTCGCGTGATGGCACGTACCCCGCAAACTAGTGCATCCATTTCAGCCTATAATCTCGCCGCCCCGAATGAAGGAAGCGAGCAGCTGAGCACTCGATGGTTTGATGAGGCACGCCGCAGGTTCCTTCCCGGTGCCGATAATCGTTTGGTTATAGCTCCCTCAACTTTTGACATTGATTTGGGACTCACTAGTGCACGTTCACGCTTGAATCTTGCCAATATGGTAGACATGGCGTCTCAGAACAGCATCCGTGTACTTGTGGTGGGTCCTCCCCCGACTCTCGACCCGGAGCGTAACCGTCGCATCGCTGATCTTTCGGCGGCTTATGCAGATGTAGTAACCCGCCGTAATCACGTGTATGTCGATACGTTCAACCCTCTTTTGCACCACGAACAATGGCGCAATGATCTGGCCGCTAATGATGGGCGTCCGGGGCAGTCTGGATACGGTCTCATGGCGTGGCTTGTGCTCCACCGCGGTTGGTACAGCTGGCTTAACCTTCCCGAGCAGTAAGATCTTACGCAGACAGAGTATCTAGATCTCCATATTTTTCGCATCAGCCTGTTGGTAAGATGCATTCAAGCCGTTTCTATGAAAAAATAGACGGCGTTGCCCTATGCGTTTAAGCCTGTGCTAAGACTCGGGGCGGTTAGTATAGAGCCTTGCTGGCTTTCTTTGAGCAGAGGTTCACAATTCTGAAGGAGGCTCCTATGAGCAAGCGCGGTCGTAAGCGCAAGGACCGTCGTAAAGGCGGCGCAAACCACGGTAAGCGCCCCAACGCATAAGGTATCTTGCTATACGTAAGCCCCGGTGGTCTTTCACCGGGGTTTTGCTTTATCGAATTATCTGGCCTTTCAGCTAATAATCGTGCTGCGGATACTGGGAATAATTCATTCGAGCGAGCCGTTACATTCCCCGAAGCCTCACACGAAGGTATGCTGTACACAGACCCCCGAAAGTCATTACGCGACAGAAAAGAGCACCTATGAGCGAGTCCAACGCCGCAGAAGCGACGGCGACTCTCACACCTCGTGAATTACGTGAGCGCTTCACTGCAGATGCCATGCAATACGTCGATCAGCTTTATGCCGCTGCCTTACGCATGAGCAGGAATTCGGCAGACGCCGAAGACCTCGTTCAAGAGACGTATACGAAGGCCTTTGCCTCTTTTCACCAGTACAGGCAAGGTACCAATCTCAAGGCGTGGCTGTACCGTATTCTGACCAATACGTACATTAATCTGTACCGTAAACGCCAGCGAGAGCCACAGCAGGCACATACGGAATCCGTCGAAGACTGGCAGTTAGCCCAAGCGGGCGCTCATGATGCTTCAGGGCTACGCTCAGCCGAGATGGAGGCTCTGGATGCGCTCCCGGACACCGAAGTACGGCAGGCTCTCGCCTCACTCACCGAAGACTTCCGCATGGTGGTGTACTACTCCGACGTCGAGGGGTTCTCATATAAAGAGATCGCCGAGATTATGGATATTCCATTAGGAACGGTCATGTCGCGGCTGCACCGCGGACGCCGCATTCTGCGCGAAAAATTACTGGATTATGCTCGCGAAAATGGTTTACGCCCTTCGACTATCGCAAAGGTCGAAGCAAAAGCGGCGAAGAAGAAATAGGCTCAGTTTTATAAACTCGGAAGAAAGGAGTCTGCTATGGAAGAGCAAACACCCGAGAATAGCACGGCACTTACCGAAGATTGTGGCGGCAACCCCTGTTCCACAACACTCAAAAACCTTTATGAATATCTTGATGGCGCTCTCACCGCTGAGGAAATACAAGAAATTCAGAGGCACCTTGATGCTTGCTCGCATTGCACCGAAGCGAAGGATCTTGAGGTCCTTTTGCGTGCGAAGATCAAATCTTCGTGTGACGAGCAGGCGCCTGAATCCCTCAAAGCCAGGCTTTTGGAACATATTGATGAATTTTGTTCGGCGAGTGCCTAAGCCTTCACCGCCTTTGGTCTAAGTTCGCGGCATACTACGGCGAGGAGAAAACTCGACTACCGGGTTTCTCCTCGCTATTCTTCTATAAACCCGCATAATATTGTGTGTTCACCGCGAAAAATGATACACCGTTTTACCTGGATTCTCACCCGTTTGGGGTACCCACCCGGTAGAATGGTTGAAGTGTATGGGCGCGAAGAAGAGCGTCCTCAGGTACAGAGAACCGGCGAGTTCCAGCGCAAACACCAGACAGATTATGGGAGGCAGAGAGTTATACCGATGAGCGAATTGAGTACGGCGCAAAATACCATGGCACATGCATGGGAAGCCCCCACGTACCGGGGTGCGCCTGGGATGAGCGCACGGATGCGTATCCCCGGTTCCAAATCGCTCACCAACCGTTACCTGCTCCTCGCGGCTCTTGCTGATTCCCCTTCACGGTTGCGTGCTCCCCTACACTCGCGAGACTCAGCCCTCATGATTTCCGCTTTAGAGGCACTCGGAGCCCAGTTCGAGCGTATCGAGACAGGTTCGGAGTTTGGTCCTGATCTTCTCATAACCCCTCTAGACCGTGCTCCGTCTCCCTCGACAGCAAAGATTGATTGCGGGCTTGCGGGAACGGTCATGCGTTTCGTACCGGCTCTTGCTGCTTTGCTTCCGGGTGAGTACAACTTTGACGGTGATCCACACGCCCGCAAACGGCCGATGGCGGCGCTCTGCAATGGTCTGCGTCAGCTGGGGGTGCGTATTGAACGATCGGGCGATGATTCCGTAGATACCTTGCCTTTCACTCTGCATTCCCCCGGACTTGCGGCCGCATCCGGTACTCCCGCAGAAATCTTTATTGATGCTTCGGCTTCCTCGCAATTTGTATCTGCTCTACTCTTGATTGCGCCTAGGCTTCCTCAGGGGTTAACGATTCGTCACCGGGGAAACGCCGTGCCTTCGATACCTCATATTGAGATGACCCTGCAGACCCTCCGTGACTTGGGGGTACGCGCCGAAGCCGTTGCTGATGAATACGCCTGGCGTGTATTCCCAGACACTATTTCCGGGTTTGATGTCACGGTTGAACCGGATCTTTCTAACGCTGGTCCTTTCCTTGCAGCTGCGATGGTAACGGGCAACTCAGTGACTATTCCCGATTGGCCCGCTCCTACAGCAGACGGTTCCCCCGGAACAACGCAGGGAGGTGATGAGTGGCGTACCATTCTGCCCCGTTTAGGCGGTGCCGTTGAATTCTCTAATGGTTCGCTCACAGTCACCGGGCCCGAAGATATAACCCGGCTTTCCGGGGTCGAGTTTAACCTACAGACTGCAGGCGAACTCGCGCCTACAGTTGCCGCTCTCGTTGTGCTTCTTGACTCCCCAAGCACTCTCACTGGCATTGGGCACCTGCGTGGGCATGAGACTGACCGCCTCGCGGCTCTCGTCACTGAGATTAACCGTTTGGGCGGGCTTGCCGAAGAAACAGCCGACGGTATTCGCGTTCTTCGCCCCGTTCGACGTCTGCCTCAAGACTCTCCTGTGACGGTACAGACCTATGAAGACCATCGAGTAGCAACGTTCGCGGCGGTTATTGGACTTCACGAACCCGGAGTGCGCATCGAAAACGTTCAGACAACCGCAAAAACACTCCCACAATTCACAGCGCTTTGGCAAAAAATGCTTTCGCAATGGAAAGGAGCGCGCTCGTGAATCCATCCCGAAACCGGTCTTTCGACGAGTGGGATGAATCCGACGTTCGAGTTCGCCCCAATAAAAAGGGTTCTCGACCCCGCACTAAGGAACGCCCCCGGTACAAGCACGCTATACGCGGTCGCGTCGTCACCGTCGATCGTGGTCGGTGGTCAGTAGTTGTCGATGAAGGCACCCCACAGGAGCGGACTCTTATCGCGGCACGGGCACGCGAATTGCGCCGTACCCCCATTGTCACTGGAGACTTTGTGGATGTAGTCGGAGATATATCCGGCGCAAAAGACACCCTAGCGCGCATCGTTCGTTTGGGAGAGCGTTCTTCGGTACTGCGCCGCAGCGCCGATGACACAGATACAACCGAACGTGTGGTGGTGGCCAATGCGAACCAGCTGGTCATTGTGGTTGCTGCTGCGAATCCCCAGCCGCGCACAGGTTTTATAGATCGAGCCGTCGTCGCTGCATATGATGCCGGGATAGAGTCTATTTTGTGCATTACAAAAACCGATGTTTCTCACCCGCAGCAACTACTCGATTATTACAGTGCCTCCGGGCTAAAAATTGTACTCTCGGGGTCAGCTGACGGTCGAGCCCCCAGTGAGTCTGGGGCCGAGGGTCTTCTGCATGCCCCCGTTCATAAGCTTCTCGAAGAGCTTGTGGGTAAGGTATCTGTGCTTCTCGGGCATTCGGGGGTAGGTAAATCTACTTTGGTGAATGCACTCACTGGTGCGGACCGTGCGACTGGGCACGTTAACGCCGTTACGGGGCGGGGTCGTCATACATCTTCGTCAGCTCTCGCCTTACAGCCCGTATCCACGCCTGAGCTTCATGTACCACCCGGAACCTGGATTATCGATACTCCGGGTATACGTTCTTTTGGACTGGCTCATGTTCCGCCGGAGCAGATTGTACAAGCATTCCCCGATCTGGCTCCTGGCGAGCAGGACTGCCCTAAGGGCTGTCATCATGCGGCTCAGGCGGTAGATTGCGGTATAAATACTTACGTGCAGGCGGGTAAAGCGGGGGCCAGTGGCGCGGCGCGTTTGGATTCGCTGCGAAAACTTTTGCAGGTTGTTCCTGATGAAGAAGCTGATTCCGATAAAGAGCTTGGGGCACTCGTGTAATCGCTCGTATCCTGTACATAAGTTCCTAAGACCACACACGGTAACATTTGACGACTGATGAGAGATTCATGAACTTTACGACGTCATACACTGATGATTTGAGGCTGGCGCATATCCTGGCGGATAACGTGGATCGCGTCAGCATGTCCCGGTTTAAAGATCGGTCTTTTACCGTGGAACACAAAAGCGACGGCACTCCAGTGACCGAGGTGGATCGTGAGGTCGAGGAACTTCTGCGTGCACAGCTCTCGCGGGTACGCACACGCGACGGTATTATCGGTGAAGAGCTAGGCTCAACAGGTACGGCTGCCAGGCAGTGGGTTATCGATCCTATTGATGGTACGCAGAATTTTGTGCGTGGTGTTCCGGTGTGGGCCACACTCATCGCTCTCCTCGATCAGGGTAAACCGGTTATGGGTCTTATATCTGCCCCGGCGTTACAGCGACGGTGGTGGGCTGCACAGGGTACAGGTGCATACGCTGGTAAATCGCTAACTCAGGCTACACGACTTCAGGTTTCGAGTGTCCCCACGCTCTCTGGAGCCTCGCTCTCCTATGCCGAGTTCAAAGGATGGGAGGGGCTGGGGTTCGAGCAGAGTTTTCTCTCACTAGTCCATGCGGTTAACCGTTCCCGTGCCTATGGTGATTTCTGGTCATATTGTCTGGTGGCCGAAGGGGCTGTTGATATTGCTTGTGAAGCTCAAGTTGCGCTCCACGATATTGCCGCGCTAGTTCCGCTTGTGCATGAAGCAGGCGGGACCTTCACAACAGCAGCTGGTGACGATGCAGTAGCTACAGCGCAGGCAGAAGGTACCGCCAGTACTTTGGCTACTAATGGGACCTTGCATCGTTCTGTGATAAGCCAGCTTACGCCCGAGTAACCATTCGGACCCTGTGGTAAGGGACGGCGAAGCCCCGGCGGGCCACCAGATTTATGTGTGATAATCCCATCGGGGCTTTTATACAGGCTTTGGCTTTGGTGCACGGGTAAATATGCACGTGTTGGCAGGCTAATTTCTAGGAAATCGCAAGAAGGTAGAGGAAGAAGTTTCCAACTATTCCTAAAGCTCCTAAGGCTCCCATGACGATGCCAAGGGAGGCAAAGGCGCGCATCCTGCCCGTCATGGGGGTAATACGTCCTTTGTTCACAGTAAAGGAAAAAATCCCCAGCCATATTGATATAACTATAGGTACCAACGCTAGAAGCATGGTATTTGAGATTGTCGTAAATTCATAGGCACCATAGCCCATAGAGTCGTAGTCGTCGTGGAGTATGGCGATCCCCAGTACCTGAAAGCCACTAAATCCGGTAAGTATGAGTCCACAAAGCGAAGCAGCAAAAGAACCTATCGAGTAGAAATATCCAGGTCCGCGAATTTCGCCGGTAGGTTCCCCGTAAGGTCGCCTGTCCTCGGGTGGAACCTCATATTGGCGAGGAACCCTACGGTAGCCAAAGTCGTAGGCGGCAGCCACGTTTCCAACTGGGGGTACGGCTTGCTGAGCCTGAGGATGAGACGCTCCATCCGTTGCTGAAGCATAAGCTGCCAATGGCGCGTCTGAAGCTGCAGAATTCTGCATATCGTGACCCTCCTGTAGCGTTGGAGGTTCGGCTTGAGGATACGATGCCTGAGGTGTGTTTGAATCTGGCATAGGATCCTGTCGCGGGTTTTCTGTCATCTTTTTCTCCATACGCGCTGAGTCTTCTTTCTTGATATTACGTTATTCCGGGCTGAAAATCATGCTCTTGCGGCTTTAGCCGTTGTATACTTCCCATATTTTGTTCGGCGCGAAAAAGGTCAAATATAACTGAGCCGCCCACCAGCGATTCTGCTTGTGGGCGGCTCAGTTATCAGGTTTGGGTTTTAGTTCCCTGCCCCTTTAAGGGCTTTTGTGGAGATGCGGGGAATCGAACCCCGGTCCGATGTGGCTTCAACAGGGCTTCTCCGTGCGCAGTTTGTGAAAGCGCTATTTCTCGGCTCCGATGTTTGCACAAACACTTACATCGACAAACCTATTCGTAATAAAAGTCCCACCAGCCCCTACGACGAGGGCTAACAGCAGTGGCCTTTTAAGTCGATGCCGGGTTCTGAGCCAAAGGCATGCTCAGACCGACAGACTGCAACTCGCGCTTAGGCAGCGAGTGCGAAGTCAGTGCGCTTAGATTTTGCACTTATTTTTTTGCAGAGGGCGTTAACGAGATAACCCTGCGTCCTCGGCACGCTTCACCCATCTCAACCCACATCGTCGAAACCGATCATCCCCCTATACTTTTATCAAAAAGCACCATCTACAAACGTTCTCTGCATTGCCCTGAATGCACACAGTACCGCTCGCAATGGTAACGGTTAACTATATCAGAGGGTCTGTCTCTACACAACCACCAGGTTCTTTTACTACCAACACACCAGCATTATTTTACTTATGCACAAGGGCACAAGGGGGCGGAACACATCCGTAACGAGATGCTCCGCCCCCTTCATTCAGCGAAAAACCGCTACCTGCCGCTACTGAGCAGGAACAGTCATACGGCTATCGGGGTTATCCCCCACCTGGCAGACCTTGTTGCCGTTACCATCCGGAGTACCGACCTTCTGGCATTCCTGAAGAGTCTGCTGCCCCAGCACAAAAAGGATAGTCGCGATAATAGCTACGATGACACTCACGCCACCGGTAATAATACCGGCGATGGACATTCCCTTACCCTTGCCCAGCTGACGTGACTGGCGAAGCCCCAGAGCGCCCAAAACAATAGCGCCAATACCGAGCAGACCTCCGACGATGAACCATCCGCTCACAATGGCAAGCACACCAAGTACCAAGGAAATAATTGCCATAACCGGAGCGGCCTGCGAGGGACCGCCTGCGTTCTGAGCATTTGCGTCAAACTGAGAAGAACCGTAGGCGGGCTGCCCATACTGCCCCTGCTGGTTCTGGGCACCATAATAGTTTTGATTCTGACTTGTGTATCCCGAATTTACAGCTTGGTTCTGGTATCCGCTCGTCTGCGAGTAAGAATTCTGTTGGCCGTAGCCCTGCTGAGCATTTTGCTGTGCAGGTTGGGAACCAGAAGTTCCGTAGGGGGCCTGCTGCTGTGGCTGAGCGTAGGAAGAATTTCCGTTATAAACAGATGATCCGCTCTGCTGCGTCTGAGCAGAACTCTGACCGTAGCTGTTCTGCTGTGGAGATCCCTGTTGCTGGGCGTTCTGGTATCCCGCAGAATTTTGGTAATTCTGTGCCGAATTACTATTCTGCTGGCCAGAGTTCCCCTGCTGAGAGTAATTCCGTGATTCCTGGGTCGGCTGATATTGGTTGTAACCTTGTGCCGAATTATAACTCTGCTGTGAGGCGTAGCCCTGTCCTGAAGCATTCTGCCCAGTCTGCGAAGAATGCTGGGGTGCAGAATGCTGTTGCTGCCCCGAAACCATGTTCGAGGAGCTAGAGTACTGCGTGTTATAGGAGGGCTGCCCCGCTGATGGAGTAGGCTGCTGATTTTGTGCCTGGCCACCGTAGAAAAGATGCTGATTGCCCGAGCCCTGTTGCGGCTGCTGAGGGTACTGCTGCTGGTATGAGTTCTGAGCACCATTGCCCTGATAGTTCCCCTGCTGGGAACTATTATTCTGGGGAGCCTGCCCCTGATATTGCTGTTGCGCTTGTGAATCCTGATTTTGAGAATTCTGATCTTGACCAGGCTGTTGCGACTGCCCTTGCGGCTTGTTCTGACCGTAAAGGTTTTCTGACATGCTTTGCTATCCTTTGTCTTCGGTGAGGCCGTCGGTTATCCCGGCGTTATTGCTGAGTACCAACTTTCATTATACGAACTTTTATATCGAAAACCATTGGTTACAACACCCTAAACTTCATAAAAATTAGGATGCTCTATCTCACCTATTCCACTATCCTTGAAACACAAACGTGTGGGGTGGGTAGCTCAAAAAGCTACCCACCCCACACGACGAACAATATACTTGGCTACCGAACAGAAGTAGTCCCATCGGTACGGACAGTCATCTGCTGTCCATTAATTGAGCAGGTGACAGAGCCGTCACTATTCTGTACACCAGTATTCTTGCAGTCCTGAACCATCATCAAGGTGATAATGACAAAGATAAGAACCACGGCTGATAATATAAAGCCGATAGCACTAGTAACAACACCACCGATAGCCATACCCTTACCACCGCCGGTACCTTTGCTGACCTTACGGAGCGCAATAATGCCAAGGATCAGACCTACAAGGGCAACAACGATAGTGACGAAGCTTAAAGGGATAGCCCCAACTATACTCACAATACCCAACACCAGCGAGGCAATCGCCAAGCCAGCAGGGAGCTTCGTCGGAACGTAACCGGAGTAAGTATTTCCTGCAGGCGCAACGGGTGGCGCAGCAGGAACAAATTTCGGTTGCTCGGGCTGTCCTTCAGAGCGACCGGGTGTATTCTCAGACATAAAACTCCTCCATATTTCTGTCTGTTGTGTTGTCGCATACTTACACGTCCCATCGAGTAAATACGCGTTTATGTCTTGTTAGTAAGTATATCCTACATATGCATTAATGGTGCAGATTTCTAGCTAAAACAGCTAAGTCTTGATGTCCCCTAATGGCAGTGTTTCAGAGGCATCAACCAGTAACGCCCAACTCATCTAGCCTAGATAACTATCCCAAGTTGCGGTACCGCATAGCACGTGCCGCCTCCAAATTATCCTGCCTCTCACGCAGCGCCTGACGCTTATCGTACTCACGTTTACCTGTTGCCAAGGCAATCTCAACCTTCACACGCCCACCGCTAAAATATAGCTTGAGGGGCACCACTGTATACCCGGTTTCTTTAAGTTTCTGCTCTAACCGGTTAATCTCTGAACGATGCAGTAACAGCTTACGGCTGCGGCGTGCCGAATGATTCGTCCACGTACCATAGCCATACTCAGCAATATGAATACCTTCCAGCCAGAGTTCGTGATCCTTCACATGGCAGAACCCGTCAGTGATAGAGGCTCCCCCGTCGCGCAGAGATTTCACCTCTGTTCCTAAAAGAACCATGCCCGCTTCATAGGTGTCGACAATATTGTAGTTATGTCGTGCTTTCTTATTCTGCGCGATAATCGAGTTATTCGGGTCCGTTTTAGAGCCTTTTTTCTTTTTCTGAGCCATGATATTCCTTATGTTTAGCCTTCGTTAACACGGCGACCGGAGGCTCGCCAACGAATGCCCTCTTCAATAAATCTGTTGAGTCCCCCATCAAGCACGCTTGATGTGTTGCCTTCCTCATATCCGGTACGCAGATCCTTCACCATCTGGTACGGATGGAGCACGTAGGATCGCATTTGATCGCCCCAGCTTGCTTTAATATCACCCGCCAGCTCTTTCTTTTTGGCGTCCTCCTGCTCTTGACGAAGCATAAGTAAACGCGATTGCAGCACGCGCAGAGCCGCAGCCCGGTTTTGAATCTGCGATTTTTCATTCTGCATTGACACGACAATACCCGTCGGAATATGCGTCATACGCACCGCTGAGTCCGTTGTATTGACGGATTGACCACCCGGCCCAGAGGAGCGAAATACATCAACCTTAATCTCAGACTCGGGGATCTCAAGCGCATCGGTCTGCTCGATCAGAGGAATAACTTCAACCGCAGCAAATGAGGTTTGCCTGCGCCCTTGATTATCAAATGGAGAGATACGTACTAGCCGATGGGTGCCCGCTTCAACAGAAAGGCGGCCAAAAGCGTAGGGCGTGTTGACCTCAAAAGTTACGGATTTCAGCCCTGCTTCTTCAGCATACGAGGTGTCCAGCACCTTCGTCGGATAGCCATTCTTTTCAGCCCACCGCAAGTACATGCGCAAAAGCATCTCTGCAAAATCTGCCGCATCCACACCACCCGCGCCTGAACGAATCGTTACAACAGCCTCACGCTGATCATACTCACCAGAGAGCAACACCAATACTTCAAGTTCATCCAGCTTCTTCCTCAGCTCTTTACACTCGGCTTCAGCCTCCGCCAATAGGTCCTCTTCGGATGATTCATCTTCGGTCTGTGCCAGCTCGACCATGACCTCAACATCATCAATACGAGACGCTAAGTTCGTTAGACGATTCAGTTCAGCTTGCTTATGGGAAAGCGCGCTTGTTACCCGTTGAGCGTGCTCAGGATCATCCCAAAGCTCAGGTGCTGAAGCTTGCTGAGACAGGTCTTCAAGAGCGCACTTGATACCCTCAAGGTCACTCACCGCAACAATTGAGGCGTATATGGAACGCAGATCCTTAATCTCAGCCGAAAAGTCGAAAGATGCCATAGCATTTAAGACTAGCGTGAATCAGGCGGAAAGTCCCGCCGAATTACCTTACAACGCTACAGGCGCATTTACTTTTCGTCCTTCTGTTTCTGGTGGATGCGGGCGCGAGCCTGAGCCTTCACCTCAAAACCATCAGGAACCACAGCCGAAACGATCGGAGGATGAATCCTAGCACGTAACGTGACATGAACAGTACGGTCATCGCTAATCTGCACCGAGTCTACTTGCAAGTTCACGAATTCGTGAGAAGCTCCACTCTCCTCCAGATATTTAGCAGCAAGCTGCCTAGCTCGAGCGTTGTCTGCAGAGTTATCGGAATATTCCGAGAATCCATGCTCTATAGTTCGTGCAATGGAAATGGCTTGCGCATCCGCAAGGTCTTCGAGTCTGTGGGTTTGTACGTGAGCACCCGTGACCGCTAAAGTCACTGATGCTATCAACAGTACCAGAGCGCACATACCAACGATGAGTGGACTAATGCTCCCCTCATCGTTATCACCGTCACGGCTCTGAACGGCATGAATATACGAAACTACCATCTAATTTTCCTTACGGAGTTTCCCGGAAAGCGGATGAAGTAGCAGAGCCTATCTCAGCCTGTCCCCAAGTCACTGATTGTGAGGATACCGGGATAACGCTTGCGCCGAGCCCCTGCGGAATTAGGGGAAGGTGTGCATTTACCTGAACCTGGACTCTAATACTCTCCCGCGCGCTACACGACCCTGAACAGCTCAAAGATACCGAGATATCAGATTCTGCAATCCCAAAATCGCGTGCCACAAGCGCACTCAAACGTTGAGCCTGTTCCTGCGACATTGAAGTCTCAGGCGGCAGCTCCTGAATATATTGAGCTATCTGCGCGCTTGCGGCGTGCGCCCCCAAGATCGAAGCCTGCACTGAAAAAATCGTCAAGACCCCATACATGATAGGGAGCAGCAACGTAACACCGAGCCCGAGAAATTCAACAATTGCACTCCCGCGCTCATGTTCATGATCGGTATTCTCTGAATCCTCTGTACGAGCCCGCAAACGCAGTGCCAAATTTCTAAGACTGAATATACGCAGCATGACCACTCACCGAAATAGAACCTGGGAACCCCCACGGTCCCAGTACGGGCAAAGGAGCGGTAATGTGAACCTCAAGAATACGAATTCCAGACGGATCAACATACACCGACGTATGAACATCTTGCGCATAACTCTCAGGCAAGTTCCCCCGAATAATCTGCTCTGCTCGTTCCCGACCTTCCTCAGGGGTGCGATCATACAGCGTGCCGTAGCGAGCGCCCGCGCTTGCCGCATCCAATAGAATATTGCGCATGTAAAACGCATAGGAAACCTGCAAAATTGCGACGGTCAGCAGTACTAAGAGAGCAGAAACCATCACGAACTCGGTACTGGCATCCCCTCGTTCTGATGGCGGTGCTGCAAGCTCTTGTTCTTGATGTCGGCTCATACGACTAGGGACGAATAAGCGCGATAGCATCGTTAAACATCTTGATCAAAGCTGGTTGGGCAATAGCTAAAATCGCGGCGACCAAGATGGCGCTCATCATGGTAATCATGACCCATCCGGGTACATCTCCGCGTTCTGGGTCGTCTTGCAAGCCTCTATAAGAGGTAAGCAGGAAAGCAATACCGGGAACAGACAGAAACAACATACGAAGTCGAGTAAACATAGTATTTTCCTTATGTGATTGGACTGTTATGGAACCCACCTTAACGGCGAGGTTATGATGTGCTAAAACGCAAGTTTCATCAGTGAAAGACCGGGGAAAATCGCAAAGACTACGGTCAAAGGCAGAATTAAAAATACGACAGGCGCCAACATGGCGATCTCCTTTTTCCCGGCTACTTCGAGAAGCTCGCGTTTCGCGTTGTCGCGCACATCTTGGGCCTGTGCCCGTAGAACATCTGCCAAAGGAGTACCGCGTTCAATAGCTACGGCTACACCATCGACAAATCGGCTAAGGGCTGGAATTTGTGTACTCTGTGCAAATTCGTTGAGTGCCGCCAGTAGGCTGGATCCGGCTCGCGTTTGCGCAAGAATATCGTTAAATTCTCGGGCCAATTCCCCGCGGGAAGTACGGCAAATGCGCTCCAGGGAAGCAAGAGCAGATTCACCCGCAGCCACCGAAAGCGCCATCATCTCTGCAAGCGCGGGAAACTCCGCAATGAGCTGTTTCTCACGACGTACAATAATCTGGCCCAGCCACCAGTCTCGCGCCAGAAAACCGGTAACACCACCCAGGATAATGAGCATCAGACCGCTCCAGAGTGACAATTGGTTTTCCAACAGCCCAATAACGCTCAATACTCCTAAAAGGGCCACCGAACTAACCGCCCAGAGGATTTGTTCGGCACGAAAAGCACTTACAGTCTGATCAATTCCCGCGCGGCGCAAGCGAGCAGCAAGGGCTTCGTCCCTAGACTCTGTAGAACGTACCCGCCCTAGGAACGACTGCATCATAGGTTCCAGGAACGAATAAAGGGCATCTAAAACGCTAGTTCCTGAGGCCTGATTCTCACGGTGCAGGGATTCGCGTATCGAAACGGAGCGCATCTGCGGCGCAATACGTTCTCCAAAGTTCGGCCCACGTCTCTTACGCAATGAAGATGCTATGAGCATTACACCAAACGCGAAGAAAAGCCCGAAGATAATAGCAAAGTTCATGCAAAAACCCTCCTTTCTTGAGGTAGCGCCCCGATACGGAGCATGATGCGGTACGCGATTACCGACAGTCCAGCACCCGCGAACATAAGAACGAAACCGGCAAAAGAGTTATAAATATTTCGAACCGCAGGCTGTGTGGCCATCAGCATCAGTACTACCCATGGAGCAACACAGGCCAACCGGGCGGCGTTGACAGTCCAAGATTGGCGTGCTTGAAGTTCTGCTCGGGTACGCGCATTTTCTCGTAAGAAATTACTCAATGTGCCCAGTAGTCGTCCCAAGTCACTGCCGCCGACTTCACGTGCTATTTTGAGTGCTTCAACGATATTATCGGCGACTGGATCAGCAACATATTCCTTAAGCCGATTCAAGGAAGCTACAAAGTCACCGGTTGCACGATAATCCGATCCAAAACGTGCAAAAGCCTCTCGAAGTTCATAAGGTCCGCGGTATGAAAGCTGGATAAGAGCCTCTGGCAGTGAAAGCCCAGCACGAATAGCCGATCGTAAGTGATCAACGGCATCCGGCCAGAGCTGCCAGAGCTTACCCTCACGTACTTTCGCACGGTGATTTACGACCACGCGAGGCATGATGAAACCACCTCCCATCCCTAGGAAGGCGAAACTCCACAGCCCGGTCAGAGCGAAAAGAAGCACTCCTGCTAAAACCCCACTGAGGATACTCACTCCGGTAAAAGCCGAGGGAGTAATAGTGTGCATCCCAGCTTTACGAAGAGTTACCGCTATCTTCGGTTCCCGTCCAGTCTTGACGGCTCCTTGCGGCATGCTCCAGCATGACCACCATACGAGGAAAACCCCGATCCCCATTGCTAAGCCATAGATAACACCCATTAGCGTCCCACCTTTGCTGCTGCTAATACTTGATCGGGCCGGTGTCCGGCGCGAACCCATTTTTCGGGTGTTGGGATTTCTAAGGCTACGCACACCATTTCACCTTGTTGACGGGTAAAAAGCGGTGACATCTCAATGACGCCGTCTTCTACACGACCGCCCAGCATATAGATCTCTTCTACCTGACGATGCCCGTGGGCGTCGCGGCCACAATGAATTACGAGGTCGAAACAGCTCGCTACGGTGGGCACCACGAAGGCGGATGAGATGTTGTCTCCTGCCAGCAACGGAAGAGTACAAATTTTAGTGACTGCATCCCGTGCAGAATTCGCGTGAATAGTACACATACCCGGTAAACCCGCGTTAAGAGCGATGAGCATATCGAGGGATTCCGCTTCGCGGACCTCGCCAATGAGTAGTCGATCCGGTCTCATACGCAGAGCCTCTTTGACGAGGCGGCGAAGAGCTATTGCGCCTTTACCCTCTAGATTAGGCTGTCTGCATTGCATTCCCACGACATCACGCAGAGGAATAGAAAGCTCAAAGATTTCTTCACAGGTCACCACCCGTTCACGCGGCGGTATAGATGCTGCCAAACAATTTAGCATTGTGGTTTTACCCGCTTGAGTAGCCCCGGACACTAAAATATTGACTCCGCTTTCGACAGCAGCGTGTAAAAACGATGCGGCTCCCGCGCTCAGGGAACCAAGCTTTACGAGGTCGGGAAGACGTTTGGCGCGCACCACAAATTTACGAATGTTGAGGGAGGTGTGGGCTCTCGTAATATCGGGAATCACGGCGTGCAGACGAGATCCATCCGGTAACGAAGCATCGACGAAGGGAGATGATAAATCGACACGTCGTCCCGAAGGCTTAAGCATACGTTCCAAGAGCTGTTGAATAGCCTCATCGCTAAGGTGCAGCCCTGTCAGTTCACTCTCGCCAGCACGAGCCACAAAGATTTCATCGGGTGAATTGATCCAGATTTCTTCGACCTCTTCATCATCAAGATAAGGCTGAAGCGGGCCATATCCGCAGAGATCGTTACGCAGTCGATGGATAATCTCTTCGACGTTCTCAAGAGGAGGAAGGGAAGCGCGTACCATCCGTCTTTCGTAGGCGGAAACAGTACTTCTAATGAGCCCTTCGACGGCATCCTGTGACGTGTAAGGGTCAAGGTCTCCGTCGCGAATCGCATCACGGATCTCGGCATCGAGCAGAGAATAATAATCTGGCACGACAGCAGATCTCGGGGTCTCCATTGATGTTCTCCCGGTGAAGTTTAGTGTGGTTGGTATTCTCAACGCTCTCTTAAATCAAAAATTTCGCGTTGATGTCACAATATATCCACTGGAAAACATTCACCAAAACTACATATATTTTATGCGTAATGTTCCTCGAATAATTTCTGACTCTCCTGCTAAGACTTATAGGGCTGTTAATTAATGTTTAGACGGGGTGAGGGGGAGAACAACCGTTACGGTTGTTCTCCCCCTCACCCCGTCTAAACATACTAGAAACCAGGTGTACTAGCCACGAATCATCTTGACCGCATCCTTGATGTCCCCGTCGAAACTTAAATTACCGTGGTCAAGTACTACACCGCGATCACATATCTGCGACACTAGGTCGAGGTCATGACTTACGACAACCAGAGTCTTGCCCGCTTGGATGAGCTCTTGAATCCTTGCAATACATTTCTTCTGGAAAGGTTCATCGCCAACCGCCAGAATCTCATCCACCAAGAAAATATCTGGGTTAGTATGCACAGCTACCGAAAACGCAAGACGCAGGTACATACCGGATGAATAAAACTTCACCTCGGTATCAATAAATTCCTCAATTTCAGAGAATGCCACAATATCGTCAAAGGCATCTTCAATCTCTTTTTTGGTCATACCCAGAATAGCGCCATTGAGGAATACATTATCGCGCCCCGTGAGGTCGGGATGAAAGCCTGCACCCACCTCAATAAGGCCCGCGATTTTACCGCGGTTGAGAACCTGCCCGCCTTCAGGCTGCATCACACCGGAAATCAGCTTCAAAAGGGTTGATTTACCGGAACCATTGAGCCCCAAAAGTGCCACACGTTCACCCTGTTTTACATTCAGAGTAATACCATTGAGAGCGTTAAACTTCTCAGACAGGTCACCTTTACGCCCCTTCATAAGCCATACAAAGGCTTCTTTCATAGAACGCGTATGACGCAGCACAAAGCTTTTAACGAGCTCATCGACTTGAATAACAACCGGAGCATTCGGATCAATCTCAGGCAGATCTATTTTCTCAATCTTCACAAGAATCAGAGCTCCTGAGCGAAGTTGCCCTCAAACTTACGGAAGAGCAAATCGCCGATTAGAACGGTCAGTAAGGAAATACCAATACCTACTGGGGTCCAGAAACTAAACAGATGCGGAACAATCTCAGCAAAATGTCCCGACTTTTCGAGGTCTGCCGTAGGGCGCCAAAAACCGTAGTGGAAAAGTTCAACCGCAACGGTCAGCGGGTTCAACATAAACACGTTGAAAACCCACGGATATAGAGTGTCACGTACCATGGTCCAGGAGTACAACACCGGAGAGAACCATGTTGCTACCATCAGAAGCATATCAACGATATTCTCGGAGTCGCGGAAGAACACGTTTGCTACACCAAAGATGAGTCCCAGGCCGTAGGACAGAAGCATCACGATAGCCATCCCGGCAAAAATCGCGGCAATATTGCGCAGCCCAGGCCGCCACCCCGCAAAGAAGCAAGCGATGAGCATCACCACGATTTGGGGTATGAAATGTACTACCGCCACCCACACAGTTGAAAGTGAGAAGAGCTCCCTCGGAAGATAAATCTTCCGAATCAGGGCACTGTTAACCACCATCGTGCGGGCACCGTTCCCGAATCCTTCTGAGAAGAAGTTAATCACGATCATGCCCGAAAACAGGTAGATCGCATAGTTGTGCATTCCTCGTTCCAAGCCTAAGAATAAGCCCATGGCAACATAGAACACGCCGAACTGGACGCCCGGCTTAATGTAAGACCACAGGATCCCTAGAACCGAGCCACGGTAGCGAACCTGGATTTCCTTATCAACCAGTAGCCTCAAAAGGTACCGATTACGAATGGCATCCAGGATTCCCCGCCCGCGGCCGGGGGCTTTCAAAGGTTCATCGTGCAAAGTGCTCATCGCTTAAGTTCAGACTCCGTATGCTTTGCAAAAGTTTCTGCCCATGCATCATAGGAAGCGACATCGGCTGCAGCATCTTGATACCGCTTGCGCAACTGCTCCCAATCTTTAATGATCTTCGCGTGCAATCTGGTAGCGTGAATCAGCTTTGACCGCAGCTGCTGGGGATCACGGCGATACCAGAACAATCCGGTTCCCTCCGCGTTCGTGGCCAGTGCTGAATCAAACTTAGACAGCGTCCACCAGTTAGTTTCTCCGTAGTTAAGTTGAATCTGCGGATGTTCTTTCGCTTCATCATCTACGGGTTTGAACAGCTGACGTGCAACCGTTCTTGCGGTCCACGGCACAAGTTTCTTATATCCCGGTGACTTGAAATTGCGGCGGCCGCGGAAAGGCGGCTTCTTCGATTTAACTGTGGGAAAGTCGTCCACATTCGGCTTCATCTGGGATTCCGGGTACTCCCCCGCCAACTGACGAATTACCGGTAAACGAGCCGAAAGCGACTCATGCAGGTGCTCCGGTCCGGCCAGCAAATCTTCCAGCGCCATGAGGCGGCCTGCTTGAGTGTAATACTGCATTGACAACGTGTGCTTGACGTCCAAGAACATGGAGTCAACCAGCACGCGGCCACCCTTATCGAAGGGAGAATGCAACAGCGCGGTAATTAGGCGGTTACGTTCATGATAGTAAGCCTGCCAGCCCACCGAGTCATCCTTATCGGTCCATGAAACGTGCCATACACCTGCTCCAGGGAAGGACACTGTAGGGATACCAGCAGCCTTCGCGCGCAAGCCATACTCAGCGTCATCCCATTTAAGGAAAAGCGGTAACGACAGGCCGATCTTGCGGATTACCGAAGTTGGGATAAGGCACATCCACCAACCGTTATAATCCACGTCCACACGACGATGCAGCCAGTGCGTGCTGCGCAGGTTGCTGCGGCCTAAGTCGTGACCCATCGCCATATCCTCGTGAGGCTTCGCGTAGAAGTTACGCCACGGATCAACGACTTCGCCGAATGCATGAAGTACCGAGCGATCGAACATATCGAACATGTGCGCACCCACGATTGTGGGGTCTTTGCAATAGTTCGCGAAAGTCACCATGCGCAAAACTGCTTCTGGCTCCACGATCACGTCGTCATCAAGCAGAAGCACATAATCGCTGCCGTTCTTGACTGCCTCGAACATACCGCGTGAGAAACCACCGGAACCGCCTAGATTCCCCTGGTTAATGATGCGGAACTTACCAGCAAGAGGCTTAACGACCTCCTCGAATTCTTCGTGATCCTGCACCTTCGAACTGCCCTGATCAACAATCAGGAACTCGTGGACAGCATCAAAAATTTCGGGGCTGTTGCCAAGCGTGCGAATATTGTCAATGCAATAGTCGACTTTGTTCATGGTTGTAATCTGAACCGTTGCTTGACCGGACTGAACGTCGGCACGGGGCTCAATATTACCTAGCCAATTAGCCTCAACCAGTTCAAGATCTTCAGTTCCAGAAAGATCAAACCAATACCAACCGCCATCGCCGAAAGGCGCTAGGGGCAGGGTAAAGATTGATGTTTCGTCCCCCGAAAGGAGCTTTGCATCCACACGCTGAATAACACCACGCCCGTTGGATTTGTATACGATCACCATGCCTTCGCCACGGGTTTGGACGCTCAGTACGACCTCTTTAAGATCGGTCCAACGGCGCCAATACGATGCTGGGAACGCATTGAAATAGGTGCCAAATGAGAGACTTTGCCCGGGATTAACGTTGATGGAGCGACGACCGATAAGGCCTTCAGCTGCGGTTCGGTTAGCAGCTATATTAGCGGCGCTTTGTTCCTGTACCTGCGCCGCCTCTGTAATACTCGTGGTAGCGTCACCATCAATACGGGTTGGCAGCTGAACGCCAGCGGCTACGCCAGCATCCACATACAGGGGTACCACGTCGGTTTCAACCGCGCTAGGGAAAATAACGCGCTGCAGGGTTTTCAGAGTTTGAGTTTCAGCCATAATTATGCGTCAACTCCACCAGATTCAATCTTGGCACCCTGTGCAAAATGCGGACGAATCTTGTTATCAAACATCGACAGCGCCGCGCCGATCGCCATATGCATATCGAGGTACTTGTAAGTACCCAGACGACCCCCAAAAAGAACGTTCTGCTCGCCCTTTGCCAGATCGCGGTACTTCAAAAGTTTTTCACGGTCTACAGAGGTATTTACCGGGTAATAAGGCTCATCGCCCTTATTTGCAAAGCGTGAGTATTCGCGCATAATAACGGTTGCATCCTTGGTGTAATCACGCTCGGGGTGGAAGTGACGGAACTCGTGAATACGGGTAAAAGGAACATCCGCATCAGGATAGTTCATCACGGAACAGCCCTGGAAATCTTCAATCGGCAGAACTTCTTCTTCCAGATCAATGGTGCGCCATGAGAGGTCGCCCTCTGCATAATCGAAGTAACGATCGACGGGACCGGTGTAAACCACAGGAATCTGCCCCAGAACCTTCTCACGAGAATACTCATGATCATCCGAGAAGAAGTCCGTATTCAGACGAACTTCAATATTCGGATGCGCCGCCATGCGTTCCAGCCACGCTGCATACCCGTCGACCGGTAGACCTTCATACTTATCGTTGAAGTAACGGTTGTCGTAGGTGTACCGCACAGGCAGACGCGAAATAATGGATGCAGGCAGTTCCTCCGGCGGGGTCTGCCATTGTTTGGCGGTGTAGTGTTTAATAAAGGCTTCGTACAGTGGGCGCCCAATGAGTGAAATACCTTTGTCGTTGAGGTTTTGCGGGTCGGTACCTGCCAGTTCGCCAGCTTGTTCTGCGATGAGCGCCTTTGCTTCCGCGGGAGAGTAAGCAGCGTTAAAGAACTGGTTAATGGTGCCCAGGTTGATAGGCATGGGGTACACAATACCATTGTGACGAGTGTATACACGGTGCACGTAATTGGTGAACCCAGTAAATCGGTTTACATATTCCCAGACACGCTCGTTGGAGGTATGGAAAAGGTGAGCACCATAGCGGTGCACCTCAATACCAGTCTGCTCTTCATTCTCGCTGTATGCATTACCGCCGATATGAGAACGACGATCCAGCAGAACGACCTTCAGGCCCAATTCGGTCGCTGCCTGTTCTGCAATGGTCAGACCGAAAAGGCCGGATCCGACAACCACGAGATCCGCAGTCATTATTTACTCCTGTATATCATGGGAACTCGCGTTATATCAGCGAATTCACCTGCCGTAGACGCCCTGTGCAAGGGAGCCAATTTTGTTGTGTTTACGGCATACGCTGCCACTGACACAACGATTTTAGTCATTATCTAAAGTTACCCGATAACACCGTCAGTTGCATATTTTCCCGGTACAGCAGACTGAGGTTTACCCTACAACGCACACGGTATAAGTGATAATTCCGAAATTCGAGTGTACCAATCCTATCGAAGAACCGGGCTGAGGTATACGGAGTGTCTCAACTTTTGGTTCAAACTGCACGTCTATGCAACCTCTCTCCGAGACAATCACGCGAGCCTGCACATCACGTAATATTTCCGGTTTTTCGCCGTTATTACCGGTAAATTTCCAAAATATCTGTGGATAACCTGCTCATCACATCTGAATCTCACACGTTATCCACAGAACCACGACAAAGCGGTTGAAAGCACATGGCATACCGACTGATATAGAAATATGAAACTTCGGCTTTTCCACACCCCTGATATCGCAGATGCAAGCGCCCAGGAGCGCTTGACTGATCACGATTTCTATCCAAGCCTCTTATCTCTTGAATGTTCCGAACAGACCTCGGGGGCACAGGTACAACACATAATTTCGCCCGCTAAAAATGCATATAGTGTCTTTTCTCCTAGCGGTGATTCCGCTCGTTTAGAAGATTGCGTGGCTGCAGCCGCACCTATGGTACATGGAGCCTGGCTCAAACCCGAGCAACCTTCCGTTGAGAGACCAGCATCAGTTAGTACTCTTTGCGTACTTCGGGGACCGGATGCGGGCCGCTCCTTCTCACTCCCTCGTGGGTTAACCGTTCTAGGTCGCTCCGAAGCGCGTAGCGGTATTTCATTCAATGATCCGTATATCAAGCCACGCCACGCCGAATTTGATGCTTCGGGTTCAGGGGTGACTCTCAGGATTCTAGAGCCAGAGGGGACTGCGCAAAGAACCGGCTCCCGTGCGCACCCAAAGCCTCAAATTCTACAGTGGAACAAACCTTTTATAGTAGGTACTTCACTGTGTGTCATCTGTCCTCCTGGAAAAGCCCCGGAGCTTCCCATGCCCTCACACGATTCTTCGCCTTTTACTCCGGTTATTGTTAATCCGCCCGCTCCCCGAAAACTGGGCATGATGCTGATGACTATCCTGTTACCGCTTGTGGCGGGCGTGGCCTTCGCCCTTTTTACAGGTATGTGGATTTTCTTGCTCATGTCTGTGGCTTCTTCACTTTTTATGCTGATGCATTTTTTCGGGGGCAGAGCGGAAAACCGCAGTGCCGCTGCGTTGGTGAAGAGCAGCGCAAAGCAAGAGTTAGAACGAGCACAGGCACTGCCGACAGCAGGAACACTGTTGCACGCAGCGGCCCCTGACGCTGCACGGTCACCTGCTGTAGTCCTAGGATACGGTCCTCGTCTCCCCTATATTTCGGGGCGAAACGTACGATTTGAGAAGATTTCTCCGCATCCACAGGCTCCACATTATATTCCGGTCCCAGTACCAGGCTTACCTCACGACGTATCGCTGCGTGCCGAACATCTTCATGCTTATTTAGTACAGCTTGTAGCCCATGCACGCGATACCATCACGGTCATAACCGATGCTGAGCATGCCGAAACACCGCTTTACGGTGCTTTACGTTCCTTAGGTGTCTGCCCCCGTGTGTTTCTTCACGAGGGTGCGTCTCAGGCTCACCATATTCTCGAAAAGATATGTGATGCTGCAGAACGCCCAGGAACAGCCTTATCGACTTCACAGGAGGCTGGAGACGACCGGCTTTTCATCATTTCTGCATCACTAGTGCGTTCCATACCGGCTGCGTTGATTAAACGAGCCGCGCAGGGAGCAAGGTTATGCATTGTTCACATGCCTGTCGCCCGTGGAACCGTTGATTCACCTCGCTCTGCTTCGGTATTCACCCATATACCCCACCTGCAGGTACATACCCACGGCGATTACCTAGAATCTGTGCAATATCTGCTTCGCGGCAGCATCACTGATGATACAGCCCACAAAATCACCGGTTCTTCTCAGCACGCAGGACTTATGCCTCACGAAGGGATCGTTCAGAACCACCCCTTAGACCTGCACGATATATGTGCTACAGCAGATGGACTCAGTACTGACACATACATTCGTACTTTGGGGGCTTTATCTGCGGTCCAGGCGTCATCTCCCGCAGGGTCAGGACACGGCACCGGTTCGGTTCATGCACGCACGCTTGCTTTCTCTGAGCTTACCCAGCAGTCTACGAATCTCCTCTACGAGCAGTGCCTTCAGCGGTGGGAACGCAACCGCTACGCAGAGGATATTCGTTGTTTCTTAGGGTCCACCACTGAAGGATTTTGCGATATTGGGTTCACAACACACGGCCCACATTGGCTTCTGGGAGGCACCACCGGCGCAGGAAAATCTCAACTCTTGCGTTCGCTCATCCTCAGTGCGGCTCTGCGATATTCCCCAGAACGGCTGGGGCTTATTCTGGTAGATTTCAAGGGTTCCGCCGGGCTTGGTCCTCTGGCTGAGCTTCCCCATACACTCAGTTTGCTGAGCGATTTCGATGTTGCCGCCGTTCGCCGCGCGCTTGAGTTTTTACGTGCCGATGTGAACCGACGTGAGCTTGATTTACGCAACTTAGGGGTAAATTCTTATCATGACTACCTGCGGTTGTGCGCTTCAACGGGCAAAACACCACAGTACCCGGAAGTTGTGATTGTGGTCGATGAGTTCCGTATGCTCGTTGAGTCTATGCCGGATGCTATGACCGAGCTAATGCGCATCGCTACTATTGGTCGTTCCTTAGGTATTCACCTGCTCTTGGCAACTCAACGACCTCAGGGAAGTATTTCACAGGATATTCGGGCCAATATTGCTACAAACATCTGTTTGCGTGTGGCATCTGCACAGGATTCATACAATCTCTTAGGGCATGAAAAGGCCGCGCATATTTCCGCGTCCTCTCCTGGGGCTGGATATGTCAGTCTTCCAGATGGTCGTATTCTAGCTTTCCGTGCCCCACTTGTGGACGCTCTTCCGCAGCAACATGCGGACTTCCAACAGATATATCGGTGGGAGACTCCGGGATGGGTTCCCCTAAACGAGATACCCTCCGTACAACAAGTTTCAACCGAAGGTGAGGATACGCTCCTAACCCGTGCCGTGCACAGTATTCGTGACTTATACCTGTCTTCGCACAAGAGCCCTGCGTTTGTTGACCAGTCCGAGCAGAATCCAAGCAGTGTTGCTTATGCCCGCGCACGGTATACTCCTATACCGCAAGCGTTACCGGAGAATTTTCCTCTAACCCGTACCCTTGATACCGGTCTTCATCAAATCCTCGGCTCAGACGGCGCACGTGGACACGGTTATCTTTTGGGCGCCATCGAAATCCCGCAGTACGGTAAGCGGCAGCCTATCCGGCTGATTTTGGAGGCACATCCAGGTGCCCTCGCCGTGCTAGGAACTGTTCCCGAACGCACCGCAATCATAAACGCGCTCATAGCCCAGGCTATTGCGCGGCAGAACCCTGTCTATGTTTTCACCTCAGATGCCGGGTATCATCGACGCCTGCACTCGTACGCAGATAGTCTTGCCGTACTCGTTGGCCCCCATGAGCCTCAGCATCTTCGATTCTGCCTCGAAAAAATACGTTCGAGTCATCATTCTGCAGAACAGAAGACTCAGCAGCCTCTGCTTATCTGCGACGGAGTTGACGGATGGCTTGAAATGCTCATGAGAGACCCCCAGACGGAATCATATCTCTACGATGTATTAGCTCAAAGCCACCGTGAGGGCTACCAGGTTGTTTTTACCTCGGCTCTTCCTCTACGAGGCAGGTTCAATTCGGTCGCGTATTCAACCATTCTCAGCCGCAGGTTTGTAGAATCGGATTTACTGCGTAAGTCTTCCAAGAGCTATCCGCTACCGAACGCCACACATTTTGCGGTCGAAGGCGGTTTCAATACCGCCCTTGTGGGCGACGTTCCTCTGGAAGCATCAACATTATGCCCCGTCGTGACCTCATGTGAAAATATCGTCGAGCTACAATCGGGTAACTCCGGTTTCTCATGCGATAAGTCGCTCTCGCTCCGTCAGTTTCCGCGGACTTTTCCCATGCCACAGCTAGAGACAATCGTCATGTGGCATAGGGGCTACAACGCCCAGGGAACACATATATTGTGTGGCTACTCCCGTACGGGCGATCCTAGTTTTCTTCAGGCCAAGGAAGGCGTTTTTATACCCGTTGTGGGTTCCCGTGCCTCAGGTAAAACGCATTTTCTTTCTGCGCTTCGAATGCTTAACCCGCATCTGGGAGCTCTCTACATCGATGGGAACACCCCACCCGACGCCCAGAAAATTCGCCAGATGTGCGAGTCGGTACAAGATCCCGAGAAAACTCTGATTCTCATTGATGATCTTGCCTATATACCGGCAGCCACTCAGCAGGTGCTTCTTGAGCTCGGACCGCGTTTCAGGGCTGTTTGGGTAGCATATACGCCATGGGCCCGGTGGCATTCATCCCCCATTTTGACGGCACTTTCTGGATGCTCGCGAGCGGTTCTTCTGGCTCCTGCCTCTATCTCTGATGGGGACATTTGTTCTTTGCATGAGATCCCACGCGATATGTATACCGAGGGGATGTTACCGGCTGGGCGCGGAGCACTTGTGGATGCGGGCCGTGTACAGGCTTTTCAGGTTCCCGATGAGGTATATCAGTCTGCACATAATGCCGTTCAGGCTTATCAAGAGTAAATTTATCGACCCGCATAACGGGATAATTCTCGTTCCTCTTCCTCAGTAACTTTGAGTGTATATTCTCGGGTTGCACGGGTGAAGAGGAGCGCGAATGCCGTTCCAGCTAAGAGAATTTCCACACAGTTAATCACTAAAAATGTTACGGCAGCAGCCTGTACTTCTGGGGTAAGACTAAAGTATATGGAGAGGTTAGAAGCACCTACAAAAGCAGCACACAGGCTGATGAGCATCACCCAGACACGAGCATGTCCCTGATAGAAACGAACAGCGCAGAACATGATGCCTACCCCCAAAGCAACTTGAATGAGACTGTTGACGATACGATCTGCGTTCCTCTCAGAGTCATTCATGATGAAAGGTGCGATAATTCCGCGGTACACAAGCACGATGGCAAAAAATCCTAATATACCGGAGGTTATTTTTACAGTAATCGGTACGGTGATGCGTGCTTTCATCGTGTTGGTGGTCTTCCCCATCGTACTCTCCTTGCGGTGGGCTCAGATGCGAGGCTTATAGGCTTTTAATTCTAACTGGCAGTCGTTAAGCACGCATGGTCTGACGTTTTATGTCGTGCATTCGTGAAATTTCGTGTAATTTGCTCTTCTTTCATAATTTTTGAACATAGTTATAGGAGTTTCTTAAGTATTGAAACTTAGATACAAGGAGACCCTAAGTGATGCAAACCTCCAAAATTTTAAGATTTTTTTCGGAAAACCCCTTGTCAGAGAGGAATATCCATGCGAAAGTTGATAAGTCAAATTTTTGCACCACTCATTGACGTAAAGATTTGCCTACACGCACACAGAACAAGTTAAGTTATCGCTTGTTGTCAGCTACCGTGCAGTAGCGAAGCACGAGCAAACCATAAGATAGAAGGAGGTCCAGCTGTGGATTGGCGTAGCCGTGCTGCTTGCTTGGATAAGGATCCAGAACTATTTTTCCCTGTTGGAAACACCGGGCCTGCTCTCTTGCAGATTGAAGAGGCAAAAGCTGTTTGCCGCTCGTGCGAGGTTATTGACGTATGCCTCAAATGGGCTATCGAAACCGGTCAAGATTCTGGCGTTTGGGGAGGGACCAGCGAGGATGAGCGTCGTGCGATGAAACGTCGCGCTGCTCGTGCCCGCCGTGCTTCCTAACTATAAGCGCGCATTCTCATAGTAGAAGCTCGGTGTCATTCCTACTTCCGGCAGGAGTGACACCGGGCTTCTGCTATTTTCTTCATACCAAAATGCGACGTCGTACTAACTCAAGACGGCATTGATAATAACGCGCGTGCCCGAAGGCTCATTCGCTTCCCAACGGATTGACCCGTTAAGCTCACTGGCAACTAGAGTGCGTACAATCTGCATTCCTAATCCTTCATGCTCCGCTGTAGGCCGGTATGCATCCGCACCAGATTCTTCGATGGGGTCATCCCCCATACCTCTGCCGTTATCCGTAATAATAACGGTCAGGGTATTATCCCCCTGCTCATTGATGTTTCGGCGCCCTTCAAGAGTCACACGCCCAGTTTCACCGTTCAGCCCATGCTCTACAGCATTTGCAACAACTTCGTTGATAACAAGGGCGAGCGGAGTGGCAAATTGACTGGGAAGTAGCCCAAAGTGCCCCAAGAGCTCTGTATCTACAGTCTGCCCGGGAGAAGCGAGCTCGGCAGCAATATGGAATTGCCGCTCGATAAGCTCGTCAAAATCTACACTCTGCGTTAACCCCTGTGACAGGGCTTCATGCACCGTTGCAATTGTAGCCACGCGTCGCATAGCTTGTTCCAGTCCCTGCTTCGCTTCAGGTGTTGTCATACGTCGCGATTGCAACCGTAAAAGCGCCGAAACCGTTTGAAGATTATTCTTGACACGATGGTGAATCTCTCGGATTGTTGCATCTTTTGTCATAAGCTCCAGCTCGCGGCGACGCAGTTCCGTGACATCACGGCACAAAATAAGTGCACCACGACGTTCCATCCGAAAAGTAGTGCTATGCACGAGCGGAATAGAACGCATCGTTACTCGGGTGCGGCCAATCGTAAGTTCAGTACGTATATCCGCACGGCCCGCTAAAACGAGCTGCAAAGTCTCATCAGCTTCCTCCCCAGAAGGAAGCATATCTCGGGTAACATCCGCCAGGTTGAGGTTCTCAAGATGGTCACCTAGCCCCAAGCGCGCATACATTGAGTTTGCATTGGGTGAGGCCAAAACAACTTGACCTTGTGGATTAATGACGATAATTCCATCAATGGCACGCGGATTACCACGAGTATTATTCTCCTGTGCCAGAGGATCAGGCCAAATACCAAGGTGAATCATCTCCAGCATATTCTCAGTAACCCAGTTATAGATTTCTTCAGCTTGAGACGATGCCCGCACTACAGTGGGAATCGTATGCATACTCAGAAGCGCAATAGTACGGCTATTACGCACTATCGGCACAAAGGTCACTTTCACTCCAGGGCGCATACTGGGCCCGGCTTCCATAACATGGTGAACAATCTTCTGGGTATGCCAAGATTTACGTGCTTCATCGCAGATATTATCGTCCATCGTGTGATCCACAATATCGTGATGAAACAGAGTGTGCACGTTAGACGGGCGTACATGCGCTATTGCTGAAAACCCGCTGGACGCCGACGGTCCAGAAACGCTATCCGGTCCGCTCCCATCAGCCACCACATAGTCAGTGGGGAACCATACAACAAGGTCGCTCTGAGCAATATCGGCAATAATCTGCCACTCCCCGATGATGAGGTGAATCCACTCGGTATCACCAGGGCCGAAACCACCAGGGTTGAGATTACTCTCTGTAAAAGACATTGGGCTCTCCCAAGAAGTTGAATACGTCTAACCTATTCTACGGTTCAACCATGTTTTCTGGATATATGACGTGGAGAGTTTATAGTTTTTACGCCGTATTCATGCGCTATAGACCCTATTGTTACTTTTCGGTTCGTATCCCGAGAAAAGGATCACCTCAGTTTCCTAAGACCCAACGATACGTATAGTTTACGAATCCCAACAACCAGCGGGCTTCTGGGGGCGTATTCCAGAAGAGTCTGCCCACGAAACCATGCCCGATCCACAGTTTTCCGGTCATACGGCAAAAACCCCGAAATAGGGCTTCGCGGTCCAAAACGTTGCCAGGTATTCGCCAGTTCTCGTTCCGCATCTCGTCCGGTTGCCTCAGCACGCACTTTGTTGAGCCAGATATGAACCTTGGCAGTATCACGAAGGGTGCAGGCGCCTTCACGCATCTGGTCGTACGCGCGGATCATTCGAGGAATACCGATAATATCGGCATTTCCCAATAAAACGATGTGATCCGCCATTTCAAGAGCCGTTATAGTAGCACCATTACGGCGAGGACCAGTCTGCGCAAAGCCTAGCTCGGCATCAGATTCAAGACATGCCGCTGTGTCAAGAATAATGACGTCGTAGCGATGCGCAAGCCACTTTAAACTATCGCAGAGTGCACGTGTCCGTAGCTCAGGCCAGCGGTCGGGGCGGGTGATACCGCTCAAAAAATCAAGATAATATTTGCCCACCCGCAGAGTACTAATTGCTTCATCGCTGATCTGGGTGTCAAGCTGCCCACGTTCGGCAAAATGACACAGCTGTGCGATACCAGAATAATCGTCTAAAAGACCCAGCAGAGGGCTTAAAGAAGGGTCATAAGTATCCGCATCGACTAAACATACACGCATTCCTTCTGCGGCAGCGCAGTTTGCCAGGTTGAGTGCTAAAGTGCTACGCCCCGGAGCTCCCCCTGTACCCCACACGGCAACAATAGTTCCTCGGTTTTCAGCTTCTACAGCATCTATGTGAGGCCCAGAAAACTGTGGATGATGTTGCCTAGACTGATCTCTAAAATCATTCAGCGTCAGCTGCTGCATATTTTCAAGGTGGACGGAGGCTTTGTAAGCTTCCTGAAGCTGCGGCATTTCAAGCTGAGCCTGCGGAAGACGAGGCAGAGAAAAATCTATACTGTTTTGCTCGGTCTGGTTCCTATCAGGATTTACCAGGGCATAGCCGTATCCAGAAGTATCGGGGTGCAGGTGTTCTCCTGACCCGTTGTAGAGATTCTGTGTATCATATCCGTAGTGTCCGGAATATCCTGAGTCGTACCCATACCCGTTCTCTGCTTTTTGAGGATTTATGCCGAGTTCCTGTTCAGGCTCAACAGATGCCTCATCAAGTAGTTTTTCCACGGCCGCTGGCAATTGATGCGGTTCCGTATCTGCTGCAAGAGGCACAACAAGATCCGGAAGCGGAATATCTTCAGGAACCAAAGCAATGAATTTTACATCTGCTTCGTCCAGTTCGTGCAGAATAGATACGGTAGCTTCCTGGGGCAGACCCACGCTGAGAATAGCACACGCTATTCCGGCGTGGGCATAGCCTAAAGCATCCGCAAAAGTATGGGCGCTTCGAGCAACGCTAACGCGCCCCCGTTGAGATTCGATAGCGCTCAGGATGGTACCGTCGTCTCCTAAAAGTACTAGAGGGATATTATGGACCACTTAGTTCCCCTCAGATTTATACTCAACAGGTACAAGGGTAATTTTTGCCTCTGATGACGTGGCATGCAGAATGTCCGGCAGCTTTTCGGATTCTATCCAAAGCTGTACATTGGCATGCCCGTTCGCGCCCAAAACCCCTTCATCAACCGCAATAGTTGATATTTCTGCATTTTGAACAAGAGGCTTTTGTTCGGATTCATTATCCTCGTTTTTTCCTTCACCCTCAGGCACTTTCTGCTTTTCCTTGCCGGAGGAGATGACCCAAATATCCACACGCTCGCCAGCTTTAAAAGTAGAAGCTATTCCACGATCAAGGGTTACCGTAACAAGCCGTCTGCGCTCCTGGATATTCTCGTGTGCAGATGCCGAGCTAATAAGCTCCCCCGCAGGAATTTGCCGCACAGCGATATACTTTCCTGATTCAAGTTGCTCACGTGAAAGATAGTGATCTTTACTATCACCCAAATTAACCTGTTTTTCAATCAACATATCTGGAGTGATCTTTTGCCCAATAGAAATATCATTCTTCGCAGTGTAATATGTATAAGTCTGATTATTAATTCTAATAATTCCAATAACTCCCGCTATTGAAATCAGAATTAATATAAGACCAACAATAAGCTTCGGGTCTTTAAAGCCCGGCTTATGCATACGCATACTACTTTCTTCAGGTTGATGCATATTCGTCCTGGAGATTTTATTATGCTTCACTGCATAGACCTTTCATTCGGAAGTATCGCTACCTTAGCGGTTTGTAGATGTTTTATGCGCCTTCATCAGGGAACAGGCGCCTAAATTATATAGCACCACACTGCACACCTTGAAAGCAATTATTACAACTTTGAGCGCAATATCGTCTCTTTGTGTACATAATATCTAAACTACAAACCTATGAATATGGGATGTGCAGCTAGATAATTTTTTCAGGCTTATGTGCATAAATAAGCTGGCATAAGCCTATTTAGTAGACTATACTGAAACTACACATTATCTGCTCCCCAAGAGCGCATAGGGACCCAAAGACTCTGTAGCGGAAGGATTTTTACCATGTCTGCACCACGTTTTTTGACACTCAGCGATGTCGCCGAGGAGTTGCAGGTGTCGTTAAGCCAGGTACGAGCACTCGTTCGTAGCGGCGAACTACCAGCAATTCAAATTGGCGGTCGTAACCAATGGCGTATTGAACGCACGCGCTTCGAAGAGTACATTAACGAACGCCACGAACAGACCCTAGAAGCCATTGCCTCCGGCAAAATGACGAAAATCAAAGCCAACTAATTGACCGTCACAATAGCGCATATACGGGATGTGGGGATTATCCTCACACCCTGTTCTTTATATGTCAGCGCATTAGAGTATGCAAAATAAGGTTCGCATGGAGATAACGCCATTTCGATAAAGTCTGCCCCAACTCGTGCGATAACACCTTCAAACATCGTGTTTACTGGCGAAGCACAAGATACCCGCGCTGGCTCTTGCGCCATCATCAAGGCATAGCAAGCATCAGACATGCTGAACCTATAGGCACGAGCCTGCACATCAATTTTGACCTCTGCCGCCTGATTCTCGCATTCCCACCACAGGATACTCGATTCTGGAATAAGGATATTCTCTCGTCCTGTGCTGAGCTGAATCCACCCCTGACCAATCGCTTCAAGATACCCTTCACGAACCATCCCATCCGTACCACAGACTTTTACCCTGCTCCCATGTTGAGCCGCGCATCGCTCACGCATGGTCACCGCCAGATACTCCATGCGGGCACGTCGTTGTGCCTGGTTCTCAAGAGTCCGAAACTGTTCCGCTTCAAACTGTATGTCTAAATCTCGGAATAATCGTTGCATTCTCATGCTATGAGCCTACTGTATTCTAAAGTCTTGAGGCATATTGCACCTCCACAAGCCCCAAAAAATCAGCATTTCTTCGAGAATTATTACTAAATGATTAAGATTCTTCCCTTCAGATTTACACCGACCTTGTAGGCGCGGTAAATATAACATATAAGAACATCAACGACTACCAATGCCAAGGGGGAATACGATGAAGTCACAAGCTCAGATGAGCATCCTCGATGGAGTGCTCAGCATCGGCATTCCCACGCTATCCGTTCTCTCAGGGGTCCTAGCGCATAGTGTTCGCGTTATATCTGAATCTTTGACCGGTTTGGAAAACGCTATGATGATGAGCGTTGAAGTCCTCTCTGCTGCCGTCATGCTCTGGTGGGCTCTTGGCGTTATCCTCGGTGTTGGATACCTTCTGAAAGTCAGAGCCGGTTCCATACGCCTGCACCACCGTGAGGATCGTGGAACTTTTCTGCTCCCCCGATATATACGCAACACTATTCTTACTCTAGGCGGTGCAGCATTAGGTCTTAGCGCGGCATTTGCACCTGCACAGGCCACAGATGCGCATCCGGATATCAGCAACCCTGCAATATCTGCGCCGTCTCAGCTTTCAGCTTCCCCTGCTGCCCTCCCGACTCCGTCTTCACCAGAAGCATTTGTAGAAAATTCTACGCCCAGCACGGCAGCGGATGCTTCACCGCGGGAGTCAGCTGCAGGAACCCCTCAAGGGGTATCGTCTCAGAACTCTCCATTCTACCAGGCTCCTGCCTCATCTCCGCAGGCTACCCATGCCTCCACCCCACCTAGTGAAGTCTCTAAGACCACGGTAGCACCCGTTAAAAAGCGCCAGCAGCAACTTCCAAGTCTTTCACCCTACGCGCAGCCCTATGGTACGCCTCCGCCAAACATATCTGCCGAACCGGCGGTTCCCCCGACAATCCAGCCTCAAGCAGAACATCAGAGTTTGAGCCCGTTCTTCGGCGGCCAACGAGAAGGCGCACCTTCCAGAGAAGTATCACCAGCATCTCGAAACCACGCTACGCGTTCCAGCCACCAAGTTGTTGTGGGTGATTCTCTCTGGTCCATTGCCTCTCACGAGCTGAGCGACGATGCCTCTCCTCCGGAGGTTCTGGAATACTCCCTGAGAATCCACTCCGCCAACCTGGACGTTATGGGGGATAACCCCAATATTCTGTATCCAGGTCAAACTCTCACATTGCCTGACCGATAAGTACGCTATTTTTCTTCTCGACCGATATGTCCAACCACTATGCAAAGGAGCTAAATCATGACCGCTATCAATATTTCTCTTCACGATCTCTCCAAGAAGATCGAGAGCCATTTTCTCAAAGAAGCAGCCGCCAGAGCCAGAGCGCAACAGGGTGATATTCCCGATGTACCACCATCGACCGCGCCAGGAAATCTTGTCCAATCACAATATGGAGTAGTCCTCTCCCCGATCAATATGTACGCTCAAGATCAACAGAATAGAGAAGCTCACCATATGTTGCCACAGAACACTGCTGTTAGGGCACGCATTCGTTCCCGGAAAAGTGCATCTCACGGGCGACCTCTTAAGCGTTCCGATTCTGGAACCCTACGCATTGAGTCGCTTTGTGCAGGCATAGGTCTTGCGGTTCTCGAGGTTCTTATGAAAAAGCGATCCGCGCAACAGTTCAAACACTGGCTGTCACCAGAGTGCTTCACGGCATTGGAACAGCGCCGTTCCTCGCAAGAGCAACATGCTAGTTATCTCGCTTTTACCAAGACCCCGCACGTAGCGCGGAGCCGTGCTCAAAGACTTAATGACGAGACATATGAGGCATGTATTATTCTCACGGACGGTGTTGTAACCAGGGCTATGGCAATGCGGGTGCAGGCTCGCTACGGCGGGTGGTATATTACTGCACTGCACTTTATCTAAACCGCATAACCAGATGTGGGCACCCCAAGATTTTGGGAGTGCCCACATGCATGATGAAAATAGTGATGAAGCTGCTAGTCAGCGTTCTCTACGCGAACATCGGTGCCACCTTCTTCATTGGGTGCAGAGTACTGCAAGAACTTTGGGCGGCTCGGAGACTGAAGCTGCACCGCCGAGGCCTTGGTTCGCTGCTTCGACAAATCCAAATTGAAGAGGTAACTAACGGTCTCTTCGCGAATAGCGTCAAGCATAGCCTGGTACATACTGTAGCCCTCACGCTGGTATTCCACTAGGGGGTCGCGCTGTGCCATCGCACGTAGTCCGATACCTTCTTTCAGGTAGTCCATCTCGTACAGATGTTCAGGCCAGCGTTCTCCAATAGTCGAGAGCATTACACGACGCTCAATCTCACGCATAGAATCTTCGCCTACAGATTCTTCGCGTTCATCGTAGACAAGATGCGCATCTGCAAGAATCTCTTTGACTATCTGGTCGCGAGTAATCTGGGTTCGATCCCCGGCATCTTCCGCCAGGTCGTCGGCGGTAATACTGACGGGATATATACTCTCAAGAGCCTCCCACAGGTCGTCAAGATCCCAATCTTCTGCGTGCCCTTCGCTGACACGTTCGTCAATGGCGGTCGTCAAGACCTCGTCCACGAAACCAGAGATCTGTTCCTTGAGATCGTCGCCGTGCAGAATCAGAGAACGGTCCTTATAGATGGCTTCACGCTGGCGGTTAAGAACATCATCGTATTTCAGCACGTTCTTACGCTGTTCTGCGTTACGTGACTCAACGTTTGACTGCGCAGTCGCGATAGCGCGTGTCACCAACTTCGAATCTAGAGAAGAATCTTCCGGAGCCATCGCCATGAGGCGGGTTGCAGCGCCGGTATTAAACAGACGCATAAGCTCGTCGGTGAGTGAAAGGTAGAACCGGGACTCGCCGGGGTCACCCTGACGACCAGAACGACCACGCAGCTGGTTATCGATGCGGCGCGACTCATGGCGTTCGGTGCCTAGCACATAAAGACCACCAAGTTCCGTTACCTCATCGTGCTCGGCCGCTGCTTCTTCCTCGCACTGTTCCAGAATGTCGGGCCAGCGTTTCTCATATGCTTCAGAATCGCGGTTCGGGTCAAGACCCAATTCAGCCATCTTGGCGACAGCCTCGAATTCTGGGTTACCACCAAGCATAATATCGGTACCACGACCTGCCATGTTGGTAGCCACCGTTACGGCACCCTTGCGCCCTGCCTGAGCCACGATGTGAGCCTCACGCTCATTGTTCTTGGCGTTCAATACCTCATGGCGCACGCCTTCTTTTGCAAGTTGACGCGAGAGGTACTCCGACTTCTCAACGCTCGTCGTACCCACCAGAATAGGCTGTCCCTTTTCATGGCGTTTTTTAATATCCTTAACAACGGCTTTGAACTTGGCTACCTCATTACGGTACACCTTATCCGGGTTGTCAATACGCTGCACATCCTTATTCGTAGGAATAGCAACAACACCCAGCTCGTAGGTGCTCATAAATTCAGAAGCCTCAGTCTCCGCAGTACCGGTCATGCCGGAAAGCTTATCGTACATGCGGAAATAGTTCTGCAAGGTTACGGTTGCCATCGTCTGGTTTTCAGGCTTAATTTCGACGCCTTCTTTAGCCTCAATAGCCTGATGGATACCATCGTTATAGCGGCGTCCAGGAAGAATACGACCAGTGTGCTCATCCACAATCAAGACTTCACCGTCGATCACCACATAGTCTTTATTATTGGTAAACAGCTCTTTCGCTTTGATGGAGTTATTCAAGAAACCTATAAGCGGAGTATTCCTGGATTCGTACAGGTTCTTAATGCCCAAATGGTCTTCAACTTTATCGATGCCAGATTCGAGAATACCGACGGTGCGTTTTTTCTCGTCTACCTCGTAATCTTCATCTTCTTTAAGAACGTTTTTTGCGATGCGCGCGAATTCACCGTACCAACGGTTCGCTTCACCTGCAGCTGGTCCCGAGATAATAAGGGGGGTACGCGCCTCGTCAATCAAGATCGAATCGACCTCATCAATAATGGCAAAGTTATGCCCGCGCTGTACCTGCTCGTCAACGGTCCATGCCATATTGTCACGCAGGTAATCGAAGCCAAACTCGTTATTCGTACCGTAGGTAATATCGGCTTCATACTGTTTACGGCGTTGGTCCGGGTCCATCGACGAGAGAATCACGCCAGATTCCATACCAAGGAACCGGTAGACACGACCCATCAGATTCGCCTGATATTCGGCAAGGTAATCATTCACCGTCACCACGTGCACGCCTTTGCCACTGAGTGCATTTAGGTATGCGGGCAGAGTTGCGACAAGGGTTTTACCCTCGCCGGTTTTCATCTCAGCGATATTTCCCAAATGCAGGGCAGCTCCGCCCATAACCTGAACCTTGTAGTGACGTTTTCCAAGGGTACGCTTAGATGCTTCCCGGACGACAGCGAAGGCTTCAGGGAGCATAATATCCAGGGACTCGCCATCCTCAATTCGGGCACGAAACTTATCGGTCTCGCCGCGGAGCTCGGCATCGGTCATAGACGCGAAACTATCCTCAAGCGAATCGACCGCCGCGCTATACGCTTCTAACTGTCGAAGAATTTTTTTATCGCCAGTGCGGAGGATTTTCTCTAAGAAAGATGCCACTGAGCTTCTACTCCTTGTTGTCTTCGTCCCCTCATGAGGGCGACACAAAATGCGCCCATGGCTTGAGGCTTTCCTAACTATTGTAGGGCAGAGGTATCCATCTGACAGTCACAGTCCACATTTTTACGCTCTGCGCGGGTAGAAATAATAATTATTTTCCTCACAGGAATATAGCAGAACCCGAAATACTCGCTCGAAAGAAAGCGTTTCGGGTTCTAAATCTAAATGAGTATTAATAATGAGGAATGTCGTCTACTCTTCGGTGAGAGTGATAATACCGTAGCTCCATCCTTTACGGCGATATGCGGCTGCCGGTGCTCCTGTTTCTTTGTCAATATAAAGGTAGAAGTCATGACCAACGAGCTCCATACGATCCACGGCTTCTGCCGGAGTCAGCTTTTCACCTACAAAACTCTTGTGACGAATCTCAATTGGTGAAGCTGCTTCATCGACGAGGGTAACTTCGCTATTGTCGAAGGCTGCTTCTTCAACAGGAACATCGGGTAACAAAATTTCCGTAATCGTCTCGGTAACCGTAGGAAGCGATCCTGTAGCATCTGCGACAGAAACAGGATGCTTACCACCATGTTTGCGTAGCTTACGACGATCACGTGCTCGACGCAGGCGTTCCAGGAGCTTTCCATACGTCTCATCAAAGACCGCAAATTTATCATGTCCTTGGGCTTCTGCACGAAGCACCGGTCCACGTCCAACAACGGTAATCTCAACACGAATTGACTCGCCACCAAGATGGCCATCTTTAGTAACTTTAACGTCGATATCGCTCACGTTGTCGCCAAGCTGCTCGAACTTTTCGACCTTCTCTTCGACATATTCACGAAGACGATCCGAAATCTTGATATTACGTCCGTAGATGTTGACTTCCACGATATTTCCCTCCAAAGTGTGGGGGTTATGCACCGTACTCGGTTGAGTTCGATACCGGAAACCCGTCCTTGAGGTTCCTTGTCATTATTTTATTACATTCTTATGGTGCATGTCACCGGAAATGACAATTATTTTCGTAGTACGAACACTGTGTATCAAAGCGCAGAATAGCCTTAATCCGGGTGTATCATAGGGCTTCCTCGTCCAAATTTTTCTGCATCGACACGGCGGCTACACAGGCTGTTCCCAGAACTCTCGCGCCACCCTGGCGCAAGACTCGTGATGCTTCAAACACGGTGGCACCGGTAGTCATCACATCATCGCACACAATGCACAGTGCCCCAGCTACATTTGCTCTGGGTGACACCCGCATCGCTCCCTCCATACGCTGGGCTCGCGCGCTAGCTCCGAGCGTTTTCTGTCCTGCTGTATTCGGTCTTATTAAACGCTGGTATATGTTTTCTTTTTCTAAACTCAAGATATGATGTGTCTTCACCCGCACTTTACGTCTGTGCAGAGCTACAGAACGATTGAGCTCGTGTTCTACCTGTCGCACAAGCAACTCAGCCGGTACGTAACCACGACGCTGCACGCTACGTTGTGATGAAGGGACGGGTATCAATAAGATGCGCGTTCCTGCGGGAACCTGCGCACGGTCAATAATCGTTGCCACGGCCCTGCCCAATGCGCGCGCTAGTTCGGGAACCGCATCAGTGCGGCCCGCATTCTTCATGGAAAGGATCACATGCGCGAGTGTTTTCTCATAGATACCTGCTGCAACCGCTCCCGGTACGGGGTGCTGCAGCACAGGGGTGTGCACGGCAGAGGTTTGTTTTCTCAGTGAAGTCTCGCACCGAGTACATAAAGCCCGACGAGTGCCAGCAGCATCTAAAAGCGCTGTACCGCCTACACCGCATCCGACACATGTTGCCGGAAAGAACAGCTCCCACGCCGCGTAAAGAGCCTTTTTACCTCTCATTCGAGGTGTCTTACCCATGCTCTTTTACCCTGCGTACGTAATCTCACTCAGCGGACCGCTTATGGGTTTCCAGCCGCGCTCTTCCAGAAGATAGCACTCTCCCGTATCAACGTGCCCAATAATATGACCGCTGTCCCCTGCTGCAGACATAGAGCGCAGTCCCTCCAACCGGTCCAGTTTTGTCTCCTCGCTATTGAGAGAGGTTAGTTCTGCTTCCCCTGTGGTTGTATTGACGACGGCAAGGGTCTGTTCTCCCGCCCAATCTACACAATGGGGAGATACAGAGGCGTTAACCCGCACTAATTCGGTAAAACTACGCGGTTTACCGCTCTCATCACGTATAATCCCCGAGATAATCAGCATCGACGTATCATCTCGGGAGGCGATGAATGCACCACGTGTACCATCCCGCGAAATTTTAAGAGAGTTAAAAACAAGGCCATTTCGCCAGGGCACAGAGATATTAAGACCTTTTTCTCTTTCCTCAACGCTATCGGATGCAGGGTTAAAGGCGCGCACCGTTCCACTATGATCGGTAGCCCATACCCATCCATAATGGTCAATGCTGGGGCGAGATAGGTCGCGTGTTTCCCAAACTTTTGAGGAATTTGTATCACGCACTGTATAAAGCTTTTTACGCCCCTCACTTAAGTAAGCGTAGGTAGTGCCGTCATATCCGATAGTTGGTGCCGAAGGATCCTTGATTTTTTCCACTAGCGTGCGCTGCGAATCCCCAGCATCAAAATCACGCTGTGTTACTAAACGGTCCTCATTAAGCGCCACAACTTTGGTATTAGGCTGCGTTACCAAAGATATTTCATGAAATCCTTCGGGCTTATCTGATGATAAAATTTCGTGGCCGTTATAGCAGAAAACTACAGTCTCAATACCCGTAAAATTGCTGGCAAGATGCACAATCTGCTGGCGTAAACGTGCTAATTGAAGTTCATCTGTAGATTCGCCTCCAAAATCAACCTTTATCGTATGCTTTTCAGCGTCAAAGTTAGCACCATTAACTTTCATGGACTCATAAGTCGCTGAGAAGACAGATTCCTTGAGGTAATTTGCTGGTCCCATGATTAGGGTTTGAGCCAGCGTTTTAAAAATTTCATCGCTACGTGCGAACCAGCGTAAATCTGGCACCGCGTAGGTATAGCTAGGATCGTAGTAATACAGACGGTAGGATTTGAAAGAACGGTCAAATTCACTGCCGTCTATCCACAACCCGTTGGGGCAGTTACGTATGCGCCACTCACCGCCCTCCTGAATCATCTCGAACGTTTCCGGAGTTGGTGCAGGAGCGTTGATAAAGGAAGTAACTAAACCTCGCTCATCCACACGAGCAGTTTGCTTAATCGAAACCTTATAAATATTATCCTCGCCACGGGTAATACGCGCGGTCTCAGAATATATACGGGTCTGAACCTCTGGAACCCATTGTTGAGCAAACTCTGTCGTTAAGTACTGGCGAGCCACTCCGTAATCATCGGAGCTATCAACACCAGCACGCAGAAAGCCTTCAATAATGCCTTCCGGAGTTCCGCCAACCTGAGGACTCATAGCATGGATTGCAGACTTTCTATCGTCTGCATTATCCAAAGACTCTGAATACTTTTGAATACCCTTGGGATCTGGCAATCCAGAGCATGCCTGCATCAATAAAGCAATACTTCCGACTCCACCCAGAAGCATCGTGCGGCGTGAAAGAGTGGGCAGGGTCTCTGACAGCGTCTGTTTGTGCGAAGAGTTTTGAAATATTCTGCGCATTATACCTGTCCTTCAGACGCATCATCTTGAGTTTCATGACGGGTTTTACGCAATGATGTCGAAAGAGTATCGCCCGCAAGAGCGCTGTGAGCATATGCCTCTGGCTCAGGTTCTCCGGTAATCAAGACCGGGGAAGGACCGAGCTCTCCCCCCTGAACAAGCGGCAAGTTCATCGTGAAGCAAGCACCTTTTCCTTTCATGCCCCAAGCCTCAATACGCCCGCCATGCAAACGTACATCCTCGGCGGTAATAGACAAGCCCAATCCGGTACCCCCTAGAGTGCGTTTGCGTGAGGTATCTGCACGCCAGAAACGGTTGAAGACCTGTGCTGCTTCCTCCTCACTCAAGCCGATGCCATGATCGCGCACCGCCACACCCAAGTTTGTTGCATTGGTAGCGATGTAAATATCGACGGGCTTGGATTCACCGTGCTCAATAGCATTAAAGAGGAGATTACGCAAAACACGTTCAATGCGAACCCTATCGATATCAATATCAATATGCGCCTGCTCAGAATGCACAATAAGCCTGGTTCCGGTACGTTCCAGATGCGGGATAACCTCGACCAAAACATCATTAAGAACACTCATAAAGTCTTCAGCGTCGATGTTCAAAACGGCGCTGCCTGCATCAAAGCGCGAAATTTCCAGAAGGTCAGAAAGCAAGGCTTGGAAGCGATCCACCTGGTTATGCATAAGCTCCACACTGCGCGACTGCACAGGGTTGAGGGTGTCACGCGAGTCATAAAGGAGTTCGCTGCTCAGACGTACCGTCGACAACGGTGTACGCAGCTCATGCGACACGTCCGAGACGAATCGCTGCTGCAGAGTCGATAGTCTCTCCAGCTGTGTAATCTGTTCCTGCAGGCTATCCGCCATTTTGTTAAAGGAAATTCCTAATCGCGCAGCCTGATGTTTACCACGAATGTTAACGCGGCGGTTTAGGTCACCGGCAGCAAGTTTCTCTGCTGTAATAGCGGTCGAAGTGATCGGGCGTACCACTAAGCGAGTGACAAACCACACAATTGAAAGTACTAGAATCAGCAACACTGTGAATCCGGTACTTAACACAACATTGATATACATAATGGTCGATTCAGACTCGCTTAAGTCGTACACCATAAACAGCCCATAATTGGGGTTCTGAGGAATGGATACACTCGTTCCAATAATCAAGGCCGGGTAAGGCTCACCATTGGATTTTCCAGGTTCTGAAAGCGTTGTTTTCTCCCAAAAAACACCGGGAGAATCCCGCACAGTATCTTTAAAATCTGTAGGTATTACTGAGGCATCTAGAGGCGCGTTATCGCTACTCTGCTCAGGAATAAACCCCTTCTTCGATTGCTGATCCAAGGACACTAAAACCCAGCGCCTCTGAGTATCGCCGCCAGCGTCAAGAACCGTGAGGTTGTGTTTAACAGTACGTCGAACTTCGCTGTCTTCACGCGCACTAATAGGATCCAACACTCTCTGTACAGTCTCAAATCCCTTACTAGTTTCTTCTAACGCTTGGTTCTTTTTATTCTCAAAAAGCGATGTTGCAATCTGGTTAGACAGCGAGGTTCCTACCGCAATAAAAGCAATAAGCATCATGATGCCCGCGCTGGTCACGGACCGAAATTGCAGAGAATGAACCCACAACCGGTGAATTGCACGGAATGGGTTGAGGGTTCGCTTTTTCCGGGGCTTAGACTTAGCGTCCAAGTCCCGACTATCGGAGGCTCCAGAGGTTGCGTCAGGTGTGGGCATAGGCAAAGTTACTTTCCAGATATGAAGATGCGCATAGCGGACTGAAATATCACGTTAGGCGGCACCTCCAACGTTCTCTAGGGGTACTTTATATCCGACGCCGCGCACCGTTTGGATAACCTGTTCGGCACCAATATCCGTGAACTTCGCGCGAAGACGCTGCACGTGAACGTTTACCAGAGAATCGCTCACATCGCTGTAGCCCCAGACAGTTTCTAACAGCTCTTGACGGCTCATGGCCTGCCCCGGACGGCGAACCAAAGCTGCAAGAAGGTCAAATTCCAAAGGCGTCATAGGCACTTCAGCACCTTTATATTTGAGGGTTCGGCCATCCATATCCATGATGGTATCTCCCACCCGCACCACCAACTGGCGGCTCTCACGCGGGCGCAAACGAGCACGGATACGGGCCATAAGCTCAAGATGTTTGAAGGGCTTTGCGATGTAATCGTCAGCGCCAGCTTCCAGCCCTTTTACCACATCTTCAGTATCGCTTTTAGCAGTCAGCATGATGATAGGCACATTAGATGACGAACGGATCTGCTCACAGACTTCGATACCGCTCTTCCCCGGAAGCATGAGGTCCAGCAATACCAAATCTGGTGAATGCCGCATAAACGTCTCAAAGGCGCGAGAACCGTTTTCGCAAAAAACTGCGTTATATCCTTCCTGTGCCAGGACAATGCCGATCATTTCTGCAAGAGCGTCATCATCATCAACGACCAGGACGGTCGAGGTGGTGGTGGTCATGGCGTCTCTCCTCTATATTATTCGGTGATTATAGTAATTATCCTAAGCCCTCAGCCACCATTTCTGCGACTATTCGCGCATACTCTGTGGTTCTCGCCATCTGAAGTGTGGCCTCATGCGGGTTTATATGTGTAGTATTTGCACGATGTGTTAGCCCAACCGAACGTATCTCGGCTCTCTGCAGTCCAACATCATTCCACAGTCTCCACAATCTCTGTGCTTGCTGCGGTATAGCATCCGATTCTACGATGGGCAGCCAAAGCCTTGCTCCGGATTCTAGTACGGCCGCCGCTATTTCCCAGCGATGCGGGTCGCTAAGAGGCTGTGCCTGAACGAGGTTCTGGTTTACCTCGTCCGGGTCAAAAAGCAGTTCGGCAGGATTATCTGCCGTTGAAAACGCACGGGCTATAGCGCAAGCATCTGCCATAGAGCTGAGGTTCGACGTGCGATCATCAGGATACGTCAAGGGAACCTTGGTGAGGTTCAGCATAGGCGTTATGGTAAGTTCGGCAAAAGTATTGGCGCAGATACGGTAACTTTCGTAGATTTCGCTAACCGGTACCGCTGGGATAGTGCGAAAACCACTCACCGTAGGGATAGTACCCGAAATAATGCGCCCAAGTTCCGGCTCGTCCAGTTGTACCGTAAGACGGGCTTCGGGCTGGTTGAGGGCTTGACGGATAAGAGAGATGCTCTCCCCTAGCCCTTCTAGAAAGGCATCCCGTATATCGCGTGCCGCCCCCGCATCACTGATGGCACGCTCGCCATTAGGCGCATAGACCCGCGCAGCAAGGGTGTATGGTCCGCACAGCTGAATTTTGAAACTGGGCGCAGCGTCCTCAGGCGCTGAAACTCCAGAAGACTCACCGCCTACGACATCGGCGAGTGCGTTAATATCTGAGACATAACGGGATCGCGCACGCGCACTTTCGCGGGTACCGCCGCCTCTAGCGTGAACTAATCGCCATCCATAGGACGCGCCTTCAAGTTCCATTCCAGAGAGTGTGGCAATGGTGCGAGCAAGAGTAGTGCTCTGCCAGCCACGCTCTGGAAGCTCCGGTAAGAATGGAAGATGCGGATGCCCCAACTCACCGCGCACACGATGCAGGGCATCTATTATCTGCGTGCCGGGGAATTCGCCTAGTCCGCTGGCTCGTACCGCAACAGTATCGCGCTCAGCAAGCTCGGTAGCGAACTCACGTTCGGGTGCACGATAATCACCCGGTAGCAGCAGGCGCTCGGGCACATACTGTTTTCGGGTGTTTTCGTCCGCAAATCTGGTAGAGAACGAGGTCATCAAATCTACGCTAGCATCTAATCCGTCTGACGGTCGAGAGAATCATCGTTTTGAGCCAGCTCGTCCTTATGCTCGTGCGCTATTTTTTCGTGGTGTCGAATAACCTCGGAAATAATGAAGTTCAAAAATTTCTCCGCAAATTCGGGATCGAGACTAGACTCTTTCGCCATAGCCCTCAGACGAGCTATCTGGGCTTCTTCTCTTCCTGGATCACCCGCAGGCAGGTTATGCTGTGCTTTAAGAACCCCAACGCGCTGGGTGGCTCGAAAACGCTCCGCAAGAATATGAACCAACGCGGCGTCGAAATTATCAATAGAGCGCCGCATCGCGAAGAGTTCTTCGTAAACCTCGGCGGAAACTTCGTCTCCCATGGAGGTGGCACGCGGATCAAATTCTTGCTGGGTCATTATAGGTCCTTAGGGGTACGAGCATTACACGGCTGCGTTTTCACGAAGATCATCAAGGTCTTCACGAGCGAGTGAGTAAGCACGGGCTATAGTGGACTGTCCTAAAACTCGTGTGCCCTGGTAAAGCACCATAGTTTGCCCGGGTGCTACGCCAAAGAGCCCATCGTGTAGACGCACCACGGTCTCTACACGAAGTTTTCCGGAGGTTTCGGCATCGGTATCTTCTGCCCATTCAAGATGCGCGGTACCGCGCACCGGGTCTGCATGTGCACGCACTTGGGCGGTAACATCAAAGGTCTCGCTACGCGCGCCGAGTTTTGGTTCCTGAGCAAGAAAATGTTCTGCTTCCGGAACGGGAATTCCAGCCCAGGTGGCCCGAATTCCGCGGATTTCATCGATAGAAAGCAACTCACGAGAACCGACAATAACTTCATTCGTTTTTGGTCGGATTTCTAGAACAAAGCGGGGCTTCCCATCAGGCGCCGGAGTTCCTAAGGCTAGTCCCTTACGCTGCCCAACCGTAAATCCTTGAGCACCAGGGTGTTCCCCCACCACATTGCCGGAGGTATCTTTAATCGTGCCGGGGCGCATTTGAATGTGCTCGCCTAGCCAGGCACGGGTATTACCCTCGGGAATAAAGCAAATATCGTAAGAGTCCGGTTTCTTGGCAACCGAAAAACCACGCCGTTCGGCCTCCGCGCGAACCTCCGCCTTCGAAGGCGTGGTTGCTAGAGGAAACCAGGCGTGTTTGAGCTGTTCGTGGGTAAGGACGCCCAACACATAGGACTGATCTTTTGCCCAGTCGGCGGCTCGATGCAGTTCTCGGTTACCGTCGTCATTGGTGATAACGCGGGCGTAATGACCGGTGACTACCGCATCAAACCCTAGGGAGACGGCACGTTCCAAAAGCGCAGCAAATTTGATTTTCTCGTTACAGCGCATGCAGGGGTTGGGGGTTCGTCCCGCTTCGTATTCGGCGATAAAGTCATCGACCACATCTTCCTTGAAACGCTCCGAGAAGTCCCACACGAAGAAGGGGATGCCCAACTGGGCGCATACGCGGCGCGCATCCATAGAATCTTCAAGGGTGCAGCACCCACGAGAACCGGTGCGGAGCGTTCCGGGCATACGAGAAAGCGCCAAATGCACACCAACCACCTCATGCCCCGCCTCAACGGCACGGGCGGCAGCAACAGCTGAATCGACGCCGCCACTCATAGCAGCCAAAATCTTCACAGAGTTTCCTTATAAACGTTGGGTACAGTTTCGTGGTGAGAATAAATATGAGGTTCTATTGTACGCTTCTTATTGCATGTGCGCAGGTTCGCCGCAATTATCCGCCGTACCAGCGTTGAGCGTCAGGCAGATGTGAGGAAAGACCCGCTTTTGCCGCCTGTGCATAGGCTTCGGGCAGGGCCGCGAGCAACCGAGCAATGTCTTCGCCGGTGCTGGAATGCCCAAGAGTAAATCGTTGCGCACTGCGGGCGGTGTCTTCGTCCAGACCCATGGCAAGAAGCACATGGGATGGTCTTGTTACTCCCGCGTTACAGGCCGAACCGGTTGAGGTTTGAATCCCCTGCATGTCGAGCAGAAAGAGGATGGTGTCTCCTTCTGCGCCTTCAAAAGTAAAGTGAGCATTCGCAGGCAGCCTTTTTTCACCAGGAAAGGCCTCGGTTGTTGGGTCGATGCCGCTCAGGTGAGCTTGTGGAATAACCGCCTGTACCGCCGCTATTAGCTCATTGCGAAGTGCTGCAATACGGATGGATTCTTCTTCAAGATGCTCAATCGCATGCGCGGCGGCCTCGGCAAATCCCGCGATCGCGGGGGCATCTATAGTGCCGGAACGCACAGAACGCTCTTGCCCACCCCCGTGCAAAACCGGGGTGAGCTGCGCTGCTCGTGTGGCGATAAGCGCGCCGATGCCCATGGGACCGCCAATTTTATGCCCGGAAATCGCCATCGTATCAACCCCGCTGTTACGGAAGTTAACGGGCACCGCGCCGAAAGCCTGCACCGCATCCGTATGCATGGGAATACCGTATTCAGAGGCTATGGCGGCAATATCTTGAATGGGCTGTACAGTGCCAACTTCATTATTTGCCCACATAACGGTAACTAACGCAACATCCGCAGGGTTTTGGGCTATCAGTTCCCGCACGCTTTCGGGGTCTACCAGCCCCTGCGAATCCACTGGAATCCAGTCGATAACCGCGCTCTCGGTCTTCTGCAGCCATTCACAGGTTTCTTCCACCGCATGATGCTCAATACTTGATACTAGGATACGCCGTCGCACCGGGTCTGCTTCCCTGCGTTTCCAGTACATCCCCTTAACCGCAAGGTTGTCTGCCTCTGTTCCTCCAGAAGTAAAAATAACCTCGGCGGCATCGCATCCTACAGCTCGGGCGATACGTTCGCGGGCATATTCAACGGTGGCACGGGCATCGCGTCCGGTAGCGTGCAGCGAGGAGGGGTTACCGCCCGCACGCATCTGCTGTACCATTGCGTCTATAGCAGCTGGCAGGACATCGGTAGTCGCTGCGTGATCTAGGTAGACCCGGTTCACTATTTCCTCCTCTGGCGTATTGCCCTTATTCTATCGTTGTTCCTCGAACTTTCGGGAGGAATTCGTCATAAATGCGCCGCAGGCTAAACCTGCGAAGAGTCACGTTCGGTGGAAACATGCGCGGTACACTGGGGTACGTGTTCAAGATTCTTTTCTATACCCCCGAAATTCCGGGGAATACGGGTAACGCCATTCGTCTGGCCGCAGTAACCGGGGCTGAACTTCACCTCGTCGAGCCTCTAGGATTCAATTTTGAAGATGCGCATCTGCGCCGTGCCGGGCTGGATTATCACGATCTTGCGGTCGTAACGGTTCATAAGACCCTGCAGGATGCTTGGAAAGCCATGATGCCTGCGCGTGTTTTCGCCTTTACCACCACGGCAGAAACCTCGTATGCAGATCTTGAATATCGTGATGGCGATGTGCTTATGTTTGGTCCGGAGTCCGTGGGCTTACCAGCCGATGTACAGCAGGATGAGCATATTACAGAACGCGTAAAAATCCCCATGATTCCTGGGCGCCGCTCTCTTAATCTAGCGAACTCCGCGTCCATCGCAATTTTTGAGGCATGGCGCCAACGCGGATTCACGGGAGGAAAGATTTAGTTGTATGTGTGCCAACCGCCAGGTTCCTCTGCTTTTTGAGGATATAGACTCCGATCCGATGAACGCCGAGTACACGTCACGCGGCTGGGAACCCGTATATTCGGCGAGCGCCCGATCACGCATTATTCTGGTGGGCCAGGCACCCGGGCGTATTGCACAAGAGACTCGTATTCCATGGAATGATGTGAGTGGTCGGTTACTTCGTACATGGTTGGGCGTAAGCGATGATGAGTTTTATAACCCAGAGCTGTTTGCCCTGATGCCGATGGATTTTTATTATCCGGGAAAAGGTAAGCACGGTGATTTACCACCGCGTAAGGATTTTGCGCCGCGTTGGCATCCGCAGCTGCGCGCCATGATGCCGCATGCACAATTAACCATTTTGGTAGGCGCTTATGCGCAAAAGTACTATCTTGATGGAGTTTCTGCTCCGCGGCTTCGCAGCAGCCTTACGGAAACGGTGGCACACGCAGAGGATTATCTGCCGGGTTTTGTGCCTCTGGTGCACCCTTCTCCGCTCAATATTGGCTGGCGCAAGCGTAATCCCTGGTTTGAGGCCGAGAATATACCCGATCTGCGTGAGCGGGTACGTAAAATCTTGGGTACATAGTCTAATCTTGTGAAAGCGTCCTGAAAACCTAGTCTAGGTTTTCAGGACGCTGACCTGTTAGAAACTAGGCGTTGCGGCGCCTCTTAATTTCTTCAACAGCCTGCGGGATGACAGTGAAAAGATCCCCAATGACGCCGAAGTCGGCAATCTCGAATATGGGCGCGTCCGCGTCCTTGTTGATGGCGACAATAGTCTTTGAAGTATCCATGCCGACCTTCTGTTGAAGAGCCCCCGAAATACCCACGGAAACGTATAGTTCGGGAGAAACGCTCTTGCCGGTTTGCCCAATCTGAGTAGAGTGATCCAGCCATCCTGCGTCTGTGACGGCGCGGGTCGAACCGATCGCGGCGCCGAGCGCATCCGCCAGATCCTCAATGGGGGCTAACTTGCCGCCGATACCGCGGCCAGCAGCTACAACAATAGCTGCTTCTTCAAGGTTGGGGCGAGCAGATGTAGGCTTCTCGGTCACCTCGGTGATGCGCACCGTCTCGTACTCGGGCAGAGTATAGGTGGTGAGTACGCCCTCCCCCATCGCAGCGGGCGCCTCCGCCGTATCTACCGAGTTGGGGCGTAGGGTTACCAACGGCAGACCTTCAACCCGCACGGTGCTGTCGTACTCCCCCGCCAAAACGTTCTTACGAATATTGAGCGCATCATCCACGTCATGAGCGCCCGTCACAACGCCTACGGGACGAGATCCCGCCTCGGAATTCCCGAGGCGCACGGCCACGCGCCCCAGAAGCTCAATCGAGTCAATATCATGCGGGGCAAGAACCACATCAGGACCAAACTCAGTAATAGCCTGTACGGCGAGTTCCACGCGGGCAGCAGGCAAAGTATCTGTCATGGATTGCGCTGGGGCAAAGACACGTGCCGCGCCCTGTTTAGCGTAAAACTGCGCAATATCAGCGGAGCCTTGGGCGAACGTCATTACTCCCAGTTGAGTTCCGCCCTGTCCAACACCAGCTCGCAGTCGTGCCAACGCTAAAAGTTCTCGGTCCACACTGCTAGGTTCGGTCGCAAAGTTCGTTGTGCCGCCTATAACCAGCACACGGTATGCAGTCGTCATCGTTATCTCCTGTACTGGTTAAATGAGGTTTCGGGATGCCAAGAATTCGACCAGCTGTATGCCGCCGTCGCCTTCATCCACGATGGTTTCACCTGCGGTGCGTTCTTCCCGCGCCTGCGCTTCGGTCACGGTAACGGTCGATGCGTTGCCGCCGAACTTAGCAAGCTCATCCGCAATATCCGCTGTGTTCACGGTCGTAATAGGCTTCTTTTTTGCTGCCATCAGCGCCTTAAAGTTGGGGTATCGCGGAGTGTTCACCTGGTCGGTCACAGAAATCAAAGCGGGCAATTCAGTTTCACAATGCTGCGAGCGAGTATCCAGATCCCGGCGTGCCCTAACAGTTCGGCCCGCAACGGTCAGCGACGCTACTTGAGAGATTCCGGTGCGCCCCAAAAGTTCGCTCACCTGAACGGGCACCAACGAAGTCTCACCTTCGGTTGATGCCATACCCGTCAGAATCAGGTCGAAGGTGCCGTGTTCCTGCTCATAGGTGGAGAGTGCAGCGGCTATGATGCGTGAGGTCGCCAGAGCATCAGCCCCTGCGAAAGCATCGTCGAGAATGTGTACGCCTTCGTGTGCACCCAGCTGCAGCGCACGGCGCAGCCCCTTAGAGGCATCTGCTGCGCCTAACGTAAAGGCGATAACTGCAGAATTCTCCGCATCGGTATCTTCCGCTTCGACAATCTGCATGGCGGATTCTACAGCGTATTCGTCAAGCTCACTCATCACCGATTCGCTGCGGTCTACCCGCAAAGTATCGTCAAGTTTTTGTTCAAATTGGGTGTCTGGCACGTACTTGGTAAGTACGGCGATGCGATATGCGTTTTCGCTCACGCTCATCCTCCTGCGCCTCATGTGTGTGCGGCGCGTCTGTGGGGTTTAGTTAGGTTTGGCTATATTCTACCTTGCCGTGAAATCTTCAGTCAGGGAAACCCGGATATGAGAGCGGTATATTCCTGAACACAGCAGACAAAGGAGAGGCGGCGTTTCTTCATGTGAAACGCCGCCTCGGGCAGTTTTATAGCTCTGTTAATGCTGATTATCGGCGTCGCCGAGCGTCACCTTGATGTTCTTTGTCTCTGACCCCCGTTTAATCTTCATATCCACTGTGGCACCTGCTGCTTGTGCACGCACCACGCCGTTGAGGGTCTTACTCTGTTCGATGCGGTGGCCATCCGCCTCGACGATAACATCTCCCTTCTGCAGACCAGCCTTTTCTGCAGGGCTTCCGCTAGAGATATTGGTGACCCGCACACCATCCGGGAAGAACCGAGATTCTCCCTCGTTGGTCTGCCCAGGGGCGCTTTCAATATTCGCGCCTAGGTACCCATGGGTTGCTTTGCCTTTGCTAATAATTTCGTCAGAAATACGCTTAGCGTAGTTCGAGGGAATGGCGTACGCGATGCCCTCATTGCCGCCGCCTTCAGACTCGATCTGAGAGTTGATGCCCACGAGCGCCCCGCTAGAGTTCACCAAAGGACCACCCGAGTTACCGTGGTTCACTGGCGCATCGGTCTGAATCATGGGAATGTATACACCGTCTTTTTCTGCTTCTGCGGCACGGTCGGTGTTAGAGATAACGCCCGCAGTCACGGTATCCTGCAGGTTATGTGGCGAACCAAGCGCCACCACGGTTTCGCCAGGAACAACTTTCGAGGAGTCGCCAAAGGTAATGGGTTTAAGGTCTAGCCCACTGGGGTCAATCTTAATGACCGCAAGATCCGAGGTTACATCGGTACCCACGATCTTTGCCACACGAATACTTCCGTCATGCAAACGCACCTCGACTCTAGAGGACTGCTGAGTACCGTTTGTAGAGACTACGTGATTATTGGTGAGAATATGTCCCTGGTTATCGAGAACTTCACCTGTACCAACGCCGTTGCCGTCGGTCAGCTTTGATCCTACAGTGACGGTCGAAGGAAGCACCTTCTTAGCTGTATCGGTTACGACTGTGGGATTTGTTGCGCTGCCTCCAGCATTTCTGCCGGTGACGGATGAACTATTGCTGCTTGTAGATGCGGCAATACCGCCTCCAACACCAGCACCTACGCCGCCACCCACAAGGGCTGCAAGCAGAGCAGCGGTAAGTACGACACCGGTTCCATATTTCTTCTTGGGTTCTTGCTGAGGATTCTTCCCCTCCCCGGAGTACTGGTTCTGATATCCATTCTGGGGGTTCTGGGAACTCTGTTGATACCCGGAAGTTTGGTAATTTTGCTGGTAGCCCTGCTGTTGATAACCCGTATTCTGGTAGTCCTGTTGAGCATAGGATCCGGGTGCAGACTGCTGCATCGGACGGGTTGCATCATTATAACCGTTAGCGCCAGAATCTTGGTTCCAGCCACCAGGGTATTGGGTCATTGTGGTCTCTCCTTGAGGGGCTCTCAATAAATCTTAGGTGATATCTAAATAACCATATTGGCGACAGCGCCAACAGGCACGCGTCTTTTTCTACTGTAAACGCAGTTCTTGTTTTATACCTCCGTTTTCTCTGAGGTTGCACCCGGAATTTCCTGGGAGTTTGCTGAGAACCCTCAAATTCCGGGGTAACTCCACAAACATATTTCAAGAGGTACAGCCTTCCAGAGTCAATTTCACAGCCTACGCTTAAAGACGGGCTCTAAGGTTTAACGAGATCGCATCAAGAAAGGAACAGACATGCTGACAGCACTCATTATTTGTACCGTGCTGGCCGTTATTCTTGGCTTAGGTACCGGTCTGGTAGCGGGCTGTGCAGGCATAGTGCATCGTCGTTTGGCACGTGCTCAGTCTTGTTCTTCTGCGTTTGAGCAGCAACTTAGCTCGGCGACCAGCTTATAAAAATCACGAAGATCTTAGTATTACACGCACCAACGACGAAAGCTCGTAATACAAGCTAAGAAGTGCCGTCTACTAAGTGGGGTAACGTCACCTTTTCTTAAGCTTCGTAGAGTCTCTAACAACTCGTGGTGCAGCTGAGTCATATCGCAAGGTGATATTTCTTCAGAAAAATTCCCTTAAGCCGGTCTAAAACAGGGTATGTTTATTGGTATGACTATTCATCGCCGAAACACTGTCTCCCAAAATTTTTATGGTGCCACATCTAGACCCCATTTACCTCAAAGACCTCTGCCCCGTACTGTGGTTGCCCTCATGCTGTCTTTCGTATGCGCATTAGCAGGTATCGGCGCTAGTTTCATTGCTTACCCGACGGCGGCCCACGCTCAAGCACCTTTCGAGGTCACGCTAAATCCACAAACCCCTATTATTGACCGGGACGGAACTCTTAATGCCCTATCGGATGGGCTTGAAGACGAGCTCACCGAAGGTTTGAGTAACAGCAATACCCGTCACTCGATAGAAGCCTATATGGTGTTGGTCTCCGGGACCAATGGCAAACCGCTCAAGGAGTGGGGGCAAGAATTCCTGAGTCTCAACCATGCTCGCCCACGCACAGTAGTTTTGCTTATCGATACGTCTAAGAACCAAGGTACTATTATCAGCAATGACCAGAGTTTTATGAGCGATGCATGGGCACATGCCCTGTACGTTAAAGACAATTCGGGCTCCCAAAACAGCAGTATCAAGCGTGTTATCGCTGATCATGGTCTTTACGGTACCGCCGGGCGCATGTTCACTGATATCTTTATCAGGGATCATGACTACTCCACGAGTAATGACGGCAATATCCCCCAGGGACTAAGCGATATTTCCGAAACCGATGGCTGGTTCGAAAATTTTCTTGTTGCCGCAGGCGTGTTGGTTTTTATCCTGTTTATTCTGCTTGGAATTCCTGTCCTCATCATCCGCATCGTACGTAAAAACCGTCGAAAAACGGCAGAATTACAAAAATGGCAGAACGACCTGCCGCTCCGCGATCCTTCGCAGGTACAAGTTCCTCAGCAGTATCAAATGCCGAATCGTCCCGGGCACCATATGGTGACGGATACGGAATATATGAAGAACCGCGGCTACGATCTGAATTAGCCAATATTATTCATCCAATGAGTACCGCATCGTGAACAAAAGCGGTAATCCTGGAGTAAACAGTCGACGATCGTATCCTGAGAATTAGTCCGGAATTTCTTCAGATATGTACGCTCTGTGATGACTACCGCTCATGACAGGTTGGTGACCGGTAAGATGGAAGTACGTGTGGGTTTATTCCTCCCACGCCGTGGATAATCACCGCGCGGCATATGCGAAAGAATGGGAGTCTTCCTTTGAGTAATATCACGAATGCTGACCGTCCGTTTGGTTCTCGGCGCATCCGACGTGCCCTCAGCGTAGGTGCTTTAGCTTTTGGCACCACTATGCTTTCCGTCGCGCTACCGGTGGCGGGCTCTTCGTTCTTGACGCCCGGTATCAGTACCGCGCAAGCCCAAACTCCCATGACTATCACAGGTAGAGTACAAGACACGACCAATGTCTTGGGCGATACCTCAGAACTTAACTCTAAAATCAGCGAACTCTCTAAAAACCACAATATTGATCTGCATGTGCTGACTATTGATAAATTTGAGAGCCCCGAAGAGGCTAAGGCGTGGACTGAAGAGACAGCAAAAAAGAACAGCTACGGTAATGCGGACGCCATTCTTGTCATAGCGACAGAAAGCCGACGTGCTTACTTCGCCGCTGGGAGTAATAAGGCACTCAGTTCTGATCAGCAGTCGGAGGTGTACCAAAAATACATCAAGCCAAAGCTGCAAAGCGGGGATTACAAAGGTGCAGCTCTTGAGGCGGTCAACGGTATTAATGCTCAAAAAGGGGGCATTAGCCCCGCTGTTGCTATAGGGGGCGGCGCCCTAGGCGTAGCGGGTGTAGCGGGCGCTGGGTACTACATTATGAAACGCCGTCGCTCCAAAAACGAGACGGGAAGTACGCCTGCATACTCAACATCTAAAGTACCTGAAGTTTCGTTGGAGGAACTGCGCACCCGTGCCGGTGCCGCACTTGTTCAGGCAGATAATTCTATGGTGCAGTCGAAGCAGGAACTTGAATTTGCCCGCGCCCAATACGGTAATGAACACGTCAAGCCTTTTGAAGAGGAACTAACGCGCGCCCAAGAGCTCATGCAGGCATCATTCCACCGTCAGAAACTTCTCAATGATGATGTTCCGGACACCGTTGCGGAACAGCGCGCTTGGTTGAGCGAAATTATCGATAATTCTCAGGAGATTTCTGATATTTCCCGAGATCAGGCGCAGAAGCTCTCTGAAATGCGCAATCTTGAGCACGAAGCTCCCCAGGCTATTGCTAGGCTCCAGGGGCGTATACCGGAACTTCAGCAGATAGTCGAAACCGCGCAGCATACATACGCGCGACTCAAAGACCAGTACTTGCCGAGTGCGTTGGAACCGGTCAGTAAATCTGCAGCTCTGCTGGATTCACACCAACGCCTGGTGACTCAGGAGCTTCAGGAGGCATCTCGTCTAGTGGATGTTTCCCGGTCCGAAGCTGTTGTACACCTGCGCAACGCCGAAGAATCTGCGGCGCAGATTACCTCGCTGGCAGAAGCAGTCAGCAATCATGCATCAGCCTTAGAATCTGCACAATCCAGTCTTAGTACCGACATTTTGAGTATTCAACGTGACGTGGCTGAGGCTAAGAGCCTTGCGGAGTCTCAGAACCGCGCCGAACTCGCCGCGACGGCAGCCGGTATGGAGGCTATTCTTGGGCAGGTTTCACAACAGGCACAAGAACGTCCGAATGATCCTATTGCCCTCACGGAACAACTGCATCAGCTCACAAGCGAGCTGAATCGTTCCATGTCATCGCTTCGCGCCGACCGTGAGCGTGAGCAGGCGGCTAAAGAAAGTCTGTCTCGTACCTTACGTTCTGCAGAGGCTCAGGTGCGCAGCGCATCGGACTTCATTAACAACCGTCGGCGCGGTGTCGGTTCACAAGCTCGTACCTATCTGTCTGAGGCGCAAACCGCGCTGAACGATGCACACCGTTTGCGGGAGTCCGACCCGGTAAATTCGCTCAATAGGGCATATGAGGCTATTTCTTTGGCGAGCGATGCGCAGAACTCCGCAAATCAGGATGTCAACAACTACTGGGATGATAACCGTTATGGTCAAAGCTACGGCGGCGATTCCCTAGCGCAAGGCATGCTCTTAGGTGCTATTTTTAGCGCGATGGGCTCACACTCTGCTTCAGCATCCACCGGTCATCACTGGGGCGGCGGTGACTCCGGTGGAGGCTGGGACTTCGGAGGCGGTGGCGGCGACTTCGGCGGTGGAGACGGCGGCAGCTTCTAACGTTCAAGAATATAAGCACCAGAAACGTGTTAGGGCTCTCGTTAACCTCATGTTCTTGTACCCGTCACCTTATAGGCGATATTTTCCCAGTAATTTTTCAGGCTGACCCACGATAATAAGAAAAGTTGCGGCGCTGTACGTGCGAATAAGCTCCTTCCCGGTGCCGCGTGAAAGAAAAGGAAATAACATGGTAAAACAGTCCATTTTCGGTCGTATCGCACAGCTAGCAAAGGCTAATATTAACGCCCTCATTGATGCGGCAGAAGACCCGCAGAAAATGTTAGATCAGATGGTTCGTGACTATACAAATAACATTGTAGAAGCAGAAGCAGCTGTGGCTCAGACTATTGGTAACCTGCGTCTTCTGGAGCAGGATCATGCCGAAGACCTGCGCGACGCCGATGAGTGGGGTTCTAAGGCTCTGGCTGCCTCCAATAAAGCCGATGAGTTCCGTGCTGCAGGCGACACCGCTAACGCGGATAAGTTCGATAATCTCGCAAAGATTGCTCTGGGCAAGCAGATGCAGGCTGAACGTGAGGCAAAGGCCGCAGAACCGCAGATCGCATCGCAGACCCAGGTGGTTGAGCAGCTCAAGGACGGCCTTACCAAAATGCGTGCAAAGCTGGATGAGCTCAAGTCCAAGCGTGATGAGCTTAACGCTCGCCAGAAGACTGCCGCTGCTCAGTCTCAGGTGAATGATGCACTCAAGGCATTCGATGTTATGGACCCCACGAGCGAGGTCTCACGCTTTGAAGAGAAGGTTCGCCGCGAAGAGGCTCGCGTGCAGGGTCAGCAGGAACTTGCAGCTTCCTCCCTGGACGCTCAGTTCAATGACCTTGAAGAGCTTGGTCGTCAGTCTGAACTTGATGCGCGTCTTGCGGCTCTCAAGAACAAGAACGCATAGTCTTAGCCTGATCGGCTGTTAGATTACGCAGATGCTCCCCAACCTTAGGTTGGGGAGCATCTGCATTTTATGTTCTGCGCTGAAAACCTGATTCTAAAGCTTAGAGGCACGGTACAGGAACGCCGCCATAGCCTCACGTGAGGTAGCTTCACCAGGTCGGAAAGTACCGTCAGGCCAACCAGTAGTAATACCCTGATCTGCCATCCATGAGATTTCCTTATAGAACATGGTAGAGGGGTTTACATCAGCAAACTGCTGTGCACCCGGTGCATACGCGGGAGAACCGTTGAAACGGTAGAAAAACGCCGCCAGTGCCTCACGGCTGATAGCATCATGTGGACGGAAGGTACCGTCAGACCATCCGGTCGTAATTCTCTGCTGTTTAAGCCACACGATTTCCTTATATGCCGGGTGGTTCGGCGTAACATCTGGGAACGGAGAAGTCGCGGGAAGCTCCACGGCAGGGCTACCCGCAAGACGGTAGAGATATGTTGCCACCTGGGCGCGATTTACAGCGCTGTACGGACGGAAAGTACGATCGGCAAAACCGGTCATAATGCGGCGATCCGAGTTCCAACTAATCTCTGTGTAGAACGGATTCGTGGTCGGAAGGTCGCTATACCCTGCGCCAAAACGGTGACCGCCTGTATCGAGGGATTGCGCCATGATGAGCGGCAGGTCATAATCTTGGTGGCTAAAACCTGGGATCAGTTTCATCTGGGTATTGGTAAAGCCGCTGTTGCGGTACGCAGTGTAGCCCTGTTCAACAGCACCTCGGGCGCTCCATGTTGGAGGGTTCGTTGTACCAGAAGTATCGGCGGCACCAACCCACCAGTACATAGGCTGGTTCTTAATGTTCTGCGGTGCCTCGGTCTGCATGCGCTCATAACCGCCGCCCGCAACGAGGATAGAACCGCCGCCAGAACGCCAAGTGCCCTGACGATCCGCATTCAGTTCATAGGTGATAAACTCGGCGCCTCCGGAATAACCCATCGTCCACACCTGCGAGGGGTCGATGCCGTTACTCGAAATAAATTGCTGCGCAAAGGAGCGGAAATAGTCACCGTTGGCGTCAAGGTTTTCCCACCAGGTAATGCCGTTACCGGATGCATTTTTATCTGGAGACACGACGGGTACAAAAACCATGTTGCGGGCATTTGCGATACGGCCCATAGCGGGGAGCATGCCCTGCTCAGGGCTGTGAATCTTAGACTGGTCGTTACGCCAATAGTCGCCGTCAATGTAGAAGACTACGCCCACGGGTTTTGACCAGTCAATACCGTTTGCATACACGTGGTACTGAGAGTTAAGGCCGTTCGGGGCGGTGTAGCTGCGGTATGTGCCGGATGCGACGGTTGCATGGGCGGGTGCAGTAAGGGTAGCGCCCACAATAGCGGGTACGGTGAGTGCGGCCAGGGTTCCGGCACGCATCTTTCTGATGCGGGTCATAGATAGTCCTCGGTTCTCGATTTTCTTGTCGCTATGTGCTGAATAAGGTGCGCTGAATTCAGCCGCTATGTTTGTGTTGTGAGTGATAGACTCCGACAGGACTAATTCCGCCTACGGAGCAGTGATACTCTGCTGGGACTTGAGATTAGTCCCCTCAGATTTGGGAGCTTTACGAAGTCTGCAATAGCGGAGTAAAGCGTTCAATAGAGTTAAATTACCAGTTAAATAATATTAAATAAAAACATAGGTGAAATTTTCGGTATGGTATGCCGATCAAGAGGTTCTTAAGAATTGACGTTTGGCAAGAATATACATGAGAGACAATGTACACCTGCTATCACAGCAGAATCGCACTATATCGCGGTTTGTAGCTTTTTCTAATTCTCAATAGATTTTTAAAGTAAAGGTGTCCTGCTTTTATTCTTATACCATTGCGATAATGGTCACATGGTTATAGAGAATCTACCTCTGGGACGCCCTGAAGGGTTCGCCCAGAAGCTCACGGAAAGATATTTATTCTGTTCGTAAACTTCTGGGTTTTACATGTTGGGCCAGGTCGGGTGCAACCGACCCTCACTATCCCCCACCCCCACATCATCCAAATGCCACCGCTGACCCGTATACACATCCACCTTACGCAACTGCGGATTCGGATTCCCCACATCAGGCTCCTCAGCATGCCCCGGACACCCCTTCGCTCCCGGGTCCTCAGTACAAGTCTTGCCCACCGAATGCACCTCAGACTCCCACACCCGCACCAGCACCGGCTCGCTAATACGGGTGATCTCGGTTCCGAAAAACTGCCACGGCCCGCCATCAATACTGTACTGACCCGCATACGTCACCG
>NZ_KV804815.1:842588-844020 GCF_001811455.1 Rothia sp. HMSC065G12
TTTTTAGATCGTGCCCGTCTCCATACTCATACCGGTACGCTACCGGTACTGCCCGGATCCTGGTATGCCCAATCGGCAAATCCCCTTCAAAAATATTAGAACTTCCTTCTAGGGTGGTGTAGAAATTCGTTTCCTCACCCTTACTCGTGTGTGGTGGATGCGCACTATCCAAAGTCAGGTGCGGATGCGCCGGGATCAACTCCAGCAAATGAGTGCGCATCTCGGTGATAATCCGTTCGTACTCGCTTTGGGCTTGCTGTGCTGCTTCCGGGTCGTTCAGGGTGCATTTGTTTCCATAGAGCTCATTGATCATATCCGGGATAGCACGCCCGGTCTTTGGGGCTTTCTCAAACGTGCCAGCCTGACCATCACGACTAAGACAGTACGAGCCGTCATTAGCGACATCAAACCCAAACGACCGCTGGTCACCGTTCTTACCTTGCGCAAACCCAAACTCACCATGATGATGCTCCCCATACCACCTCCTATAAGCCTCAGCGTCCTCAACGTTACCAGCCTGACTTGAACTTGTTTCACGCTCGTCATTATTAGCATGTTTGGGCACATGGGAGCTTCCCTGTTCCCAAAGGTCACCTCCAGTCTGATCTAGACATTGAAAAGAGCGAGTGTCATTATTACAAGTTATAGAAAAAGCCGCAGGAACATGGGACAGGGATGCACTCACAAGTGTTGCCGAGAGAAACCCAGAAAATACTTTGGTTTTTAGAGAGTTCAAGGGAATTACTTCTTTTCTATAGCCAGGGAATGAACATTATCAATGAGCCATCGGTTGCCGTCATGATGAAGAGTCATCATGAACCAGTTATTCTCATAATCTTCATTGCGAATTTTCTTATATGTTTTCCCATCCGAGTCAACATAGACGTAATACGGCCAAGCGACAAAGAACTTCCACTCATACTTACCGTTACCCTGGTTGATGGGTTCACCGTGAAACTCATATTTTCTTAAATCTCCGCCGATCATCCACCCGCCCTCTTTATACAGTCCAGTATTGAGATCGTAAGTATCCCGTTCGTCTTTAAAGTCTTTGCTAATGAATTTTCTGGCCTCGCTATAATCTCCAGTTTGCATGCCATAATTACGCCATTCCGTCCACGCCTGCACCGTCTTACGCATCCCCTCCAAGGAAGCATTCGTATACCCCTCCTCCGCCTTGGGCTTCGGAACATTCTGCGCAGGACCATAAAAATCCGCAGGACGATACTCCCCCTCCGGAGCTTTCGAGTTCCCCGAATAATGCGCAGACACATTCGAAGACGGTGATGGGCTATCACTGGATGAAGCAGAGGCAACGACAGTCGCAGAAGAGGAAGAACTCGAACTCTCAGTAGCCGCTCCAGCAGGCTTCGAGTCCTCCCCACAGGCAGACAACAGCACAGCAAACCCAGAAACGCCCAAAGCGCTCATA
>NZ_KV804815.1:844120-924343 GCF_001811455.1 Rothia sp. HMSC065G12
GGATAAAATACGGAAACACGATTCGCCCGTACACACTCCTACTGGCTTATGTATTTCAGGTTTCCAACGGCGGAACCTCAGAGTAAGCCCTGAGTGAGAGTGGCGGGAATTTATCGCTTAGTAGCTACTCTACGATGATTCAAAATATTTAGCGATTCACCCGCGACATATATAACCATTTATTAATAAATAACCTCGGCATGTTTACCTTATGCGATTAAAGAAAGCAGAGTATCAGCTTTACCTTTAAACAGCATCCGCCTACGTTTTAGACAAACCCAGATATAGGATTATCCTATTCTGTTTAGTTTGCACGTTTCTTCTGGCAGCTACAGATATAACTAGGCACAGCACATTAAATCAGCAATACAAAAATAAAAACTCCCGAAGTCATAGTTATGACTTCGGGAGTATTCCGTTGCGGGGGCAGGATTTGAACCTGCGACCTCCGGGTTATGAGCCCGGCGAGCTACCGAACTGCTCCACCCCGCGGCGACTCATACAACTATACATACCGCTCTGCAACATCTCAACTTGAAGCTGTCTGCTGAGATAAACACCACAGAAAAACCCAAAACTGGATGTCTGAACGCCCCTTATTGCTCTCATAGACAGCCCGAATCAATAATTTAAGATGACGAAGCGGGGCGCCACCCGAATGTGATGGCACCCCGCTATGACCGTCAGACCGCAAGCACTACTACATCTTATTTAGAGGTAGCTTCCCCAGAAGGACTCTGCGATGCTGAGGATGAACCGCTCGGCTGCTGCTCACTTCCCTGCTGATCGCCGCCCTGTTTCTGATCCTGCTGTTGTTTATTTTCGGCTTCAATAGCCTTCTGCAAAGAATCGTTCAGACGCTTCTGAGCCTCACCATATGCTGCCCAATCGCCCTTCTTGAGAGCGGCATCCGAATCCTGCATGGCCTTGGAAGCATCCGCCAGATGCTGTTTCAGGCTAGCGGACTGGTCTGAGCCAGAGGCTCCAGAAGAGCTGGACGAAGATCCAGAGGTCTTCTCCCCATTGCCTTCAGTGCCGGCTCCTGACGGTCCCGACTGAGCATCTATCTTGGCACCGGAAGAACCGTTGAAGACCTGGTTGAGGGCTTCCTCCAGTGTGGGGGCAAACCCGACCTTGTCACCGAAGCTGACTAGCACTCGCTGCAAACGCGGGTACCGTGCATCGCCGCTAGACTGCACATAGACTGGCTGAACATACAGAATGCCGCCAGCCACCGGCAGAGTAAGCATATTGCCGTTAATGACCTCGGAGGACCCGCGCCGCAGGAGGTTCAGCTGGTTCGAGACCTCAGCATCAGAGTTGAAGATATTCTGTGCCTGGCCAGGTCCCGGAACCACCGATGAACGCGGCAGTTCGAGCAGTCGCAGCTTACCGTAATCCGCGCTGCGTTCGCCGTCCTTGCCGGTACCGGCGTCACCATTTGCAGCGAGGAATCCGTACATCACGTTACGCGAGTTTGAATCACTCTGCTGAGGAATAAAGGTCGACGTCAGCGAGAAATGAGCCTTCCTATCCCCAGGCATCTGGAGCGAGAGGTAATAAGGCGGAATCTGGCGACCGCTATCATTCGTAGGGTCGTTTGGAATCGACCAGACGTCATCGCCCGCGTAGAGGCTGTTCGAGTTCGTCACATGATACTTATTCAGCATCGAGCGCTGAATAGTAAACATATCCGAGGGGTAGCGCACATGGTTAAGAAGCTCGGCGCTCATCTCTTTATAGCTCTTCACGGTTCCGGGGAATACGCCCTGCCATGCCTTCAAAATAGGATCATTTTCATCCCATGCATAAAGGGTGACCGAACCGTCGTAGGCATCCACGGTGGCTTTCACCGAGTTGCGAATGTAGTTCATCGAATTCGTGCGCGGATTCTGATTATTCTCCTGGCTTACACCCTGCGCATATGGGAACTGGTTTGTGGTCGTATAAGCATCCACAATCCACTGCACCCGATTATTGATAATAGCGGGGTACGCTTTGGAATCCACCTTCAAATACGGCGCAGCCTTCTGAACGCGATCTACCGGGTTACGTTCGTACAGGATCTGCGAACCATCACGAACCGCATCCGAAAGCAAAATATCGGATGACTGGAACTTAATCGCATAAGAGAGACGGTTCAGCGTGGAATCCAACCGGGGACCGCCGTTGCCGTTAAATGTGTATTTTGCATCCGAAGAATTCGTTTCATCGGCGGACTGCGGACGGTCGAGCTCCAGCTGATCACCGTTGCCGCCCACAATGGAATACTGCGGAGAGCTCATACCGAAGTAAATACGAGGCTCATAGTTTTCAGAAATAACGCCATTCGCCTTGATACCGGACTGCATGAACTTGGGGTTACCCGCACCGTCAACCTGGTTACCGTAAGCTGCAATCACGCCGTACCCGTGGGTGTACACCACGTGGCGGTTATACCAGGAATCATCCGAAGTCTGGGAAGGATTCAGCTCACGGGCGGCAATCACCGTGTCCTGAGTCTTATTGTCTACGGAATAGCGGTCCACCGAGAGATTCGAGTCGAACCGATAGTATGGACGGAACTGCTGCATCTGCGCGAATGCTGAGCTTACCACGTTCGGGTCCAAAAGACGGATGTTCGCAATAGTCTCACTAGAGTTCCCCAAAGCGCCTTGACGAGTATCGATCGTGGCATCATAAGGAGTAGTCTCTACCTTATCGAGGCCGTAGGCGTACCGTGTTGCGTCGATATTGCGTTGGATAAACTGCGACTGTGCAGCCTGTTCATTCGGCACAACCTGGAAACGCTGTACGATCCAGGGGTACAGCCCGCCAGCGACGAGAGCTACAACCACCAGCATCGCGGTTCCCACTAGAGGCAAACGCCAACGATGCGCGGAAGCCGTAGCCAAGAACAACACAGCCACCAGAACTGCGGAAATCGCCAAAATAGAACGTACGGGAATAATAGCGTTCGTATCGGTGTACATAGCACCGGCCCAGCGCCCCGACTGCTGCTGAACTGCGGTGTACCGTTCCAGCCAGAACGCAGCACCGCGCACCAGAAGGAAGGCGCATGCCAAAACCGCAGCATGACGGCGGAACGCGGCGGAAGTTCCTACACCGCCTGGGCGAACCTTAATACCACCGTAGAAGTAGTGCATAATAGCACCGCCAATAGCGCAGAGCACGATAACAGCGGTCAAAAGATTAACCACCAGATTGAGGAACGGAAGAGTGAAAACGAAGAATCCAACATCCAACCCAAATTCGGGGTCTTGAACGCCGAAGTCCTGGCGGTTCAAGAAAAGCGCCACGGTTTGCCACTGGCTAATTCCGGCACTCCCAATAAAGAACCCTAAAGCAATTGGAAGAATCACCAAGAGAATCTTGCGGATGCGCTCCATACCCCGACGGTACCGCGCCATACTATCGGTGAAATCACGCCCGCCAAACATGTCACGCAGAAGGTCTTCGGCTTCCGTATGCTCATGCTCGGTCGTATGGCGCTCATGTGGACCGGATTTAGAGGTCTCGTGATGCGCCTGCTCCTCGGATTTATCCGCGTTTTTGGCGTCTTTCTTCGCCTGAGAATCATCGTGGTCAGCATGTTTGATGGCATAAGACATCGAAGCCCAGAACGGCACCGCTACAACGAGTGCGGTTACCACAAAGATAGAGCTCTGAAGCAAGATTTCGGTGGTGAAGACACTGCCAAAACCAAGCTGATTGAACCATAGCCAATCCGTATACACCTGTGTGGCATATACAAACGCCATAATCAAGACTATGACAACCGCGATGGTAATACCCAAAGGACCCGGATAGCGCCGCTTTTTCTTTTTCTGGTCTGCTCCCGCGCGACGGGGAGGCTGAGGAGGTTGATGTTCGTTATCAGATGCCGTCACGGATTCCTCACTTCGTTGGTGGCTGGAACATAGTTAATAAACATTATCTCAAATGTGGCGCTCTGACACAGACAGGAGCGTAGGCAAACACGCGGAGAAATACCGTATGTTTGCCTATAACCTGATGTGCACGCCTAGATTGCCGAAAACCTTTTACCCGCAGGTGGGGAACTGATCGGGGGCGGCTCCGTTCTTAATCTTGGTGAGGGCATCCACGGCCTCATCAACGTTATCGACCGGGATTACCTGCATATCACCTGCCGGTGTTTCCCCACGATAGTATTTGAAAACATTGGGGTCGGTTCTGCGGATTTCTTGAAGATCGTCACAGTTTTCGCGCGGTGCCAAAAAGTAGTGGGCACCGTGGCGTCCGGAAGCGATAATCTTATATTTAATGCCGCCGATGGCACCGACTTTACCGCTGGCATCTATGGTTCCGGTACCGGCTACATAGCTTCGGGCTGAATCTTCGTTTCCTGCGCCTTCGGGGGCAAGCAGGCTTTGCTCGGTGAGCTTATCGATGGTACCGAGAGTGAGCATGAGACCCGCGCTGGGGCCGCCAACACCGTCAAGGTTGTAGGTTGCCTCAAAGGGAAGATCAAAGTCCTGTTTAAGCACAATTCCAACAAGCCAGCGCCCCGATTTATCGTCACGCCGCGGCGTGAGAGTAACGTTCTTGTTATCGCCATTCCGGCTGATTTCGAAGGTGACGGGACGTCCTTCTGAAGCTTGCACAGTTTCGGTGACATCTTTGAGAGTATTGATCTGTTTATCCCCCACTTTGAGGATGCGGTCCCCACCCTGCACCTGCCCCTCAGCGGGTGAGCCGGAGGCGGTTTGGAGAACGCTGATCCTCTCGGTCACCGGCAGTTTAAGGTAACGCGCCGCAGCAACTTTCGCCTGGGTTTGAGAATCCGCCATTTGTGCGCTGCTGACCTGGTTAGCTTGCTGGTGGGTAACGTGCGGATAAGTAATTTCGGAGGGAACCACAAGGTAACGGTTGCCGTCCGCAGCCAGCCAACTGTAGAACGCATCCGCTCCGGGGAGAATGGTGTAGGGTCCGCCGGAGACAGATACCGTGGTCATATTCAACTTCCCAGTGGTGGGATAGGTTTGCGTGCCGTTGATCTGGATAATATCTTGATCCTGGTACTGCCCGAGAATATCGAAGAGAGGTCCGGGCCCTTCTTTGCTATATGAGCTGGGCAGCACAAAAGCACCGAGCATCAGCAAACAGGTTGCGGAAGCAGTTAGAAAGCGCAGATTCAGGGGACGTCGTTCTGATAGTGGAGGAGATTCATCGCTCTGCTGATGGGACTTTCTCAAGAAAAATGCACGCTTAGCCATGCTTCTTAGAGTACCCGATATTTTTGTTGGGAACACCACATGATGAGCCGGGGTACACCGCGGCGTCAGCATTGTACGCCGCCAAGGTCATAAGATGGGCTGTGCCTAGAGCGAATACCGCGAAATCACGGCAAACTCACAGGTTTACCAGGTACCCTTTACTAGACGGGTAGGGGCAGACTGTGCCCGCCCTCAATACTGAAAGGTATGTGACATGGCTGAGAACCCCACCAACGATAATTCAAATGACCGAGATCCCCTTGAGGAGTTCCTGAAAAAAATGCAGGAACAGGGCTTTGATCCTAACGCCGAGCAGAACGGCAACGGCACAGCGGATAACCCGTTTGCTTTTCTGAACGGAAATATAAACCCTGAAGATATGAACGCTATGGGTATGTCTTTTGATCCCTCTATGCTCCAGGGTATTTTTGCGCAGGTGCAATCAATGTTTACTGCTGGGGCTAGTGAAAACGGGATTAACTGGCAGGGTGTGAAAGACCAGGCTCGTCAGCTCTTAGCGACCACTGGGGAGGATCCTGCCATCACCGAGTCCTTGAGGGCGGCCACGCGCGATGCCTCTAACCTCGCCGATCTGTGGTTAGACAGCGTCACCATTTTTGAGCGTCACAATATTCCTGTTGAGGCCTGGTCCAAGGCTGAATGGCTCGATTCTTCCTTCGAATCTTGGCGTGATATGGTACAACCCGTAGCGGCTGAGGTAACTCAGGCGATGGTGCTCCCCTCCACCGAAGATGTTCCCGAAGAGCTGGCTCAACTTTTGGGCGGCACCGGATTCTTGAACAATATTGGTTCCATGATTTTTGGGGCTCAGATGGCGCAGGCGCTGACCGAGCTTGCCGGTGAGGTATATTCTTCTACCGATATTGGATTCCCCCTCGCGCCAGGGCGCAGTGCACTTTTGCCCGCCGGTTACACTCAGCTTGCTGAAGATATTGAAGTGCCCGCGCAGGAAATTCTGCTGTACCTGGCGGTGCGTGAGGCAGCGCTGATTCGTCTGCACCGCACAAACCCGTGGCTGCGTGAAGATATTTTGGAGCTGGTAAGCCGTTATGCTCGTGGTATCCGTGTGGATATGAATCGTATTCAGGATGCCGCATCCCAGGTAGATTTGAGCAACCCCGAGGCCGTACAGGATGCCTTCGACGGCGGCTTGTTCAACCCGCAGCGCACCGAAGACCAAGAACTTGCAGTTGAGCGTCTGGAAGCTATTCTTGCCCTAGTAGAGGGCTGGGTATCGTTGGTAGCTGAGCAGGCAACCCAAAACCTGCCTACAGCCCCGCAGCTGGCGGAAACTCTGGTACGTCGCCGTATCGAAGGCGGCCCGACCGAGCGCGTGTTCGAGACTCTGGTCGGCTTGGAGATTCGCCCTCGCTTGGTGCGTGAGGCACAGAATTTTTGGCGCACCTATGAGGAGAAGCACGGATATGAGGCCCGCGATGAACTGTGGGCAGCGCCGGAGACTCTGCCGACCGCCGCTGAGCTTGAAGACCCCGATGCCTATGAAGCACGCCAAAATGAGTTCAAGGTTGAGGATATTGACTTTGACACCGAGCTGCAGAAACTTCTGGACGGTGGTTTTGATGAAGGCGAGTCCGACGGCGGTGAATCTTCCACCGGCGACGAACCTAATACATAACACGCACCACGCTTCGTAATCATGCATTAGACGCTGTGGGCGATTGGGGGATACGCACCGCATCTCATGCGTGATACCAGCCGATGAAATGCTCTGTGGGTTCCGAAGGTTTTCTGCCTTCGGGACCCACATTTGTTGTGGATCATCGCGGTTCTTAGTTGGTGGCTTGCGCGCGTATAAATTCCATACCCGCCAAGAATGCCCGTGCCTTATCAAGGTCAGGGAACCGGGCTTCTAGAGTGCGAAAACGGGCGTTATGGTGAAGTTCCACGAAGTGACAAAGTTCGTGGTAGACCACGGAGTCAACCACGTATTCGGGGGCTCCCTGAAGATCATCGGAAATACGGATGGTGCCCTGAGTCGGTGTGGCGGATCCCCACCGTTTACGCTGGTTCGAGACCCAACGGATAGAATTGGGAAATTTCTCGGGCACGAGCTCGGACAGATACCTTGCAGCCAGAGCACGAGCACGCTCCGTCAAGTAATCATCAGACGCAAAAATGCGGCGCCGCCGAGAAGTCTCCCGCTGTTTCCTTTGCACGCGGGGAATCAGGTTTTCCAGATATTCGCGAATTTGCGCATCCGTACTCGCCCCGGGTACCAACAGGCGAATACTTCCATCTTCCTGCGGTTGGGCGCTGACGGTTCTGCGGCGGCGAGACGAACGCACCACCAGGATTTCCGGGGTGGATGCGGTCGCCGGAATAACTTCGTGGTGCTGTCGGACTTTCTGTCGTGCCATCATATGTTGCCCTATCTGAGCGTTAGGTACGGTGTCTTATGAATGTAACTCTCCGCGAGTGCGCAGGTATTTAGCTGTGTCGGGCGGATTGACGGGACGGGTCAATATCATCCAGGAAGCGGGAACGACGGCGTTTTCCCCGCCCACCGGCGGTCCGTGAATCCGACCATGTGAACCACAGGTATTTGCGGGCACGTGTAATCCCCACATAAAGCAGGCGGCGTTCTTCATCAATTTCGTCGGAGGTTTGAGCGAAGGTAATGGGCATAAGTCCCTCGTTTAAACCGCAGAGAAAGACCGCATCCCATTCCAAGCCCTTCGCAGAGTGCAAAGAGGCTAACGTGACGCCTTCCATGACGGGAGCGTCCTGGGTAGCAAGTCGGTGCGCAAGCGTTGCAACGACATCGTGTACGGTAAGCCGATGCGGAACCGGAGCCCCTGCGGCCTCCGCTTGAGCGATGTCTTCGATGCGGATAGCTTCCAGATGATCAACCATTGAGACGATCGCGGCAAGAGACTCCCATTTTTGGCGTACAGCTCCAGCGGACTGGGGCGCTTTTTCGGTGTATCCCAAAGGTTCCAGCACTTCACGCACATAACGGGGCACGTTCTCGGAACCGTCCGTTGATTTTGCCGACGCTCGCAGGGCAAGCATCGCTTGCTTGATCTCGGGACGATCGAAGAATTGCTCAGCTCCGCGTAACTGATACGGAATACCGCGATCGGCGAGCGCCGCCTCCAGAAGCCCGGACTGCCCGTTAGTGCGGAAAAGCACCGCAATTTCTGATGGCAGAACTCCGTCTTTTTCAAGGAGATCCTGGATTTTTTCGGCAATGCCTTCGGCTTCACGTTCGTCATCCGTATATCCGAACCATTGGCTTTCGGCTCCCGGTCCGCGCTGGGAAATGAGTTTGAGCGGGGGTGCCCAGGAGAATTCGGTGGAGTCTGGGCGTGGACGCCGTGCCGCTAGGAGTCGGTTTGCCAGTTCGACCACTTGGCTGTGCGAGCGGTAGTCTCGGGTGAGCCGTACTGTGTGTGCGCCCCGGTACCGTCGCGGAAATTCCAGGAGGTGCCGACTGGTGGCGCCGGTAAACGAGTATATGGTCTGCGAGGCATCGCCCACGACGCATAAATCATCGCGCTCCCCCAGCCAGGCGTCGAGAAGGCGCTGTTGGAGGGGTGAGACATCCTGATATTCGTCTACCACGAAATGTCGGTATTGTTCGCGGATGGTGGCAGCGAGCGCATCGTCATCTTCGATAATGCCGACGGTCAGAAGCAGAACGTCCTCAAAGTCGATGAGGTTCCTTTCGTCTTTGAGATCTTCGTAGGCGCGGAAGAGCCGCACCATGTTCTGCGGGGTTATTCCGGAGGGCAGGTTGCGCTGGTGCAGGTGCGGCGTGAGGGTGTCGGGGGTGAACAGGCTGACTTTTGCCCACTCGATTTCTGCCGCAATGTCGCGTACAAGTGCCCGGTCGACGCTCATGCGTAGACGCTGGGCGGCTTCGGTGATTAAACCGGCTTTATGTTTGACGATATCGGGGAATGAACCGCCGATAGCGCTGGGCCAAAAATACCTGAGTTGGCGCAGCGCTGCGGAGTGAAAGGTTCGGGTTTGGACTCCTACGGCGCCGAGGGATCGCAGTCGAAGGCGCATTTCTTCTGCCGCGCGGGTGGTGAAGGTGAGAGCCATAACGCGTTGGGGAACGTATTTTCCGCAGGCGATTCCGTAGGCGATGCGGTGGGTGATAGCGCGGGTTTTGCCGGTTCCGGCGCCTGCGAGTACGCGCATCGCGCCGTTGAGTTCGGAGGCGACCCGGCGTTGGTCTTCGTCGAGACCCGCGAGGATGTCTTCGGGGGAAAGCTGGGGCGCAGCGTGATTTTGTTGCGGAGCGGCTGGTGAAGGGACCGGTCGTGCCGGTGCCTGTGGGGTCCGGGTGTGAGCCGGGGACGATTTTTGGGCGGGTATGCCGAAGAGAGCTTGCTGTTTGGATGCTCCGGCGCCCTGTGCTGGCATAACGCCCCTCTCCTGGTGCTCTGCGGGTGTTCAGACGCTGGTTACTATTGTACCTTTACCTTAGATGGGGTCTGTCTGCGGCGGTTAGTATAATCAAGCCCAAGGTAGGAGTATCTTTATTCCGTGTTTATTGCTGCGTGACCCGAGTTTTCAAGGGATCGCACGCGAGAATGTGTGCGAGGGGCGAACGTGCCGAACCTCATGAGGACTCATTTGATACCCTAAGAGGGTGACTTTAACGCCTCTTCAGCTTGCCGCCATTGTGTCAGCGGGTGTGCCGGGAATTTACCCTGTGGGCGCATCCGCCGTTCTTGACGACACCGCCGATTTTGACTCAGCTATTATTGTGGATTCGACCAATCGTCGCTGGCGTGTACGTGCTCCTCGTCGCCCCGATGCCAGCATGCGGCTTGAGGCGGAGCACCTTATTCTTCAGTCTTTTACCCCCGGTCTGCGTGCTCGCCTGCCTTTCCAGGTGCCGACTGTGGTGGGTACTGTGCCTTATCAGGACGGCAGCGTTTTCATTTACACGCATATTCCCGGTACCTCTTATGAGGTTGATGATCTTGCGGCGCAGAACGGGCATATGGCAGATGGTCAAGAGGACCTGGCCGTTTCTCTCGGTAAAATTTTGGCGACTCTGCACACGATGCCGCACGATCTGGTGTTTGAGGCGGGTCTGCCCTCGTATAATTCTGAGGAGATTCGCCGCCGCCGCAGTGTTGAGCTTGAGCGTGTGGCGCAAACCGGCAAGATTCCTGCGGATCTGTTAGCACATTGGCGTTCGGTGCTCTCCCCCGGTTCCACATGGCAGTTCCAGACTCACGTGATCCATGGTGACATGAACTCCGATAACTTGGTGCTTGATGGCGCGAAGATTGTTGAGGTGACCGGTTGGTCTGATGTTCAGGTGGGAGATCCTGCCCAAGATTTTGCGTGGCTGTTCTCTTGTTCCGATCAGGGTTTTACTGACAGTGTATTGGATGCTTACCAGCGGCAGATGCGCCCCGAACCGGATGAGCATTTGATTCAGCGGGCGCACTTCTATGCGGAATTTGCGATTGCTCAGTGGTTGGCGCACGGTGCTGAGATCGGCGATGACGATATTGTGCAGCATGCCGTTGCCATGCTTTTGGATGTGCAGGATGGTCTGCGCGCGACCGGTGGGTTACTCGGGCAAGAAGAGGAAGAAGATATTCCGCAGGTTATTGACGACGAAGACTAGAGTAGAAAACGATAGGTTTAAAGGCTGAGACGCCACCCATCAAGGTGGCGTCTCAGCCTTTATTCCGTTGCGACTAAAGGATATGTTCCGGTTGCGCTATCTACCTCTACCATGATGCATGGGCCAGGCTACCGCGGCCGCCCCGGAAGTTCTTCGCCCCATCCGGCACGGGAGATAATGCGTTCAAGCTGCTGTTCGTTCTGCAGACCACCGGCAATATCGGTGTCCCACACGGTCTGGTCAGAGCCAACATAGTAGAACGCCGCGTGCACACGTTCAGGGTCTATCCCCTGTATCTTAGCGAAGGCAAGCCGATACAATGCCAGCTGGATGCGTTTATGCCGCATCGCGTGTGCGGAGGGTTTACGCCCGGTTTTCCAGTCCACGAGATCCCAGTGTTCCTGCTCCTGGAGGGTGCCGTCGGCGTTAGTGATCTGTTCGGTGCGGCGGAAGACCGCATCAATACGCCCGCGGATGTTCACGCCCGCCACGTGAGTTTCTACCGGATATTCGGCGCGCCATATGGTACGGGAAGCCCATTCACTCTCAAGAAATGTCGCGCGCAGTTTATCAAGGTCGAAACTGCCGTCAAGATCATCATCGCTATAAAGTTCGTCCTGTATATCGAGCATAGGTTCGTCCCCGAAGTACTCCTCAACCCAGGCGTGGAAAAGTGTACCCTGCCGCGCCGCCGCAGATGGCTGCATCGGTACCGGACGCACCAGGCGACTCAGAACCGTCTCTTTATCCTCCGACAAAGCAATGAGGGTGGATGCCGACATATGCTCGGGTTTCGCAGGAACCGCTGGGGTAACGGCGCGCTGTGCCAAGGCAAGAAGCAGATCGACCTCATGCTCCCAATCTTGAATCTGCTGAGATTCCGCTTCGGTAGGGTTGGCAAGTTTATCGAGATCGTCAAGGCTTAACGACCCGCGTGCCACGTTAAGAGCGGCACGCTCCACCCGTGCACGCCGCTGACCGGGTACCGCAATAATGTCACGATTCTCGGTGCGTTCGGCGAGGTCTTTCTCGGATGCCCAGCGGATCACCTGAGCGCCGTCAAAGGGGTCAAAAGGCCAGTCGGCGGTCAGCACGGAGCCCTGCTGCGGGTTATCTTTCACCCACGCCGCCGGTTCCAAGAAACGGTGCACAATCTGCGGTCGAACCCCCGGCTGCTCAGGGCCACGTTTCCCTTCCGCAAGCTGCGCTAAAGGTTCGCGGGCGTAGTGGAAATTCTCGACCGCATCCAGCCCGTAACGCTTTTTGAGCTGTTCCAGATTTTCATCGTATGCCCCTTTGGACTCCTGCGGATCGGGCAGGCCGGGCTCCTGCACGCCGCCCATCAGCGCCTGCTTCACCCGGTGCACCTCAGGCAGATTCAGTACCTCGGCATTTGTGATCGGGTTTCCACCGTCATGCACAAGCGCACGCGCGATCTGCTCATAGACCTCGCTTGTATAGCACTGAGAAGCCGCCGTATCTTCGGGGTCATTAGGAGCGGGAATAACCGGTACAGACGTACCATTTTCTAGGCGTATGCCCTGGGGAATACTGTAATTCTCAAGCCACAAGCAGCGCCCAAAAAGTACCTCAATGCTGGCGTCACGATGCTCAATCGCCCACCCAGAGGTGTAAAAACCGGTGCCCAGATAGCTCGGGTAAAGCCAGGGTGCCACCTGAATACCTTCGTAAGGTTCCTCAGCATCGCCCTGCGCGAATTGCACCAGCTCGTTCCAATAGGGCTCGGGCTGATAGGGGTTTACGTTCGGGCCCACCCATCGGCAATTACTGATGTGCAGCAGCGAGCGGGCGCGGGTCATGGCCACATAAACCAGCCTCCGTCCCTCAAAGCCCACATAGTCATTCGCCATATCTTCGCCGTCTTCAAGACGCGCATTGAGCTCTTTATAGTTCTCTAGGGCGCTCACCTCTTCAGCCCGTTCCAAAGCGGACGGCAGATAGTCGCGGTCACCTCGTAGAGGCCAGGGCAGGCTTCCAGGTTCCAGGCGGTGCCAGGTGTGTGGGCGAGTGGGATATTTATCGCACATGCGTGGCAGATACACGTGATCCCATTCCAGACCTTTCGACGCGTGCATCGTAAGGATTTGCACCGCATCGCGCCGGGGTTCCTCTTCGGCGGGGGTTAGCCCCCGCTCGTGGTTTTGGGCCTGTTCCAGCCAGGAGAGAAAACCCAGCAGATAGCTAATACCGTTGGCAGAGAGCACAAACCGCCGGGCGGTGGGGGCGTCCTCATCGACCTCGGTTCCGTCTGCGCCAGCATAGAGCATCGCGTTGATGCGCGGTGAACTCGCAGCGTAACTTGCGGCGACCTCATGAAAAGCATCCAGATGCGCGCGCGATCCGTAGGCGTCCCCGCCGGGGCGGGCGGCAAGCTCGATATCCAGGAGCATCACACGCTCAATCTCATAGAGCAGGGTGCCAATATCCTCGGTGGTGAACTGACGCAGATACTCAACCTCGGCGGTGAAAGCGTGCAGACGGCGCAAACCTTCAACGCTCAGACGGCGCCGGGATTCGGGGTAATCCGCAGGGTAGATAGGGTTACCGGCCTCATCTGCTGCGGGAAGATGCTCGATCGCTTCAATAAGCGAACCGTATTCGGCGAGGTCTTCCACAGCGTTTTTACGAGCCCGCTCAAATTCTTCGTGGGCGGAACGCAGATTGGCATCGGTATCAGTTTGAGGGCTCGAAGGTACATCTCCGCTCGTCTCCTCAGAGGGCTGCTCGCCAAAGGTTCGTCCCATATTTTTCTCGCGCGTGGTCGTTAGGTAATTCGACCAATCCCCTAGCGCAAGCAGATCCGCTGTGCCCAGCCGCCAACGTGCGCCAGCGAGCAGACGCATCAGGGCGTCTGAACGGTTCGGGTCTGCTAAGACCCGCAGCATCGAGACCATATCAATAATTTCGGGGCGTTCCAGAAGCCCACCCAAACCAACCACCTGCACGGGAACACCCAGGCTCTCACAAGCCTGGCGAATGGGTTCCATCTGCGCCCGGGTACGGGTAAGCACCGCCATCGTGGGCATCTGCGCCGGAGTATCGGCGTAGCGGGCGCGTTCCTGCACGATACGTTCGGCAATGCCCTGTGCTTCCTCGGTCTCGGACCCGTAGCGTGCCAACTGCACTGAACCGAGCATAGCGCGGTAACCTGATTCATCGGGATTGAGGATCACCGAGCGAGGCCGCAGATCGGGCACGTGAGGCGGAGCAGGGGCACGCACCCAATCGGGAATATTCTTGAGTTTAGCGGCGATCAGGTTTGCGGCATCCAAAATAGCGACGTCATTACGCCACGCAACTGTCAAATAAAGAGGCGTTTCATCGCGTGTTGGGAAGTATTGATAAAAACTAAACAGCTGACCGTCGGAGGCACCGCGGAACCCGTAAATAGACTGTTTCGGGTCCCCCACCGCCATTACCGGATGCTCAGGCTGACCGGGACGCCCATCATGCCCGTCGCTAGCGCCATATAAATCGGCGAAGAGTCGCAGTTGGGCGTGCGATGTATCCTGAAATTCGTCAAGAAGCACAACTTTATAGCGTTCCCGCTCCAACTGTGCGGCGGCTGGCACCTCACGGGCGATCCGCGCCGCCAACGCGATCAAGTCGCCGTAATCGAGCACCTGCATACGCGCTTTCACTCGCGCATACCGCTGCACAAGCTTCGCCAAAATAATTTTGGCTTTCAGCCTCTCTATGACCTTTTTCGCGTTGGCACTGGGACCGGGCGAACTGAGTGATTCGTACGCCGCCAGGTGTGCGGAACAAAATTCGATAACCTGCTGCGGGCTTACCAGATGTTCGGCGCACTCCCCCGACAGCTGCAAAAGGCTCTGCACGATCGTACTTTTTGAGGCGACTCCCGAGGCTGAGCTGGCGGCGGGTAGGTCGCCGTCCCAGTACTGCACGATCTGCGCGGCGAGCTGCCAGGCTTGAGCATCGCCAAGCATTTGTGCATCCTGCTCAACGCCCAGGCGCAGACCGTATTCTTTGACAAGATTATTCGCGTATGAGTGGTAGGTAGAGACGGTGGGCTCGGAAGAGCCTGCAAGAAGTTCTTCTTCGCTCAGCTCAATCAGGTTACGTTCGCGCAGAATATTTAGGCGGGTGCGCATGCGATCGCGCAGCTCTCCTGCGGCCTTGCGGGTAAAGGTAACGCCCAGAACTTCATCGGCGCGCACGATTTTATTGGCCACAAGCCACACCACACGATCGACCATCGTCGCGGTCTTTCCCGAGCCCGCGCCAGCGATCACAAGCCGCGGTTCAAGCGGCGACTCAATGATGCGAACCTGTTCATCGGTGGGCGGATTCAACCCCAGCGCGCGCGCGATCTCGTGGGCGCTAAGTCGAGCAGGTTGGTGTGTTGTTCCCCCGGATACTCCGGATGCGCCACGGTCGCCGTCATGCTTGTGCGGCTGAGCCGGTTCAGAGGTAGTCATACGGTACGTATCCATTCCTGACGGGGTGATAGTGTCAGCTGTATCAGATGTGATACAGCCACAGGATGCAGTTTACCACCGACGCAATTCAGAATAGAGGCCGCACGTCACCCTCTAGGCACCACTAACTAGTGTCCTGTGGGAGCCTGTCGTTTCTGCCGGGGTTGTCTGCTCGGCACACCGGCAAGCAAAGGTGCAGTTGCCGAGCTAATCCTGAGTGACCTGGCGTCCCTGCGGGCATAGAGGGCAAATTTCGGGCAGGCGGCAGGTTTCCCCGGGCCGATGCCGCGTCTGCATAACGGCACCGGCGATCAGCTCCGCCGCACGCTGAACCAGCTGAACCGCCCAGATACCGGTTTCCGGGTCGAGCGCATCCTGCTCTTGGGGACGATTCCGGGAAGACGCTGCGGTGCCGTCGCCCAGCTGCACAAGCGCGGCTCCCCCGGATTTGCGCGTGAAAACCTCGAAACGCTGGGGTGCCACTTCGCGGTGCTCAAGCCCGGCAGGAATATTAAGACCGTCAGGCTCAACGCCGAAATCACGGCTCATGGCATCCCCGGCGCCCGCCTCTACCGCTACCTGATAGGCAGCAAGCTGGGCGTGTTCGGCGATCTGGTTTTTATTGGGTTTGGTTTTACCCGTTTTTAAATCGACGATGACGTATCGTCCGTCCTCGGTTTTCTCCAGCCTATCGACTCGCCCAGAAATCTGGGCGTTCACAGTATCGCCAGGAACCAAAACCCGGAAGGCCCCCTCAACACCCACGAGTTCGCGGTGATCACCCGGCATAATCTCGTTGATATACACCGCGAGTTTATCCACCATTTTCTCTGCACGTTCACGTATCTGCTGTCCCTCCCAAGTATCAGGCAGCGCGAGCGTGCTCAGGCGTTCCTCAAGCTGACCGCGCAGGGTCATATAGTCGGCATCCGGGTATTCTTCTGCGATCGCGTGAATGAGCGTTCCCAGCGAGCGTGATGTATCGGTCTGCGCCTCGGCACGAGCCGCCGATACGAACCAGTCCAGGGGCGATTTATGAATCGTCTCGATACGCGAGGGCGATACCGGAACTGTGAGTTTTTCGGGGTCACCAGAGTCAGTCGACAAGCCGTCGCGATACGGATGCGATATAAACGCATTCTGCTCGGTGGAGAGAGGCAGAAGTCCCCACCACTGTTCCGGGGCTGCCCCGGGTGTCCCCGCCTGCGCCAGCCTGTTGAGCTGTGCTGCCGCAGCATTTGCCAGGGCGGGGTCTGTGTCTTGGGCCTGCGCATACCGCCTTAGTTCCGCGACGAGGGCGCGCAGGGTCATGGGGCGGCGCACGTGGGTGATGTCGGCGGTGCGCGCATCCGGCACGAGAATATCGAAAAATTCGCTGGGTGCGTCTTCCGTTGAGCTCACGGCGGTGACAACGAGCCTTTCGTTCGCCCGCGATATTGCCGTGGAGAACATGCGTAATTCGTCGTGCCGCACCGCCCGCACACGGTCGCTCATGCGCACCTGCTGAGCTGCGGCAATACCCATATCGCAGATGTCGGTCAGCTCACCAGCTTTGAGGAGCGAGCCGCGCACCGTCGTATTCGGCCAGGTTCCATCCTGTAGCCCGCAAACGTAGACGGTCTGCCAGTGCCTGCCCGCCGCGAGTGCCGGGGTGAGGATTTCAACCGCATCGTAGCGTTTGCCGCGCGCCGCGAGAGTATCCATGGGAAGGTCTTGGGCATCGATATAGTCGAGGAACAGCTCAGCGGAGGAACCGGGCATCTGGTCGACGAAACGAGTAGCCGCTTCAAAAAGCCCTATCATGGCGTCAAGATTTCGATGCGCCCGCTCGGCTTCCGGCCCGGTCTGCGCGCTTTCGGTCACCCAAATTTTTTCGAGTCCGCTTGCCTGCCACAGCGCCCAAAGTACGGTTTCGGCGTTGGCGCCGCGTTCGGTGAGAGCCTTATGCCCGGCGGCAAGTACACGTGCCACGCGGCGTACCGCCGCACCGATACCTTGCGCCGGAAGTGCCTGCGGGTTCAAGAGGGCGCCCAGCAGAAGATCGTCGCTACAACGGTGCCCGCCCGCTCGCAGTTCTGCGGCGCGAAGCTGCTGACGTAGACGGCGCACTTCCATGCTGGATGCGCCCCCAAGCCGCGAAGTCAGCAAGGTAATCGCGTTGTGAGCGCCGCTGCCGGGGTTTGTGCGATTTTCTTCGGCGAGAACATCGGCTAGGCTTTGCCGTGCGAGTTTTTCGGCCTCGTCATCGGCAGAACGTGTGCCCGCCTCCGTGACAGCTTCGGGGGTTATATTCTCCGTGAGGCTCCCGTCGAAATCGTTATGATCCGGCAGTTTCAGGTAGTCGGCGCTTTGCTGACGGGCATAAACCAGCAGAGAAAGCGCATCCAGGAAAGGGCGTACAGCGGGTTCATCACGCACCGGAACCAGCGCTGCACCCGTCACGGTGGGGATGCCGGATGCCGCCAAGACACGCCGGAACCGCGAAACTTCGGTGCCGCTTCGCACGATAATCGCCGAACGCGCATACGCCGCTCCCCGGTACAGATAGTCCTCAAGAAGGAGTTGTGCTACCTGGTTCGCCTCGTCCTGAGGAGAACCCAGAAGGTACCCGAAAACTCCCTCGGGAAGTTCATCAGAGTGCCGCGGGTCAAGCAGGTCACCATCATCGCTGAGGCGCAGGAGCGCAGATTCCTCATATTTACTCGGTGCGGTCTGCGGTTCGCGCGGCGTAGGTACATTCGCAATCACGGGGAGCCGACGCGCGATATTCTGCCAAGCCAGGGTGATGGGCGCATTCATGCAGTACGAAGTCTTCAGTTCTTCTCGCTGCAATTCCGGGAAAATCTGGGGTAAAGTCGCCGCTAGGTCGGGGCGCGCACCGCGGAACCCCTGCACCACGGTTTCAGTGCAGCAGGTCATCAGTACCCGTGCGGACGGCGCAAATGCAGCCTCCACTGCCTCGCGCTGATCGCCCGTGTATGTGGCAAGAACCTGCCCCGGCTCACGCCCTACTAGGATGCGCATCAGCCGGTACACGGAGGGGCTAAGTTCCTGTGCATCGTCAATCAGGATCAGGTCGAAGCGCGCGCGTTCTTCCCGCAAATATTCGGGGTTTGCCAGCAGGAAGGCGCACGCTTCATGGATTAACGCGGCGGGATCGTAAGCGTTTGGGGCACGCAGACGACGAATCTGCTGGTACTCGGTATAGAGCTGCGCCACCGAATGCCAGGCCGGGCGGTCCAGGGTTTGCGCCAGGTTTTCAAGTTCTTCGGCGGTCAGCGCATATTCGGCAATACGGTCAAAAAAGTCACGAATCTCCTGGCGGAAACCGCGAGTACCTAGAGCCTCATGCAAATCGGCGGGCCAACGCACCGCCGCGCCCTTGCCTTCGCGGTGCCCCGCCAGGATTTCGCCGATCATCACATCCTGCTCGGGCCCGGAAAGCAGCTTCGGAGAGAACTCCACTCCGGGCAAAAGTCCCGACACATGCGCGCGACGCAACAGATCGAAGGCATACGCAGCCCACGCGCGAGTGGGCGCGGTAGACATGCTGCGGTCGATACGCCGTGCCAGCTCATCGCGCACACGAGTAGCACCCGCGCGGGTAGGGGTCAGCACCAAAAGCCGCGCGGGATCGCCCCCGGCGTTCAGAAAATCTACCGCCGCCGTAATCACGCGCTCAGTCTTGCCCGTACCGGGCGCCCCCAGGATGAGTGTAGCCGTCATGGCTTTAAGTTTATCGGGGTTTCTCAGCGCTACGCAGATGTGTCCTCTGCCTGAGAACGTCACGAAGCATCGGGCATTTACACGCGAACTCCGCTAGGCTTGAGCTATGAGCTGGATAGATGCCCCTCGCGCAACCTTCGATTTAGAGACCACCGGTGTCGATGTGACAACCGCCCGCATCGTGACCGCTTCGCTGCTTCTGCTGAACCCGGATGGGAGCGTGCAGCGAGCTGGCGAGTGGCTGGCTAACCCCGGCATTGAGATTCCCGAAGGTGCCGCATCCGTGCACGGTATCACAACCGAATATGCGCGCTCCCACGGGCAACCTGCCCAACAGGTGATCTGGGAGGTCGCGGGTGCGATCGGTTCGCTCTTCCTAGATGGCATACCCGTCATCGCGTTTAACGCCGCCTACGATTTTTCGGTGCTTCACCATGAGATGCTCCGCTATAACATCGCCCACGGCGAGCTGCCCGCCGGGAACATTCTTGACCCGTACGTGATTCATAAGCACGTTATTCCCCGCAAACGTGGCAACCGCAAGCTCGAAACCCTCACCGCCGAACACGGTGTGGTTCTAGAGAACGCCCACACATCTAAGGCGGATGCGCTCGCCGCCGAGCGGCTACTCGTTAAGCTCGCCGAGCGTTTCCCCGAGGTCGCCACGGATGCCGCTGCCCTCCACACGCATCAGGTTCAGTGGTCGCTTGATCAGGCGCGCGATTTCCAGGACTGGCTGCGCACCAAGCCGGGTAAAGAGAACGAGGTTATCGACGGTCGGTGGCCAATACGCCGTTAATTCTCTATCAGCCTCGTTGATTTCGTCACGTTGAACAGACTCTGTTGAGGCTGCTTAACTCCCCTATTCACTATGTATCGCGAAGGTTATCTCGCCGGTTTGCAAAGCGTTCGGCACTATACCTGCGCGCCGCTAACCCCTATGCTAAAGAGGTAGGGCTTCTCGCCCCAAGGTGCAGTGCAGCGCGCCGGTTATGTATCACATCAGCATTCAGAATTGTCATGGAATATCAAGACACCAACACGTACAGTATCTACCTCGGTTCCTCCCGCGAACAGCACAAATATATCGTGTCGCAATCGCAGGTGGTCCTCAAGCTTGGCAGAATCCTCATGAAATCGGGGGCAAGCGCCTACCGTATCAAGGCATCAATGGCGCGTTTAGCGAAGGCCGTGGGGCTACAGGAACATCATGCGCAAGTGACCTTCACAGAGATCGCCACCTCATCATATGCAGACGGTAATTTCCGTACTGAAGTTGCCGAGCAGCGCACGATGGGCATTAACTCCTACAAGATTGACCTGCTGGGTAAGTTCATTTCTGAACTTCCCGATCGCATATCTCCATCTGAGGCTGATGCCGAGATTACCCGCATCGATTCCATGCCGCATCTCTACAAACGCTGGATGCTCTCCCTCGCCTCCGCCATAGCCTGCACCGGGTTCGCCTTCCTCAACAGGGGCGGTCTGGTGGAGTGCCTTGTCGTATTTATTGCCGCTGGCGCCGGTCAATTTTTGCGTTCTACCCTGATGAAGCGCGGTACAAGCCATATGGCGATTTGGATGGCGTGCGGATTTCTTGGGGCAGGAACCTATATTGGAATTATTAGGCTTCTGGTGGCTCTAAACCTCGTGGGAAGCGACCATATGGTGGGGTTCATCTCCTCAATTCTGTTCTTGGTGCCAGGATTCCCTATGGTGACCGGCATGCTCGATATTTCCCGTATGGATTTCCTGGCCGGTGTTTCACGCCTGACCTATGTGGCGGTGCTTTTGGTGAGCGGGTCTTTCGCGGTGTGGGTTCTTGCCTCGCTCTTCGAGATTCCGCTTCTGCAAAATATTCGCCCGGATATTCCGGTGGGGTTATATATCCTACTGCAGGTTATCTCATCGGGAGTTGCTGCCGCCGGGTTTGCCATGCTCTTTGCCGCATCTCCCGTGGCGTGCGTATGGGGCGGCGTTATTGCCGCTATCGCTAACCCGGCGCGTATTTGGCTTGTGGAGGCGGGCTGGGCTCCCCATATGGCGGCGACGGTCGCGGTGTTCGGGGTCGGCATTATGGCGGAGATCGTGGCGCCGCTGCACGGGCGTAAATATTCGCGTATCTCCCTGTCGGTGCCTGCCGTAGTGACGATGGTTCCGGGTGTGCCGTTTTATCTGTCAATGTCGTATTTTTCGGGCGGGAATATGTACGCGGCTACCAATGGTTTCGTGCAGTCGCTCCTCACCTTCTTGGCCCTGGGGCTGGGGCTGGCGTTTGTGCGCCTTCTTTTCGATAAGAACTGGCTCTTCGATCAGGATACTCAGGTGATGAAAAAACTCGATAGCGCCTCACATATGCGGTAGATCTTCTGCAATGAATGCGTGACGGCTCGTCGTTTAGGTGGCCGGTTCTGTAAGCTTTCGTGACGAGTCAGCAACCCTGTGCCCTATCTCGTGTGCTACGTTTGTATTGTTTCAGGGGTTTTGTGCCGCTCACACTCACCAACCAAGCGACTGCTCTTCCGGTGTCGCTCGTTTGCACGGCATATTTTCCTCTCAACCAATTACCGAACGAGAAAGATCACCGTCATGCTACACCGTATTATCCAGCGCCCTCTGAATACTGCCTTTGATAAACTTTATGCACGCCGTGCCGCCAAGTTCCCTATAAATCCAGATGGTGTTTTGCGCGTCAGACATCCGGCCTTGATCCTTATTTCGGTCTTCATCTCGGCTCTGGTGGGCACTCTGCTCACAGCTCTTATCGTGTATATGGTGCTGCATCCAAACACAACGCAAACGCCCCAACAATCACTCTCAATCCTGGGATCTTTTATCCTGTGTGTTGTTATCTTTTATGCCTTAGCCGTTTGGGCGTACCTCAACTATAGAAATATCTACGTTGAGACAGCGCACGACTATGTAGAGCAACGAAATGCTTTCGGCCGGATCACCCGCATCTATTACAGCGAGGTAAGCGCTTACAGCTATTGGTATGAGTACAACAACAAAATGCTGACGCTGTTCTCCTCTGACGGCCGTCAAGTTTCTTTCCGCCCCAAAATATACCGTGGGGAACGTGTGCTCGCGGTTTTGGCGTTTAGGATGTATAACTCCCGCTGGCCTGACCCGCGAAACAGCAGCGATCAGCACATTGTCGAAACTCAAGCAGCAAACGGTATCGCCGAAAAAGCCCTCTGGAATGAGCATCCGGTCGGTAAGAACCTGTTGATGCCGCAGGACATTCAGTAATTCCGCAATAAACGGTGGGAGCAGAAATTATTTGGCTGTTTCTGCTCCCACCGTTTATTGTCAGGGGCTATATTCCGGGTGAAATTATCTGAGGCTTGCAGATTTTACGATGCGCTCCCCTGCGGTGGGTTTTGATTCTGCTGATAGTTGTGGGGCTGCTGCAGGTATCCATAGGGGTTCATCTGCTGGTTCGAGGGCTGCTGACCTGAATTCAGATAGCCCTCTTGAGGATACGCGTTCTGCGGGTATTGTGGCGGCATTGGTTGTTGTGGGACAGCAGTCTGTTCGGGCGTTATAAATCCATTTACTTGAGGGTATTCCATCAAGAAATCGGTTACTTCATATTTGGAGTCTGCTAGTTTCATGATCACAAGTTCATCTTCAGGGTTCTCAAGGTCAGGCCAACGACCAGAACGTGCCCGCGCATAGAGCAAGGCGCCAAAGATTCTTTCTTGAGGTTTGGCCGGAATACACGAGAAAACTGTGTTTCCCCAGGGATCTATCAGATAAAGATCATCGCTAAGGTCTTGAGTAATTTTCCAGTGCTGCCCATTTAAGGTTTGACGTTTCCTTTTGGGACTGTATATATACCCGTCAATAGCTGCAAAGGGAGTAAATTTTTCTTTCCCGAAGACGGTCTGAGTCAGGAACCCTTCAGAGGTTATATCGATATAACTCATATCATGCTGAGCAACGAGGAAAAATAAACCTAATATCAGGATGGGTCCACCATATGCAAAGATTGTTATCTTAATGGTATGCGACCCATCATATTCTCCTGAAAATATGAGTGGAGCAAAATACAGATATCCAATAACTAAAATATAGAGAATATAGTTAGCTCCATGAAAGCGCCGTACGCGGTACGGATGTTTTTTAGACTCCACCCAAGATTGTACCAGCGAGAAAATAAGGTGAATAGAACATAGCGCTGCCACGGCAATCCAGGCAAAAACCATTATAGAAACTCCATATCATCGGTGATATTTCCCTACCAGGATACCCTGAGAGGTACCCAGGTCTCATGCACAGTTCCTCCCTTAAAAATCCTGTCGCCATCGATTAACGGTTAGATACCTGACAACCACATCTTTCGTGTACTCCGCCAGAATTTTTTCATCCTCTGAGTACCCCAGCTGAGGCCATCGTTCCTGCATACCGCGAAACATCAAGCACTGTCCCACATAATCCGGCATGGCCGAATGACGTACCTGTGTCTGAAGAATTTTTTTACCTTCGTGATTGATCACGCGGAGCCTATCGCCGCGGGAAGTATTCACAGCGTGTCGATCTCCCATGGACACGCGAAGGGTTCCTTCGAAATCAAATCGAGCTGGGCGATAATCGTACCCTTTGATATCAGAAAAAGGAATATTATGCACTCGCCCAAAACCACTACGAAAGACAAACCCCGAAGGAACAAGCTCGATATACCGAATCGTGAGACCACGTATAAGGAGAATAATAAAAATAAAGAATGCGAATATTAGGCACATCGGTACAGCAAAAAGTACGATGACTATAGGAGTCCCTGCGCTTGGCGTCAGAATGACAGAAAGAACAAATGCAAAGAAACTGCCAAAGCCCACCAGAAAAATATCAACAATCACTAGAATCCACCACGGGTATCGTGCCCGCCGAAGCATTGCTTCGCTCTCACGTTTAGCTCTCATCCCCAAATAGGTAATATGTAACGCTGCACAGGTAAGCAACACACCACCAGCAATACCTGCACTCACAAAAACTGATGTATTCACAGGTGTACATCCTCCCACGGTCCTTGACGTTCTATAGATTATTTAAATAATTCTTTGGTGAGTGTCTAAATATTCTGATTCTTGCAACTGGTGCTAGAGTCCCCCATTCTGTTCTTTATTGGCATTTCAAGGCTAGCATTACATCTCCTCCAATACGGGATATTTAAGTCTTAGAGGGAAGATTTTGCTCCTCCTTGCATCAGGTCTTTGATCCTCCAGCGTGCAGCCCTTCAATACAGATCGTCAGCAAATCCCATAATTCTTGCCGTTTCGCATCGCTGAGTCCACCCACCATGTGCTGCTCAACATCGCGGATGCGCCCGGTCGCCTGATCGAGCACACGCTCCCCTTCCGCTGTGAGTATGGTCGGTAGCGCGCGACCTCGGGGGGCTTGCTCTGCTCGCTCGATCAAACTGCGTTCTTGAAGCCCTCGCAAAAGCGTATTCATCGTTTGGCGGGTTACGAAAGCCTGCCGCGCCAGCTCAGCATTAGAAGCACCCGGGGTAGATTTTAGAATTTCCAGGCACACGTATTGCGCAACGGTAATCCCAAGCGGGCGCAGAACCTCTTCCATGCGTGAGCGCAGCAGCGATTGCACTTCTTTGAGTCGATATCCAATAAGTTGGTTAAATTCCTCTTGCCTCATGTCAATATTCTGACATATGCTGTTAATGTCAGTGTACTGACATAGAATGACCTTGTAGTTCGGGGCTGTTAGTACTGTTAACCCCGGACTCTTGGCACTCTTCACAGCTTTAGGAGGTTCTTATGCGCTACTGGGTTGGAGTAGCCTCACGCGAGCATGTTTTACTCGGCGTTGCGGGCGGATTCTGCCAGGTTTGCCACGGCAAACAGGCACCGCTGGCACGTATGAAACAGGGCGATTGGATTCTGTATTACAGCCCTAAAACCGGCATGAACTCTGGTGAGAAAGTTCAGGCTTTTACCGCCGTAGGGCAGATAGTGGACGACCGAGTCTACCAGTTCCGCATGGCAGAAAATTTTGAGCCATTCAGGCGTGACGTTGTGTTTCAGGATGCGCCGCATCCGTGTCCGATTGAGGTAGCACGCGAGCACTCCGAATGGCGGAGTTATGCGAAACAGCTGCGGTACGGGCATTTCGAAGTCTCGCACGATTTCTTCGAGCACATTTACCGTTACATGATGGCGAGCAAGCACGAGATATAACCCACGATAGGTGTTAGGCAGCATGCAGAGTTTTACTGTATTGAAGCAAGGTGTGGCGGTCGAACACCTAAAAACTACGCTACTCGGACCTTTATAGTCGAGCGGCAGCTCGCCCAAACTCGTAGGTATTAAGGCAGCGTCTCTGTCCGATAACCGATAACCGCCTATCATGGGATAAGAGACTTTCAGGCGCCCACACACGAAAGGTTACCCATGACCGTATCAACCGAACACCACCTCACACACCAGCACAGCGAAGAGCTTTTTGAACGCTCCCGTTCCGTAATCCCCGGCGGGGTAAACTCCCCCGTGCGCGCTTTCAACTCCGTGGGCGGCACGCCCGCCTTTGTGACCCGTGCATCCGGCCCCTACATCTATGATGCTGACGGCAACGAATACGTAGACCTCGTCTGTTCGTGGGGTCCGGCGATTCTTGGGCACGCGCATCCGCAGGTTGTTGCGGCGGTTCAAGAGGCTGCCTCACGCGGACTGTCGTTCGGCGCTGCGTCCGCACCCGAAGCAGAACTCGCAGAGCTTGTGGTCGATCGCATCAACACCGCGATCCCCGGCGCAATCGAGCAGGTACGTATGGTATCTACCGGCACCGAAGCCACCATGACTGCTATTCGCCTGGCACGCGGCATCACCGGGCGCGATAAAATTATCAAATTCTCGGGCTGCTATCACGGGCATGTGGATGCGCTGCTCTCTGAAGCAGGCTCCGGCGTGGCGACTCTTGCCCTACCCGGCTCGGCGGGAGTGACCGCGGCGACCGCATCCGAAACTATCGTGCTCCCCTACAACGATCTTGACGCCGTGCGCGAGGCTTTCGCCGCGCATCCGGGAGAAATTGCCGCCGTCATTACCGAAGCTGCCCCCTGCAATATGGGCGTGGTGACTCCCGAACCGGGCTTTAACCGCGGTCTGCGCGAAATTACGCAGAGCAATAATGCCCTGTTGATTTTTGATGAGGTGCTGACTGGTTTCCGCGTCTCGTCCGCCGGGTACTGGGGTAAATTTGCTCCCGAAGATAACGATTGGGTTCCCGATATTTTCACTTTCGGTAAAGTGATCGGCGGCGGTATGCCGATCGCCGCACTCGCCGGTAAACGTGAGGTGATGGAGCATCTGGCACCGACCGGTCCCGTCTACCAGGCGGGCACGCTCTCGGGTAATCCGCTCTCGGTGGCATCCGGCATTATGACCCTCAAACTTGCCGATAATACCCTCTACCGCACGCTCGATACACGTTCGGAACAGCTGCAGGCTGCGCTGACGCAGGCACTTACCGATGCCGGGGTGGATCATTCGATTCAGACGGCGGGCAACCTATTCTCGGTTGCCTTTGGTACCGGCGAGCACGGCGTGCACAACTACGCCGATATTAAGGGTTCTGCTACCGCCAAATACACGGCGTTTTTCCACGCCATGCTTGATGCCAGCGTATATCTTCCCCCGAGTGCTTTTGAGGCGTGGTTCCTCTCCGGAGCGCACGACGATACCGCGATGGAACGCATCATTGAAGCGCTCCCGGGCGCGGCACGTGCGGCGGCTAAGGCGTAGCACATCCTCTGCCCCAGCGCTTTCCCACAAAATCTCGTTATAAATTCTGAACTCTGCCCGCCGCCAGCAGCAGCTTCTCAGCTTTGCTGGCGGCGGTATTTTCTGAGATGTTCATCCATACTGTGAGCATCGCAAAAGCGAACAACGTAGAATGCTGTTATGGACTTTCGGGATATTTGGCTTATAGCATTCATCGTGTATTTGGGGCTATGCCTGCTCATTGAGGCGGTCTATCCGGTGCGGGTACGTAAAAAGTATGCGCTCAAAACCGAGCACGCTAAGTGGTTTTGGTCGTATAAACACTTTTTCCTGTACCTTTGGGCATGGATTGTTAACGCGTCCCTTTTCATGCTGTTCTGGGAGTTTAATGAAATACTCCGCCCCATAGCCCTATCTCTCCCGTTCCTGATGGTATATGCAGCGGCACGTATTGGGCGGCGCAACTACCGCATCTTCCACGGCGCTTCTCCAGACGACCGTGCTGTGGGTATGCCCAAAATCTACAGCGCTACCCTGGGTAAGCTCAGCAAGCCCCTACGTACGACGGGTCATCAATCTGGACTAACGCTAGATCATGACCTGAGCACTACCGCGCTGATAAGCAGCCTTATCTTTTTCGCGTCCACTGCCCTGTTTTTGCTTCGGCTGACCGATATCGATTTTGAATACGCGCCGCCGGTTCCCTATAACGCTATTATTCTGGGAATCGGATATATTGCCGGTATCGTCGCGCTCGTCTCGTATACGAACTCGTACCTTGTCTCCACCCCAACTCTTCTGCAGGTTGGCCGGGGACCTTTCCGCAACCCGCGCGATATTCCATACCGCCAGCTGAGGAGTTACCGCGTGGTGCCTCAAGACCCAGATGCCACTGACCCTGATACCAAAGATTTATCGCAGTGGAATCTGGAATTTAAGGTACCTCGGGCCAACAAATATACGAAAGAGCTACGCGACCCCAATCTTGAGTATTTGGTTCGGCAGATTGCCTTCCGCGTGGAGCAAGAACGCTGGGCTGACGATAACTCCCCTGCCGACCGAGAACGGCTCGAAGAATATGGCCGGGATGCGCGCCTCGTGTGCATCACTAAGGGCTATATTCCGGCCGGTAAACACGCGCAGGAGGCGGCAGATCGCGCATCCTTCAAGCAGACACATTAGAGTTTTCCTCACTCTGCTGCACAGGCACAAAGATGGGTTCTCTAATGTCGTGACGCTATCGCAGAAATGCTGGTTTCACGTTTTATGGAGAGCCTATCTTTGAATATTCTTCGCTTTTTGACGATATCTTCTCAACCCAACACTAAAAGTTATGACAGTAAAGTAAATCTTCTACATTTCTTCAACGGTTTTCTGAGAATATTCTATTAAATTAAATATTTTTTACGTAAACTTTGTGATTGGTTCGCACAAAACGTTTATTCGTCGTACAGTTGCACTAGAGGCACTCTTTTGAGGATCTTCTGCCCTGTATTGTGCGTACCGTTTTGCGCATCCGCACCATGAAATGCGGATATAAGACGCGGCTCTCGCAAGGTACTCGGCGAATCCTCAAAGATTGCCTTGACCTTCCCTAAAGAAGATCACAACGTTCTGCGGCTGGGCGCGAACCTTCCGGATCGGCTAATTCAGGCCGGGAGTATGCGTCACACCATCGTCGGTTAGCTCGCCTGCTGTGCAGCGCTGAGGTTCTTCTGTGGGGGGTACATATCACTTCCGATTATTCACCAACCACTACAACTCAGAAAGCCAATTCACCGATGAGCATCAGCAATAACTTCACCACCTGTACACGCCGAGCCGCGTTCGGTTTTCTAGGAGCTTCGTCTCTGGTAGCGCTCTTGACCGCCTGCGACGACGAGGACAAGCCCGGGGCACGGCCCAGCACGACAACCAGCAGCGCTGCCGCGCCTGATACCGAGCCTCCAGAACCTGCCGATTCACCCAGTGCCGCGCCCAGCTCATCCGGCCCCAAGTATTCCGGCAAGTCTAAAGCTCCTGCGGGAGAGTTCCGGGCGGCCGATATTTACGGTCCGGCACAGAATGTTCCTAAACCCACAAATCCACCTGGCTACACCGAACCCACCCTTGACGGCATGATGAAAAGCATGAAGGCATGGACGCAATGGCGCAATTACGGCATGCAGACAGGTGATTACACCGAGGCATATAAGTTTGTGTCTAAAAACCTCGTCGAAGAGATTAATGCTTACAACGCAGATGCAAAACTGTACCACGACGGTGGCTGGATTATCGGCGGTGAGCAGCGCTCTTATGATTTCAGAAATGACCCCGTTCATCAGGGTAACGGCGTGTATTCCTGGGATTTCTTCGTGGGATGGTCCTATATCATCACCGTAGGCGCAGACGGGCGGCACAAGCGCAGCAGGAATACCAACTATGCCGATAATCTTTACACGCTTACCGTTCATTATGAAGAAACAGGTTGGATTATCGACAGCATTACCCGCAAGCAAGCCCAGAAATAACTCTTAGATTTTGCTTTCCTAGCCGTGTTAATCCCCGCCAGTACATTCATGATGAATGCGCTTGCGGGGATTTACCGAAACTGTAGGCTAATACATATACCTAAAAAAGGAACTCGATGGAAATCTCCAAATTGTTGCGCCAGGGCATTTTAGAAGACGGTATTACCTGGAGTTCCGAGCTACTTATAGAAAGATTCCATAGATACCGCTATAGAATTGACAACACTCACGGAACCGGTGAACCCGCTATTTTCATTGGGTTAAACCCAAGTTTAGCCGGAAGCTTTAGAGCCTCCGATCCTACGGTAAAAGCTCTAACTCAGGCTATGCTGGGAACCTGTCGTTTTCTCGATCCCGCGCATTCTGCACCATTGCTGCACGCCCGTACAGTGCTACTTATTAATCTATTTACCTTCGTAGAACCAAATGCACACAATATAGATTATTCCCTAGACCAGCATGCGGTTGCCGAATTAGAGACAGTACTTACCGAATTCCCGCACGCGCCAATTGTCTGTGGCTGGGGCAAAGAGAATAATTCACCTGAGAGCCGGGAAGTGTGGCATCAGCAGATAAGCGAGTTTATCCGGCGGCTCGCAGATCGTGCCTGCTACCGTCTGGAGCTACCATATTCCCATGTTCCTGATGGTTCATTGGATGCGCGTTCCTGGTCACCGCGAGGTATCAACAGTGCCCTCAGGAACTTGCCGTCTGGTACCCGCATGGTCCTTGCCCGGTTTACTCCCCAATAAAGTATCCCTAGGGTTAGCCTTCACGCAGCCAGCGGGCGGCTTCGGCTGCGTAGTAGGTAAGAATCATGTCTGCACCCGCGCGGTGAATCGACCGCAGAGCCTCCAACGCCACGGCACGGCGGTCAATCCAGCCGTTTGCTGCAGCGGCCTCAATCATGGCGTACTCCCCCGACACCTGGTACGCCGCCACCGGGACAGGTGAAAACTCGGCGACCTCACGCACAATATCGAGATAGCTTCCGGCAGGCTTGACCATCACCATATCGGCGCCCTCGTCAATATCGGTCTGCACCTCTAGGAGAGATTCGCGGCGGTTCGCCGGATCCTGCTGATACGTTTTGCGGTTCCCAGTAAAGCTAGACTCCACCGCATCGCGGAACGGACCAAAGAACGCGGAGGCATACTTCGCCGAATACGCCATGATAGAGACGTTCTGGAACCCGGCCTCGTCCAGCGCGGCGCGCATTGCGGCAATCTGTCCGTCCATCATGCCTGAAGGGGACACCGTGTGTGCCCCGGCGCGTGCCTGAGACACTGCCATCTTGCAGTACAGTTCCACGGTTGCATCGTTATCGACAATCATGGTGCCGTAACCGTCATCGACAAGCACGCCGCAGTGCCCGTGAGAGGTGAACTCATCCAGGCAGGTATCAGCCATAATAACAACCTCGTCGCCAAACTCTGCCCGGCAGGCAGCAATAGCGCGGTTCAAAATACCGTTGTCGTCCCAGGCCGCCGAACCTACCTCGTCCTTATCATCGTCAAGCGGAACCCCGAAGAGGTCGATGCATTTAATGCCCGCCTCCACAGCCTGGCGCACGACGGGAATCAGAGATTCCAGAGTGTGCTGGTACTGGCCGGGCATTGAGGAAATTGGCTGTGGTTCGCTAATGCCGCCGCGCACGAAAAACACCTGAATAAGCTGCTCGGGACGCAGCGCGGTCTCGGCGGTGAGGGCGCGCATCGCGGCGGTGGTGCGCAGTCGGCGGGGTCGTCGGGTAAGATTCATCGACATAGCCTTTCTAAAATACTTCTATGTTTAGCGAGATACATCTAGGCTGAATGCAGCAGTTCAATGGCTGCTAGAGCCAGGGCCTCCGGAGTGGGAGAATCGGCAGTCCTATGGCGCAGCCCTAGCTCCTCGCACGTGCGGGCGGTCGTACGGCCAATAGCTGCCACCGGCGGGGTTCGTTCAGGGTTTGGGTTCTCCCCCACCAGTTCTTTGAGCCTTGACGGAGCGGTGGCAATAATAACGTCTACCGCGGCGGAATTTGAGCCAATACCACCGGCAATAAGCTCACGCGCGTTCATACAGGAGATCTCTCCCGCCTCAAGTACGGAGGCGGTCGCCGGCACCATCTCGTAAACCACCGCACGCACAGCACGGAAGCCTAACCTCACTAGCCCTTCACGCAGAGTTGGGCGGGCGTTTGCCCCTTCAAAGACGAGTACATTCGCCTGAGCAGAAAGCATATCGTCCCAGCCCAATGCGGCAGATTCCGGGGTATTCTGCGGCTTACGCAGGCTCTCAGGAATGCCCAGCTCGGGGTTGGCGCCCTCGGTAGGGAATTCTGCGAGCATGCCCAGAGCATCCTGTTTTTCAGGCGTGAAGTGGGGTTCCAAACCGATCTCACGTAGTGCACGTGCCGTTGCAGACCCCACACAAGCGATCCGGGTTCCGCCATCACGCAGCGCCCACGCAAAGGATGTGCCAAAAAGCTCGGCGCAGGAACGCACTGCATTCGCGCTCGTGAAAGTAGCCCAAAGAAAGGCTCCCTCCGCCGCTAAGCTTACCAAGGAAAACAGCGAATACTCAGGCGCAACTGTACGGGGCAGCTGCATGGGCGCAAAATCCACCTGAATCTTCGGAATGCCTCGCTCCGCAGCCAGATCGTTCAAAGCACGCTCAAAAGGCGCGCCTTGAGCCGCCGTGCGGGTCAGCAGAACACGAGCCACGACCCTATTTCACCTCAAGACCGGCAAGGGCTGCGGCACCCATCTGAAGCAGGTCTTCGGCAACGCGAATACCCAGTCGTTCAGCACCGGGAACATCAAGCTCACCGGTGGCGGACGTGTGGCGCAAGCTTTCGGTACCGTCAGGCGATGCGACAACTGCTGTGAGCACAAGATCGCCGTCTTTGACGGTGGCATAGGCACCGATAGGAGCGGCGCATCCGGCCTCAAGACGGCGCAGAAGACGACGTTCGGCAGTGACCTCAAGGTGGGTTTCAAAGTGGTCGGCAGCAATAAGCGCTTCCCCCAGGGTGCGCACAGGCTGGGAAATTTCAGAGTCGAATAAAGTCGCGGTATCGGGGTTAACAAATTCTGTTTCGCGCACTTCAATAGCGAGCGCACCCTGCCCGGGGGCCGGGAGCATGCGGGAGGGGTCAAGGTATTCGGTAATAACGGATTCTTTGCCGAGACGTTTGAGCCCCGAAACGGCGAGGATGACGGCATCGCAATCACCGGTGTTTTCGGTACCGATTCCACGGTGTGCAGCTTCGTCGGTTTCGGCGCTGTCACGCACGACGACTTGGCGGTTTCCGTGTTCTTCGAGCCCTTTCACACGGGCTATGCGAGTGCCCACGTTGCCGCGAATATCGACGATTTCAAGGTCGGGGCGCAGGGTATGTACCTGTGCGGCGCGGCGCGGTGATCCGGTACCGACGCGAGCGCCCGTAGGCAGGGTATCGAGGGTGAGGTTATCGCGCGCTACCAGGGCATCGCGCGGGTCTTCACGTTCAAGAATTGCCGCGATGACGAGCCCGGGGCACGGTTCGGCAGGTAAGTCTTTGAGCGAGTGCACCGCAACATCGACTCCACCGGGGGTATCACCGTCGAGAAGGCGTTGGCGCAGTGCGGCGGCGAAGACTCCGGTGCCGCCGAGGGTTGCGAGCGGTCCGGTGAGCACATCCCCGTCGGTTTTGACGGTGGTGATGTCAAAGGATAGGGTGCGTTCGGCGCCGTGTTCGCGGGAGTGAGTGTTGAACACCTGAACGATGTGTTCGGCGGCAAGGGTGCTCTGGGTGAGCGCTAAGGCTGAGCCTCGGGTGCCGAGAATATAGGGGTCGCTCATGGTTCTCCTCAGGTTTTATGGGTGCCGTATGTGCGGACTCATCAATACGGTTGGGATGAACCCGCACATACGGCAGCGCTTATACGCGCTCATTGCAGCAGGCGCAGTCTTCCTTAGGGGTGTACTCCGCAATTACAGGTTTTTCCTGACCGCGCAGGGGTTTACAGCAGTCAGGGTCGCATTCGTCGAACCAACCGAGTTCGCCGGATATGGACTCCCCGAAAACGCTTTCGCGCCTGTCGTGATCGGATTCTGCGGGCTCGGCCATACGCTCGACAATCAGGCGGCGCAGCGATTCCACATAGGCGGGGTGCACGCCGGGAGTGGGGGTGCGCACCGCCACGATACCGTGGTTACGGCAGGTTTCCATCGCCTCGGTATCGAGGTCCCAGAGGACTTCCATATGGTCAGAGACGAATCCCAGCGGAACCATAATGATGCCGTCTACGTCACCGGCAATTTTATCGATGGCATCGTTAACATCGGGCTCTAGCCAGGGTGTGGAGGGTGAGCCGGAACGCGATTGATAGACGAGCTCCCAGTCGATGTTATCCAGAAGGCTCTCGTCCTGTTCGCGGATCTTTGCAAGAATAGCGCGCGCCACCTGCAGGTGTTTCTCCACATAGGCGGAACCACCCTCGTAGTCGATTCCGCGCGGGCCCGCCTCATTAGCGGCAGAGGTCGGCACCGAGTGGGTGCAGAACATAATGCGAATGCGCCCATTCCCGGCAGCCGCCGTTCCGTCAGCAATGCGCTCCGCTACGGTATTGCGAACCTGTTTCAGCCCGTTCTCTAAGCCCTCAGTAAAGGCCTCAACGAACCCGGGCGCATCGAAAAATTGGCGGATCTTATCAATGCGCATGCGGTCTTGAAGACCGAGTTTCTCCAGCGCCACGCCGTAGTCTTCGCGGTATTGGCGGCAGCTGGAGTACCCGGGGTAGGCACTGGTGGCGAGCACCAGAATATTGCGGTGCCCTTCCTCATAAGCCTGCTGTACTACGTCGGTCACATAGGGTTTCCAGTTGCGGTTTGCCCACACGATCGGAATATGCGGCCCGCGTTCCTGCATGGCTTCTCGAAGTGCTACCAAAAGCGCACGGTTCTGCTCGTTAATGGGCGAGATACCACCGTTTGCGCGGTAGTGGGTGGCGACTTCCTCCAGACGTTCATCGGGTATGCCGCGCCCCGCCGTAACGTTGCGCAGGAAGGGAATCACGTCTTCCTGTCCTTCGGGCCCGCCGAAGGAAGAAAGAATCACCAGGTCATAGGGGGCGGGCACGGCGGTGCGAGAGCGTGTAATACCGCACTCCCCCCGGTACGACTTTAGCGTCTCGGGGGTGAGCACTGCTGGTCCGTTGGAGGCGGTATTTGCGGGGTCTGTAGCGTTCGGGCAAACATCGTCCGGGACGTTCCCGCAGCACCCTGCGTGTACGGTCTCACTCACGCGAGCACCTCGGCGACATCGGCGGCATTGACACGACGACCGGTGTAGAAGGGAATTTCTTCACGCACGTGCAGGCGTGCCTCGGTATTGCGGAAGTGGCGCATCATATCGACCAGATCGACAAGTTCGGGAGCCTCAAGGGCGAGTACCCATTCGTAGTCGTTCAGGCCGAAAGTTGCCACAGTGTTCGCGAGCACCTGCGGGAAGTCGATAGCCTTCATGCCGTGGTTCTTGAGCATTTCGGCGCGGCGTTCGGGATTCATGTAGTACCAGTCGTAGGAACGCACGAAGGGGTACACGCATACCCATGCCTCGGGTGCCTTCTGGCGCGCATAGGCGGGTGCATGGTTGCGGGTGAATTCTGCCTCGCGGTGCACGCCCATAGTCGACCAGACAATGGTGGTCGCGCTGAAGAGCGCGGTACGGCGGATCTTACGCACGGCTGCCTGCAGCTTTTCGGGGGTCGGCCCGTGGGTCCACACCATAACGTCTGCGTTATCGCGCATAGCGGAAACATCGTAGAGCCCGCGCAGCGTTACGCCGTCCGCTTTGAGCTCTTCGATGAGCTGCTCGAACTCTGCAATAGCTTCCGCCGAGGATGCGCTCTCGGGACGCTGCCCGGCACGGGCGAAGACGGTGTACAGGGTATAGTGCAGGGTTTCGCCTTCTTCACGACCGCGTTTGTTCTCATCAGCTGGGGAATGCTGCACGGCATATCCTTTGGGCGCGCCCCCGTACCCGCTTCCATGAGAGCCGTGAGCCGCATTCTGATGTTCTTCGTGAGACATTTTCTTCCTTTCGGTGAAAACCGCCCAAGATTCGCCGGATACGTCGTATTCACCTGCGAGTCTTGACCAGACAAACCTTAGTATGTCTGCGGTTTATGCTCCTCACTCGTGAGGTTTTGTCTTCTGTTTTCTTTGGTTAACACGGTGCCTGCACTGCGCGGGCAGCCGCAAGTATCTTCGTCACTTCGAGGCGCGTTTTTGTGTTATGTGTGCAATGAATTGATCCAGCTGCTCCTGAGTATCGCGCACCACGGCGGCGAGTCCGGACCCTGCGGCCCACGAACCAACCGTGCAGACGGTATCGAGTTCTGCCGCGCGTTCACGGAAAAGCTGCACCCGCTCGCGGTACCCGGGCGTTGAGAGAGGCAGCACGCCGTTCCAGCGAACCACATCTGCATCCACAAGATTTTGGGCGGTAATGGGTACATCGAGCAATTTCGAGGCGTCGCGCAAGGCGAGGGTGATCAGCTGGTCTTCGTCAAGAGAAACGTCGGAGAAGGTACTCTGTTCTCCCCCGCGGCCGTAGGAAAGCCGCACCACGTGGCGGTTCTTGCCCGCCTCTTCGGCTACCCACGCCCATTTAGCAGTGGCATGGGTGAGCGCTTTGGCGCGCACATTCGTCACAGCTTCGGAAACCAGCAGACCCGTACCACGCGGGTTCGAGTTAAGCGCGGGCTGATCGACAACGAGCGTTACGAGAGCAACCTCGGGGCCGGGGTCAATATTAGGCAGAGAACTTCCCTTAATATGCGGTCCGAGCAGACGCGCAGCAGTGGAACCATCGGTCGCAATCACCAAATAATCGGCACCCACCGAGGCAGCTTTCTCACCGTCGCTGCGGCGGCGAATTACCACCCATTCATTGGTGATGGGGTCACGATCCACCGCGATCACGCCGCATTCGGGAATGTACCGCACAGGTGCGGGCATCTTCTCGATAAGCTGTTCGATCAGCAAGTGCATGCCCCCAGAAAGTCCGGCGACTTGCGAACCCGCGGGTGCTTGAGCGCGTATCGCGGCGGAGGCGGCAGCTAGGGACTTATGTTTTTTCAGCCCTTCGCGTAAGCCGGGGATAACGGCATCAATATCGAGCATATCCGGGTGGGTCGAGTACACCCCGGAGACCACGGGCGCAACCAAGTTATCGAGTACTTTTTTACCCATACGGGCACGTACTAGTTCACCCAGCGTCTTTGCGTTGGCTCCAACCGAAGCAGGCAGAACCTTATCCATACGGGCGCGGCGCAAACCGCTTTTACCGAGCACACCGGCCAAAGATTTATCAGAAAGATCACCAGGAATGCCCATAATTCCAGTGCTCGGGGTCTTTCGGGCACCCTGAGGCAGATACAGCCATGAACCGTGGGAGTTAGGATGCACAATCTGGTCACCTAGACCAAGCTCTTTGACGAGGTTTGTCACGGTTGGGGTTCGGGTCGCATAGGATTCCGCACCGGAATCTAGCACCAAACCGGCGACCTTATGCGCGCCGAGAGCGCCTCCCAGATAATCATTCTGGTCTAGGACGGTTACGTTCACTCCGGCATCGGTAAGACGACGCGCCGCCAACAACCCAGAAATGCCGCCGCCGACTACGATGGCGCTCGGTGCATGATGATTCTTGTGCTGATGTACCATATTCATCCCCGTTAATGTTTCGGTTCTAACTGCCTCTCTTAAGAGTATCCGTTTTATGGGCGTCGGGTGCGTTCGTGAAGATATGTCACTAGGTCGGTGAGCACCTGCGGGTCCGTTGTGGGCGGCACCCCGTGCCCCAGGTTCACGATATGGGCGGGGGCGCTCGCCCCGGCGGCGAGTACCTCATCCGCGTGAGCATATAGAGTCTCACGCCCTGCAGCTAAAAGCGCGGGATCGATATTCCCCTGAAGCGGCACCGCGCCGTTGAGCCTGCGGTTCGCTTCGTCAAGAGGCAGGCGGTAGTCCACCCCGATCACATCGGCGCCGGCCTCATGCATGGCGGGCAGCAGCTCGGCGGTTCCGGTACCAAAGTGGATGCGGGGCACCCCAAATTCTTCGACCATGCTCAAGGCGGTGGCAGAGTGTTCCTGCACATACCGGCGGTAGTCTGCTTCCCCTAAAGAGCCTGCCCAAGAGTCGAAGAGCTGCACGGCGGATGCACCCGCCTCAATCTGTGCCCGCAAAAACTGTCCCGAGGTGCGCGCGGCCCACTGCGCTAACTCGCGCCAGGCAACGGGGTCGGCATGCATCATGGTGCGGGGGCGTAGGTGATCGCGGGAGGGACCGCCCTCAACCATATAGGCGGCAACGGTGAAAGGAGCACCCGCAAAACCAATAAGCGGGGTGGAACCGAGCATGTCGACGGTTGCTGCGACTGCCTCACGAATAGGGTCAAGTGCCGCATCAGTCAGTTCGGGCAGGGAACGCACCTCATCGAGTGTGCGCACGGGATGTTCGAGTACGGGACCGCGGCCGGGCACAATATCGACATTCACGCCCGCGAGCTTCATGGGGATAACGATATCCGAGAAGAAAATACCGGCATCGACTTTGTGACGGCGTACCGGCTGCACGGTAATCTCGGCGGCAAGTTTGGGTGTCAAACAGGCGTCCAGCATGGGAATTCCCTCGCGCGCCTTACGATACTCGGGCAGCGAACGCCCCGCTTGGCGCATAAACCAGACCGGACGATACTCAGATGCGCGCCCGGTGAGCGCCTGCAGCATCGGCGAATCGGCGGTTTGAGCGGCACGCAGCGGGTGAGATGCGCTCAGGCGCGACAGCTGCGCCTCGGTCAGCAAATCACGCTGACGATCTCTCGGGTGAGCACCCACTATAGAGCGCGACTGCTGAGAATCTGCACCATTGGCGGCTCGCTGGGGCTGCTGGATTTCGGTCATACCCTCTAGTCTGACAGGTTTTCGCGCCTGTTTTTATGACACGGTGTCATAAAGTACCCCTTCGTAACCTTTATAAATTTTGGTGTAGGGTTACCTTATTTTTAAAGCTGTTTTAGCTATCTCAAAATTTATTTACCCTAAGTTTTTATACACCGGTCCTTTGCTGGGCCTTGTTGGGCACAGTTCGGGAGCTTTTCACACAAACTCACACTATTGGGAGCCAGCTCACGTTAGGTTACACTCACCGACTAAAAATGTGTTTATGATTATTGTCTAGTGGCTACGTATTCATTTGTTGCATCACACAGGATCATCGATCTCACCACCGTCGCTCTACTGAGCAACGGTGCAGCTAGCATACCCGAGCTTTTTCGTACCGAAACCGCGCAAAACTTGGGCGTTACCGGCACTATTGTGCTGGCAACCTGCAACCGCCTCGAAATTTATGTGCAGCTCTCGGTGGCCGAGCATTTAGGCCCCGTAAGCGATATGCTCTACGCCGAGATTGCGCAAAAATCTGAACTCGATGCAGAGCTTATTGCAGACAGTTTTGAAATCTACGAAAACCTCGAAGCTGCCAAACATCTCTTTACAGTGGCATCCGGGTTAGAGTCCGCCGTGGTCGGCGAGCGCGAAATCGCCGGGCAAGTGCGCCGTGCCCTTGCCTCCGCCCAAGAAGAAGGGACGGTTCCCGGGGAGCTTGTACAGCTTTTCGAGCATGCGGCACACACCGCCCGTCAGGTTGGGCAACACACCACTATCGGGTCACAGGGGCGTTCCATCGTCTCGGTCGCCCTGGATTTGGCGGATGCGGTCGCCGAGAAAGACTGGAAAACCCGCCGTGCTCTCGTCTTTGGAACGGGTGCCTACGCGGGTGCTACTATTGCAGCCCTGCGTGAACGCGGATGCGAAGACATTTGGGTTAACTCCCGTTCGGGCCGTGCCCCGGAGTTTGCCGCAAAACGCGATGTTCGCGCGGTTCCCAAAGGTGAAACGTATAAGGCCATGGAACAGGCGGATGTGATTGTTGGCTGCTCGGGCGGGTCTGACCCGCTCTCCCCCGCCGAAATTCCACCGGGGCATCATACGATCCTTGATTTGGCGCTCTCCCGAGATTTTGACCCCGCTATTGCGGATCTGCCGCAGGTGGAGCTTATTACCTTAGAGTCAGTGCGCTTGGCAGCCCCCGAAGAAACTGAGGAGGCGGTCGCCACCGCCGAGCGCATCGTCGAGTCTGAGACTCAGGCCTTTGCTGCACGGCAAAAGACCCGCAATATTGATTCGGCGATCGTGGCGCTTCGTTCTCATACTATGGAGGTGCTGGACGAAGAGCTCGATAAGGTACGCAGCCAATTCGGTTGTACCGCCGCCACCGAGCAGCTCGAACTTGCAATGCGCCGCATGGTGAAGTCCCTTTTGCACACCCCCACGATACGCGCGAAACAGCTCGCAACCCAGGGGCGAACCTCCGACTACATTGTGGCGCTCGAAACGCTCTACGGAATCACTATCGACGACCGCTAATTGCGGGATAATCTTCTGCACGCTGCGCTTTATTCCACCGCAGCCCTAAGCCACAGGCGAATCATGCGCGCATCCTTACGGCATCCGTCTGGCAGGCACGGTACACTAAATCCAGAAGAAAACACCGCTGACGGCTTGAAGGGTCATCATGGAAATCAAAATTGGTATTCGTCACATTAGCCGCGAAGTTACGCTCGAAACCAAGGAAAGCGTAGAGACTATCCGCACCAAGGTAGCCGACGCCATTACGAACGGTTCCCTCCTTGAAATCACCGACGATAAGGGAGCAACCACCCTCGTACCCGGTGAGCAGATCGGTTATGTTGAGCTCGGCTCCGAAGAGAAGCGCCGCGTTGGGTTCGGCGTCGGCGCCTAACAGCAGGGATACACCCAATAATTTTTACGAAGCCCGCATTCACGGTTTTACCGTATGAATGCGGGCTTCGAGCGTTCCTATGGCAGTACGCATACTCGACATATCGACCTGTAAGGGTGCATCTGACGCCAAGACGGGTTAAGATTTAAGGGTTAAGTGGATGCCCGGTCGTTCTTGATATACCAGACACCGCGTCTTTCCGGGAGCCTGAGTTCTTTTACAGCAAGTACATCTTCAAGAGCTCGACTTCGGAACATGAATTTCCCGCGATCGGCTTCCTTCACCTCGCGCCAGCCCGGCGTTGTGAATACACCGTGCTCCCCGCAGTACTCGGGCAGCTACACGGCATAACACCTGTGCACACTCACGCACAGGTACGGGTGCGGCGCAAACCGCCCGATCAGGGCAGGAAGATATGAGATGACCGACGCTCAAAACGCGACGACCGATGAGGCCCAGCCTTCCTCAACACCACAGTCTTCCCCCAAGTCCTTTGCCGATTTTGGGGTTCGCCAAGATATTAGCGATGCACTCGCCGCTGTGGGCATTGTGAGCCCCTTCCCCATCCAGGAAATGACCCTGCCGGTCGCACTCGCCGGGCATGACATTATTGGGCAGGCAAAAACCGGTACCGGTAAAACCCTCGGGTTCGGTCTCCCCACGATTCAGCGTGTGGTGGGCCGTGACGACGATCAGTGGGGTTCACTGCAGAAGCCGGGGGCGCCTCAGGCACTTATCTTGGTACCCACCCGCGAGCTTGCAATTCAGGTGGGTAACGATTTAGCGGTAGCCTCTAAACTGCGCAACGCCCGCGTGGCAACCCTGTACGGCGGTGTTCCCTACGAGCCTCAGGTTGAGCAGCTCACCAAGGGGCTGGAAGTTGTGGTCGGCACTCCCGGGCGCCTGATCGACCTGTACCAGCATGGTGCGCTCACCCTCACCCAGGTTAAGACGGTGGTGTTGGATGAGGCCGATGAGATGCTTGACCTAGGCTTTTTGCCTTCCGTCGAAAAAATTATGGGGTACCTACCCACCGACCGCCAGACCATGCTGTTCTCCGCGACGATGCCCGGCCCGGTGATCACGATGGCGCGCAAATACATGACTAAGCCCATGCATATTAGCGCGGCAGACCCGGAAGATCACGCCAAGACCAAGGCCTCGATTCGTCAGGTGGTTTACCGCGTGCACCATATGGATAAGGACGAAATGCTCGGCCGCATCCTGCGTGCTCATGGACGCGGACGCACCGTGATCTTTACGAAGACCAAGCGCGATGCCGCGCGCGTTGCCGATGAGCTTATCGCGCGCGGATTCGCCGCCGCTCCCCTGCACGGCGACCTCAACCAGGGCGCTCGCGAGCAGGCTTTGCGTGCTTTCCGCAACGGCAAGGTGGATATTCTGGTGGCGACCGATGTTGCGGCTCGCGGTATTGATGTGGAAGACGTGACCCATGTGATTAACCACCGCGTGCCCGAAGACGAGAAAACCTATCTGCACCGCACCGGGCGTACCGGTCGTGCGGGCCACGAGGGTACCGCCGTAACCTTCGTGGATTGGGAGGATATTGCCCGGTGGCGCCTCATTAACGATGCGCTCGATCTGGGCGTTTCCGATCCTGTGGAAACTTATTCTTCTTCTGAGCATCTGTTCTACGACCTGGATATTCCGCCGGGCACCAAGGGTCGCCTGCCGCGTTCCGAGCAGACCCTCGAAGGTTTGGATGCGGAGCACCTTGATGATTATGGCGAATCGCGCTCTTCACGGGGTAGCTCCCGTTCCTCTCGGGGTTCGCGTTCAGGTTCGCGCGGTTCTAAATCCCGCGGCTCCCGCAGCGGTTCTCGCAAGGCAAAGTCCGAAAAGCGCGGGGAGGATTCACCCTCGAAGGATACTGCGCCGAAACGTGAACGCCGCCCGCGCCGCCGCACCCGACGCGTTGAGGGTGAAGCCGTTGAGACGCGTACCGAGAAAACCGCGGAGAAATCCGCCGAGAAAAAATCGGCTAAGAAATCCGGCTCTGCCAAGGATAGCTCGGTTGAGAAAACAGATTCTCAAGGCTCGTCGCGCCGCAGCCGTCGCCGTTCCGGGAATAAGGGCAAGGCAGACTCGACTGCAGCTAAGAAAGCGGGTCGAAAAAAGTCTGATACCGCATCGGGTGAGGAGTAAATAGCGAGTGAGCGAAGCAGTATCCTCCGCCGATACATCTGTGCCCAAACGGTCGGGCACCGGCGATGTTCCAGTTTTCGATCCGAATGGTTCATCGCTGGTGGTTCAGGCCGATAATCTGGCGTATCTGAGCGAGCTTCCAAGTGCCTCGTTCACTGTGATCTACATTGATCCGCCGTTTAACACCGGCAAAACTCAGACCCGGCGTACCCTCAAAACCGCCCCCGCTGCAGACGGCGAAGAACAGGGTAAAGGCAACGGTAATCGTACCGGATTTCAGGGCAAAAGCTACACGAGTGCCCTGCAAACCCTTGCGAGTTATCACGATGCTTTTGAGGACTACTGGGCGTTCTTAGAGCCGCGTATTAGGCAGGCTCACCGTCTGCTCACAGAGGATGGCACCCTCTACCTGCACCTCGATTGGCGTGAAGTTCACTACGCCAAAGTTATGTGCGACATGATTTTTGGGCGCGACTGTTTTATCAACGAGATTATTTGGGCCTACGACTACGGCGCAAAATCGACAAAGCGCTGGCCCACTAAACACGACAATATCTTGATGTATGTCAAGAACCCGCAGGAATACTATTTCAATGCGGATGCGGTAGACCGCGAACCCTATATGGCACCCGGTCTGGTGACCGAAGAGAAAGCGGCACGCGGAAAACTCCCCACCGATGTGTGGTGGCATACGATCGTTTCGCCCACGGGTAAGGAAAAGACCGGGTACCCCACGCAAAAGCCGCTGGGTCTGCTCAAGCGGATGATTGCTGCTTCATCACGCCCGGGCGACTGGGTGCTGGATTTCTTCGCTGGTTCCGGTACCACCGGTGCGGCTGCGGCGGCATTGGGGCGCAGGTTCGTGTGCGTGGATCAGAACCCGCCCGCGATTGAGGTCATGGCGAAACGCCTGAACGTGGAGGAGCACTCATTTGCCGCGTACCGGGGTGTGCCGCGCGGTGCGGCGGTGCTGTTCACACCGCAGCGCAGTGTGGGCGTGCGCGGGGGAACCTCGCGGGACGCGCTCACGGCGGCCTCACGGCGCGCACTGGCGGAACAGAGCGAGAAGATTCGGGAGCGTGTGAAGCCTATTGACGGGGCGCACAGCCAGTTTGTGCGGCATCCTTCGACCGATATTTTGGAACGCGAGCTGCGCATCCAGGCCCGCGAAAAACTGCGTAAAGACCGCAAACGCCACGAGCTGACGAAGAAGCGGAAGCAGGTCAAGGAGACGGCGGCGTCTTCATAGCGGACTGACCCGGCGTATGCCGTACACTTTGCTGCATCTTCGTAGGGTTTAACCGTACGATATGCGGCAAAGTGTACGGGTTACAGTGATTACTTTAGTTGTCGGCGGCGAGCTTTAGCTGCGAATCTGGGCGCGGATCGCCTCAACAGTTTCGCGGGCAGTGGTATTCTCCCCCAGCTGGTTTGGTTTGCCCGCGCCGTGATAGTCGCTGGAACCTGTCACCAAAAGCTCGCGATCGCGCGCAAATTCCAGCAGACGCGCACGGTTCGGCTCAGAGTTTTCGCGATGGTATACCTCCACCCCGGCGAGGCCCGCATCTGCCATCTGCCCCAGGTACTCAAGCGGCAACGCAGGACCACGATTTTCACTCATCGGATGCGCCACCACCGGCACGCCGCCCGCCGCGCGCACCAGCCGGGTCGCCTCCAGCGGGTCCATGCTCTCTTGCGGCACATAGTAGGGTGAGCCCGCATAGAGAATACGACCGAACGCTTCCTCACGGCTGGCGACGATTCCGGCGGCGATGAGCGCATCTGCAATATGGGGTCGCCCCACCGATGCGTTCTCTTCACCCGTCTGTTCCTGCACATGTTCCCAGGTGAGCGGGTAGTCGGCGGATAGCAGCTCAACGATGCGCCGCGCCCGCCCCGCACGCGAGCGCCGAATTTCCTCAACCCGCCGCGCCAACTCGGAGGATCGCGGGTCATACCCGTAGGCCAGCAGATGCACGCTCTTAGTGCGCTCTCGTCCCTGCTCATCGCAGTACGTGTACCGGCACGAAAACTCGGCACCGGGCAGAAAATCCAGCCCGTACTCCCCCGCCAGCTCGGCCGCCTGCGACCATCCGCACGCGGTGTCATGGTCGGTAAGCGCGAATCCTGTCAGTCCCGCCTTACGAATAAGCGGAATTAATTCGGTGAGCGGCTGAGTACCATCGGAAATTGCAGAGTGAATATGCAGATCGTAACGTTCGGTCATAGTTCTAACTCTAACGCACCCCGCGTCTGCCCCACCCGCGATAGCGCCTCACTCAAGGCGATTTCCCGCGGAAAATAGCGGCGGTATACCGGCGATTTCTCGCGGCGCGTGGGATAGAATACAACTATGACTGAAAATACGAAGAAGAGCACCGGAGCTCCAACAACAGATCACCGCGATACCCCCAAAGCATCAGCTTTTCAGGAGTTCATCGCATCTAACTGGGAGCCCGCTGCTGATGATGGCTATACCCGCGAACGCGTCGCCGATTTTGCGGCGCAACGTCGTAAGAAGATTTCCCAAAAGTTCCCGGGTGAGCGTCTGGTTCTGCCTGCTGGACCACTGAAGGTTCGCTCGAACGATTGCGATTACCGTTTCCGCCCGCATTCGGCGTTTGCACACCAGACCGGGTTGGGTGTTGATCATGAGCCGGATGCCGTGCTGGTCTTTGAACCCGTAGATGAGGGCACCGGCGATAACGGCTCGAACCATGAGGTTACCCTGTATTTCCGCCCGTTAGCTGGCCGTGATACCACGCAGTTTTATGCGGATGCGCGCTACGGCGAGTTCTGGGTTGGTCCGCGCCCCACGCTCAAGGAGTTTTCGGAGCGTTACGGTGTGCGTACGAAGGACCTTTCGGAGCTTGAAGTTGCGATTACGAAGAACGCCGGAGCTCAGGCGTTGGGCGGGGTGCGTATCCGACTAGTGCGTGAGGTTGATCCTTCCATTGATGCGCTGGTTGATACCTCCCGGTACAACACGGGCGTTGCGCTGGAGGAATCCGATAAGCTCGATTCCGAGCTGACGGTGGCGCTCTCTGAGGCCCGCCTGATTAAGGATGAAATCGAGGTTGAGAACCTGCAGCGTTCGGTTGATATGACGGTGAAGGGCTTCGAAGAGGTCGTGCGTGAGCTTCCGAAGGCGGTGGCACATCATCGTGGTGAGCGCGTGGTGGAGACAGCGTTTTTCTCGGTAGCACGTACCGACGGCAACGACCTGGGCTATGACACGATTGCGGCGTGCGGGAATAACGCGACGATTCTGCACTGGATTCGCAATAACGGCACCGTGGATGAGGGCAAGCTGCTGCTGCTGGATGCCGGTGTTGAAGACGATACCCTGTACACCGCCGATGTAACCCGCACGTTCCCGGTGAACGGTAAGTTTACCGAGGTTCAGGCGAAGGTCTATAACGCGGTGCTGGATGCTGCGGATGCGGCGTTCAAGGTCGCTGTGCCGGGTCGTAAGTTCCATGAGATTCACGATGCCGCGATGGAGGTGCTGGCTCACCGCCTAGAGGAGTGGGGACTGCTGCCCGTTTCGGCTGAGGTTTCTTTGACGGTTGAGGGTGGTCAGCATCGCCGGTGGATGCCGCACGGCACCAGCCACCATTTGGGTTTGGATGTGCACGACTGCGCGCAGGCGAAGGCGGAGCTGTACACCGGCGCAACTTTGGAGCCGGGTATGGTCTTCACGATTGAACCCGCACTATATTTCAAGGATGAGGATTTGTCTGTTCCTGAGGAGTACCGCGGTATCGGTATTCGCTTGGAGGATGACGTGCTGTGCACCGAGGACGGCAATGTAAACCTCTCAGCGGCACTGCCCCGCACGGTTGAAGAGATTGAGGCGTGGATGGCGAAGCTCGCCCAGTAGTCTCCTAGTTTCGCAGACGAAAGTCCCCGCAGCCAGGACTGTCCTGGCTGCGGGGATTTTTTCGTTGTGTCAGATGCCTCTGTGGCGTTGGAAGCTAGTCTTCCTTGACGCCTTTAGGTTTGGGGGTCTCACGAGTTGGGGCCTGCCGGATAGTTTTGGCGTATTCCTCCGGGTCGTCAATGCGCAGACCGAACCGCGGTGCTGCTGGTGCCTGAGACTTGTGATTGCGGGCGTCGGCGGCGGACGAAGACTGCTCAGGAGAGTCGTCGGGCTGGGTTTGCGGCGCGGCAGGCGGTGATGCAGCGGTCTGTGGCGCTTGGGAGACCCCACCGGCTGGGCTTTGCCACGGAATCTCCTGTGCCGCACTGCTCTGTTGTCCGCCCGCATCCGCTTGCTCGGGATTCGGGTTCTTGGCAGCGCTATCGCGGTTTTCGGTGTAGCCACCTTGCTGATCCGTCACAGCCGACGGGGTGCTCGGAGCCTGCGAAGATTCACCGGCAGACGTTGGTGTATAAGAGACATAGGGGCTGGCGGCATGGGGCAAGCCGGTACCTGCACTCGGCGTTCCCGAGGATGCCGAAGCTACCGCCTTCTGAAACAGCGGGTTTGCCGAGAGGATGCGCCGCGCCTCCGAAGAATAATCACTCAGGGCGTAGACTATGGTACGTTCCGGGACTGCCTCACCGCGCATCGGATAGCGACCGGAACCGCCCCGGCGAAGCTCAAAAATTTTCCAGACCACGAAGACCGCAACGGCAATCGGCACGGCGGACGAGGCGGCAGCCCAGAAGTTCGTGCCTGCGGTGGAAACCAGCGCCGAATAGAATAGACCTGCAAGAATACCCTGGATAAGAGCAACCAGAAGCGGACGGCCGTACCCCTGCTGGGTGGGGTATTCGACCTGTTTGAGTCCTTCGTTCACCAGGTAAAGCGCGGTGATGGGGTAGTTTGCGGCGGCAAGCACATCAAAAGCGGCAAAGGCTTCTTCACGGCGGCTGAAGGCTGCCACGGGTTCGCCCTGAGGCATAAGCTGTCCGTTAGCCTGCGCCAGGCGAGACGCTAAATAAGAAGATGGGGGCATATTGGGAGGCATCTGAGTCATGCCCTATATTTTACCGGGAGAGAACTCGCAGGCGGCGGGATATTTGCGATGGGCTTAGTTCCCTACGCATAGAAAAATTTTGCGCATCGGTTAGGGCCTGCAGCCCCACACCGGTCATGACTCGCAGCGTGCCTAAAGCACTGGTGAAGTGCGTATTCGGGGTTCACAGCGTACCCTAGATAGAGTGAGCAATACTAAATTCAGCGCCCCCAGCAAAATTTATATCGCCCGCCTGCTCGGTCTTGATGTCTTCGACCCCTTCGGTGACCGCCTCGGTCGCCTGCGTGATGTGGTCGTACTCAAGCGCGGTTTTGGCGCGGCGCTGGCGGCTGGTGCTCACCTGCGCAAAGGCAGCGAACCCGTGGTCGTGGGCATCATTATTGAGGTGCTCGGCAAAAAGCGTGTCTTCATGCCAATGACTCGTGTGCGCAGCATCGACGCCTCCCAGATTATTTCAACCGGGCTCGTGAATCTGCGCCGCTTTGAACAGCGCAACTCCGAGACTCTGGTTGTGGGCGAACTTTTCGACCGCCGTGTGCGCCTGCTCGACGGCAGCGGGGATGCCGTCATTGAAGACGTCGCCATTGAACAGCGCCGCAACGGTGATTGGGGTGTGACCGAACTTTTCGTATCCCGCGTGAGTAGTTCCAGCGGGTGGCGCCGCCGCTCCAAAGAAACCCTGGTGGTGGACTGGGACCAGGCGATGCTCTCCACCGAGCTGGAGCCGCAGGCTGCGACCGCGTTCGTGGCGAACCACGAAAATTCTAAACCTGCCGACCTTGCCGATGCGATCCATGAGATGAACGATAAACGCATGGTCGAAATCGCGGCGGAACTGCAGGATGAGCGCCTGGCGGACGTGCTTCAAGAGCTACCCGAAGAGGACCAGGTACAAATTCTTTCCTACCTAGCAGACGAACGCGCCGCGCAGGTGCTCGAAGAGATGGAACCGGATGACGCCGCCGACCTGCTGATTGAGCTCGACGACGTGCAGCGTGAAAAGCTGCTGGAACTCATGGAACCGGATGAGGCAGACGATGTGCGCCGCCTGCTCGAATATGACGAGGGCACCGCCGGTTCGCTCATGAACCCGGTACCGATTATCCTCTCCCCCGAAGCCACAGTTGCCGAGGCGCTGGCACATATCCGCGCCGAAGAAATCTCGCCCGCAATGGCCGCCGCAGTCTTGGTAGCCCGGCCGCCCCTCGAAACGCCGACCGGCAAATATTTGGGGCTGGTGCATATGCAGCAGCTTTTGCGGGTGCCGCCGAGCGAATCGATTGGCCACATTCTAGACACAGACACCGAACCGGTCTCTGACCAGGCAAGTCTTGCGGAATTAGCGCGCGTACTCGCCGCCTACGACTTGACCATTATCCCCATCGTGAACGAATCTCACCGACTGGTCGGTGCGGTCACGATTGACGACGTACTCGATGCGCTCCTGCCCGAAGACTGGCGCACATTCGACGACGGAACCCCCGTACGAAAGGTAGGGCGACGCTTTGTCTGATCAGAACCGCCGCAACGAAAACCTGAAGCACGAGGAAAATCCGAGGATCGATAAAGCGCGCATCCTCAAAGACCGTCTCGAAAAGAAATACGCCGAACGCAGCCGCGACACCCGGGAAAACAGCAGGAGCGGTAACCGCGCTGAGTCTCAACTGAGCACCCCGGCAGAGCGCAAGAACAAGCTTTTTGCGTACAACCCGAACCCGGACGCTTTCGGACGTATGACTGAGGCGTTCGCCCGGTACATGGGTACACCTCAATTTCTGCTGTGGATGACCGTCTTCTGTGGCGTGTGGCTGGGCTGGAATACGCTCGCCCCCGAAGAGCTGCAGTTCGACCCGCGAAGCCTCAACTTCACTCTGCTCACCCTGATGCTCTCATTGCAGGCATCCTACGCCGCTCCCCTGCTGCTGTTGGCGCAGAACCGGCAGGATGACCGCGACCGCGTGGTCGCCTCCGAAGACCGCAAACGCGATCAGCAAAACCTTGAAGAGACACAGTATTTGACGCGCGAGATCGCTTCGCTGCGCATCGCCCTGCGCGAGGTTGCCACCCGCGACTTCGTGCGCAGCGAGCTTCGGGATATTTTGGAAGAGCTGAAATCTATTCAAGAGGAGCAGGAACGCCAAGCCGAACAGCTGCAGGATATTGGCGACGATATCGAAGAGCTTGAAGACTTGGACGGGGAAGAAAACACCGAGGCTGACCCCGAAACTGAGAAGCACGCCACCGCTATTGAAGACTCTCCCAACGCCAAGGCATCAACGGCGCATAAAGGCGAACGACCCACATCCTAAAGTGTGTTCCGCAGCCCGGTTAAGCTCTTAAGCTCGCAGAACACCAGCCTAGACAAATAATGCGCAAACGCGCATGATAGTAGCACCGCAGCCAACCATCTAAGCGGCGGTGTTTTTATCGCCCGGTGCGGCATCGTCACCGCGACGATACATACCCTCTTATGAACGCGCTGAGGAGATACCATGAGTAGCCCTAACGCCACACCGCACGATCGTTCCCGCGAGAACGAACCGGCGCCCGATAATCCCCTGGAGGATGCGCTCTGGGCGGCGCTCGCGCGCGTGGAAGACCCCGAGCTGCGCCGTCCTATCACCGAACTTGGCATGGTGGAATATGCCCGGGTTCTCGCCGAAGAAGACGACCCGCAGCGGCGTTATGCCCAGGTGAAAGTTCTGCTGACCATTGAGGGTTGCCCGCTCAAGAACACAATCGACGCCCAAGTGCGCGAGGCGGCTGCTGCCGTCACCGGCATCGATCGCGTGCAGCTTGAGCTTGGTGCCATGAACTCCGAACAGCGCGGCGCCCTCAAATCCCGGCTCAAGCCCGAACGTACCAATCCTTTTACCGTGCCCGGTTCGCTCACCCGCATCTTCGGGGTGGTTTCCGGTAAGGGAGGTGTGGGAAAATCCTCCATGACCGCAAATCTCGCGGCGGCATTTGCCTCGCGAGGTCTTGCCGTCGGCATTATCGACGCGGATGTGCACGGCTTCTCGATCCCGGGACTCATGGGCATTACGGAAGCCCCCACCCGACTGGATGACCTCATTATTCCCCCGACCGTAGACATTCCCGCCTCGGTACGAGGTAAAGACGATACGGGCGGGCAAGAGTCGGCGACTGGCGCATCCGGCGGTTTTGTGAAAGTTATTTCAATTGGCATGTTTCTCAAGGATAATCAGCCCGTCGCCTGGCGCGGGCCGATGCTGCACCGGGCGCTTGAACAGTTCATTCTTGACGTTCACTTTGGCGCGCTCGATGTTCTGCTGCTTGATCTTCCCCCGGGTACCGGCGATATTGCGATCTCAATGGCACAGCTGCTTCCCAACGCCGAGTTGATTCTGGTCTCCACCCCGCAGCATGCGGCGGTGGATGTCGCCGAACGTGCCGGTACCCTCAGCCTGCAGACACAGCAAAAGGTGGTGGGCGTGATCGAGAATATGGCGGCGATGACTCTACCCGACGGTACTGTGTTAGAGATGTTCGGTTCAGGCGGCGGCGAGCATCTGGCAAAACGTCTGACCGAGGCGCTGGACTATCCGGTGCCGCTGCTCGGTTCGGTTCCTCTTGATGTTGCCCTGCGTACCGGCGGTGATGAGGGTATACCCGTGGTGTGGGGCCACCCGGAGTCAGCAACTTCTGTAGAAATTAAGAATATTGCTGCACAACTCTTGCACCGCAAGGATTCCCTGGCGGGCAAGCCGCTGTCGCTAATCGTATAGAGTTTCTCGGATAGCTCGCAGAAGAGCTCACAAGAATATAAGTATGCTGGGCATCGAGATTCGTATTCTCGATGCCCAGCATACTTATGCGCAACCGAACGCCTCAGGGTTTAGGACAAGAGCATCCCGGGGACCACCCACCCGAACGCTCAAAGGGCACAATCATTAGGGTATATTCAAGTCCCCCGGACCGTGACTATGCCACAGCCAACCTACCCATATCAGCTGTAAAACAAGCCCGAAGAACACCAAAAGCCAGCGGTACGCCCTTGAGTCTTTTCCATAGTTTATGAGCACGAGCGCAAGTGGGAAAAGAGGCAGCAGAATACGGAATGTTGAGGTCTGCGGAAGCCAGAAGACCCCCAGATAAACCATATAGGCAGCACACCAGATCAGCATGACGGGATGCAGCAGAGAACGGGTGCTACGCGAAAAAATCCAGCAAAAATAAGCGAAGAACCCTACGGCAACCAGCAGGGCAACAGCCCACATGTTCCACTGCGGCAAATAGGTATTCAGGTTGGTAACCCATTGCACCACATAGTGCTGCCCGTCATCGACGGTACGCCCGCTCCAGCCTATTTCAGTGGCAAGATAAGCGTCTATTCGCCCAGTCGCAATTGCTGCGTGAAGCGCATGCCCCAGCGCGAAGAAACACACGATCAAGGCACTGATAAGGTGCAGGGATCGTGCCGCGAACGCACTCATCAAGGCTTGCCCGGTGCTGAGGGCCGAAGGCCCATCAGTCGCGCGGCGAACACGGTATTCAGAGACCACACAATACAGCCACCATATACCCGCGAGCGCTCCGAGGGGCACGCCGACGGGTCGGGACTGCGTGGCGAGGAAGGCCACCGGTATAGCCCAAAGGTACCGGTCATATGCCAAAAGTAGGATAAACAGGGCGATCGCGAAAATGGTCAGAGACTCCGCATACCCGGTTCCAAAAATAACCGCTGGCCCGCAAAAGCCATAGGCAGCAACCGACCATAGCGCCAGGGAACGATGCGGTGATTCCTGGCTCGCACGAATCTCGAATACTCCGTGCTCACGCCAGTTGAGGCACCCCACGAAGAGCAGATAGATGACCCATGCGAGGGCAAAGCTCACCACTACGCTGAGCATCACGGTGCTGAGGGCAAAAGGAATACCCGTGGTATCGGCTATGAACCCCGCAATAGTAGGTTGTGCAGGAAGGAAAGCCCACGTATTATGCCCAACAACTCCGTTATCGTATACGGGTAGTTGGATGGGGTATCCGTTCTTGTAAATCCGTTCGTACCATTCGGCGTCCCACCACCCTAAATATTCAAGAAGGGTGGGCACATGGCCGTCGCCCTTTTTCTGCTGACCGGCAACCTGCTGCATACCGACGATCCAGAAAACGATAAAACCCCATAGGCGGCTGGGTGCCCAAATACTCAGCACCTGAGCCCAGGCTGGTAACGCAGCAAAACGATGCGCCACCCGGCGCAGAGCAGCAGTCGCGGAAGTACCGAGGGAGTCGAAAAAGGAGAGGCCGCCGGTATGTAAGGTAAAACGAGTGGGATTAAAACGTTCTGCCCTGCGCGGGTTTAGCGGTGAAATGGGGTCCCGTGGTTTTTCCGCCTCACCATACGTGGGGCTATCAAGGCTTTCGCTCATCGGCGTATTCTCCTGGGCGGTGCGGTGTTTCGGAAGTTAGGTGATGTTTTTGCTGAAGATTTATGTTTCTCAAGGCTTTATCTATGTGACTGCCGCTAGAGCTTCGCACATAGTAAATCCCCTGCCGTAGGGCTAGGGGATCTTCCATAGAATCTAAGCCTTGTTTAGGTCGCTTCCGTATCGTAGGGAGCGTAGGCACCGCGCGGCAGCCGGTTTAGATTTGATGCTGCGGGCTTGTTCGCTTCGGAACGTTCTTTAGCTTCACGTGCCCGTTCTGCATCGTCTTCCGCGAAGGCTTCGCGCACAATAACGCGGGGGTCATACTGACGGGGATCATACTGACGCCAGTTGATTTCGTTGAGTGTTGCATCCCCCAGCGTATCTTTAAACTCGTCTCGGGCGTCGAAGGCCATTCGACGAACTGTTTTGATGAGTTCCTTGATTTGGCGCACGTATTCGGGCATGCGTTCGGGGCCGATCACGAAGAACGTGAGAACGGCTAAGACGACGAACTCAGTGCCACTAATACCAAACACAAGATATAGAGTACCAGCATCTTGAGTGCGACGGGAATTGCCACGAAGGCTTTTATGAGGTGTTTCGCACTGAGCTACACGGTTTTATCGTCTATATGTGATGCGCATCCCGCCGAAGAGTCTCGCCGGGATGCGCCTGGGTATACCGTTCGGCTTAGGGCGGGTAGTCCCCGCCGCCCGGTAGTTGCTTCCAATGCCACAGCCAGCCCACCCAGACAAGCTGCAGAAGGGCCCCGGACCCAATCAGCAGCCACCGGTAGGCCCGCGAAGAGGATATCGCCACGATGGGAAGCATGAGTGGAAAGAGGGGTAGAAGCAGCCGGAAAGTTGAAGACTGTGGGTTGAGGAAAATCAGTAGATAGGCGCCATAACATGCGCACCAGAGGATGATGGGACTTGCGAGAACCCGTTTCACGAGCGGGCTTGCCAGAAAGGCTGCATACCCCACGATCAGGAGCGGGAACAGGAGGATCGTGAAGTACCCGAAGTATGCTATACCCTGAGAAATCCAGGGTGCCACGGGTGCAAGATCGCCCTGGCGCCAGGCGGTTTCGGTGGCGGTGTAAGCATCAATACGACCGGTTATTTGCCAGGCATAGATTGGCCAGATGAGCGCGCAGAAGCAGATGAAAAGGGCACTGCCGAGCTGCGGCAGGCTGCGTAAGAAAACGCTCTCGAACCTTTCTTGGTCTTCGCCACGCTGACGGCGCTGCTGCTGTGCCTTAGCCTCTGTAATCAGGCAAGCGAACCACCATAGCCCGGCGGTGGCACCCAAGGGCACCCCAACCGGGCGAGACAAGCATGCCAGGAGCGCGACGGGCATCATGAGCAGATACTGCTTGCGCATCATCAACAGCAGAGCCCAAACGAGGAATACGAGGTTTAAGGATTCGGCATAGGGCACTTGCAGCACCGGGGCAACCGGCAGAAACGCTACCGCCGCAACCGCCCAGAGCGCCAGATTGTGCCGTGAGGTTTTTACATCCTTCGGGTCTTCGGTGCTCGACGCTGCCTCAGATACATTTTCGCCATGCGATTGGTCTCGGTAACCCACAATATTCAGGCTCGTGGTGAAGAGCAGGTAGATAACCCATGCGGCAGCGAACCCAGCCAAGAGTGCCACGGTAGCCGCTACCGGATAGTAACCGATCCCTGTGATCCGGTTAATACCGCCAGCGATCAGGGGGAATAGTGGGTAAAATGCCCAGGGATTTTGCGCCACCGCTCCGGTGGAATCATAGGGCAGCTTACTCGGGTACCCGGATTGCGCTATCTGCCCGTACCAGCTGGAATCCCAGGTGCTAATGAAGGGAAGGTACCCCAGATGCTGACCCCAGGGACCAAGCAGCTGTTGGTTGCCAACCACAGAAAAAATAATGAATCCCCAGACGCGGCTGAAAGCGTAAACGAGCATGACTTGCAGCCAAGCGGGAAGTCTTAGAAAGGCATCGCCCATGCGGCGCAAACGCTCCCCCGATGCTATATACAACCATGTGATATCGGCATTGAGGGTAGAGGTTTTCGAGGGGTTTTTATCCTCATCTCGGCTGGATGCGCTGGCAGGCTTAGTCTGTGACGCCGGTTTGTTCGCTGAGCTCCAGGGAATAGAGGGCACGGTGGTGTGCTGCTGGGGAGTTTTATCAGAGGGATTGTTCATCGGGAATGTTGAGGTAGAACCGGTGATGAGGTCAAGGTGCTTTCGTCGCTTACGGACTCCCGAGGTGCCGTTTTACCCGCAAACACGTCTAGTCCATCCCGAGCGATATAGGCCGCTAACTTCTTGCCGGGGTATAGTCGCTGGCTGGTAAGACCAAAAGTTCCCAGCAGGGTGAGGATCAGAACCACCACCGCCAGAAGCGTGATCAGGATGTTCATGGGATACCTTTTCGGTTCAGGTTCGGTTCACGGGTCCTATGAGCCCTTAGATACGCCTGCCCTAGAAAACACGCACGTTCCTTAAGGCGTACCCAAAGTAGCTGCTGATCGCCGTTGCCTGCATACAATAACGCATCCAGCGGGTGAGCGGCGCATCGCGGCTCATAGATTTACTCTATCTGTTCAGTCTAGCCTACCTGCCCGTCTGGCACAGATATTAAAGCGCGTATTTGCATCGGTGCAGGGTTTATCGGCTAGTCTTCGTCGACTTCGGTATGCAGCCAAAAAAGCAGATCGGTATAGCAGCGGGTAAGCGTGCTGAAGCTCACGTGCTCATTGTCGGTGTGAGCGAGGAGCGCATCGCCGGGACCAAAATTCACCGCGGGAATACCGATCTCACTGAGCCGTGCCACGTCTGTCCACCCGTATTTGGGTTTGGGTTCCTGCCCGACAGCCGCGATAAGTGATGCCGCCAGCGGGGTATCTAATCCGGGCCGCGCCGCCGGAGAAAGGTCTACGAAGTCGAGTTCATAGCCGTCGAAAAGCTCAGTAACGTGCGCTTTTGCCTCATCCAGGGTCTTATTCGGGGCAAACCGGTAGTTAATGTGCAGGGCGGCAGCATCGGGAATAACGTTCCCGGCGACTCCCCCGGAAACCTGCACGGCATTGAGTCCTTCACGGTACGCAAGCCCCTCAACCTCGTAGGTTTGCGGTTCGTAATCTTCCAGAACACGCAGCGCCCCAGCGAGCTTGTGGATCGCGTTTTCACCCTTCCAGGCACGCCCGGAGTGCGCCGCGAGCCCGGCGGTACGCAGGTAGAAGCGCATCGTACCGTTGCATCCGCCCTCAATAGTGCCGTCGGTGGGTTCCAAGAGAACACCAAAATCAGCGTCGGTCAGAAGCTCACCGTGGTTGCGAATGAGCCGCGCCATGCCGGAAAGTTCGCTGGCGACTTCCTCATGGTCGTAGAACACGTAGGTGAGGTTGTAGTCGGTATCGTGCTCACCCAGTTCTGCCGCCAATTTGAGCTGCACCGCGACGCCGCCCTTCATATCGGTGGCACCGCGCCCATAGAGAATCCAGTCCCCGTTATCTTCAACGATGCTTGCGGGTACGGTTCCGAGCGATCCCGCAACCGTGGGCAGAGGTACGGTATCCAGGTGACCAGCCAGCAGAATGCGCGTGCGTTCCTCACCATTGCGGGGGCCAAATTCGGTACGGGCTATCATAGCGTCACCATCGCGGGTGAGATGCAGATGCGGATATGCACTGAGAGCCTCATAAACGGCGTCTGCAATAGTTTTTTCTTCCCCGGAGACCGAATAAATATCAAGGAGCGTGCGGGTGAGTTCGGGCATCGAAACGTTCAGATCAAGCGAAGTGGTCATCAAGGGGTCTTCCGTGGTTGCGCAATAGTCTTCGTGTTCAACCCTAGCATTTCAACCCGTGGGAGGCCGCGCGTTTTCCCTATACGGCGACCGATAGCGCATCTATAATGGTGGGCATGTCTGAAAACCTATCTTCCGAATCCCGTTATGCTTCCGGCGTCGCGCTGGTGAATGTCGTGGCCGCCGGGAATGAGGCTGGAACCGTACTCGATGCCTGGTTCCCCGCTCCCGCGCTAACCCAGACCCCCGACCTTTCTCTCGCCGATGAGCTGGATGCGCTCGTCGCCGACCACCCCGAACGTAACGCCCGTACTGAGGTGCGCACTGCCTCCATCAACCTGGATGAGGCCCCCGAGGATGCGGTCGATGCTTACCTGCGCCTGCACTTACTTTCGCATACGCTGGTACGCCCGAACAGCATCAATCTGGACGGACTGTTCGGCAAACTGGCAAACGTGGCATGGACGAATCACGGGCCGGTGCTCGCCAGCGAGTTTCAGAAACTTGCGCTGGGGCTTCGTAAGCTCGGGCACCTGAGCGTGAGCCATATCGATAAGTTCCCGCGCCTGGTGGATTATGTGGTTCCCGCCGGGGTGCGTGTGGGCGACGGCGACCGCCTGCGTCTGGGTGCGCATCTGAGCCCCGGCACCACGGTCATGCACGAGGGTTTCGTGAATTTCAATGCGGGCACCTTGGGTACATCGATGGTTGAGGGGCGTATTTCCCAGGGCGTTGTGGTGGGCGACGGCTCCGATGTGGGCGGCGGTGCTTCTACCATGGGCACGCTCTCCGGCGGCGGCACGCAGCGCGTCTCGATTGGTGAACGTTCCCTGCTGGGTGCGGAGTCGGGTATCGGCATCGCGCTCGGCGACGACTGTGTGGTGGAAGCCGGTCTGTATGTGACCGCCGGTTCGCGCGTGAGCGTGCTTATTCCGGGCGAGGAACCGCGCGTGGTCAAGGCCGCCGAGCTTTCGGGGGTCTCAAACCTGCTGTTCCGCCGCAATTCGGTCTCGGGTGCAATCGAGGTTCTGCCGCGTGCCAAGAACACCGTGGAACTCAACGATGCGCTGCACCTGAACTAATGCCGCTCCCCTAAATTTTTCACACGAAAAGTCGCCTATTGGTCTCATATATTCGACCGGTGGGCGGCTTTTCGGCATAAAAAGTATTCACAAAAATCACTCGGATCAGGGCTAAGTGATACAGATGGTTTTCAAACGTGAGATACGCGAAGAACCTCCAGGTCAGCATACCGTTAAGACATACACAACACAGTCGCACAGGTCTCAGAAAACCCGCCGGGCGCATCCAAGGCGGGCTACTATATTAAGCGACGTTATCACGGGGTGAGCACTCACCCACACACCATGAGGAAGCACGGGCAAAGCCTCGCGCCTTCCGCGAAAGGACAATGATGAAGGTTCTCGTCACCGGTGGCGCCGGTTACATTGGTTCCCACACCGTTCTTGAACTCCTCAATGCCGGACACGAGGTTGTCGTCATGGATAACCTGTCTAATTCCTCCGAAACTTCGCTACAGCGTGTTGCCGAGCTCGCCGGTCGCGCACCCGAGTTCCATAAGGTTGATCTGCTGGATTTTGAGGGTATGAAGAAGCTCTTCCTCGAAATCCGCCCAGATGCGGTTATCCACTTCGCAGGATTGAAGGCCGTGGGTGAATCCGCCGAGAAGCCGCTGTGGTACTACCAGACAAATGTCGCCGGTACCCTGAACCTGCTCTACGCCATGGATGCCGCAGACTGCCGTTCTATCGTGTTTTCATCGTCCGCAACCGTGTACGGTGAGCCCGAATCCATGCCGCTCATTGAGAAGCTGAATATGGATGCACAGTCATGCTACGGCCGCACCAAGGAGCATATCGAAGACATGCTCGTAGACTTGGCAGCTTCCGATGACCGCTGGAATATCGCTCTGCTGCGCTACTTCAACCCCGTGGGTGCGCATGAATCCGGGCGTATCGGTGAGGATCCTTCGGGTATTCCCAACAACTTGGTGCCATTTATCGCTCAGGTTGCAGTCGGCCGCCGCGAGCATCTGAACGTGTTCGGCAACGACTACCCCACCGTCGATGGCACCGGTGTGCGCGATTACATTCACGTCGTCGATCTTGCCGATGGTCACCTTAAGGCGCTGGATTACATTAGCGAGCACGGCGGTCTGCACACCTGGAACCTGGGTACCGGGAACGGCTACTCGGTGCTTGAGGTACTGCATGCCTTCGAGAAAGCCTGCGGTAAAGAGTTGCCCTACAAGATCGTGGCACGCCGCCCCGGTGATGTTGCCGTTTCCTATGCCGATCCTTCCTCGGCACTGGCTGATCTGGGGTGGAGCGCATCCCGAGATATTGACACTATGGTGCGCGATCACTGGAACTGGCAGAAAAATAACCCGAATGGATACGACGCCTAGCCAACTGCCTCACTGAGAGGTTCCTAAGCCGGGTGCATTATGCAAACTTATGCATAAGGCACCCGGCCTTTATATTTTTAACTCTACGTAAGTACACCTGAAGTACAATAAAAACAACATATAGTATTGCGTGAGTTTCATATATTTACATGGTATTTATTGCTTTTATATGGCTTCCATTTCGAGTCACCAAAACTATAACTATGCACAGAAGATAAATTTTTCAATAATTTTTACAGAAAACCCGGCAGCTGTTACATACCCGTTACAAACCTGACGTAAGCTAGAATCTCATTCGTTTTATGAAACCCACGTCATAGATGCATCTCACATGAAAGGGTTATCACCGTGACACAGGCATCTGCACCCGCAGAAAAACCACTCGTAGAGCTCAACGAGGTCAATAAATATTACGGCACCAACCACGTGCTCAAGAACATCAATTTAGCGGTCAATAAAGGCGAAGTTATTATCCTTCTCGGCCCTTCCGGTTCCGGCAAATCAACCCTCTGCCGAACCATCAACCGCCTCGAAACTACTTCCTCTGGCTCTATACATATCGACGGAAAAGAACTGCCCAAAGAAGGCCGCGAGCTCGCCAAGCTGCGCGCAGAAGTGGGTATGGTATTCCAGTCCTTCAACCTCTTTGCGCACAAAACCATCCTTGATAACGTGACGCTAGGCCCGCGCCGCATCCGCAAGCTCTCCAAAGAGCAGGCCGAAGCCGAAGCTATGGAACTTCTCGCCAAGGTCGGGGTAGATTCCCAAGCCGAGAAAATGCCAGCCCAGCTTTCGGGCGGTCAGCAGCAGCGCGTCGCCATCGCCCGCGCTCTCGCGATGAAGCCCAAGGTCATGCTTTTTGACGAGCCCACCAGTGCACTCGACCCCGAGATGGTGAACGAAGTGCTCGATACCATGGTCTCCCTCGCCCGCGACGGCATGACCATGATCGTCGTAACCCACGAGATGGGGTTCGCCCGTAAAGCCGCCGACCGCATCGTCTTCTTGGCGGACGGCGAGATTGTTGAAGAAGCCACTCCGGATGAATTCTTCACCAAACCCAAGAGCGAGCGCGCCCGCGACTTCCTCTCTAAGATCATCGACCACTAGGGGGTGTGCCATGAAAAAATCATTCTTTAACCGCGCCGCCACCAAGTTTTTCGCCGCAAGTGCCGCAGCTGCGCTTGCCCTCGGTTTCACGCTGACCGGGTGCTCCAGCGCCTCGGACTCTAAACCTAAGATTCGCATCGGCATTAAGTACGATCAGCCTGGCTTGGGCTACCAGGACGGTCAGGATTACACCGGTTTTGACGTAGATGTGGCGCGCTACATTGCTGGTAAACTCGGCTATTCGGAAGATCAGATCGAGTTCGTAGAGTCCCCCAGTGCTAACCGTGAGAATATGCTTTCCAACGGTCAGGTCGATATGATTCTGGCGACCTATTCCATTAGCGACAGCCGTAAGAAGAGTGTTGATTTTGCCGGTCCGTACTACGTTGCCGGACAGGATTTGCTCGTGCGCGCCGATGAAACGAGCATTACCGGGCCCGATAGCCTGAACGGAAAGAACCTATGCTCGGTGACCGGTTCGACAAGCGCCAAAAAAATTCAGGATACCTACGCCAAAAACGTGAACCTGGTGAAGCAGAATAGCTACTCGGACTGCGTGGTCGCACTTAACGGCGGCGTGGTAGATGCGGTGACGACCGACGATATTATTCTTGCGGGTCTTGCCGCGACCAAGGCGAATAAGGGCAAACTCAAGCTGGTTGGCAAAACATTCACCACTGAGAAGTACGGTGTTGGCCTGCCTAAGGGTACCGATAAGTGTGAAGCCATCAATAAGGCTATTAACGAGATGGTAGAAGACGGCACCTGGGAGAACCTAGTGAAGAAGCACACGGACGGCACCGGCTACAGCTACAACACCGAAAAGAATCCGCCAAAGCCTTCGGCGTCCTGCGCTTAGGCACGGAAGAGAGGAAAACGATGTCATTCTTTGACCAACTCGGCGCTCTCTTCGCCAAATACGATGTGGTGGGCGCGTTCTGGGTGAATATTCAGCTAACGTTCTGGGCCGCGATCGGATCTTTCGTACTCGGTGCGATCCTAGCGCTGATGCGTATCAGCCCGGTCCCCTCGCTACGCTGGGCGGGTACGATCTATGTACACTTATTCCGCAACACCCCGCTGACGATTCTGATGACTCTAGCGTTACTGGGCGTGTGGACACAGTTTCAGCTGTCGTTCTCGACCGATTTTGAGACGAACTTCTTCGTGTACGCCGTGATCGTGCTGTCGATCTATCACGCATCTTTTGTATGTGAGGCAATCCGTTCGGGTGTGAACACGGTTCCCACGGGTCAGGCGGAGGCGGCTCGTGCCATCGGCCTCGGCTTCATGGATACTGCGCGCATGATTATTTTTCCGCAGGCATTGCGCGGCTCTATTACTCCGCTGGGCAATACGCTCATTGCATTGGCGAAGAACACGACGGTCGCATCGGTAGCATCCGTTGCCGAAGCCTCAGGCATGATGAAGTCCATGATTGAGTTCGATGCGAATATGGTTTTAGCGATCTTCCTGATCTTCGCACTGGGATTCGTGGCGATTGTGGTGCCTTTAGGCATCCTGACCACCTGGTCCTCACGTAAATTGGCGGTGAAGCGATGAAATTCTTTAATTCTGATGTAACCACAAGCACCACTGTCCTCTTCGACGCCCCCGGTCCCCGTGCGAAGGCTCGCACCCGTGTCTTCAATATAGCGGCGATTCTGGTTTTTATCGCGTTCGCTGTCTATGTGCTGAGCGTGATGGGCGCTAAGGGCCAGCTTGAGGCAGAAAAATGGACCGACCTCTTCACCGCAAAAGCCTGGGGTTCCTACTACCTGCCCGGTCTAGTTTCAACCCTGCAGGCGGCGGGTATTTCGGTAATTACCTCTATCGCTTTCGGTGTTGTCTTCGGCATGGCACGTCTGGCGCAAAACCGCGTACTTCGTTGGTTTGGCACCATTGTAGTTGAGTTCTTCCGTGCCGTTCCGGTGCTGATGATGATGATTTTCTTCTGGCTGTTCCTCAGCCGGTTCAGCTGGATTAACCCCTCGCAGCTGCCGTTCCTAGCGGTCGTGATCGGTTTGACCTTCTATAACGGATCCGTGATTGCAGAGCTGCTACGTTCGGGTGTCAAACAGCTGCCGCGCGGTCAGGGTGAGGCGGGCTTGGCGATTGGCCTGACCCCCGGTCAGACCCTCCGCACGATTCTTATGCCGCAGGCCTTCAACTCCATGATGCCTTCGATGCTCAGCCAGTTCGTGGTGATCCTCAAGGACACCGCGCTCGGGTACATTATTTCCTACCCCGAGCTGCTGGCGTCCGCACGACGCATCGGTTCGGGTGACGGCAACGTGTTGCAGACCCTTCTGCTGGCGGCGGCGCTCTTCGTCATCGTGAACTTCGCGCTCACGGCGCTGGCAACCTGGCTATCCTCGTTCCTCGCCTCGCGTACTTCCTCGAAGGTTCGCAAGGTGGACTTGGTTCCCGGCGAGGTCGATAACCCGAATCCGCCCACCCTCCAGATGTTCTTGCTCCCCGGCAAACGCAAATAATCGGAGGTGCGCATCCGGTATAGAAGATGCCCGGAACTTCCTGCTCTGGAGGTTCCGGGCTTCTTTATTTCTCAGGTGGTTTTATTTTTTTGCAGCGTTTTCCTACCCTGCGCTTGCCATCAGACGCTCGGCCGCCTTCGCAATATCCTCATCGGATGCGGTCAGCGCTATACGCACATACCCGGCGCCGTCTTCACCGTAGAAGACCCCCGGTCCCGCAACGATTCCCAGCTTGGCCAAACGTTCGATAGACGCCCACGTATCCTCGCCGAAAGTGGTCCACAGGTACAACCCAGCCTCAGAGTTTTCGACGCGCCCGCCTGCGGCGGTAATAGCTGCGAGAAGCGTCTCACGGCGCGCGCGGTACTTATCTTTCTGCGCCGCCACATGGGCTTCATCTCCCAAGGCGGCAATCAGTGCACGCTGCACGGGTGCGGGAACAATCATCCCGGCGTGCTTGCGGGAGTTGATGAGGTTAGGCATAAGCTGCGCATCACCCGCAATAAACGCGGCACGGTACCCCGCCAGGTTCGACTGTTTTGAGAGTGAATATGCGGCGAAAAGCCCGGTAAAGTCGCCGTCGCATACGCGGGGATCAAGAATAGAGGGCACCCGCTGACCGCCGCGAGCTTCATCCCACGCGCCCCAGCCGAGTTCCGCATAGCATTCGTCGCTGGCTACCACAGCACCAATATCACGTGCCTGCCGCACAATCTCGCGAAGCTCAGCAACATCACGCACCACGCCGTTCGGGTTGGCGGGCGAGTTCACCCACACCAGTCGCACACGCCTGCGCACATCTTCGGGCAGCTCATCAAGCGAATCTGCGGGCACGGACTGCGCGCCAGCGAAGCGAGCCCCCATATCGTAGGTTGGGTACGCCACGCGCGGGTAAACCACCACATCGCGCTCTTGAGTGCCGGGGTCAGTTCCTAGTCCCAGTAGAAACGGAAGCCACGCCACAAGTTCTTTGGAACCAACCGTAGGCATCACCTGGTCGGTGCTTAGCCCGGTGACCCCGCGGCGGCGTGCAAACCAGTCTACGATCGCCTGGCGCAGTTCAACAGTTCCGTGCGTGGTCGGGTATCCGGGGGCGTCGGATGCGACGGTGAGCGCATCCTGAATCAGCTGCGGGGTGTCATCGACCGGGGTGCCGATGGAGAGGTCTATGGTCCCACCCGGATGTTCGGCAGCAAGTTTGCGGTAGGGAATAAGGGTTTCCCAGGGGTATTCGGGTAGATCTAGACCGTAGGCACGCATGGTTCTCCTTGTGCGGCGTTGTAAACCGGCAGATACCGGCTGTTCTTTCGTGCGTAGTCATTGTATCGCGCGTTTGAGTGCTGAGGGTATGGCAAAGCCCCCGTTCCCAGCGTGCGAGATCCGGGGGCTTTAGCCTGTCTTAAGTTTTCAACGTGAGGGTGCGCCGAATGCGCCAGCTACTCCCCCTGCGGTGGTAGGGCAGCGATGAAGGGTACGTCTTTACCGGTTGGTCCCATCTTCGCGGCACCGCCGGGTGAGCCGAGGTCGTCGAAGAATTCGGCGTTGGCGGTAATGTATTCGGACCATTCTTCGGGTACGTCATCTTCATAGTAGATAGCCTCGACGGGGCAGACGGGTTCGCAGGCTCCGCAGTCCACGCATTCATCGGGGTGGATATACAGTGTGCGGTCACCCTCGTAGATGCAGTCAACGGGGCATTCCTCAACGCAGGCGCGATCTTTCACGTCCACGCAGGGCAGTGCAATTACGTAAGTCATGGGTGCCTTTCTAAACCTAGCAGCGTGTGCCTGCCCTGTAATCCTGCAGGGTCGTCGTCCGGCACACGTCGTCACGAGGGTTATGACCTCGTGGAAGTCTGTGTATAAGTCTAGCTTGCACAGGGCATTTAAGCAGATTTTCGTGTCGTAGCAGACAGCCATAATGCAGCCCTTCGTCGGCATTTTTTAGGCTAGGCTTTCCTGCGAGTAAATATTATTTCCCCTAGTCAGAGCCAATAAATTAAAATATAAATTCCAATAAGTTATATTAATCACAACATTTTTCGTGACGCCTCTATGTCATTCTTTAGCTTCATCACAGCTTATGGTGCAGTGCGCGAAGAATTATTAAGCGTTTGAGCTCGGCGCGCTTTCTCTTCGGCCCTGCTATGGCGCAAATGGACCTGCCGCGGGGTGTTATAGAAGGCGTTTCCTTCTTTGGTACGGGTAAAGACGAAAAAGGCAAGCAGAGAGATAACGGGCGTACCCAAAAGCCATAGTGTGCCGTATAAACCAATCGGCGGGTAGTCCGGGTTTACCAGTACGAAGGGCGAATCCGGGCGCATAAAGGCAAGCGCATATATCACCAGGAATGCGAAGGCACCGGTGATAACCGTTGCCCCGCCGCGACGTAGCGCGAGGGAAGCCCACAGCGATGCAAAAAATACGGTGGCGAAGCCGAACACGAGCCCGACAGGAAGCGGAGTTTCGCCCGTATACATGACCCAGGCGTGGTAGATTGAGCCCGCAATACCTGCGAGGATTCCCAGAAGAATGCACGTTATCAGAAGCGATACGATGCCTGCCTGTGTGGGGGTTTCGGGAATTTTGCGCTGTGCGTTACCGTCGAGCAGGCGGTAGGTTTCAACCGCCGAAATTTTCTGCTCTACCTTGTTTGAGAATTCAAAGGTGGTATCCCCGGTGACCACGATCTGCGTTCCGTGGGCTTTCATCGCTTCACGTTTGGCCTCGACTGAGCCGGTGATAGCGCATTGTTGGCGCGCATCCTGTTCTGAGAATTCTCCTTCAATACCCCAGGTCAGTATGGGGCGGTCGTTACTATCGCCCAAGATTTTGAGTGCTTCAAGCACGGCCTGGTGCGTGCGCACATGGTCGGGGTGCCCGTAGCCCCCGTCGAGGTCATAGGTGATCAGAACATCGGGCTTAATATCGCGAATGGCATTAGCAATAGCCTCGGCCTGCGGGGCAATCGGCTGGGCGGTCAAGGAATCTTCACTCGCCTTCGGGTTCGCCACCGGTTTACCGTCTTTGCCCCACGCCATGCCGGAATCACGGTAGATGTTGAGCGCGCCCGGCGCCGTGGCGGGTTCCTCGCCCAGGAAGAAACGCTTGCGCACACCCAGCTTTGCCGTCGCATTGTTAAGTTCAACGCTGCGGTACTCCCCCAGTGCCTCGCCGTTGTCGCTGTTGCCGGGTTTGCCCACTTCAAGATGCTGCAGCTTCGGCGGAATGACTTCTCCCATTTCGCCTCGGGTGAGGGTCAGCAAATGTACCTTGGCACCCTTCTTGGCGTAGTACGCCATCGTTGCGCCTGTTGCCGTGGTCTCGTCGTCTGGATGCGCGTGTACGAACAGCATCACTGCCTCGGAGGGCGTGTAGCCGCTCGGCAGTAGGTCGCGTTTCGCGTTTTTCATCAGGTGCTCCCCCTGGGCGGGGTACTGCGGCGCGGAAGTTTCAGGCATAGTGTCAGGTGACCTTCTGTCAAAGAACAGTTCTTCTATATCTTAAACCACAACCGGGAGCGGTACGGTCATCGTTGCTTGTCATGACGACAAACGCCCGTACTGCTCCCGGCAGTTAGCTATGCTTGTGCACCCTAGTTGGCGCGGGCACGACGGCGGAATTCACGCACTCGCTCGTTCGCATCCAGAATAACCTTGCGGATGCGAATAGCTTCGGGAGTGACTTCCACACATTCGTCTTCGCGGGCGAATTCAAGGCATTCTTCCAGCGTGAGCTTCTTGGGCGGGGTCAGATTCTCGAAGCTGTCTGCGGTGGAGGAACGCATATTGGTCAGCTTCTTTTCCTTGGTGATATTCACTTCCATATCGTCCGCACGAGAGTTCATGCCCACGACCATGCCCTCGTATACTTCGGAGGTCGGTTCCACGAAGAAGGTGCCGCGCTCCTGCAGGTTAATCATGGCGTAAGGGGTAACCACACCGGCACGGTCGGCGATCATTGAGCCATTGGTGCGGTACTCAATATCGCCAGCCCAGGGTTCGGGGTCGATCGAGTACGACGACGAGATACCGGCGCCGCGGGTTTCGGTGAGGAACTGGGTGCGGAATCCAATCAGACCGCGCGCGGGTACCGCAAATTCCATGCGCACCCAGCCGGTACCGTGGTTCGACATGTTCTCCATGCGCCCCTTACGTGCCGCCATCAGCTGGGTTACGGCACCCAGGTGCTCTTCGGGCACATCAATAATCATGTGTTCCATCGGTTCGTACAGTTTGCCGTCGATGGTTTTGGTGACTACCTGCGGTTTACCCACGGTCAGTTCGAAGCCCTCGCGGCGCATCTGCTCCACCAAAATAGCGAGGGCAAGCTCGCCGCGGCCCTGAACTTCCCAAGCATCCGGGCGCTGGGTGGGCAGAACCTTGATGGAGACGTTACCGATAAGCTCGCGGTCAAGACGGTCCTTGACCTGGCGTGCGGTCACCTTCGCACCCTTGACCCGGCCCGCCATCGGAGAGGTGTTAATACCGATGGTCATGGAGATCGCCGGGTCGTCCACCTTAATAAGCGGCAGCGGCTTGGGGTTTTCGGCGTCGGTCAGGGTTTCACCAATGGTAATGTCTTCGATACCGGCGACCGCCACGATTTCGCCGGGACCTGCTTCTTCGGCGGGAACACGTTCGAGCGCTTTGGTTGCCAGCAGCTCGGAGATACGCACGTTCTTAATATCGCCATCTTGACGTGCCCAGGCTACGGTCTGTCCCTTCTTGAGGGTGCCGTTGAAGATACGCACGAGCGCCAGACGGCCCAGGAACGGCGAAGAGTCAAGGTTGGTCACATGCGCCTGCAGCACCTCATCAGGGTTGTAGGTGGGGGCGGGCACATGCTCGATAATGGTCTTAAACAGCGGTTCCAAATCGTCATTATCGGGCAGGGCGCCGTCGGCGGGTTGGTTCAGCGATGCGGCGCCAGCTTTGCCGGAGGCGTAGACGACCGGCACATCCAGCACGCTGTCGAGGTCAAGGTCGGGCACCTCCTCGGACAGGTCAGATGCCAAGCCAAGCAGCAGATCCATAGTTTCGCTGACGACCTCGTCGATGCGCGCATCCGGGCGGTCCACCTTGTTCACGACCAGGATCACGGGCAGCTTCGCGGCGAGTGCCTTGCGCAGCACGAAGCGGGTCTGCGGCAGCGGGCCTTCAGAGGCGTCCACGAGCAGCACCACGCCATCGACCATAGAAAGGCCGCGTTCGACTTCGCCGCCGAAGTCGGCGTGACCGGGGGTATCGATCACGTTGATGGTGATGGTTTCACCGTTCGCGGAGGGCCCATCGTAGAACACGGTGGTGTTCTTCGCGAGGATGGTAATGCCTTTTTCCTTTTCAAGGTCGCCGGAGTCCATCACGCGGTCTTCGACGTCTGCGTGCGCCGAGAACGCGTGGGTCTGCTTGAGCATCGCATCCACGATGGTGGTTTTGCCGTGGTCAACGTGTGCCACGATCGCCACGTTGCGCAAATCAGGGCGCGAAGCGGTGTTTTCAGACATGCGTAATTTTTCTCGCTTAAATCTAGGGGATACTAGGGGCACGCCGCGTTAGATGCGTAAGCTTAAATACGCAACGCGGTATCAGTGCGTGCATGCCCGAGCGTTCTCGTGCGGGCGCGCCAAAACGCGCCTCTGCCTCGGGCTTACCTATCCAGTGTACCACTTGCCCTAGTTTGTCTTGGGCGCAGGTTTTAGTCGGCTTCGACTCAGCACCCGGCATTTTTCTCGTGCAGCCAATCGTCCAGCATGCGGCGGGCGACCGCGTTCGTGCCAGGAAGCTCCAGTTTGGGCACTCCTTGTTTCTGGCGTATAGCTTCAGATTCGGTGATAGCCTGCGCCAACTCGGGCGCGGTGAACCAGCGTGCGGCCCGGATTTCTCCGTCTAGATGTTCCACGGGTTGGGTGTCATCGACCGTTACCCGGTAGCAGATCATGAGCGAGCGCGGGAAGGGCCACACATCGCTCATGCGGTAGTCAAGGTTGAGAGCCTGCAACCCGGTTTCTTCATAGACTTCGCGGGCTACTGCCTGTTCGAGGTTCTCGCCGGGGTCCACGAACCCGGCGATGAGGGCGAAGCGGTTTTCGTGCCAGAGCCGGTTATTCGCCAACAGCACCCGTTCGCCGTCGCGACTGAGGACGAGCGCCATAACCGCCGGTTCGATGCGCGGGAATACGAGCTCGCCGGATGCGGTGCGCCGCACCTGGCGTTCCCCGTCGATCAGCGCGGGATCTCCCGAGTACGCGGAATACTCCATTTCAAGAAGGTAGTCGCGCTTGGCAAGGGCGGCGGCGTAGCGGGCGCGCCCGGCGGGGTCTTTGTGCACGGGGTAGAACCAGAACCCGTTCTGCGATGCGGTGATGGGCGCATCCGTGTTAGCTCGGGAGAGATCTTCTGCGAGCGCGAGCAGTTCTTCATCCTCCAGGTAGGCTGCATGGTAATCGGTGCCTTCCCGGTCAGAGGGCTTTCTAAATTTAGGTTCCAGGCTGGTTTCGATGATGGTGTTTTGTGGCGCTTCAGGCAGGTAATGAACGGTTCCGTTATGGTTCATAAGGGTTTCTCCACGTCGAGAAATAACCAGGTAAAGATTCTGCTGCACGCTCATAGTTTCCACTCTACCGCATGCAGCCTTCATTCCCCCGCCTATGCGGCCTGATATGCCTAAAATCTGCCCGAAATCTGCGCACGTGATGCGCCCCCGCTCATCTGGCACAAGCGAGGGCGTATCTCTGCAGTCTATTCACTAGCCCGGCGGCCTGAGAGTTATGACCCTGAGCGCCCTTCCGGCTTCCAGCCTGCGGCGAGGGCACGCTCATATATTGTCTCTGCGAGGGTATGTTCGAAGGCTTTGGTGAGGTGGTTAGTATCCGCGTACACGTATACGTTGCCGATCACTGAGCGGCATAGATCGTCAGGGCAGTAGATATCCTTCAAATCGAGCAGATAGGCACCACGGTCTGCATATTTCTCGAAAATTGGTGCGGCGGGATTATCACCATATTTCTGCTCAATGGGTTCAGAACAGCTGCTCTTATCCCCCTGAGCCCTAATCGCACACACATACATGTCTTGGGTAAATCGCGGGTTATCGCGCAGACCGATCACCTGGATGCCCGCATCGGTGAAGACGCGCAGGGTTTCGTCGAGGTCAGGGTCTGCGGTCTCGGCATCAGCGCTTGTGTCGGTTGTGGTTGCGATAATCACTACGGTCGTCGGCTTAAGGCGCAGAATTTCTTCCGTGGCGTTCTGTGAGAACGCTATGCAGCGTTTCTTACGGTCGTTGAGGTAGCCCTCGGGGGCTGCGAATGGGTAGGGGCATCCTGTCTCTAGAAGGTTCATCTGATTGGTGCCGGTGCGCTGGGCGATAGGCTCGAACGCAGCCGTCATCTGTAATGCGTGCGAGCTGCCAACAATAATGGTGAGCGGTGCCGAATCGTCCCCGTTCTGTTTGACGGCGCAGGATGTATTCAGAGATTCATGCATGGGGGTAAAGGGTGCGGGGCATCCCTCTCCCCAGTCAGCGAGCATGCCGTAGATGGGGATATCCTGCGGAATAGGCTTTGATACGCGCGACATTTGATCCGTGCCGACTGCTCGGGCGCCTGGATATGTTGCCTCGTCATTTTTCACCAGCTCTTCAGTATTCTGGATCACGGTGGCATCGCGCTGCTGCGCCCAGGTGCGAACGCTCAGAACGGGCGCTCCGATCACCAGCAGAATCACGAGTACATAGGCGAGCTGATTCACCCAGAGAGCGGGGGTGAAAATCGTGGTCACGCGCAGTTTCAAGACCGTTTTATCAAGAAATACGCCGGATCGGCTGCGCAGCGGCTTCTCGATATAAGTGCTCAAAACCCATGCCAAACCGATTGAAACGGCGATAATCACCGTGCCTTCCAGAAAATTCACGCGAGGTTTATTAACCGCAGCGCTGTAGAGCACGAGTAAAGGCCAGTGCACTAGGTACAGGGCGTAAGAAATATTGCCCAAGCTTTGCAACGGCGTGGAGACTAGCAGACGGTCGATCGCGAATTTATGGTCGGTGCGCCCGGCGATCATCACTAGCGCGCCGGAGAGCACGGGCCACAGCGCCAGGTAGCCAGGGAAAGTTCGTTCAACCGGTAAAACAGCGCCGCAGGTTACTAATCCCAGAGCTCCCGCCCATCCCATTACCACGCGGGTTCTCACATGGCGAGGCTTCCATTTCAGCGTCATCACCGCAAGCAGAGTACCAATCGCAAACTCCCACAGGCGGGGGCGGGTATCAAAATATGCATAGGCGGAAATCTGCTTTGTCTCCCAGATTGAGAAGGCAAACGAGGTCATGAATACAGTGCCGAATACCGTTACCGCCGCGGGTACGGGCTTGAAGCGTACCCGATGCACGAGAAACGCAGCCACCGCGAAAAGTATCGGCCAGAGCAGGAAAATTTGTCCCTGAATCGAGAGCGACCAGAAATGCTGGAAGGGCGATTTATCGCTTATACCCTGAGCAAAATAATTAACCGCACCGTTCGCCAGGTTCCAGTTCTGGTAGTAAAACAGCGAGGCTTGGGCATCAACGGCGCGCGCGTTCCAATACAGCGCTGGCAAGATAGCTAAGGAAGCCGCAAGAGTCAGCACAATCACCACGGCTGCAGCAGGCAACAGGCGCGCGAACACATGAGTCCAGTAGGCCAGCAGGTTCAGCGGTTTGCCCTCGTTGATTTTCCGCATGAACGAGAGCGAAAGCAAGAAAGCCGAGATGAAGAGAAAAACATCCACACCGCCGGAGACTTTGCCGATCCATACGTGGTAAAGCACCACGAGAAGCACGGCGAAGGCGCGCAAACCCTGAATTTCGGGGCGGAATCCGCGAGAATCTAGGAACGATTCATACGGCGGGGTATGCTCTGCAGCGGGTACACGAATTCCCCGCAGCGGGTTTATAGGCATAAACAATATCCTGGAGTGAATGTGTGAGTTATGAGTGAGTTTTCATGATGCACAGCGCCGTCGAGAACTTCCACGCACGCTATACGAAAGTCGGCATCGCTCGTGCCCGCATTACCGGATGCACCGAGGCAGGTCTATAAAGACGTCCCCAGTCTACCACCGGTATTCTCCCAAATGTACGCGCGTTTTCGTGTACATTTAGGGGACGGTTTGCTAACCCTTGAGGGCACCCTGAGGATTCGTAAAATCTCCCCTCCAATGCGCGCCGTTCATGGGATAATGCCTGGCGGGAATTATGCACCGCACCCAAACGTTGTGGTCACCAAAAGCGCAAGAACGCGCAAAACCTTCAGGTAAACGCCTGTATAAAGGTGACATCACCGGGTTGAAAGAGAGAAAATAAGAACCATGACTATTACGAACCCGACGACCACCAGCGCGTGGTCAGCACTAACCCAGCACAAAGCATCGCTCACTCCGAATTTGCGAGCCTGGTTCGAGCAGGATCCTTCCCGCGCCCAGAAATTTAGTTTTGATGCCGCAGACCTGCACGTAGACCTCTCGAAGAACCTCATCACCGAAGAGACCGTGCAGCTTTTGCTCAAACTCGCCGAAGAGGTGAACCTCGCCGAACGCCGCGATGCTATGTTCACTGGCGAACACATTAACGTGACCGAGGACCGCGCGGTTCTGCACACCGCGCTGCGCCGCCCCAAAGGCTACTCCCCCGCCCTCATTGTTGATGGGCAGGATGTCGATAGCGATGTTCACGCCGTTCTGAACAAGATTTACGCTTTTGCCGATCGTGTGCGTTCGGGCGAGTGGACCGGCGTGAGCGGCAAGCGCATCGAGACCGTGGTGAATATTGGTATTGGCGGTTCTGACCTTGGTCCCGTGATGGTGTACGAGGCGCTTAAGCCTTACGCCGATGCCGGGATTTCCGCACGGTTCATCTCAAATATCGACCCGACCGATGTTGCCGAAAAAGTTTCTGATCTTGACCCCGAAACTACCCTGTTCATCGTTGCTTCGAAGACCTTCGGCACCCTAGAAACCCTGACCAACGCTCGTGTGGCACGCGACTGGCTGCTCACCGCGCTTGGCGAGGCGAACGCCCTGCAGGGAAAAACCGCAGAAGAAGCCGTGGCTAAGCACTTTATCGCCGTTTCAACCGCGCTCGATAAGGTTGCTGCCTTCGGCATTGACCCCGAAAATGCTTTCGGCTTCTGGGACTGGGTAGGCGGTCGCTACTCCGTAGACTCGGCGATCGGTACCTCGCTGGCCATCGTCTTCGGCCCGAAGGTATTCGAAGAATTCCTCGCGGGCTTCCACGCCATGGACGAGCACTTCCGCACTGCGCCCTTTGAAAAGAACGTGCCCGTACTCATGGGCTTGCTTAACGTATGGTACGTGAACTTCTTGGGTGCCGAAACCCACGCGGTTCTACCCTACGACCAGTACCTGCACCGTTTTCCCGCCTATCTGCAGCAACTTACCATGGAGTCCAACGGTAAATCCGTGCGCGCCGACGGTTCCTTCGTGGACTACTCCACGGGCGAGGTTTTCTGGGGCGAGCCCGGCACCAACGGTCAGCACGCTTTCTACCAGCTTATCCACCAGGGCACCCGCCTTATCCCTGCGGACTTCCTGGCCTTCGCCAACCCGGCTCACCCCACCAAGGATGGCGAGCAGGATGTGCACGAGCTCTTCCTCGCAAACTTCTTCGCACAGACTCAGGCGCTCGCCTTCGGCAAGACCGAGGATGAGGTACGTGCCGAAGGTACCGCCGAGCATGTGGTAAACGCCCGTATCTTCAGCGGCAACCGTCCTTCGACCTCTATCATAACCTCCCGCCTGACCCCGCGTGTGCTGGGCGAGCTGATTGCCCTCTATGAGCACATCACCTTTGTGCAGGGTATCGTGTGGGGTATCGATTCCTTCGACCAGTGGGGCGTCGAACTCGGCAAGAAGCTGGCGCTCGATCTGGTGCCCGCTATCAAAGGCGACCGCGAGGTTCTGGCACGCCAGGATTCTTCGACCGCATCCCTGATCGACTACTACCTTAAGCACCGCAAGTAGCAGTGCCCTAGGCTAATATGCGCGGTACCCCCGATGAATGTCTGATCGGGGGCACCGCGTTTTAACCGCCGCTTTCGTTCGTCTTCCCAGTTCTACGGCATGAATGAGCCTACATAACCTTGAGGGTATCGCGCACCAGCTCCGCCACGATGCGCGCAACCACCGACTCAGGCAGAGTAGGCACCGATTCGCCTTCTACTCCCCCAGCATCGGCATGTGCAGTAAACGTTGTCTGTGCGTCAGAGGGCTCATGATCGACTTGCGTGGCGGGAATATGCACAAACCCCGCAGGAATCCGCCGCCCCTGGCGTTCCAGAATACGGTGTACCTCATAAAATACGTGGTTGCACACATAGGTTCCGGCGGTGTACGAAATCTCAACCGGTAGCCCCACACCGCGCAAACGCTCATAGCTTGCCCGCACCGGCAGGGTCGAAAAATACGCTTCGCGTCCATCCGGGGTAATCGCCTCATCCACACGCACCACACCGTCATTATCCTCAATATCGGCGGAGTCCAGGTTGATAGCAACCCTCTCAAAGCTCACCTTATCCCGTCCGACTGCCACGCCCAAGCTGAGCACCGCATCCGGGCGAATATCGGTCAGCATCTCCCCTAAAGCTTCTGAAGAACCCGCATAGCTCACCGGAACCTCACGGGTTACAACCCGTACCGCAGAGTCGTCGGCAAGTACATCAGCCACCTGCCGCGCTGTTACCCCGCTCGGGTTCACGCTCACGCCGGGAAACGGACCGAAATAGGTGATGAGAAGGGTCTTTGTCATCGTTGTCCTTTACACGTCGTCGGGTACCCTAGAGGTATGGCACGCACACACCGTCACGAAGAAGAACCCGTTTTTCTTCTCCAGGATACCCCCGATGCCCTGCGCGAAATCGGCGTTGATGATGAGCAGGAGGCGCTAGCCGCTGTTCGTGAACCCGCACAGGCGTTAGAAGGTGCCTCGTTCCTTCAGGCGGTGGGGCGGTTTTACCGCTTCTACACACTCGGTCGCGGGCACGCCAGCCGCTCCGAAGTGCTGTGGGCATTGCTCTATTTGACACTCACCACTGGCGCGGTACTGGGGTTGACGGTCTATCTGGGCATGCTCTCAGAAGACCCTCACATGGAGTCCCTGATTCGGGTTCTCTATATGCTTATGATGACGCTCACGCCCGTATGGATTATTGTGCATATTCTGCCGCTTTCTTCGCTTCTGAGCAGGGCGCGCGGTAAAAACTAGACGCGTCCACGCCCCCTACCGACGGGTGATGCAAAAACGCCCGCAGCACTCAGGCTACGGGCATGTAAAGGGCTAGGTTCTCCAGAACTTCAACGGGCTATTTCCTAAGCACCTTCATAAGCTCTTCGGGAGTGTCAACAACAATCAAACGTTCCAGATACGAAGGCCGCAAAAGCTCAGTGCTGGCCATATATTGCATCGCCTCAACGAGCTTATCCCAGTACCCATTAACATTCAGGAGCGCCACAGGCTTCGTGTGAATCTTGAGGAATTGCCAGCTAAATACCTCGAAAAATTCTTCCAAGGTTCCGGGGCCACCGGGCATCGCAACGAAGGCGTCGGCCTTATTAATCATGGCGATCTTACGCTGATGCATGGTATCGACAATATCGAGGGTTGTCTGCCCGGGGTACACGCCCTCCCACTCCACGAGCTGGTGGGTGACCACGCCGTAGACTTTGCCGCCCGCATCCAGGGTCGCGCCCGCGACGGTTCCCATCAGACCGGTGCGGCCGCCTCCATAAACTACCCCCACGCCACGTTTTGCGCATAGGGTTCCCAACTCACGGGCGCAGGCGGCAAAATCGGGGTCATTGCCCATAGTAGCGCCGCAATACACGGCAAGGTTAAAACTATCTCTCATGTTCTGCTTCTTTCATCGGATGCGTTCATACACGCGACGGTGCGCGGAACGCGTGCGTCAACGTAAAATTTTTACGGGTGATTTATCCCTATGCACCCTACCGCCCCCGCGCAGCCGAGCGCAAGCCTTATCGCTCATATCGCGCATATTTTCAGCGGATTCACAGCGGCACCGATGGCGTTTCGCCAGGACTTATTCTGCAGATAAGCGGGAAGATACGCTCGGTATTCAGAGGTGCCTGATCGGTATAGTCCGCTGCGGGGTCTACCCAACGTAATTCAGCAATTTCGGCATGCGGGCTCAGCTGCTCAAGTATCTTTTCCTCTTGCGGATGCGGCACATACTCAAAAGTTTCGGCCCGTACCACGAATCCGCTTTCGTTCAGGGCGGGGGCATCAAACTTGCCAAGGTATACCATCTGGGCAGGATCCGGCGCAAATCCCAGCTCTTCAGTAACCTCACGCACCGCCGCATGCAGAGGGCTCTCCCCCGCATCGGGTTTACCTCCGGGCATCATAAACCCATGTGAGGCGGCTTTACGCACGGTCAGTACGTGCCCGGCGTGATTGCGGATTACCACTGCAGAAACGTGCACAATTCTCTGTGCTGTATCAATTGCGGGATGTTCATCAACCATCTTTCTACAGTAGCTTATGTACAGCGCGTATCAGCCAAAATTTCAGAGGCTCTTCAGCTGGTCTATGAGGTAATCACGCAGAATGACTGCATGGTTGCAGGTCGGGCTCTTAGCACCATACAAAAGCGTAACGCGAGAGGACTGGAGCTTCTGCGCACCCGCAACCATACGCTCAAGCTCAGGGTGTACCTCGGCATTACTGTCAAGCTCGCTCAGATAGCGTTGTTTGAAGGATTCAAAATTCTCTGGTTTATGCCCAAAATCTCGGCGAGCCTCCGTCGAAGGAGCTAAGTCCTTCGCCCATTCATCAAGATGAGCCTTATCTTTTGAGACTCCGCGCGGCCAAAGCCTATCAACGAGTACCCGGTATCCGTCATCCGAGGAAGGCTCTTCATATATGCGCTTAATAACTATATCCATAGTGCCAATCCTACGCCGGAGAATCTGCCTGGTACACCTAACGTTAAGATATGTGGCCCGCCAGGATATGTACATTATCGATGTATAACTACATGCTCGATATATGATATTTTCCGGACGAAAGTATTTTCTAATTTTATTGTGGAGTATATATAAAAATTTTCATCATCAAAAGAAAATACTGCCGCGTCTAAATCCCCAGTTTTAGTGCGTTCACATCAATTCCCGCCGGGCAGGCTTAGACCCCCGCCGTGCCTCTACCCTAAACACGCTACGGGGGTCTTATCCTAGCTTGAGCATTCATGTCTGTGCTTTTTCCCAGAGGGCACATCCCCTGAAAACAGTGAGTGCTTCAAACGAATCTATACATCCCCGACGATACCTTACGGGGTATTCTCATAGAGCGCTCACATAAGGCTTAACCGGCCGTAAACCTACGCATGCACGAACCAAAGGTCAGGAAACTTCATATCGTACATAAGAGAAGGTTCACAATAGTGAACGTTCTATGTCTTTACAAACATACCCTGCTCACAACACGGAGGTAAAGCATTTCGGGCAAACTTTATTATATCTTTATATTTACCCACGGAGTTGAAACATATATACCGTTAAAAAATGGTACTACCACATAATAGTTTACCGTGAAACTCTTTATCAAAATGTGATTTTATAGCAATAAAACCCGCCGGGGAATACCTCACGATATTCCTCCGGCGGTCTTTTTATTGATAATTCCGTTCGCCGAAATTACTTGCCCGTTTTAACCTCAAGACCCGAGACGTCCACCTGTTCCAGCGGAATCAAACGGTCGCGGGTTACGATAGCGTGAATAGCCCAAACTGCCACAAAGACCGGCAGGCCTATATATGAGCTCATCACGCCCACCCAGTCTCCCGCAAGGATCGCCTCGTAGTTCTGCCCACCGATCACCAGCAGACACATAATGAAGGCAATAATCGGCCCCACCGGGAAGAAGGGCGCCGTATAGGGAAGATCGTTAAGGCTATGCCCCTGCCGCATGTAGGCGCGGCGGAACCTATAGTGCGCCACCGCGATACCAACCCAGGTAATGAAACCGGCTAGACCCGAAACATTAACTAGCCACAAGTAGGCCGCATCCGGCGAAATAACGGAGGCGATAAATCCGATAGCTCCCACGGCGGAAGTTGCCATGAGGGCGGGCATCGGCACGCCCCCCTTATTGACCTTCGTGAAAATCTTGGGGGCTTTACCCTCCTGCGCGAGTGAGAACAACATGCGTGCCGAGACATAGAGGCCCGAGTTACCTGCAGAGAGCACAGCGGTAAGAATCACGGCGTTCATTGCTGCAGCGGCGAAGGCAATACCAGCGCGTTCAAAGATAAGGGTGAAGGGAGAAATGTTAATATCGCCTTCGGCTGCGGTGAGCAGATTCGGATCGGTGTAAGGAATAAGGAATCCTATAACCACCATGGCACCGATATAGAACAGCATGATGCGCCAGAATACGCTGGTGAGTGCGCGCGGCACATCGCGACGGGGGTTCTTGGATTCTCCGGCGGCAATACCGATCATCTCGGTACCCTGGAAGGAGAACCCGGCGACCATGAAGATAGCGAAAATAGCGACGGGCCCGCCTACAAAAGGAGCTTCGCCCGTGGTCCAGTTTGAGGTACCCGGTGATGCACCTCCGAGAACCCCGAAGATCATCGCGATTCCCGCAATTAAGAACACAATAACGGTGACCACCTTAATAGTGGCAAGCCAGAATTCGCCCTCACCGTAGGCTTTGGCAGAAAGAGTATTAAGCCCCGTCAAGAGAACTAAGAAGATGCCCGCCCACACCCACGAGGGAGTTTCAGGAAGCCAATACTTCATCACTTCCCCGACCGCTACAAGCTCGGCCGCGACGGTGATTGCCCAGTTAAACCAGTAGTTCCACCCCATGGCAAACCCGAAGGATGATGAAACGTAACGTGTTGCGTAGGTTTGAAACGAACCTGGGACGGGCAGATGCGCTGCCATCTCACCCAGAGACTGCATGAGGAACAGCACCATAATACCGATCAGCCCGTAAGCAACGATAGCGCCGCCCGGCCCGGCGGTAGAGATAGTTTTGCCGGATGCAACAAACAGACCGGTGCCGATAGCGCCGCCGATGGCGATCATCTGCATATGACGTGCCGAAAGACCGCGTTTCAGATCAGTATCTGCAGCAGCATCACTCGCATCCGATGCTGACGAAGACTGTTGTGAAGTTTGTGCCATTGTTTTCTCTCTATTCTGAAACTTCCCAGATATGCGGGTGTCACACAGCCATCAGCTTTCTCCTGGTGTTCCCTCAATATCTAAGCCGGAAGATCTTATGTGCGTATCCTCTGAAGAAACGCCGTTACGGCATCCTGAAGTATTTCTAATGATGCCTAAATTTTTCTAATCAAGCTCTAATACTACATCTCTCATACGTGCTACGCCACTTCGAAAGCTGTATGTGCACTGCCCCCCCCTCTAGGCAATAACCGTCTTTACGCACAAAAACGGGGTGGATACCTCATGAGAGAGATACCCACCCCGAATTTGTAACCTCTATAACGACAATTCGTCGTTAATTAGGCCTTGTTGCGGCGAGTCAGCAGAACCACAAGTCCGGTCATCAGGGAGAGCAGACCCAGCCCAGCGGCGAACAGAACGCCACTGACACCGGTGTGTGCCAAGCTTCCTGACTTCTGGGAGCTCGCGGAGCTACCGTTGTCTGCCTGAGTGGCCTGGTTAACAGCTGCGTTGCCGCCGCCGTTCACCTGTGCGGAACCGCCGTTGCCGTTATCGCCAACGAGACCGGCGCCACCGCCATTAACATTGGGAGCATTGCCGACGAGGCCAGCGCCGCCACCATTGTTATTCTCAGAACCGTTGCCAACAAGACCGGCGCCGCCACCATTAACATCTTCAGAAGCATTGGTGTTCACGGCCTCGCTACCGCGGGATACCGCGCCAGCGTTGAGGTCAATATCGACATCGTTGCTGATGGTCACAGTACCCTGATGCTGGGGAGCCCGGTTGTCACCGGTCTGACCCAAACCACCCCGACCGTTGTCGGAATCGTTATCAGCAGTCAGGCCCAGTCCGCCATGATCTTGATGACGCTGCTGCTCCTGGAGGATTTCGCCTTCAGAAGTGCGAGTGTAGCTCTCGCTCAGCTGACCGAACTGTGCACCCTGGCTTTCGCTTCCGGTAGCCTGTTCAGTTTCGGTGGCGGTGTTGCCACCAACCTGACCGAGACCGCCCTGACCATTAGGTGCGGGCGTATTTCCAGCATTACCTGGGGTGTTAGGAGTAGCGTTATCGCCTACCCAACCAAGACCGCCGTGACCGTTAGGTGCAGGCGTTACGGCATTATTTTCCCCAGGAGTTACCTGAAAAAAATTACCGCCGCCTTGGAAGCAGTCGTCACCGCCGTTGTCCCACTGGCCCCATCCGGGAACGGTTGCGCCAAAGTCCCAGCCACCTTGGTAGTGACCGTTGAGGTTGAAGTCACCTTCGTAGTAGCCGCCGCCACCGATGTTCCAGTCGCCACCACCCTTGTTGTTATCGGGGAGGCTGGGATCGGGGGTGCCGGGCTGGCCGGGCTCACCGGGCTCACCGGGGGTACCAGGCTGACCGGGCTGACCAGGCTGGCCGGGCTGACCAGGCTGACCGGGCTGACCAGGGGTACCAGGCTGACCAGGCTGACCGGGCTGACCAGGCTGACCGGGC
>NZ_KV804816.1:0-594 GCF_001811455.1 Rothia sp. HMSC065G12
TTAAGATGCCCAAAATAACCTCGTAAAGGGCTACTATAACCCCCACTATTGTAAAAGAGCTCTCGGCAGATGAAGATGGATCAAGAATCCGCTCTAGCATAAACGGCACATAGGTAACCTCGGAGATCGGGGCAACAATAAGACCGTAAATATTGGCGCCTCGTATCCACCGAAACTTGACTGATCTCCTAAACCGCATAAACGCGACAACCTGCAAGATAGCGTGAATCATGTAAGGAAGTGCAATAACGGCAATAATAAACATACCCGCCAAGATAAGATCATCATATCCACTGGGCGCAGACACCAAAACGTTAATGAATACACAGACAAAAACAACCAGCATAATGAGTACAGGAATAATAATCAGAACATTCCTGATAGCCTGTGCGATGAGAAGAGGCTCACGGGTGTTGGGATCTATATCAAACTGTTTTGATATGCGTTTATGAGGCTCTTCCTTTCCCTCAGCACCCTGAGGCTCTGGGGACGCCTGGGGATCCAATGACATCTTACCGTCGGCACCTTCTACACCATACAGCTGTGTATATTTAGGCTCTTGACGTGCATTCTCCGGATTATTGCTCGATGCAC
>NZ_KV804817.1:0-221 GCF_001811455.1 Rothia sp. HMSC065G12
CTCCTTCTAGAACTGAGGGTTTTTCGTCTTCTCCTTCGCCTACGGAGGAGCCTTTTTGGGATGATAAAGATCGTTCGGGTGAGGTGAAGTATTGGGAGTTTCAGGCGGTTGGTAAGTTTATTCCTGGGACTCGGGAGCATCGTGCGTGGGGTGTTCCAATTCCTCGCCCGTATCAGTCGAGTAATGGGTATGCTATTTCGCATATGCGGACTAGTATTGGC
>NZ_KV804818.1:0-91567 GCF_001811455.1 Rothia sp. HMSC065G12
TAAAGGGTGGAGTCTTCTCAGAAAACTAGATAAACATAGCAAACGCAGGTCTAGTTTTTGAGACTTTCATCGAGGAAGCTCACAATATTCTGAGCCATCTCACGCTCACGAGGACGGCCAATACCGGGTTCCGCTAAAGCTCTGCGCCCTGGGCTGGGATTTTCACCGTTTTCTGATCAGGCACGGCTTATGAGTCCTTTCACCAGACGTTCCGCTTCCCGCTCGCTTCTCGGGTCTTTGGAAACTAGGAGGTCAACCGCAACGTGCAAGGGGCGAATCTTAGGCAACTCTTTGACTGCGCGAAGAATAACGTTGGCATCCTGTGCCGGAACTTCACGCAGTGCGTAGATAAATTTCAGGGATTCGAGATTGTGGGGAGTCACATATGCTTCTACGGTAGCCCCGTAAATTTCCGAATATTCGTGGCTGACACCCGTAAGCGCTAATGTTCGTTCGTCCATCAAGTCATGCAGGTCAGCAGAAGGCACAGCATAGAATTGAAGTTTCGCATCTGCACGCACTGCATACTGCCTAAGAGCTTCTACCCCACGTTCGGAGAGGTTATGTACACGTTCTTTGGCACGGCGGCGTGCATCGGGGGTAAGGGATGCACTGTTACCGTCAAGATAGGCGGCAAGTTGATTGAAAGATGACATCGAGATTTTGCGCCCATGTGCGGAGTGATGCTCGTGCGGGTTATCTGAAACCATCCACCGCCCGGCGATTTTTTGTCCACTCAAAGATCCTCGTTCAAGGCGTGCACGCACGCTTCGGGGGCTCACCCCGGCGTGCTGGGCATATTCCGCGACTGACATCATGGCAAAAACATACCATAAGAGGAATATTTCTGCCATGCTGCCCGGTCGGGAGGAACTTAGCTGACCTCGCCGTCTAGGTAGTACCAGGTGCCGTGTACTTTCTCGAAGCGGGATTTTTCGTGCATGGTACCTTTCACGCGTTCTTCGGCGGGCGTGCCGGGAACTGAGCGGTAGTACGCCACGAACTCGACCGTGCCCGCCGCATCGAAGGGACCGCCCGAAGAGCCCAGAATATCCAGCCGGTACCAGCGCAACGTTTCATCCAACGTTAACTCGGCGGGGCGCGTATGTGGGTGCCAGCTTGCCAGCAGGTAGGGCGCATCGTGCAGGGCGAAAGCGGTAAATCGCGAGCGCATCAGAGCCAGCGGCGTGGGCGCGCCCAAGGTTCCGGATGCGGCAAACTCGCCCAGGTACCGCCCGCAGCAGGCACCGTATACCTCGCCGCTTGTGCAGGGGCAGCGGGTTTGAGGATCATACAGGGTTGTTTCGCTCATGCACCCCATTTTAAACGTGCGTAAAAAAAGAGCCTTTATTCGAATAAAGCGGCATTTTTAATGCTTTATTCAAATAAAGGCTCTTTTTATCATCCCAGGAGGGGAGATTTTACAACCAAGCGTGCAGGAGCAGCGGGTTTAGTTGGCGATAGCGCGTGCCGGGGTGTCTGCTGTGGAGGGCTTACCCACGTATGCGCCGCGGTACTTCGCGGCCGGGTGGGAGTCTGCAACCTTAGTCTGTCCCTTGCCGAACAGGCTTTCGCGCAGGGTCTCACCTTCGTAGGAGGTGCGGTAGCGTCCACGCTTTTGCAGCTCGGGAACCACGAACTCGATGAAGTCCTCGAAGGAGCCGGGTGAAACGTGGTATGCCAGGTTAATACCGTCCAGTCCGCCTTCATCAATCCAGCGTTCGAGCTCGTCAGCCACCTGCTGCGGGTCGCCCACAATAACCTCGCCCATACCGCCGATAGTGCAGTGCTCGGCAATATCCTTACGCGTCCACTGCTTATCCTTGGCCTGCAGGGTGAAGGGGGTGAGGAAGGACTGAATCGACTCGGTTTTCACATAGTTGAGTACCTCGTCCTCGTCGAACTGGGAAAGATCCACACCGGACCAGCCGCCGATAATGGCCTGCGAAGATTCCAGGTTCACGTACTTGCGGTACTCTTCGTACTTTGCCTTCGCCTTCTCTTCGGTTTCGTCCACAATGATGGAGAGCATCGCGAAAACCTTGATTTCGTCGCGGCCGCGGCCGTTCTCTTCGGCGCGGTCACGGATACGGTCGGTAATAATGCGGGTCAAATCGGGGCGCAGCGCACCGATAAACACAACTTCGGCATGCTTGCCCGAGAACTTCTGCCCGCGGCTGGATGCGCCCGCCTGGAAAATCACGGGGGTACGCTGGGGGCTGGGCTCGGTCAGACCCGCACCAGGCACGCTGAAGTACTTGCCCTTGTGCTGAATCGGGTGCACCTTGGCGGGGTCGGCGTAGATACCCTTCTCGCGGTCTTTGACGACCGCGCCGTCTTCCCAGGAGCCTTCCCAGAGCTTGTAGCAGACATCCAGGAACTCTTCGGCGAGTTCGTATCGGGTGTCGTGCTCAATCTGGGTTTCGAGGCCCTGACATTCGGCGGCGGAAGGCAGGTATGAGGTCACCACGTTAAAGCCCACACGTCCGTTAGTGAGGTGGTCGAGAGAAGCGTACTTGCGGGCAAGCGTGTAAGGCTGCTCGTAGGTGACGGCTGAGGTCACGCCGAAGCCCAAGTGCTCGGTTACGGCGGCCATTGCGGAAATCTGCATGAACGGATCGTTCACGGGCACCTGCGCGCCGCCTTCGATAGCTGGCGCAGCGGAGTTCTTGTAAATATCGTAGATGCCCACAACATCGGCTAGGAATACGCCGTCGAAGAGGCCCTTCTCAAGGATCTGTGCCAGGTCAGTCCAGTATTTGATGGTGTTGTACTCGGTAGCGCGGGAGCGGGGGTGGCGCCAGAGGTCGAAGCTCTGGTGACCCACACAGGTCATGTCGAATGCGTTAACTGCGATGCGCTTCTTCTGCTCAGCCATCTACGTATCCTTTCGCGAATGTTAGGGTGTTCCTGCACCCCGCGCGCCGCCTCCTTATAGGTGGTGACCTTCTTGGTGTTCCAAGTCGTGCAGGTGGCGCATTCGCGCCGTACTTGCTTCGTGTCCCTTGAAGCCAGATCATCATCTGGAGCACCCCGCTACGGGAGAGGGTTGCCGCCCGGCTAGCCAGAGCTTTACACCGGGACTCATAATCCTTGATTTTGAGTGTATAAGGGGTGTCGTGGTTGGTGCGATATTATGACGAATATTAATGTTTGTGACTGTCGCCCGTAATATTAAGGGCCGCGTACGTCGCCCGGCGGACAGCAGTGTTCTTTCGAATGCGACGGCAAAATTCGGGAGCAATAATTTGCAGCGGGAGCGTGTTTAACGCTCCCGCTGCCATTCTTCGCTCCCATTTTAGGAAAAGCGTCAAATTATTCAGGAAATGAGATCCAATTCGCGGGCGTCATCCGCAGTGATGGGGTTTATTTCCACCTTGGGCTCAGGGATAGTCTCGTCAGCACCTCGTCCAAACACAGCTCCAAAGCTCAATTTTTTCAGGTCGCTTGGTGCCGTCAGCCAGCCTTTCATTCCGTCACGGTTAAGATCAAGAGCATAGATTCCATGGTCGATTTCGCCATTACCGTTGAGATCGACAGGTCCATCTGCTGGTCTCAGTACGGCCTCTGAATTGGGCCGATACATGTACCCACGCGCTTGGGGACCAAAGCCTTTGCGTTCGTCCAAGGCCCATTCTTTAAGGGTCGGCATATCTTGCTGCAGGTATCCGAAATATTTGGTTCCATCCGCCTTGGGCACACCGGTAAGCTGATAGTTGTAATTCATAACGCTGAAGTACTGTGGTTTACCTTTTTCGCCTTTCTCATCGGCATCACCACCGTGCTGCAGGCCGAGGTTATGCCCCAGCTCGTGAATAAAAGTACCCACGCGAATATCGCTCATATTACCTTTATTGTTATTCCAGTGTGTCTTCCCCACAGTCACCATGAAATCACGACCTCCCAATTGTCCCAATCCTGATGAGCCGCTCTCCCCATTTTGTTGTTGCACGTAGTAGTCGCCCCAAACCATATAATGAAAGAGTCCATCACGACGCTGATTAAAATGAGAAGCTTTAAACCTGGCCCAGTTCCCAGCGTTGTTACCTATATCGTCGCTGAGCACTTGCCACTTGACCTGTTCGCCTCCTCCCAAGTTGTACTTAGGTCCCCGGGCGGCACCGGCATCCAAGTGCAGATTAATACCCGTTCTGCCGTCGGGATTGCTGATATTTATATCCGCGAAAGATTGCACGATTCGATCCAGCTCTTCCTCACTGGCAAGCTCACCGGGCATATAATCCATCTCGACAAAAATGTCTTTATGGTTGGGATCCGCGCCCATCTTAGGGAAATCGATCTCTGGTATGCCATCGTTGTTGATATCGTACCCGTCTCTTTCCAGCTCGTCGGGAATATGATCGCCGTCGCGATCACCCGAGTTGGGGCTCTGAACGAGATCTATATTCTGGTTCTGCGCGGGTGCAGGCTGAGCGGGCTTCGCTTCCACCGCAGAAACGGGCAGAGAATTCAGAGGAACAACAAGCACCAGGCTGACGAATGCCAGCATCAGGCGCACTATAGTACGTAATTTCATGAGAGATATTCCTTAGTGTCATGTGTTGAGTGAGAGGGAATCTTACATAGAGAGTGAAGTGAGCGATAGTCATCGGCGAGAACCTGCGATGTTGCGGGTTCTCGGATGCGAGTGCATTTTAGATGGCATCACGATGCCGTCTGAGCAAGAGAGTAGTATATGAACGGTTGTGCGGGGTAAAGCCCGGGAACGAAGAGGTGCAGCGAGGGCGTGTTTCATCTGGCTCGTTGCCTCGCCAGCTTCAGAACGTTATGTATGTCCTCGCACGCTCGGAATAACATCCCTCAGCAGCTACACCTCTTCGCCCCCCGTTTTGGGAAGAACGCCGAATGATTTAGGGAATAAGGCCCAGGTTGCGGGCGTCATCCGCAGTGACCGGGTTTTCTTCCGCTTCAGGCTGAGCCACAGGACCGCCAGCTCCAGCCTGAGTAGGCGTCATATCAAAGTTGAGCTTCTTCAGATCACTGAGAGCAGTTAGCTCCTTTAGTATCCCATCGCCATTGAGATCTACCGAGACCGGAGAATTATCAATAACGCCGTTCCGGTTGAAATCGATGGGTTGATTTGCGGGCTGAGTAACGTCTTTCCCATTTTTATCTTTGTGCGTATACAGGTATTCGCCCGCTTGGGGGCCAAAGCCGTCGCGCTCGTTCAGTGCCCATTCGTTAAGGGTTGGCATATCCTGCTGCAGGTATCCGAAGTATCGGGTTCCGTCCGCCTTGGGAATGCCAGTGAGCTGATAGTTGTAATTCATCACGCTGTAGTACTGAGGCTTGCCGTTGAAATCGTCAGTACCACCGTGCTTCAGGTTGAGGTTGTGCCCCAGCTCGTGGATAAAAGTGCCCACGCGAATATCGCTGTTGGCTCCTCCCCAATAGGTTTTCCCAACGGTCACCATGAAACCGGGAGAGCCTAGAAGCCCTACTCCTGATGAGTTTCGATTTCCGGTTTTATTATCCACATAGTAATCGCCCCAGATCATGTAGTCGAAACCGCTGTTGTAGCGGGCAGAATCAAAATTACGAGCCCTGATATTTGCCCATTCCCCAGAAGACTTCATATTGTTGGTGAGCATTTGGTGCGGAACCTGGTTGCCGCCTCCCAAGTTATACTTGGCACTCCGGGCAGAACCTGCATCTAGGTGAAGATTAACGCCTGCCCTGCCGTCAGGGTTAGTAACATTCAAGTCAGCGAAAGACTGCACGATGCGATCCAGTTCTTCCTCACTGGCAAGCTCGCCAGGCATATAGTCCATCTCAACGAATACATCTTTGTGGTAGGGATTTGCATCCATTTTCTTGTAATCGACTTCAGGTCTACCATCACCATCAGCATCGTATCCGTTGATTTCCACGCTGTCGGAAAGCCCATCACCGTCAGTATCAGGTGAAGTCACCTTCGGGGCGACACCCGGGTTACCAGGGGCGACTGGCAACGTGTCTGCCGAGGCGGGCAGAGAATTCAGTGGGACAAGAAACACCAGGCTGACGAATGCCAGCATCAGGCGCGCTATAGTACGTAGTTTCATGAGAGATATTCCTTGTGTCGTTGTGTTGAGCGAGAGGAAATCTTTCTATGAGTGAGCGGTATTCATGGTAGGGAACCTATGGTGTGGCAGATTCCCACATGCGACGATGCGCATTAGTGGCATTGTGGTGCCGTTTGAGCAAGAGAGTGGTATATGAACGGTTGTATATGAATAACCGATAGATAAGATTTCACCTGCATCCTAGCACCGTAAAATTTTATAAATCTGTGACATAAAACAAGTTTTGGGAGCGGACCATATCACAGGAACAAGTAAAGGTTTCTGGCAACATAACCCGCTCCCGCACGCTGGCAGCATACAAGGCTAGCGAATAAGACCTTGCTCTCGTGCATCATCAGCCGTTATGAGATTAATCTCAATCTCTGGTGGAGGTTCAGGGATTATCTCACGTCCGTGACTGACGGCTTGGGCCGGGAACCGCATCGTTTTCAGATCGCTGGGTGCACTCAGAACGCTCTCGTATCCGTTGTTGTTGAGGTCTTTGGCGACGGGCACATCATCAATCTTACCGTTGTGATTAAAGTCTATGTTTCGATCTGCAGGTTTGCCCTCATAGAGGTATCCGCGAGCTTTGAAGCCGAACCCGCGCCGCTCACTGAGCGCCGACTCATCAAGGCTTAGCGCGTCCGTCTGGGAGTACCCAAAATAGAACGTTCCGTCTTTCTTAGGAACACCAGTGAGCTGGTAATCGTAGTTCATCACACTGAAGTAATGGGGTTTGCCGTTCTCACTATCATTGCCGCCGTGATCAAGACCCAAATTATGCCCAAGCTCGTGTAGGAAAGTGCCCACGCGAATATCGCTGCTGGCGCCACCCCAGTAGGTTTTCCCGACGGTCACGATAAACCCGGCTTTGTTCTTGTACCCCAAGCCCGATGAGCTGTTATGTCCGTGGTAATCACCCCAGATCATGTAATGGAAAATGCCCTCGCGGGCAGGGTTGAAATGACGGGCCTTAATACGTGCCCAATCGCCCATATTCCGCAGTCCCTGATGCGGCACCTCATTACCGCCGCCCAGATTGTACTTAGCGCTTCGGGCGGACCCAGCGTCTAGGTGCAGGTTAATGCCCGGTTTTCGATCAGGATTACTGATATTAAGTGTGGCGAAGGATTGCACGATTCGGTCCAAATCTTCTTCGCTGCCGAGCTCACCGGGCATGTAATCCATCTCGACGAATACGTCCTTATGGTTAGGGTTCGCACCCATCGCGGGATAATCGACGTCAATAGCGCCGTCACCATCGGCATCGTAACCGTACATCTCCCAAGAATCGGGAATACCATCGCCATCAGTGTCATAGGCGGGAACCGAGGCAGCGGAGGTGGGCAGGATATTCAGCAGCACCAGGCTGGCAACCGCCAGCGTCATGTGCGCCGTGCGACGCATCTTCATGAGAGTGAGTCCTTTAGATATGTATATGTTGAGTGAATACGAAATCTTCATATCGGCAGCCCGCAAGCCCAGAATGATGCGCCCATGCGGCGGTGAAACACAGAGACTCGCCGGAACATACACGCGACAATAGGCCCGAAATGAGCGCGGAATACAGAATATCTTCCGCATAATTTGAGGATGCTCAGATCCGGGTGAGTGAGCGTTTTATCGTAAAGATTTCATGTTTATCTTATATTGTTTAGGATTTCTGGGGTATATCCCGTAAAATTATTACTGGCGTGTAATCCGAGCGCCACTTATTCACCCAACCACTCATAGGAGTCATTGTGACCCACGCATCTACGCGGGGAGGTCTAACGCGCCGTCGTGTTCTGGCGGGCGCCGCATGGACAACCCCAATTATTGTTTCTTCCGCTGTAGTTCCGGCTTATGCGGCTTCGTATGATGACACACGCCCTGACTACGGTATTTTTACCCAGGCGTTCGTCACCCACCAGGAACTAGACACTAACAGTTTCCTGGGGCTAGATTCATTTAGCGGCCCAGTTGCGAACGAGCAGGCCAATGTTCCGGCAGGTTCCAGTGGTCTCTACTCAGCTGGCGGCGGTAAGTTTACCCCCGGCGGCAGCATCGGCAATGCAAAATGGGGTGGCGCTGGTTTCTGGTTCTCAGCACCCAAGGCAACCACTAAAGACGGCAAGCAGACATACTACTCGGGCACCACTACCCTACTCGCCGGTGCGCGCCTGCGCTTGGAGCACCGTTTCGTTTTCCCCGACTGGGCCGAGATCGACGGGGCAGAACCTCCGGGCTGGAATAAAAATACTGACGATTTTGCGGTTTCCCTCGTCATCAATCCCACGCCAGAAAACGGCGATAACCCTAAGCTCGTCGCCTTCAACGGTGGTGCTATGTACGGTACCTTCAGCGAGATGACCTCTAACGGTAATGAGCTGATAGGTTACGTTGATATCAAGCTTGAGCAGGATGTTGTAGCTTCCAGCCACAATGGCGGCGGAACTCAGGTCTACAACCAGATCTTGGCCAGCCAGTTCGGTACACATTTTGAAGATTTCTATCTCGAACGCTACGGTGTGACCACCACCTTGACGATCCTCAGCGGCACTCTGCGCTACGAACCTGAGAATGGTGCCCCCAAGAGCGATATTGACCTGACCGGTCAGCAGGCTGTGGCATCCATCGATCATGTTGGCGAACCTGAGAATCCAGATCCGAGCACTCCCAGCACCCCCAGCGACAAGTCAAAGTCCAACTCGACGGGATCAACGGGTGACCAGAAAAACAAGGATCAAGAGAGCGACTTCACCGTCCGTAACGACATTCAGATCGATCCTAACGACTGGTTATCCGGGCAGAAAAACCCTAACGGAGCCTCGAAAGGCTCAACCAACGCACAAAAACAGAACTAATCGGTAATTTTGGGTGAGTAAACGGCACTCCCACCGGATAAATCCTCTTGACGAGGCGCATCCCGGTGGGAGTGTTTTTCTTGCACTGTTCGCGAGCAGGTGGTTTTTGACCCGAGCAGGTAGGAAAATCCTACCTTGTCGACAAAATCCTACCTGCTCGCGGTATAGGGTGTGGTGTGGACGGAGGGCACAATATTGCGGAATGTTACGAACGTGGCGCATACACGCGCAATATGACGGGGTGTCTTTGCACCTGCGCCAGCTACAGGGTTTACTAGATTGGTAATCCATCTAGAGCGACCGAGAGACCTGGCTCGACGACGTCGCAGCAACCTCGCCTGCGGTGGCGCATCATGCGCCTTCATAACGCCGAAGGTGCTAACGCCAGCAACCGATGGGAGATACTGTGGGACTTCCCTCCCCTTTTTCATTCACGAATCCTCTAGCACCCACCCCCAACCCCGCGCACGAATCTGACGAGGCGCGGGTAGCGTTCTGGGAAAAACAAGCCGAACGCCTAAGCTGGGGCAAGACTTGGGACAACGCACACACCTTCCAGAAACCGCAGGTTATCGGAACCGACGCTGAGGGCATCGAAGAATACTCCGTACCCGAGATTAAATGGTTTGAAGGCGGCAAACTCAACGTCGCCTACAACTGCGTGGACCGCCATGTGGAGGCGGGCCGCGGCGACAAAGTAGCCCTCTATTTCGAGGGCGAACCCGGCGACCGTGAAGCTATCACCTACGCCGAACTACAGCGACGCATCGCCCGCGCCGCCAACGGCCTGCTCAAACTCGGCGTGCGTAAAGGCGACCGTGTAGTAATCTACCTGCCGGTTATTCCCGAAACCATTATCTTCACGCTTGCGTGCGCGCGCATCGGCGCAATTCACTCGCTCGTGTTCGGTGGGTTCTCGGCGGAGGCGCTGAAATTCCGGGTGGAAGACACCGGCGCGAAGGTTCTGATCACCACCGACGGGCAGAACCGCCGCGGCAAGGTCGTGCCTGTGAAGGTGAACGCCGATGAAGCATGCTCGGGTGAGAACAAAATCGAGCACGTGATCGTGGTGGACCGTACAAGCGCCGCAGACCCCGTGGCGCACGCGCAGGTTCCCTGGACGACCGGGCGCGATATTTGGTACCACGATTTGGTGGACGATCAGCCCGATACCCATGAGTACGAGCTGCACGATGCCGAAGACCCGCTGTTTATCATCTATACCTCCGGCACCACGGGCAAACCCAAGGGCCTAGTGCACACGATGGCGGGGTATTTGGTGCAGACCGCATACACCCACGCGCTGCTGTACGATCTGCTGCCGGACTATGTGGATGAAGACGGGGTGCTGCGCCCCGATGAGCTGTCTGCCGTGAACGACCCGGCGAAAGTTGAATCGACTGTGCACTGGTGTACCGCCGATCTCGCGTGGGTGACCGCGCACACCTACGAAATCTATGGTCCGCTTGTGAACGGGGTGACCGAGGTTATTTTCGAGGGTACCCCCAATACTCCGCATTACGGTCGCCATTTCGAGGTTATCGAGCGCTATGGCGTCACCAACTATTACACCGCGCCCACCCTGATTCGTTCCCTTATGGGGGCTTTTCCTGATGGCCCCGAACCCGGAAAATACGACTTCTCATCCGTGCGTCTGCTCGGGTCTGTGGGCGAATCCATTAACCCTCAGGCGTGGAAGTGGCTGCGCAAGCACGTGGGCGGGGGCACCGCATCGTTTATCGATACATGGTGGCAGTCCGAGACCGGATCGACCATCTGCTCCCCGCGACCACATGACCCCGCCTTCGCGCCCGAAGGGACCTTCCCCGAAGGCACCCCGCACTGCACTCCCCTTCCCGGATGCGCCACCCGCGAAGTCCCGGGCGTCTCGGTGCGCGTGGTGGACGAGCACGGTGACTTCGTTGAGCCCGGCAAGCAGGGCTTCATTGTGGTCGATAAGATCGGCCCCTCCATGGCACGCACTGTCTGGGGCGACCCGCAACGCTACCTAAATTCCTATTGGAAGCACTACGGTACGCGCGGCTGGTTCCTCGCCGGTGACGGCGCGAAGGTCGATGATGAAGGCAATGTGTACATCCTGGGGCGCATCGACGATGTGATCAACATTTCCGGGCACCGCCTCTCAACCATCGAAATTGAGTCTGCGCTCGTGACGCACCCGGCCGTGGTGGAGGCTGGTGTGTGCCCCGTGGAGGATGAGCTAACCGGTCACCAGGCAGTCGCCTATGTGACGCTCACCGACGAAGGCCGGGCACTCACCGAAGACGAGCTGAAGGCTGTACTCACTCAGCATGTGCGCGAGCATATTGGTCCTATCGCTAAGCCCAAGGATGTGGTCGCGGTCGCCGATATTCCTAAGACTCGCTCGGGGAAGATTACCCGCCGCCTGCTGGGCGAGCTCTACCAGGGGCATAAGCTGGGCGATATTTCTTCGCTTCAGAATGAGGAGGCGCTCGGCGCTATCGCACAGGTGCTCGTAGACACCGGGCGAGTAGACCCAGATGCGTTCACCGAGGATCAGGCGGCATAGGGGTTACGCTCGGCAGCGGCATCGCGCCGAATCTGCTAGAAAGGTTCTCTGCGAGCGCGAACATTGTAGGAAAATAGCTCCCAATATCCTTAAAACTACAGTGCGGCATATAACTAACAGGTTATATGCCGCATTGGCTATATATACTAATCAAATAGTATATTCCTCAAAAGGAATTATGGCTTAGAAGGATTTTTCGCGTCCTTTTCCGAAGAAATCAGTTGCGTCTCGTCTGCGGGGCGTGCCTCGGTGGAGACGGTCACCTCCGCATCAGGATCGGTACCGGAAGAGTGTGAGCCGTCCCATGCCGAGTCAACTTCCGTTTGTGGCTCAGCGGCATTCTGCCCGGATGCCCACGCACCCTTATCCACCGGCTTGGCGAAGAAGAGACACGCGACCATGCCCACGACTGCCAGAACCAGTGCCAGCATCAGCGAATCGTTCATCGCGGTGGCGATAGGTTCACGCAGGAAGTCGGGAACCTGACCGCCGGATACGCCTTCACCGCCGACGGCGGGGGCGTTCATGGCGCTTCCGCCTGCGCCCGAGGGACGCATCCGCTGCATGGTCTGCGCAATCTGGTCGGCAATCAGACCGCCCATGAGTGTGGCAATACCCGCAGAACCGAGCACACCGGCAACCTGACGAGTTTCGTTATACACGCCCGACCCGGCACCGGCTAAACGAGGCGGCAGGTTACGGGTTGCGGTCACCGCCAGCGGACCCCAAATCATAGAGTTGCCGATACCCAAGATCGCAAAGGGTATGAGCAGAAGCGCGAGGGATTGATCCGCCGTCATCAGAGCGCGCAGAACGACAAACCCGACTACCAATAGAGCAAATCCCGAGACCGCATACCATTTGGGGTTTGACGTGCCTAAACGCTTGCCAATGACCGGAGAGAGCGCACCTGAGAACAGGGCGAGCGGGGCGGTCATGAGTGCTGCCTGGGTGGGGCTCATACCGCGCACCTGCTGGAAATAGATGGTGGTGGGGAATGCCATTGTGAGGGTGTGTGCACCCATTGCGGCGATAGCAATATTCGATACCGAGAAGTTGCGGTCTTTGAACAGTCCCAGCGGTACCAACGGTTCTTTGCGGTTAACGGCCTGCCACACGATAAAGAGGGTGAACACGATGATGCCCGCAATAATCATGCCCCATACACTCACCGAGATTCCGGTTCCCCACAGCGACTCGGTGATAGTACCCCAGTCGTAGGTGGATCCCTCCTGAATACCGAAGACCATCAGGAACAGGCCGATAGCGGAGAGAGCCACGCCCACCCAGTCGAAGTTGTGCTGTTTAGAGGGAAAATGCGGGATATTCCGAACCGCCAGATAGGTGCCGATCACGCCGATAGGGATATTGATGAAGAAGATCCACGTCCAGCCTGGACCATCCACGAGCAGACCGCCAGCGATAGGGCCCACGAGCGATGCGATACCGGCCGCCGCACCCCACACGCTCATTGCCACCCCGCGCTTATGCGGCGGGAACATGAGCGTAATAATGGACATGGTTTGCGGGGTCATAATTGAGGCGCCTATCCCCTGCACCACGCGCGCAACGATCAGCATCTCCACATTGGTCGAGAGCCCGCACCACAGCGAAGAGAGGGTAAAGACCACCATACCGAGCAGGTACATCTGCTTCTGCCCGAACCTATCGCCCAGGCGACCGGTAATCAGCAGCGGCACCGCATAGGCGAGCAGGTAGGCGCTGGTCACCCAGATCACGGCGGAGAGCGAGGCGTTGAGCTCATGCTGCATATGGGGCAGCGCCACGGTGACGATAGTGGTATCGAGCAGGATCATAAAGAACCCGATCACGAGTGACCACATGGCAACCCACGGCTTCTCGGCGGTTTGCTCCATTGATGGTACGCTGCGGTGCGTCTTTGATGCGGCTGGCTCTGCCATAAATCCCCTGCCTTGTCTTCTCGGCGGTACCGCCGGGCAATAAAAACCTAGCACTTCATCATAACGCCGGCTTGAGCCCCGCACGAGAATTCTCATCATGCGGTGCTGTCTGAGCGCATCAGCACAGGGAACGCGGGTATCTGTTGTTCTCAGGAAGCACAGAAAGACCATAGACATTGCGGCACAGCAAGCCTATCCTGGATATACAAGTATTTTTCAACACACAGGGAGGATACGATGGCTAACGTTACGATCATTGGCGGGCACGGCAAGGTTGCTCTTCTGGTAGAACCGATGCTTCGTGAACGCGGACATACGGTGAACGCTATTATTCGTAGTGAAGATCAGTCGGCAGATATTATGGCGACCGGCGCTAACCCGGTGGTTGCCGATATTACCACCCTAAGCACTGAGGAGATGGCGAAGCTCTTCAAGGATTTACATACAGACGTGCTGGTGTGGTCCGCGGGTGCGGGCGGTGTAGGTGGTCCCGAACGCACCTATGCGATTGACCGTGACGCCGCAATTCGTTCTATGGAGGCGGCACAGCAGGCGGGCATTCGACGGTACATCATGGTCTCGTATTTGGGGGCCGGAACCGAGCACGGGGTACCCGCAGATAACCCATTCTTCGCGTATGCGGAGTCTAAGGCGGAGGCTGACCAGCATCTTCGCGGCACCCGGTTGGAGTACACGATTCTAGGCCCCGGCACGCTCACGACTGAGGATGAGGGCGGTATTACCGTGGGGGTCGATCCGGTGTACCACTCGGATTTGAGCTCTCATACCCCGCGTGCCACCGTGGCGCGGGTGCTCACTGAGGTGGTCGATGATTCCAGCACGATCGGCAAGAGCATTCCTTTCACCGGCGGCGATACCGAGATTCGGCAGGCTCTCGCTCAGGCACCGTCAAGCTCACAGCTGCGCTAGGGTTTGCCGGATGCACCCGCCCCGGCTGAGTGCGGATGCGCCCCGAGCCTCTTCACGGGTTCGGGGCGCGTTTTTCTCTCGCGCAAGGTTGGTTCGCACGCCGGAGTGCGGGATGTTTGGTACTTGTCCCCGTGTCTGCGCGCGGTCGCGCTCTTGTCATGTCAGGTTTAGTCCGGCAGCGTGCGGGTGTTATCTCGCGATGAGTTCCGGGGCGGCTATTCCGTTGGTGCTGCATCGCTCGGTATCCTAAAGTACCAGGTATTTTTAGAGCAACTGCAGGGAGGTTCCCGTGGGATTCTTCGATCTCTTCGCCGACAAAACCCCGGAAGAGCCCGCCGAGGCGCAGCTCACCGCCTACGTTCAAGGCAGGGTTCAGGGTGTGGGGTTTCGATGGTGGTGTGCCGGGGCCGCCAAGCCGCTGGGATTGAGCGGATACGCCGAGAACATGGATGACGGTCGGGTGAAGGTGATCGCGCAGGGAAGCCGCGCATCTTGCGAGCGCCTGCTGGAGACCCTTAATTCGGGCGATACCGCCGGGCATGTGGATTTTGTGGATGCGTCTTTCACCGAACCGCAAGGCACATTCAAGGGGTTCGGGACCCGGTAGCGCACTCTCCTGCTGCCATGCTAAAAAGGCTCTTTATGTGAATAAAGAGGCGTTTTGGACGCTTTATTCACATAAAGAGCCTTTTTATGCTCCCAATGCGCTTCGCAGTATGCCCCAAATGCTCGGTAACGTGGAATAATAGTTTACGCACTCATATCATTCACGTATTTCATGAAGGTCTTTGATGACACGCTATCGCTGGGGCATAACCGGTGCCTGCATTCTTTTCTTAGCCGGAGTTATTGTTTATAACCTGCGCGAATTTTTGGCATATGATTATCTGGTCTATTATGCCGGGGGTAAAAGCGTTAACTGGTTTCTTGACTATCCCAGCAGCCTCTATGATCTCGACATTCTTCGTGAAACTGTGCGGGCAGAAAACTTTAGATATATTTTCGGTGATGACGGCCTGTGGCTTGCGTTTACGTACCCGCCGTTTGCCTCGATCCTCTTTATTCCCGCATCGTTCTTGCCCTTGCGGGTGGCAATTGGCCTTCATCTGGTATTTTTCGTGCCCATTGCCTTCTATTGCGCCAAGGTTCTGCGTGACTATCTGGTAAAGCGCAATTCTCGGCTGCTTTTTGAGAAATATCTTTCGCCTTTTTCCTTTATTGTTTTGTGTGCCGCACTTATCTTGCTGTCGGCACCGTGGCGCAATAATTTCTTGTACGGTCAAATAAATCCGTATCTGTTGGCGCTTATTCTCTACGATCTTCTACGGCCGGGTACCAGGATTCCGCGCGGCGTTTTTATCGGTATTGCTGCGGGCATTAAACTTACTCCGCTCGCCATAGGAATTCTTTTTCTAGTGCGTAAAGAGTGGAAATCCATTATTGCACTGGGAGTTTCGTTTGCGGGAACCATTGCAGCAGGATTTGCTGTGCTCCCGCAGCAGTCTCTCACCTATTGGGGCAGCGTCATCTGGGATCCTTCACGCGTGGGCAACCCAATATCGAGCAATAGCGTGGCGATTCAGGGTATTTTAGGGCGCATGACCTTTCAGGATGGTACCGTGCTGAAGGCTCTGTACGGGATCACGGCAATCGCGCTCATTGCGGTGGCGGGGCACGCCCTGTGGAAGATGGAGCAGCACAACCTCTATCTGTCGCAGGTCTCTTTGGCGGTTCTTGTGCCGGTGTTTATCTCGCCGATCAGCTGGTTCCATCACGCCGTGATTCTGCCGATTTTTATGGTGTGCGCGGCGGTCGATTTCTTGCCGCCGGCGGCACGGTGGCGTTCTCGTGCGGGGCGCATCCTGTGTTATACCTGCTATGCGCTGAGTTCCCTCATGCTGATTAATACGCTTCTGGACTGGGGAAAGCTCGTGGTGCGCTTCTGGCGGCGTGTCGATTTTTACCCGTTTACCGGCAGGTATCCAGGGGTGGATGCGCATACCCTGCTCCTGCGGGCGGCGGATGAGCAGCCGGTTATGTTTGTGACCTCAATTCCGGCGTTGGCGCTCGTGGTGTTGGTTGTGCTGTGGGCGGTGCTCCTATGCCGCCCTGCCGAAAATATGCAGTAATCAGAAGGCTCCTGATGCGAATAAAGCGGGATTTCCAACGCTTTATTTACATCAAGAGCCTTTTTACGCAGTGATAGCGGCGAAAAAGCGAGAAGCCAGGATACACACACTAAATGCCTTAATCACGCCAGATCTCGGCGAATTGGGCACGTGTCATCATCGCCTGCCGCACGGCGACAGCCACCCGGTTGCCGTACTTGTCGGGACGGGCCGCGCTGGTGCTAATCCCGTTGATAATATTCGTGAATCCGGCCTTCACCGCCACCCGTTCGGATGCCGTGTTCCCCGCCAACGCCGTCCATCCGATGGTGTCTAGGGCAAACCCGAGCGGGTCAAAGCCAAAGCCGAGGACTGTGCGTACCGCATCTGTCATGATGCCTCGCCCGCGCATCTGGGGAGCCGTATAAAACCCTAAGTCTGCGTGTGTTCCGGGCGCATTTGCGGAGCCTCCGGGCAGGCGCAGGGTAACAACCCCTGCGAGCACCCCGCTGTAGTCAATGGCCCAGGTGAGTTCACGCCCGGCTGCTGCGGCGCGCTGGGTGAAGTTGAGGAAGGTTCGCGCATCGTCGCGCGTGTAGTTCAGGGGGATGGTGGTCCATCGCACGGTTTCGGGGTCGGTGCAGATATGAACCAGCTCGTCAAGGTCGGATTCGCGCAGTGACCTGAGGGTAAATTTTTCGGTGATGAGTTCCGGAATTCTCATGACATGACATTACCAGTTTCTGCGCTGTTTTGTGAGGCGTGCTGTGCCTGCAATTCCCCAATCGCCATATTGTGTGACTCAAAACACTTGTAACATAGCGACGGATGGTTGATTATTATGAATTACTCATATTAAAATGGATAGGATTCCTCTTGTGAGGAGAACAGAAGAATGCCTCAAGGCCACCGAAGTCACACACAAACCAGCCTTGAGGTACCCACCTAGATCAGGAAAGAAGAACACTATGGCTGTGCTAACTATTGGCGACCAGTTCCCCGCCTACGAGCTGACCGGCGTTGTTCCCGGCAAGCTCGCCGAGATTGAGGCAAACAAGCCCGAAGATTACTTCACCACCGTTTCCTCCGAGGGTCTGGACGAAGACACCTGGCGCGTCGTATTCTTCTGGCCCAAAGACTTCACCTTCGTCTGCCCCACCGAAATCGCTGCATTCGGCAAGCTCGCCGACGAATTCGAGGCACGCGACTGCCAGGTTATCGGCGTATCCGTGGATAACGAATACACCCACTACGCATGGCGCCGCTCCCATGAAGAGCTCGTAGATCTGCCCATCGTCATGGCATCTGACCTCAAGCGCGAGCTCACCAGCGCCCTGGGCGTCCTCAACAAGGACGGCGTGGCAGACCGCGCAACCTTCATCATCGACCCGCACAACACCATCCAGTCGGTATCCATTACCGCAGATTCCGTCGGCCGCAACACCGACGAGGTGCTCCGCCAGCTGGATGCGCTCCAGTCCGACGAACTGTGTGCCTGCAACTGGAAGAAGGGTGCAGAAACCATCGACGCCTTCAAGGAGATGAAGTAATGAGCATTGAGAACCTGCGTAACGCGCTGCCTTCCTACGCGAAGGACATGAACCTGAATCTGTCTTCGCTGCCGCGCATCACCTCGCTTACCGAGCAGCAGCTCTGGGGAGCAATCCTGGCCACCGCAGCGGCAACCAAGGTTGATTCCGTTATCGTTGAGATCGCAGCAGAAGCGAAAGAGCACCTGAGCGAAACCGCCTTCGATGCGGCACTCGGCGCGGCAACCATCATGGGGATGAACAACATCTTCTACCGCACCCGCGGCTTCCTCGACGGCGCCTACGACGATCAGCGCGCAAACCTGCGCATGCAGATCATCGGCAAAAACGGTGGTATCGACAAGCTCGACTTTGAGATGCTGGCGCTCGCAGTTTCTGCCGTGAACGGTTGTTCGCACTGCGTGGCTGCCCACGAGCACACCATCCGCGAGGAGGGCGCCTCCAAGGAGCAGGTTAATGACCTGATCCGCATTGCGGCAACCATGGGCGGCGTGGCACAGGGTATTCAGCTGGCTGAAGCACTGGGCTAAGCACACAGCCTCGCCCCCGCGTAATCTCGCGCAAGAAGAGCCTGATAGTGATTAAGGCTGAGTTTCTAACGCTTATTCACTGTCAGGCTCTTCTTCGTATGGGGCATAGGATAATACGGGTATGCAGTACAGTATTTTGAACGCCAAGAATTCCCTACCAAGCACCGAAGAACTCGTTGAACTGTACGATGCGGTGGGCTGGAGCGCCTACACTCGCACGCCCGAGCGATTGGTCCCTATGCTGGATGGGTCGCGGTACCTCTATGTAGCGCGTGAGAACACGGCGGAAGGAGCCGAGCGGCTTATCGGCCTGGTACGTGCAGTGGGTGATGGACAAACCATTGCGTATATCCAGGATCTACTGGTGCACCCGCAGGCTCAGCACCACGGTATCGGCTCGGCTCTACTGGGAAAGATCCTCGCCGATTTTGACCGGGAGAGCATTCGCCAGAGGTTCATCACTACAGATATTGTGGACACACCCGTCATCGAGCTCTATCGGCGCTTCGGCTTCACTCCGGTGCAGGATAACGGATGCGTAACCCTCGCGAAGTATGTATTCTAGAAACTAGCACACACCACAGAACTGGAAGGGGCTAAGACCTATGACTGCATACAATGACAAATATTTTGAAGAAATGCGGAGGGAGCCAACGTGTCCAATAATAGAAACATTAACATGAGAGATTAATTAACGAAAGGAGCTTTTTTATGAATAAATTTAAGGTAAACATTTCAGGAATGACTTGTACGGGTTGTGAAAAACACGTAGAATCAGCACTTGAAAAGATAGGTGCTAAAAATATTGAGTCTAGTTATCGTCGTGGTGAAGCAGTATTTGAACTGTCCGATGATATTGAGGTTGAAAGTGCAATAAAGGCGATTGCTGACGCAAATTATCACCCGGGCGAAGCAGAAGAATTTCAATCGGAACAAAAGACGAATTTATTGAAAAAATATCGGCTAAACGTTGAAGGAATGACCTGCACTGGTTGTGAAGAACATATTGCGGTTGCTCTTGAAAATGCAGGTGCAAAAGGGATTGAAGTAGACTTTCGTCGCGGAGAAGCACTGTTTGAACTACCGTATGATGTAGACATTGATATCGCGAAAACAGCGATTACTGACGCACAATATCAACCGGGCGAAGCAGAAGAAATACAAGTGCAATCGGAAAAAAGGACAGATGTAAGTTTAAATGATGAAGGTAACTATGATTATGATTACATCATCATCGGTTCTGGTGGAGCTGCCTTTTCATCTGCCATTGAAGCCGTTACTTTGAACGCAAAAGTGGCTATGATTGAGCGTGGAACGGTGGGTGGAACTTGCGTTAATGTCGGATGCGTTCCTTCTAAGACCTTATTAAGAGCAGGGGAAATCAATCATCTAGCAAAAAATAATCCATTTGTGGGATTACACACTTCGGCTTCAAATGTTGATTTAGCGCCATTAGTAAAACAAAAGAATGATTTAGTAACCGAGATGCGAAATGAAAAATATGTGAATTTAATTGATGATTATGGTTTTGAATTAATAAAAGGTGAAGCAAAATTCGTAAATGAAAATACAGTTGAAGTAAATGGCAATCAAATCACAGCCAAAAGATTTTTAATAGCTACAGGTGCTTCTTCAACTGCACCTAATATTCCCGGATTAGATGAAGTAGATTATTTAACAAGCACTAGCTTATTGGAATTAAAGAAGGTTCCAAATCGTCTTACCGTAATTGGTTCAGGATATATCGGCATGGAATTAGGACAACTATTTCATAACCTCGGGTCAGAAGTCACTTTGATTCAAAGAAGCGAGCGTCTATTAAAAGAATACGATCCTGAAATTTCAGAAGCCATTACTAAGGCCTTAACAGAACAGGGAATTAATTTAGTAACAGGTGCAACCTATGAACGAGTTGAGCAAGATGGAGACATTAAAAAAGTTCATGTTGAGATAAATGGTAAAAAGCGAATTATTGAAGCAGAACAATTGCTAATTGCCACTGGAAGAAAACCAAATACAGAATCATTAAACTTACATGCAGCAGGCGTTGAAGTTGGTTCCCGTGGTGAAATTGTCATTGATGATTATCTTAAAACGACCAATTCCCGAATTTATTCAGCTGGAGATGTCACTCTCGGTCCCCAATTTGTTTATGTAGCTGCTTATGAAGGTGGACTTGCTGCTCGTAATGCAATCGGAGGACTAAATCAAAAGGTCAATTTAGAAGTGGTTCCAGGCGTTACGTTTACTTCTCCATCGATTGCAACGGTTGGTTTAACGGAGCAACAGGCAAAAGAAAAAGGATATGAAGTGAAAACATCGGTATTGCCGTTGGATGCTGTTCCAAGAGCGCTCGTTAATCGGGAAACAACAGGTGTTTTCAAATTAGTGGCAGACGCGAAAACATTGAAAGTGTTAGGGGCGCATGTAGTGGCAGAAAACGCAGGAGACGTAATTTATGCAGCATCATTAGCTGTTAAATTTGGCTTAACGATAGAAGATTTAACAGAAACCCTAGCACCATATTTAACAATGGCTGAAGGGCTAAAATTAGTTGCACTTACGTTCGATAAAGATATTTCGAAATTATCTTGTTGTGCAGGCTAAGGGAACTTTTTTACAACTCCCTATTCAAGTGAACCAGCTAATGCTTTAAGGGATTTTCTAAGTGAATTTGTGGTCACAAAAATAATTTAACACTGATGATTTCGACATCAAATCTATAATTGATACCTTAACACCGCAGAGTAATAAAGGATGAATAATATGTCAGACTTATTATCCCTACCAGACATTAAAACAATAGAACCGCCACAAGAAAATGAAACCGATATGATGTTTAAAGTTGAAGCAGTCGGACCACCTGAACGTTGTCCTGAATGTGGTTTTGACAAGTTGTACAAACACAGTTCAAGAAATCAACTAATTATGGATTTGCCCATTCGTTTAAAGCGAGTGGGCTTACAATTGAACCGTAGACGATACAAGTGTCGTGAATGCGGATCTACCTTCTGGGAACGCCTAATATCTGTAGATGAAAAGCGTAGTATGACCAAAAGGCTTTTAAAGTCCATTCAAGAGCAATCCATGTCTAAGACCTTTGTAGAAGTCGCAGAAAGCGTTGGTGTTGAAGAGAAAACCATTAGGAACGTTTTTAAGGACTATGTGGCACTCAAAGAACGTGAATACCAGTTTGAAACTCCTAAGTGGCTTGGGATAGACGAGATACATATTATCCGTAGACCTCGGCTTGTATTGACTAATATTGAACGCAGGACTATTTATGACATCAAGCCTAACCGTAACAAGGAAACAGTCATCCAACGTCTTTCAGAAATCAGTGACAGGACTTACATTGAGTAAGTCACAATGGATATGTGGAAGCCCTACAAAGACGCAGTGAACACTATCCTTCCACACGCTAAAGTTGTCGTAGATAAGTTTCATGTAGTTAGAATGGCTAATCAAGCCTTAGATAACGTCAGAAAGTCTTTGAAAGCCCATATGAGCCAAAAAGAAAGACGTACCCTTATGCGTGAAAGGTTTATCCTTCTAAAGCGTAAACACGATCTAAATGAACGTGAATCATTCCTCTTAGATACTTGGTTAGGTAATCTTCCTGCTTTAAAAGAAGCCTATGAACTCAAAGAAGAGTTTTACTGGATATGGGATACTCCTGATCCAGATGAAGGTCATCTTCGTTATAGTCAATGGAGACACCGTTGTATGTCCAGCAACTCTAAAGACGCATATAAAGACCTCGTGAGAGCCGTAGACAACTGGCATGTTGAAATATTCAACTACTTTGATAAAAGGCTCACTAATGCTTATACGGAGTCAATTAACAGCATTATTAGGCAGGTAGAGCGAATGGGTAGAGGTTACTCGTTTGATGCCTTACGAGCCAAAATCCTTTTCAATGAGAAGCTCCATAAAAAGCGTAAGCCACGATTTAATTCAAGTGCTTTCAATAAAGCTATGTTATACGATACTTTCAATTGGTATGAAGTGAATGATCACGACATTACAGACAACTTAGGTGTCGATTTTTCCACACTTATTAAGAATTTGGAGAAGGGTGATTTATAAGCCCTTTTCCACCATAAAATCCGAATACCCCTTAACAATACTATCCGAGACCTAGCATCTCAACGAGGACAAAGCACCTCTGAAGTTGCCCGCGAACTACTTGTTAAGGGGCTAGCGGCAGCTTAACTTAAAGTGAATAGGGGGCAGTTGAATCAGCTGCTCCCTCTTACTCTCAATCCCTGAGGCACCGGGCTATACCCAGAGTTTTACCTACGCAAGTTCAGATGCAGATGCGAGTAGGACAATAAATTCTAAGCCGCTTCCTGCCTCTGAGGCTGTTCCTTGGGTTTTTCTTCGGGCGCTTTAGGGAAGCCCATCACCGCTGAGAGCAGGACGAACGCACAGATAATAGAAACCATCAGAATCGTCCTCTCCCCCGGAATAACCGCGAGCAGGAGCGAAGAAATAATACCGCTTCCATACTGGAACGACCCTAAGAGTGCCGCAGCGGAACCAGCAATGGCAGGTTCCACAGAATTTAGGGCGGCGGCGTTCGTGCAGGCGGCAACGATGCCGTTCATACTAAACACCAGGAACACCGGAACCGCTACACCCCACAGACCACCCGCATCCGCAGCAACAGTTATCACGGCGAGTATAGAAGCCACCCCGGCAACCGCAGTCGAAATACGCAGCAGAAAATCCAGACTATAGCGCTGCACAAATCGTCGATTGAAACTGCTGAGCACCATCACCCCGATAATATTCACGCCGAAAAGCAGACCGTAATAGCGCGGATCAACCCCGAACCGCGTAATATACACACTCGACGATGCCGTGATAAAAGCGTAAATCGCCACGTAAAAGAAACACACGCACAGCACGTACCGCATAAAAGTGCGGCGGCGCAGCAGAAGCGGATAACTTCTAAACGCCGCAAGTACCGTACTACTTTCACGCTTATTCTCAGGCAGACTCTCAGGCAGGAAAAAGACCAAAAGCAGAATAACGGCACTGATGGTCACAATAGCCCAGAAAGTCAGCCGCCACCCACCCGATACCACCAGAAACCCGCCAAGAAGCGGCCCGGCAATCGGCGCAATCGCCATAATAAGCACAAGAGTAGAAAGTACCTGTGCCGCACGCACGCCCTGATACATATCACGCACGATAGCGCGCGCTAGCATAGGACCCACGCACGCACCAACCGCCTGCACCAGGCGCCACAGAACCAGTTCGGTTGTGGTTGAGGCGAGCGCGCATCCGGCAGAACCGACGGCAAAGATTGCCATGCCCAGCATCAGCGGAATTTTGCGCCCGATGCGGTCGCTGACAGGCCCCCAAATCAGCTGCGCAATCGCGAACCCAATGAGGAATCCCGTAATCGTCAGCTCAATATTGCCGCCCATCTGCGATTCGATGCTCGGCAGACCCGGCAGGTAAAGGTCGGTCGAGATAGCCGAGCAGGCCATGAGCGCGCTGAGTGTTGTGTAGAGAAAAAGCATGCGGCGCGGATTCTCCACCGCACCCTGTGAATGCGTTGTCACGAAAACCTGAATTCTTGGTTGTGTCTGTGTGATGTTTGCTTGCTGTCAGAGGTTCCTCTGAACGTTGAGAAAGAACCTGTGAGAGGCACCTCTTTGATTCTACTCCCCTCTTCCCGAGGATCTAAGGGCGCTTTGGGGGGTTATTCGCGTAGGTGAAAGTTATGGGTGCTGAAGGCTCGCCCACTGCCTTCTTCAGGTAATATGCCTAACTCGTGAATCTTATGTATAACGTGAGCACGTCACGCATAAAACCTCATGTCAGTTGAATTTTAGACCGACCGGAGCGCCGCATCCCAGGTGGAGGCGAGGCGCACCGCGGCGGCGGCGAGCGCATCCAGCTCACCGGCATAGACAGGAGCGGAACGCACGCCCGCGCACCAGTCAATCGTGCCCAGACCCAGCCAGGGTTTGCCGGGGAAGAACTCGCGCCGCAGCGCCACCCGGCGTTTCCCCAAAGCTCGACGACCGGGCACATAACCGCCGCGGCTGATGAAAAATTCATCCCTGCGTTTAGCGAGAACCTGCTGATCCAACACCCGCAGAGCATCAACCCAGCTGGGCTCCCCCGTCTTGGGCAGGTCGGTTAATTCGGGATATTCCTCGTCACGCTCGGTCACGCTCACGCCCAAAATATACTGATACCGCACCTGATCCAGCTCGTCGGGAAGCCCACGGTCGGCACTCTGAACCGTCCCGCACAGATGCCGTGCCACGTGCTCGCCCGCCAGATTCACGCCCATCAGCGGCAGCTCAGGACCGTCAAGATACAGCCCCACCGCGCCGGTTCCCGTAATATTTGGGCGCACCGACCATCCAGGCAGACCCTGCTCTAGCGCCGGATGCACCCGCTGAAGAACCTCAAAAACCTGCTCACGTGAAACCGCCATTGCGTTCCTCTCAGCACTTTCAACCTGCGTTTACTTTCTTCCATTGTCTCGCACAGATCTGGCGTGTGCGGCACGCCACAAACCTGCGGGTATCGTAGCGGCAGCACACGCGGTAAGATAGCAGACGTTGCGCCTAAATCTGCGGGCCGCATCCACTCCTCTACCCTGAGCCGTCGAAAGGAGGCCGACCGTGTTCAATATCGAGCCCGAGACGCTGTTCCGCATCGTAGATATTGCAGCCGTGGTGGCTAATGGCCTGCTCGGCGGAGCAGTGGCGCGCGCCCTGCGGTTCGACATGGTGGGCTTCTTGCTGCTGGCGGTCGTCTGCAGCATGGGCGGCGGCATGATTCGTGACATCCTGCTGAATGTGGGGCTTCCAATAGCGCTCACCGACGGCTGGTACTGGGTAGGCGCTATCACCTCGGCGGCATTGGCGTATGTGCTGGATTTGAGCTCAAACTGGGCCACCCGCGCCCTTGTGGTCGTAGACTTTCTGGGCATGGGCTGTTGGGCGGCTACCGGCACCATCAAATCCCTTACCCTGGGACTGCACTGGCTCCCAGCCATCGCGCTGGGGGTGACAACGGCGGTTGGCGGCGGGGTTATCCGCGATATTATGGTGAACCGCATCCCCGCTATCTTCGGCGGGAACTCGCTCTACGCCACGGTAGCGTTCGTGGGTGCCGCCGAAACGGCAATTTGTTTCAGGATGCTGGAGCGCCCTCATGTGGCGATCGCTATGTCTGTGCTCACCTGCACGGTGTTGGGGGTTGTGGCACGGTGGCGCGACTGGCGACTGCCGATGCCCACCACGCTGAAGGTTCAGCGCCCGCGCCTGCTGGATGTATTCCGCCGCGACCACGAACACCTTGAGAACGAAGGCTGGGCACCGGGCACGCCGCTCACAAACCAGCTGGATGTGATTACAGAGGACCAGATTCAGGCGTACCGCGATCAGCTGCACCGTGAACGGGAGCAACGCGGCGGGTAGCCGCACGTGTTCTGAATCTGGTTGGCTCGCGGCGGTAAGTAACGGGTCTGCTACTTCGCCCTGAGAGGCTCCTAAACGCTGTTCGGAAAGAAACGATAAAGGCGGCGGGATGCTCATGTGTGCCAAGCACCCCACCGCCACAAAAGTACCCTGCGACCGCCGCGAAAGCCCCCTGTCGCAAGGCACTCGTATTAGCATACCCGTAAACCTATCCCTAAGGGTAGGGTTTTAAGCTGTCAAGTGGTTAACCCGATTTAGATTTTCGGGTGGAAACAATATAAATATATAATTTTGTGTTTCTGACGATTAATTAATTTTCTTCGGCCCGATGCGCCAGCGATACGACCGCACTAAAACACCCCAACCAGCCCTATTTTCTGCCTTCTTAGCCTATCCAGCCCTCTTGCGCTGACAGAAGGACAGTATCATCACAATATCTTCTCAATATCATCACAATTTTTTGTGAAGATGTTGAGATGATGTTGTTATGACGCTTATTTTCGTTGTGGCTCATGGGGAAAGCCCTTTGAAATTTCAAGGTTTTTGCGACTGTTCGGTCATCCCAGTATCATCACAACTTTTTGTAATGATGCTGTGAAGATGTTGTGATGATGACCAGCCAAGCACCCCAGATGCGGAACATACCGCCCCCCATTTCTGTAGGGCAGGAAGATGCGCACCTATCACACAAGAGCGGCAGCCATTTGGAAGCTTATTACTCCCAAACAGCCGCCGCTTTGAAGATTAGGCCTGCGACAGTCGCCGAGCTACGCCGTGACCTGGCGTTTCGAGGAAATCACACCGGTATTGAAGCCCGCAAGGTGCAGGCCACCATGGAAGCGTGCGTGCTCGATTTTCACGCATCGGTCCATGACCACGTTCAGCCCAGCTGCCTCACCGATAGCGGCAGCTTCCTCATTCCACGAGCCCAGCTGCATCCACACGGTTTTCGCGCCCAGATCAACCGCCTCCTGAACCACGCCCGGGAGATCTTCATTGCGACGGAAAATCTCGACGAGATCGGGCACTTCTGGTAGGTCCTGAAGCGAGGCGTACACCGGCTGCCCCAGCACGGTCTTGCCTTTCGCCGCAAGAATCGGGTTCACAAAATACACCGTATACGGCGACGAAGACAGCAGGTAGGTTGCCACGAAGTTTGAGGCGCGCGAAATCTTATCGCTCATCCCCACAATCGCGATAGTGCGGGTATTGCGCAGAATGTTCAGCCGCTCGGGGGCGCTCGGGCCTACCCAGGTACGTTTCTCAGTCATTAGTTGCCCTCCTTCGCGGGTGCTTCCTTGGACTCTGAGGCGCTCGAAGCTGCGGCGCTATTCGGCAGCGCGCAGGCGGCACCCTGCTGTGAGTCAGCCTCTTCGGCGGCGAGAGCCTCTTGTGCCGCAACGAGCTTATCGGCACTGGATTCGCCCACACGTTCACCCGCGTGGTTCAGGCCAGTCGCGTGGGTGAGTGCCTGGTCAAGGTCCCAGATAATGTCTTCAACATCCTCAAGCCCAACCGAAATACGGATCAGGTCTTCGCCCACGCCCGCCGCGGCAAGCTGCTCGCTGGAAAGCTGCTGATGTGTGGTCGAACCCGGATGCAGCACCAGGGTGCGCGAGTCACCAATATTCGCCAGATGCGATGCCAACACAAGCGCGCTAATGAACTCGCCGCCAACCACGCGGCCGCTCGCCTTCTCGGTGCTCTTCACCCCAAAAGAGAACACAGACCCAACGCCCAGCGGCAACAGTTTTTTCGCGCGTTCGTGGTGCGCATGCCCCGGCAAACCGGCGTAGTTCACGTAGGCGATGCGCGCATCCTCAACCAGCCAGTCCACGACCTTTTTCGCGTTGGCCAGGTGCGCATCCATGCGCTGCGGCAGGGTTTCGACGCCCTGAAGCAGGTTGAATGCCGACTGCGGTGAGAGTGCGGGACCGAAGTCGCGCAGCTGCTCGGAACGCAGTTTTGTGAGGAACCCGTATTCGCCGAAGTTCCCCCACCACGAGACGTTATTGTACGAAGGCACCGGCTCAGTCATGAGCGGGAAGTTGCCGTTCGCCCAGTTGAACCGTCCGCTCTCAACAACCACGCCGCCGAGGGTGGTTCCGTGCCCGCCCAGGAATTTGGTGGCGGAGTGAATCACAATGTCGGCCCCGTGTTCCAGCGGGCGAATCAGGTACGGGGTTGAGATCGTAGCGTCTACGACGAGGGGGACTCCCACCTCATGGGCTACAGCAGCGAGCCCTTCAATGTCTGCGATCTCGCCGGAGGGGTTGGCGACAACCTCCGTGTAGATTGCCTTGGTGTTCTCGGTCAGCGCCGCCTTGTAATCCGCGGGGTCGGTGCCTTCCACAAAGGTGGTTTCGATGCCGAATCGACGCAGGGAAACATCAAGCTGGGTGACTGTTCCGCCGTACAGCTGTGAGGATGCCACAAGGTGATCGCCCGCCTGGCAGAGCGCGGCGAAAGTGATGAACTCGGCGGCCATACCGGATGCGGTCGCCACCGCCCCGATACCGCCCTCTAGGGATGCGATGCGCTCTTCCAGCGCGGCAACGGTCGGGTTCGATAGGCGCGAGTAGACGTTGCCGTATTTCTGCAGGGAGAAGAGGTTGGCGGCATCGTCGGTGTCTTTGAAAACGAATGAGGTGGTCTGGTAGATAGGGACCGCGCGGGCGCCGTGTTCAGCGTCCGGGGTGCCGCCCGCGTGCAGTGCGCGGGTGCGGAATCCGAAAGTATGTTCAGCCATGCATGACTCCTGGTTGGCTTAGCGCAGCCGAATGATGCGCCAAGGTCGAGGAACAGAGGTACTCAACCCTATACTGTGCCACGGTCCCCGGATGCGCCAAGTGCGCGTAGCATTATGTCGTTTGTGTCGGATTATGACAGGCCCTCTTGATACACTACTCGCTGCTCCCAACCTATCTTGTTGTGGAATACATAACTTCCTTCTATGTCTGTATAATGGTTCACCTACCTCGTATACATATTCGTGTGTACAATCAAAAGGAGCTAAATGTTAAATACACACCAAAAACTAAAGCCTTTTACAAAATGGACAGGTGGCAAACGCCAGATACTACACGAACTCACGATTCGTATGCCAAATAAATATAACCACTACTTTGAACCATTTATAGGTGGTGGTGCCTTATTTTTTGATATACAGCCAGAAAAAGCAACTATAAATGATTATAATACAGATCTTATGCTCTGTTACACAGAATTACGCGATAATCTTCAAGAAGTTATTGCAGAACTTAAAAAACATGAAGAAAATAATTCTAAGGAATATTATTTAAATATACGTTCTGCAGATCGTGACGGTCGATTAGAAGTTTTCACAAAAGCACAACGTGCAGCACGTCTCCTATATATGTTACGAGTGAACTTTAATGGATTATATCGTGTAAATTCAAAAAATCAATTTAATGTCCCTTACGGTCGATATAAAAATCCAAAAATATTAGATGAAAGGCTCCTTCAGGATGTAAGTTTTTATTTAAATAAAGCAGATATTAATATATGTCAGGGAGATTTCCAGAATTCCGTTTCTGAAGCTATATCTGGAGATTTTGTATATTTTGATCCGCCCTATATTCCTCTCAATGCTACAAGCGATTTCACATCTTATACTGACTCTGGCTTTGGGCCCAGAGAGCAGATTCGCCTCATGGAAACATGCCGAGAGCTAGACCGTAATGGGGTTCTATTTATGGCTTCAAACTCTCACTCTGCAGATGTATTCGATCTATATGAAGGGTTCACAATTGAAACCGTAGATGCTTCCCGAATGATTAACTCTAAAGCAACAGGGAGGGGAAAAATCAATGAAGTCATTATCCGGAATTACTCATAATATACCATCCAAGAGTATACATTACGAAGAGCCTGATATCATCTTAGCTCATGGTGATAGTTTTAGATTATTAGAAAATATAATCCCTGGTAGCATTAATATGATATTTGCAGATCCACCATATTTTTTAAGTGGAGGTGGAACCACCAATAGTGGTGGAAAAAGAGTGAGTGTAAACAAGGGAAATTGGGATACAAAATTATCTGTTCTTAAAAAACTAGAGTTCAACCGTCAATGGATATCAAAATGCTACCAGGCATTGAATGATAATGGAACTATTTGGGTTTCCGGAACACTTCACAATATATATTCCGTTGGTATTGCTTTAGAAGAAGAGAATTTCAAAATCCTCAACAATATTACTTGGCAAAAAACAAACCCACCACCAAACTTAGCCTGCCGCACCTTCACACACTCTACCGAAACCATCCTGTGGGCTAAAAAGAATTTACCCAAAACACGCCATTATTTTAACTATGAATTAATGAAAGAAATAAATAATAACCGTCAAATGAAAGACGTGTGGGAGGGTTCCCTTACAAAACCCAGGGAAAAATCTTATGGCAAACACCCCACGCAGAAACCAGAATATTTACTGGAACGTATTATCCTCTCCTGTACTCGTCCAGGAGACCTTATACTAGATCCGTACCTTGGTAGCGGTACTACAGGCAAAGTTGCCAAGGAACTTGGGAGAAAGTTCATCGGCATTGAACTTGAGCCTGAATACCTGTGTATAGCACAGAAACGTATCGCCGAGGTATCACAGACCCTCTTTTAAAATTACGAAAGGTTGACTAAACATGAAGTACGACGAATACATGGGAAGTGTCCCAGAAGAAAAACTTAAATACTTTCTGAGTACCCTTTCGATTACGAACCGTACCCCTGACTACTATGTAAACTGGGAAAAAGTGGAACTCGGGGTCAAAAAACATAAATTAGCTCTGAATACTTTGAATTACTTGATTGGATTGGATAACCTGTATGAGGAAGCAATTCATCTGTTCACGCAACAACCCAATCTCCTTGAGGCAGTACCAGTTCTTCTCGCGTCCCGCGATGTCCATCTAAATGTCATGAAGGTAGACAATGATGAAAGTATATCCTTTTACAATCTTGACTTTAAAAATGTAGATACCACTAATATTCAAAAATATGTGGAATTTATGCAAAAATCTGGACTTCTTTATTTTCTAAAGCACAGTGCAAACCGTTCATTGGTGGATTACGCATATGGTGTAGAAGTTGGTTTAGATAGTAACGGGCGTAAGAACCGTAGTGGTAAGGTTATGGAGGATCTCTTGGAGGGACAGCTACGTGCTGTTGCTGATTTTTATGGCTACCAGACAATGACCCAAGCAACAGCTCATAGGATGCAGCATGAGTGGCAAATTGAAGTTCCTGTAGACAAGTCAGAACGTAAGTTTGATGGGGCTCTTTTCGACTCTAATAGACGACGTCTTTTTCTCTTTGAAACAAATTATTATGGTGGTGGAGGTAGTAAACTAAAATCAGTAGCAGGTGAATTTAAATCACTTTACAACCATATTACCCAAAAATCTAAGGGTATAGAATTTGTGTGGGTAACCGACGGTCAGGGTTGGAATACTGCTGCCAAACCGCTCTCTGAAGCATTTGCTGTTATCCCAAATATTTTTAATATCGATCATTTAGAGCATGGATATCTACGTGAGCTTACTCGATAAAGCAGTTCGGAAAATAAATACCATGAAGATTAATTCTCTATTGATTTTCCTTGAAAACCTGTGAATATCACCCTTTCCAGGGAAAGCCTCTTAGATTCCTTCTTTAGCAACTCGACCATTCAAAGATCACGTTCGAGAAATCGCCCGCCGCCAGCTGTTCAGGCGTTATCAGCCAGTTCGCGGAGCCCGCATCGCCCCAGAGGAGTTCCGGGGTTTCTTCCTCTGACTCCCAGTCCGCCTCAGAAACGATGGTCAGCAGGTTCACCATGTGCCCCTGCAGGTTCTCGTCGAAATCCCGCGGGTCATTCTGAATAAAGTAGGGGTAACCGCCAATCCGAGAGTACTCATCACTCTCCTCATACGGGAGAGTAAGCTCCTCAACGGCGTCCGTCCGCTGAATCCTCGCCCGCTCGTCGTCTCCCGTGGGCAATTTATCCTCGGGATACAGCTCGTCCCACACTCGTGCAAAATCGGGATAATAGTAGTGCGCAGTACCGGTAACTCCCTGCTCGACCACGCTGAACGAAAGCGCAAATTCCACGCTCTCCGGTTCGATAGGCCAACCGATCGTGTCCCAGTCAATCACCGGCAGCGGCGCATCCGGGTTCGGCTCACCCACGATCTCGTAGTAGAGCACCCGCCAGTTCTCTTGAACCGCAGGCTTGTTATAGTCATACCCCCACACGGTGTCGTGAGGGTCAATCCAAAATTGAAGCATACCGCTCTTCGGGTAAATATTATTCTGCGGCAGCTCAGCACAGTTAATCTGCGCAATCATGCCCAAGGGCTGGCCGGATGCATTCGTTGGCGCGGATTCTCCTACAGGCAGGTACGGCACTCCCCCGAACTTGGAGGCGGTCTTCGGCAACGGCTGCTGCGATGGGGTTGCCGTAATCCTGATAGCCTGCTTGAGTTTTCCCTGATTCATAACGTCGAGGACTCGACGCACCTGCGCTTCGGTGTTTTTAGCTGCGTTCTGCTCGGTGGTATTCATATGTTCCTCCGGGTGGTTGGTTCAGTGCTACAACCATCAGAACACATTTTGCGGTGCCGTGCTCAGAACTTCGTCACTCGTGCGCTTATTCAACAGTGTATTTTTTGGAAGGCCACACGCTGCATGACTCTAGGCATCCCAAAGATTCAGGGGGTTGGTGGTGTATCAAGTAGCTTGAGTACACCACAACCCCCTGTATAAGAATTATCGAGCGGGCCGGTTAGCTGCTCGACCACTCAAAAATCACGTTTGAGAAGTCACCCGCCGCCAGCTGTTCGGGCGTTATCAGCCAGTTTGCCGCGCCTCCGCCGCACCACATGAGCTTAGGCGAACCGTCATGAGGCTCGGCCCAGTCTACCTCAGAAACAATGGTCAGCAGGTTCACAGTATGCCCCTGCAGAGCCTCGTTGAAGAACCGGGGGTCGCTCTGCACAAAGTAGGGGTACCCGCCGATCTTCGAGAATTCGTCGTTTTCCTCAATCGTGAGGGCGACACCCTGCGCCTCCTGGTAGCTCTCAAGCTGCGATTCGGGGTACATCTTATTCCACACGCGCGCGAAATCTTCATAGTAGTAGTTGGCGGCGCCGGTAATACCCTGCTCGATCACCTCGAACGAAAGCGCAAACTCGGCCTGCGTGGGTTCAACGGGCCAGTTGTCCTTGGGATCCACGGCAGGAAGAGTCGTGTTCGGGTCTGGCCTGCCCACGTTCTTGTAATAGATAACCCGCCAGTTCTCCTGAGATGCAGGCTTCGCGGCATCGAACCCCCACGCCTCGTCCTTCGGGTCTATCCAGAATTGCACCATGCCAGTTTTTGGATAGATATCATTCGGCGGCAGCTCTGCACAGTTAATCTGCGCGATCATCCCCAAGGGCTGACCACTGGAGTTTGTTGGCGCCGAAGCACCCATAGGTACATAGGGAATGCCCCCAAATTTTGAGGCGGTCTTTGGCAGCGGGGTCTTAGAGGCAGTTGCCGTGATGCGTACCGCCTGCTTGACGTGGTCTTTATTGAGCGCATCGGCAACATGCTGCGCTTTTTCTTCTAGAGTGCTCATGGACATCCTCCAAGGCGTGGTTAATGGCATGTATTAACCATGAGAACACACTTTTTTATAGTATGCCTTGAATATCGTTGTGGGGTGAAAAACGAACGCATCCGCATACTACACAATGTGAACCAGTACGACCGCACCCTTGCCCGGAATCCGTGGAGAATTCCGGGCAAGGGTGCTGTCGTTGTGATGCGCATACTAGATATTTTTGTCGATTTCCTCAATCACACCCAAGGCCGCGGTAATTCCCGCGTTCAGGTAGAACATATCGGAATCTACCTTATGAGCATGCTTCTCCTTGACCGCCTTCAGGCTATCCCACAGCGTCTCAGAGGTGAGCTTGGATTCGTCGCCGCCCTGCACACCGTAGAAGAGATAGTCGCCGTCCGCCTGGTCAAGGTTCTCGGAGCTCAGGTCAATCGAGGTCTTACCTTCCTGCTGCGCGGCGGGGCGGGCAAGGGAAGCATCCTCACAAATGGAACCCACAAACGAAGATTTCGCGTATACGCGGGTACGGTCCCCAGCTGCGTAGAGGAATGAGAAGGTCTTCTCTTTACCGGCCTTCTCGCCCAGTTTCTTGGCTTTATCCTCGTAATCCTTGAGCATCTCCTCAGCCTTAGAGGTAGCGCCCAGCGCCGAGGCGATCATCAGGAAGTCCTGCTTCCAGTTATTTCCGGTACCCTCGGTCACCACAGTTGGGGCGATCTTTGAGAGTGAGTCGTAAACCTCTTCCTTTTTATTGGTGTTGTTAATCAGGATGAGGTCGGGGTGCAGATTTGCGATAGCACCAAGGTCGGGTTCGGTGCGCTTGCCCACCTTGGCTATCTTATCGAGCTCAGCCGACTTATCAGAGAACTTGGTCTTGAGGTATTCGGGTACGAGGTCGGCATCGTTAGCGGTTGCTGCGCCAATGGGTACCAGACCCAGAGCGAGAACATCGTCAAGCTGCCCGGTCGAGAGGATAACCACGCTCTTGGGGGCAGATTCAATCTTGGTTTCGCCGCGGAAGTGCTTGACCGTACGCGGGAATTCGCCATCACCTGCGGTCGATCCCATGCCGGAAGGAAGAGCCGAAGGAGCGGGCTTTGCGCTCGTCGATGCAGAGGACGCGGATGCGTTGGAATCGGAAGAATTGGAAGACCCGCAGGCGGCAAGGGCGAGGGCGCTAAAGGAGCCCAAGGCAAGCACGCCGAAGGATCGTCTGGTCAATGAACGATGAGAGTCCCTGTGTTGGGATGAACTAGTATTAGCCATAAACTGAGGATACCCTTATAAAATAGATAATGCCATATCAGCCCCATATTGACGTAGGATAAATCACATAAATATGTCCTAAATATTATGCGGCTACTACCCTGAATTTCGGGCAGCAAACCGGCATGAGACCCCACCACACATAACCTCCCGATCACCACAAGATAGAGTACGCCTATGAGTTCATCGCCCCGCCGGGGTAAACAGCCCGTCGCTTCCAGGTCTGACGGGGCGGGCGCATCCGCCCAGAGCACGACTGCGGCATCAGCCGAACAGTCGAGCACCCCAAAGCCTTCGCTATCACGTTGGGGTCTGGCACTTCTGATAGGGCTGGCTCTTTTAGCGGTTCTTATCGTGCTCTCCGGGGCAGTCGGTTCGCGCATGTTTTCCTTCGAGAAGGCACTCGACGGCTTTCTGCACCCGGATGCCGCCACGATCGAATCAAAACTGATTTGGTTCAAGCGGATGCCCCGCACACTCGCCGCTATTATGGTGGGCGCGGCGCTGGCGGTTGCGGGCGTTATTATGCAGGCGCTCTCGCGCAACCCGCTTGCCGAACCGGGGCTGCTGGGCGTGAACTCCGGGGCGGCCGTTGCGGTCGTTGTGGGCGTCGGCATTTTCGGGGTATCTTCACCCTTCGTGCAGCTGTGGTTAGCGCTCGCCGGTTCTGGTCTTGCGGCGGGCACGGTATTCCTGCTGGGTCTTATTGATTCCAAGCCGAACCTGGATTCTACCGCCCGCCTAGTGCTTACGGGCGTTGCGGTAAATGCCTGTTTGGGAACGATCACCGGCATTATTACTATGTTCAATTCCCGGGCTTTCGACTCACACCGGTTCTGGGTGGTCGGTTCCCTAGAAAACCGTACCTACGAGCAGGTTTTCGCGGCGCTTCCCCTCGTGGTGTTGGGGCTGGTTCTATCGTTCATTCTTATCGGCCCCCTGCGTGCCCTAGCGCTAGGTGAGGATGCGGCATCCGGCCTGGGCGTGCCGGTCACCCTCGTGCGCGGTGCCTGTATCGTGGCGATTATGGCTCTATGCGGCGCGGCGACTGCGGTGGCCGGACCCATCGGATTTGTGGGGTTAGTGGTTCCGCATGCGGTGCGCCTGCTGGTGGGCACCGATATTGCACGGGTTTTACCGCTTTCGCTCGTCTACGGACCGGTGCTGGTTCTGACCGCCGATATTGCCGGGCGCGTGCTTGTTCTTCCCGGGGAACTTGAAGTCGGTATCGTGACCGCGTTCATCGGTGCACCCGTGCTCATGGTCCTGGTACTTCGGCTTAGTTCCGGGGCGAAAGGCCGCAAGCGCAGCATCCTGGGTGTGAAGGCGGCACAGCACGAACAGGCAGGGACGGCTCCGCAGACGGCGGGAGGTTCCCGGTGAGCCAAACGACGCACACGAATAAGTTCAATGCGGCGAGCACATCCCCGAATCCCCGCAGAAAATCCGGCGCACGACCGACTATTCCCGGGCGGTACCGCACTCCCCTGCCGCGCACACTTTTGGTAATTGCGATCATGGTAGTGGCCGCCTGCATGACGCTCATGTATGGCACCTACAATATTTCCCCCGCCAACGTGCTGAACGTACTTTTTCAGGGCGGCGGCAGCGATATTGACCGGTATTTTATTCTGGATCAATATCTGCCAAGAATCGTGGCGGCTGCCGTTGTGGGTGCGGCACTGGGGCTTTCCGGGGCTATCTTCCAATCGGTTTCCCGCAACTCCCTCGGCTCGCCGGACATCATCGGCTTCACGGTCGGTTCGGCAACCGGCGCGCTCTCCATCATTCTGGTCGGATCCTTCGACAATTCCGGCGTGAGTATCGGCATGGGCGCACTTATCGGCGGCTTCCTCACCGCCACCGTGGTAATGCTGCTTGCGGGTATACGCGGCGGCGCTTCTATGGGGCAGCGCATGGTACTGATCGGTATTGCGGTCAGCGCTATGCTCGCATCGGTCAATGATTATCTAATCACACGCTCCGATCTGGAAAAGGCGGAGGCGGCCAAGACCTGGCAGCACGGCTCGCTCAATGCGATTTCTTGGGACCAGGTGACAGCACCAGCGATAGCGCTTGCGATTACGATTCCACTCGTGCTGATGCTCACCCGCTACCTGCGCACCCTAGAACTGGGCGAAGACCTGGCGGCGGGCTTGGGCTTACCGGTACGGCGCACGATCAATATTTTGGTAGCCGCAGCAGTACTCTTGGTGGCGGTCGCTATCTCAATGTCAGGGCCCATAGGTTTCTTGGCGCTCGTTGCCCCGCAGATTGCGCGGCGGCTGTGGAATACCCCGGGTACGGCGATGTGGCACTCAGCGCTTCTGGGTTCAGCCCTGTTGGTGACGGCTGACTATGCGGCATCACGGATTCTTTCACCCTTCCAGATTCCGGTCGGACTGATGACTGGTGCTCTGGGCGGTGCCTATATGCTGTGGCTTCTGCACCGGAGTAAGTAACTTGGGTTTCTAAAAATGTGCGGACGTATCCATGCCGCAGGGGTGCAGGGTTTAAAGCGCCTAGGGATGTCAGGCGAGTGAGGTACGAACGAGTCTGACAGGGGCCCTGTAAAGCGACTAAATCCTGCACCCATGAATACATGTGGGTTTTTCCATCTCTTTATTAACCCACATAGCTATATTCCAAAAACGATATATAAACTTGTCAGAGCATATATTCCACATTCCACATCTGGAATATACATCGCATGCAATTCTCTCTTGGCGGCTCGGCACGGTTAAAGTGTCAGGGTGCCTAGGTACCGTCGAGGTATCAGAAAAACACCCCGCACCTTCACGGGGCGGCACCCCATCGAGAGGATCAGCACCTATGGCACAGCACCCCCTAAGCGCATCCCGCATCGTTGCAACCGCCGAGGATATTGTTAGCGCCGATCATCAGTTCCTCATGTCCACGGGAACGCTCGTACACCACGAAACCTTCGATATAGAGGCCATTCGCCGCGATTTAGAACAGCTCATTGCCGAGCGTGTTTGTCTGCAGGTCGCCCCGGCGTCAAATTCCTGCACCCGGATGCTCACTCAGCATCGTTATGGCGAGGCCGGATTCCAGCAAAATCTTCACGAATTACGCCGGGCGGCGCAGAACGCTATCCTAATGGTTTTCCCGCACGATCAGCTTGAGATTGGTCTTCGTTTCGAGCGGATTCAGGGCACCAAGCTGGCGCTGACGCGTATGTATTGCAGCCCCCGTTACGGTGATGCCTGGTATAAGCATTGGGCGCCGCGGGTGTTGCCCTTGGAAGGGTATGCTTTCGCCACCGAGAGCCGCCCGGGTTCCGGCGATTTCAGGATTAATACCGCACAGTTCCTCAATATGCTGGGCCTGCTGGAAGTCGCCATGATGGGGCTTGATGTGAGTGAATGGGACCTGTGGGAGTGCGAAAACCCCAAGGACGCCTGCACCAAATTCAAACGGGAACGCCGGGACGTGCGTCGCCGCATCCGCGAAGATTACGGTATGACCGCTTAGGGTTTTCGGGCAGAGCAAAGCTCCCCACTCACCGAACGATGCGGTGCGCGGGGAGCCAGCACGGTTACGGATTAGCCACGGTGTGCGTAACGGTACAGGAACGCCGCCATAGCCTCACGACTGATGCTCTCGTGGGGACGGAACGTTCCATCATCCCAACCGGTCGTAATCTTGCTGTCATGCAGCCAAGCAATTTCACGGTAGAACATGTTCTGTTCGGGAACATCCTTGAAGGGCGCATTCTGCACTTTAACCGGCGGTTTCCCAGAGTACCGGTAGAAGAATGCCGCCATAGCCTCGCGGCTGACGGGATCGTGCGGACGGAAGGTCTTATCAGGCCAGCCGGTTGTAATACCTTGCTGCTGGAACCAGACGATTTCCTTGTAGAAGGGGTCGCCTTCCTTCACATCGGTAAAGGGGGATTCCTTCGGCAGCTGTACCTCGGGCGAGCCGGACATACGATAGAAGAACGCCGCAATAGCCTCACGTTCGATGCTTTCGTGCGGGCGGAACGTGCCGTCGACCCAGCCGGTCGTGATGTTCTGCCCGGCAAGCCAGGTAATCTCGCGGTAGAACATATCGCCTTCGTGCACATCCGAGAACGACTGAGCGGGCTCTGCCGGTTTACTCGGCTCAGGTTCGGCAGGCTTACTGGGCTCCGGCTCGGTAGGCTTCGAAGGTTCCGGTGCGGGGGCCGTCGGGGCCGGGTCAGCTGATTTACTCGGTTCAGGGGTTGGAGCAGGGTCAGCCGGTTTGCTGGGCTCAGGCGCTGGTGCCTCGGAGCTTTCCGACGGCTCGGGAGTCGGTGTTTCAGCCGGTTTGCTGGGCTCGGGCGCGGGTTGCGTCGGCTCAGGGGTGGGTTCCGGGGTCGGATCAGCAGGTTTCGGCTGTTCGGGTTCCGGTGTCTTAGCTGTATTCACCAGACGGTTGAGCCACAGGTTAGATTCCAGACCGTCATTCTTCTCAACCATCGTGGGGAAGATAATATCCCCATTCGGCAGCTCAAGCGCGTTGTACGACCCGCTCTTATCGGTCGAACGCAAGTCAGAGAGCGGCACATCGTGATCAAATTCAAGGGTCTTTGACATCCAGACCAGGCGGCCGTTTGCGGAATCGACCGCCACAATCTTGTCGCCAGCGGTGAAGAACGATGCGATCGCCCCCATACCGTGCGGCGCTGTGGAGCTTTCGCGCACCGTTGTGAAGGAAGAACCATCGTACTTGAGAACCTGCACGGCACTGGTGCTTGCGGCGTAGTTATTCCACCGGTAGACATATCCGTCCGGGGTGGTGAGCAGGCCGTTGAGGCTGGCTGCCTCTTCCGCATCCTTGGGCTGGGTTTGCTCAACCACCGAAATACCCTGAGCGCTCAGGTGAAGCAGCTGACCGTTCTGAATCTTATTGCCCTCTTCGTTGTACACAGATTTATTGGGGCTGTATAGGAACGAGCCGTCGGGCAGCGGCGCAAGCGTGCGGGTGCTTCCGGTGAAAACGTCGCCATAATATTCGCTCAGGTCATCGGCGTGTGCCACCGAGGGGTCAAAGTCCAGCGGAGATTTGACGGTTTGCGCTTTCACCGTGCCATCAGAGGCGACGTTGACGTACCGCGCCTGCCCGCTGCTATCGGCGGTGAGCACAGCCCAGCTGTTGGTCGCTTCGTTGTAACCGAGCGCCAGAATATTTTCGGATTCGCTGAAGGTGACACCCGCGAAAGTACCCTGAGATACAAGCTTGCCGGATTCATCTACCCGGTAGCGTTCCAAGGCGCGAGTATTCGCGTTCACAAACACGATATCGCCGGTGGCGGGGTTGGCGGCAAAGTGCGCGCTGGAACCCATCGGCAGGGTTGCAGACTCTGTCTGCTGCAAAGTCTTTGGGTCGATGACCGCGTAGCGTGCATCCGCCCCGCCGCCGAAGCTTTTACCTGCCGCGTAGAAAAGATAAGAGCCCGCGCGCACGGTATTTTGCGGATTATTAATATCGGTACCCGAGTTCAGGCTCTCACCCAGTTTATAGCCGCTGTTTTGGGCATCTTTCGCTTTAGTACCGGAATACGAAAAGGTGAGAGCGTCCAGCCCCACGCCGTCTTCGTAGAAGTTCGAGAATGCGTGATTACCTTCGGCGGTGAGATTAGCCGCAACATTGCTCCAGGTGACAACGCCGTCTTTTTCACTCTGCTGAGCGGTCTTGAGCGAGAGCTTCGCCATCGGGATTTCGTGGGGTCCTTCCCACTGCCCGGAGGTGTAATTTTTGGTGCGCACAACCATGTAGAGCGTACCGGTGCCCTGTGCCGCATCCATCTCGATGCGCGGGTTTGAGAGCGTTAGGTTTAGCGAGCATTCTTCGGGTTTATTGCGGTCGGCGCAGTGCGAGATATATTGAACTTTGCCGGATCCCTGAAGTGAAACTTGGTTACCGTCCTCGGAAACTTTGGCTTCTTGGTTGGGGAAGGTGAACAGGTCGGTGGAGTTGTAGCTTGCGCCTTCGCTGACCTTGTACGGTTCGCCGATGTAATTGCGGAATGAGGTTTTGATACCCCAGGTGATATTTCCGGTGCTCTGGTTCTGTTCGGCGGTTACCGCTACACCGGAATCGGCGTGAGCGTTCACAGCCAAAAGCGGAGTTGCGGGCAAGAGCATGGCGCCTGCGAGAGTGAGTGCGCAGATGCGTCTGAGGGTGCGCTGGCGTGATGCAAACGTGAAAGACATGTGTAATCCTCGTTGATCTATTGAGTTAGGACACCCTTAATGTAGCAACATCCTACCCTTAATACAAAAGAGCTTAACGCCACTCTGTGACGAGTTGTCGCTACAAAATGTTCATACACTACAATGCCCTCACTTCGCTGCAATAGAGCGCTAACAACAACATGCAGACCACCGAAAACTCTAGATTTTATTCGATATTTCTAACACTAAATACCGTGAGAATGTTTTTAATATACTCTTCTAAAATGCTTAATATTACGGCTAGAACCAGCCGCGCTTTTTAAAGAAGAGATACACCACCACACACGCCACCACCATGAGCACGAGCGATGCCGGGTATCCGTAAGTCCACTTCAGCTCGGGCATATCCTCAAAGTTCATACCGTAGATAGACCCAATAATCGTAGGCACCACCAGGATTGCGGCACCCGCCGAAATACGCTTCATATCTTCGTTTTGCTGCTGCGCCACAATCGTATCGTGCACCGTAAGCGTGTTCTGCAGGGATGTGCGCAGATCCTCTAGGCGCTCCTTAACCTGCACCACGTGATCCTGAATATTGCGGAACTGCCGCTGCAGCTCATCCTTCTCCTGCGCGATTTCGGTTGCGGTAGCGCCCGTATAGGGGCTGACGTCAAGTACGCCGTCACGAATCTGCTGCATGATGCGCGCGAGCATCATATCGAGCGGTTTGCAGGCACGCTGAAAATCGGCAACCTGGTTGAGCAGTTCGTAGGTGCGGCGTGACAGTGTGCGGTCGCCAGCGCCGGTTTCTTGGAAGAGCGCATTCTCAATTTCATCGCCGTCGTTTTCGAGCCCTTCGAGCACCGGCATGTAACCGTCTACCGTCTGGTCGATGATGCGGTGCAGCAGGCGTATGGGCGAGCCGTCCGGAGTGGCGTAGATCAGGTTGAAGCGTTCGTACACTGCCTGCTGCGGATGTATCTGGTCGTTCACGATGCTCAACAGGTAGTCACGCCCCAGGAACATGTGCATCTCGCCCAGGCGCACCTCTTCTTCGGCATCCAGGTAGATGGCGGGGCGTACCACCGCAAACAGGGAGCCTTCGTAGCTTTCAAGTTTGGCGCGCTGATGCCCGTGCGAGGCGTCTTCGAGCGCAAGTTCGTGCAGGTTGAAGGTTTGCTGAAGCTCGCGCAGCTCCCGCGCGTTCGGGGTCATGTAGCCGAGCGCCACGCTTGCGCCGCCCTCACGGTAAGCATCAAGCGCCTCGGACTGGGTAACCCCCATACGAATGCGGTCCTGCTGCGGATAAATAGCACCGGTTACATACGACATAGGTTAAGTGTAGGGGTAAACACACATGCCACATAACCTAGATACAACGCATGTTGCTAGAATATAAAATAACTTTAGTTATAAGGAGATACGATATGATTACCGCTTTCATCTGCAACATAGAGATAGACAGGGGTTCTCTCAATAAATTAAAAGAGGACTGGAATGCTGGCGCCAAGCCAATAAAGACTCCTAGAAGGGAAGATTCAAATTCCTATTATGCAAGCGATGCCAAAGACAGAGTAGATAACTTTCCCACACCGATGCTTCCTTACATATATGGAATAAATGCAAGAAAAGATAGCGTAATACCTACTAGATTTTATAAATTAATAGATAAAAAAATATTTAATATTGAAATAAAATGGGTCGATATTTTAACAGTAAGCCCTGACTTAATTAAATCCGAAGAAATTCCCGCACAAATAACTTTAGTTACTGATATAACCGGACCCTTCAAAGAAATTAAAGATAAAATCAATAAGCTCTCTAGACATAATAAAATATATGAAGTAATTGAAAAGCTAAATCTTTCTGGAATACTAATTCCGAGAACGCAAAAAAGTTCTCATTCATCACGAAAGAAAGTTTATCATGTATGTTACTCAGAATTTAAATTACAAGTACCGGACAACAATATTGAAGATATTAATTCCTTTGAAATGCTCTCTGAAGTATTTACAAGTTACTCATTTGCAACATCCAGGAATCCTAATAAACACCAAATTATTAGATGGTCTAATAAAAAACCTAATGCTTACTATAAATTAAGTAAATACTGGGGAGTATACATAGCACGTCATGGTGCATGTTACTATATATCACCAAAGTATAAATATGGTATTTCATACGCCCTAGGGTTTCACTTAGATGGATTTGTCTTTATTCTGCTTCAAGAGCACATAATAGAGTACTATGAATCACAAATGATTGATACTATAAATATAAAATATGCTGAAGGGATAAATTTATACAGTAGGACAAATAATATAATACTACTACAAAAAGAGATTCAGGAAAATAGCATGAGGTACAGATTCAATAATCACATATCCCATACTGGACAACATATATCTATTATGAACCTTATATATGAAGTTAGAGAATTTAAGGAGTTATATACATCTTTTACAAAAGATATCGAAAGCTTAGCAGAAATATCCTCAAAAGCTCATGATTTGCAATCAAATAGACAACAAGGCTATATATCTAAGTATGCATTGTATATAGCCCTTCTAATGATTGTACCTGGGGTTGTCTCTGGAATGAGTGACAGTATATCTATTATAAATTTCATACACAATTTATCTACTCCCCCCGAAAATACTCAGCATCAAGACCCCTTAACACTTTTCTTTAGCATTATACAGCTTATAACTTTGGGGCTTGTTATCTGTATAATATATAAGATTATTGAACGAAAAAAGGATGACTGAATATAACCTTAAGGACTGTTTATTTTAATACTATCGGGACGATGGTATTCCTTTACTTACACCAAGAAGAGTTATTCATTTAGGTATCCCACCCCACTACGCGCAAAAACAACGATCCCTAACCTTAAAGGGCGTATGATGGTGAAAAACTAACAACCACCAATCCACGCACAGGTAGAACCCATTACATACTCACCGTAGATCCAAGCTCACCGCAACGCAACTCGCTATCCTGTACATTTACTCAACAGTATCTTGGCCTAGGACAGCCCAAATACCCCGCGCCCTGACATACATAAGTGCTAAAAGCCCACCCTGTTATACCTGTGCCAGAATCATACACCGAGGAGAAACCCTCGCCGAACGTTTCAGGTGTCTTCCAGCCTACCAATCAGCTGTGTCATCACGAAGATAGAGACAACACTGCTGGAGATTCTGCATCCAGTTGTGTCCAACGTGCCATAAGCCCTGCTAAGCGCTTGTAGCACTGCTATTGAGGGACTAAGAAATCATCATCGGGAAGGAGCCTCCTCACCCATGATGTAAAAATGTGAACTAGCAAATCAACCACCACCGGACGGCGGTGGAGCGTGTCATCGTCCAAAACAAGTATTAGCGGATCCTAGCGTACAGGTACGCAGACCCATCAGTTCCTACCTCAGAATGTTCTTGGCGATACGTGGGCATGAATCTTCTGGCTATAGAACAACCTCAACGAATAACCCGTAGGATTTAAACCTTTATCGAGTAATTATTATCTTTTTCTCCAAATCATTAAAATTAATGACAGGTATATCTGCGCTATCCTCGGATGGATCTTTATATATATAACCTTCCTGAACAATTGCAGAATAACTAATCTTCTGTTTAAAAATATTTTCCACCCAATCAATCTTTTTAGCTAGATTTCTTCGCCAAGAAGAATCATCATTTCTAATTTTTCCGGCCACATTCCTCGGATTTCCAAATGGCTTAACAGATTTACATTCTAATACAATGAGGTCTCCTTTCCCATTTCTTGCTAATACATCTATTTGACCAGTAAGACCAGATTTTTGTTTACCTGAGAGGTCTTCGCCAGGTTGATCATTTCTCCAGAAACCATTCTGGGTCACCTCGCCGGCAATATAATTATTTCGGCGCAATAAATTAATGACTTTCAACTCAAAGGACCCAGAGATAGCTTTTTCTCGTATATCACTATTTCTATCAATTTCTTGAGATAGCCACAATGATATTGATGCCTCTAGGATTCGAGGAGAAAACCATACATATTCCCCTAAAATATACAGGGGAAATAAATTATAACTATCTTCACTGCATGAGTTAAGGCAAAGACCATAATAATTTAGAGAAGTATAAACAATTTTTTGCTTCGTCGTGCAAGAGTACATCGATACATTCAAAAAACTATTTTTATTAACGAACGTAAGATTATTATGATTTTTCTTTAGAATATTAAGTAATAGGGATAGTCTCATGTGCAAACCAAACCAAATATCTTTCCCTGCCCCAGACGTAGGAATATGCTTCAGAATCCTAGATTCCTTAAATAGTAATTTAATGACATTGTCATCAATATTTATTCCATACCATATTATATCAATAACCTTAGCAAGGGTTTCACAAGATAGATCACTAAGTAAACTATTTATATCTTCTTCAACAGGGACCTTTGGGGCAAACACTATCGTCGAATAGAATTCATCAGGATCCCCCCATATAAGTGCTACATCATTATGTTCCTTAGCACGTTCCAAAAACAAACAATCAACTATAAAACTGAATAGTTTACCGAAATCTCGACACTCTCCTACATACTGTTTTTGCGATGAATTTTTAAGTAGATATATTCTTTGAAGCGCCCGCACAATATATATTCTCCACTTTTTTACTTCATACACATATTCTTCCTCTTCATGACATGAAAAATTTCTATTTTTATACGAGATATCGATTAGTTTCATTAAAGTTATAATCGCCCAATCAAAATCTATATCATTTATCCGTGATTGACTATCTATGTGATATAAATTATAATTTTCACTTCCTTTTTTATAATTATTTAAGTTAGTAAATCTTGGCGGTAATATTTTACTTGAGTCTGTTCCTTCTTTTAAACCATGTCTTGAAATCTCATATAAAGATCGCCCAATTTTAGTTGCGTCCGTCACCACTTGATCTAGCAACTCATTATTACGTACAAGTGGCTCGTTCATTGTTTTTACCTCCAGTTATCCAGATTAATTTTATATACACGTGATGCCGCAACTTCTAAAGTTACGGCATCCGGAACGGCGTTCTGAGGGGCCAAGCCCCACTACTACCGATAATTAATCTACCGGTTTTCAGAACGTTCTGTCAATAGATTCCTTCAGATTATGACGAGCCTAATCCATCAAATCGCGGACCACAATAGTCTGGTCGCGGTCGGGGCCTACGCCGATCGCCGAGATGCGGCAGCCAGAAAGTTCTTCAAGCTTATGCACATATTTGCGGGCGTTCTCGGGCAGCTCGTCCAGGGTTTTCGCATCCGAAATGCTCTCGTTCCAGCCGTCGAAGTACTCGTAAATCGGTTTCGCGTGGTGAAAATCGGTCTGCGTCATCGGTATTTCATCAAAGCGCACGCCGTCCACCTCATACGCCACGCATACGGGGACCTTCTCAAGACCGGTGAGTACATCCAGCTTGGTGATAAACAGGTCGGTAAACCCGTTGATGCGCACCGCCTGGCGCGCAAGCACCGCATCGTACCAGCCGCATCGGCGTGGACGCCCCGTGTTCACACCGAACTCGCCGCCGGTTGTACGCAGGAAATCGCCCATCTTATCGAAGAGCTCGGTGGGGAACGGGCCAGCACCCACGCGGGTGGTGTATGCCTTCTGAATACCAATCACGCGGGAAATGCGGGTTGGGCCAACACCTGATCCCACGCAGGCGCCCCCGGCGGTCGGGTTTGAGGAGGTCACGAACGGGTAGGTGCCGTGATCGACGTCGAGGAAGGTCGCCTGGCCGCCCTCCATGAGCAGGGTTTTACCCTCATCCAGCGCCTTATTGAGCAGCTGAGTAGTATCAACGATCATGGGTTTGAGCCGCTCGGCGTAAGACATGAAATAGTCCACGATCTCGTCTGCCTCAACATGGCGGCGGTTGTACACCTTCACGAGCAGCTGGTTTTTCTGCCGCAGCGCGCCTTCAACCTTCTGCCACAGAATCGACTCATCCAAAATATCCTGCATGCGAATACCTAAGCGCCCTACCTTATCCATGTAGGCAGGCCCAATACCGCGCCCGGTCGTGCCGATTGCGCGCTTCCCCAAGAAACGTTCGGTGACCTTATCCATCGTCTGGTGGTACGGTGCCACAAGGTGGGCATTTGCCGAGATTTTGAGTTTAGAGGTGTCGGCGCCGCGCGCCTGCAGACCCTCAATCTCAGAGAAAAGTGCCTCCGGGTTCACCACCACGCCGTTGCCGATCACGGGGGTTGCGTTCTCGCTCAGAATGCCGGCGGGCAGCAGCTTAAGCTCAAATTTTTGGCCGTTCACCACCACGGTATGTCCAGCGTTGTTGCCGCCGTTCGGCTTGACCACGTAGTCCGCGCGGGGTCCGAGCAGGTCGGTTGCCTTACCTTTACCTTCATCGCCCCACTGGGCGCCCACGATCACAACAGCTGACATTCTTGCTCCTCTAGGATGTAGTCCCCGCCGTTTCGGCGGCCGTGCGCGGGTTCTTCAAACCCTCTTAGGCACACATTTGTTAATCATAACGCGACCCTGTGAAGGTGCATCTATTATTTAGCGATTGCAACACATCTTTTCCGTGAGTCTCTGCGGCGTAAACCCCGTGATTCGGCGGTAAAAGCCACTTTGGAGGGCCAACATACAGGATGCGCGCCCGGGGCAACCTGCCGCGAGCGCGCATCCGTGAATTATGCCCGGGTGTATGCCCCAGGTACCGCATGAACTTTCTTATTTGAGAATCTTGATGAAGGTCATGGGGTAGTCGTACATTTCACCGCGATTAGCCGCGATAGCGCCTAAGATGTGGAAGATAATCATGAGTATGCCGGTGACTGATACCACCAAAAACCATATCGGAGACATGATGAAGAGGGTGATAACCATCAGGAGGAATGCGGCGGTGTTAATAACCCACATGGAGAAGTTGAAATTGAAGGCGCGGCGCGATGATTCTTTGGTGAATTCGTAGCCGGGCTTGTCTTTGTAGATGAGCCAGAAGATGAGCGGGGCTATGAAGCTCAGCGTGTTCAGCGACAGCAGCATGGCGAGAAGCGATGAGAGGTGCGCGAATATCGCCATGTTTTTTGCGTCCGGGGTAATACCTTGGTGGTTATATTCTGGCCGTTGCTGGCTGTAACCCGAACCCGACTGTTGGTTATAACCGGGCTGATTCTGGTAGTTCGGCTGTCCGTTGTTGTAGTTAGGGTCGTAGGTCATAAGAACCTCCTCAATGCAGCGTGTTGGGCTGTGTTTTACAGTATATGCCGCCTACCTTAACGCAACATGGGAATCGTGGGGAGAGGATATTTATAGTCCTCACCGGAATTTGCTTTGACCGCCCCGATAATGTGGAACACGACAGCGGTAACGCCCAAGCCTGCGATCAGAAGCCACAGTATGGGAAACATCGTAAAGAACAGCATAAATGGTTCGCCGGATTGGCTTTGCGCCCCTATGATGAGGGATATTACCATCAGCAGAACCAGCAGCAGGAATGAACTGAAAATAGTGATAACCATGGTCACGCCCAGGTTGAAGGCTCGTGCGGCGGCGCTGCGTACCCGCTCATAGCCGGGCTTGTCTTTGTAAACCGCCCAGAAGATCAACGGAATTAAGAATCCTGCAATCCCGGAAAGATGCGCGAGCATCGCCATGTTGTTAACGTCGGTGGGCTGCTGTATCACGTAGACCGGCTGCCCGTAACCCGGTTGTGGGTAGCCTTGGCTCGGCTGCTGTGGGCCGTATCCCGGCGGGTATGGCTGCTGGCCTTGGTTAGGCTGTGGATTCTGCTGATAAGGGTCTTGGTTGGGGTCAAAATTTGGGTTTGACTGGCTCATGTTTTCACCTGTTCTGTGTGTTGTCGTCTTTGTGTTTCGTGTTCAAGCTTTTCACGGCGTCCATCTTCAAAAGTTTGCTCAAAACTCCTGCCCGATGCGCCCGCCGTCTCGGTGCTATCGCAGGATAGGCAGGGTGGGCAGAGGGTACTTATAGTCTTCACCAGAGTTTGATTTAACCGCGGCAATAATCTGGAAAATAATCATCATAATCTGGACAACGCAGCTTATCAGAACCATGAGGGTTATGGGTGCGAACATCCCCATGGCACTGGAAACAGCGGTGCTCGGATCGTTAGTCGATGCCATACCGGGTACGACCATCGTAAAAATATAGACAAACCCGCTCAGCAGGGTGATAAGAACAATCAGGTATCCCGTCAGCCCAAAATTGAAGGCCCGCGCGGCGGCGCGGCGTGCCAGTTCGTACCCGGGCTTATCTTTGTAGATAGCCCAGATAACGAGTGGAATAATAAACCCACCTAAAAGCCCGGAAAGATGTCCCCACATGGCAACCGTACTGACATCGTTGGTTTGTTGAGTCACGTATATAGGCTGCCCCGGCGGGTACGGCTGTTGGTACTGTCCCTGGTTAGGTTGCGGGTTCTGCTGATAAGGGTTGTGGTTGGGATCAAAATTTGGCTGACTCATGACAATATTCCATTCTTGAGGCTGCTGCCCCACCCCGTCGGGTCTGATGCAGACTTCCATGCGAGCCGGGCACAGCATCCTTACCGTGCTCGACCACGCGAGCAACTCAGCTTCGACAAGGTATTTTATTCGGTGTTTTTGGTCTTTTTATCATAGCGCGCACCATATTTATACGGTAGATTTTTGTGGCACGAATACCGGGTGTTTTGAGGGAGTATATAAAACTATAGAAGTAAAGAATTTACATTTATGTATAAATTTTATAAATATTTTTGGTGTCCTTGATAAAACTTTAGAGTAAAACTTCTTAGAATTGATAGTGCAAGACACATCGTTGTTTTTTAAAACGCGATGCGCTTGTATATCACACCGAACCGTAGTTACCAAAAGTGCTGACTCGGGTTCGACACTATCAAACACAAGGAGCATCATGGCATCCACCAACACCTGGCGGGCGTGCACCCGCATCGGGTTATCGGCGGTTCTGGGGCTCGGTCTTATCGCCTCCACGGCGGTACCACTCAACGCAGCAGAGACACCGTTGAGAGGGCAAGACCCAGACCTGAGAACCTCACAACAGCACACGCAGCAGCAGGTACTCTCCCCCAGCATGCTAAAGGCGCAGGGCACCATACCGGTCTACGTCAAGTTCAAGGGTCAAGGTGCCTATGAGCAGACCCAGCCGCGGGCGGTTCTGCAGAACAGACAGGCACCCGTGAACGCTCAGGCACAGGTGCAGGCGATCAAGACCCGCGTAGAGTCACAGGCGCAGTCCGTAGCGGGAGAATCGCACGCGAAAGTTCTATACACCACCCATAACGTAATGCCGGGCGTGGCGCTCATGGGCGATGCCCAGGCGATCCGTGAGCTCGCATCCCGCCCGGATGTTGAGCGCATTAGCCCGATCGTGCCGAAATACCGTCAAAATGCGGGTTCCGTCGTCGATACCGGGGCCGCCGAGAATTGGGCGCGGCAAAACACCGGGTATACCGGCAAGGGCATCAAGATTGCGGTGATCGATTCAGGGATTGATTACACGCACGCCGACTTTGGCGGACCCGGCACGAAAGAAGCCTTTGACGAGGCCACGAAACTCACCAATATGCCGGAAGCATCGTCCGGTCTCTACGACCCCGCGAAGTTCTTAGGCGGGTACGATCTTGCCGGTGACGACTATAACGGCCTGAACACGGCAGTGCCCGATAACAACCCGATCGACTGCATCAGCGGCGGTCACGGCACCCACGTGGCGGGTACTGCGGCAGGTTGGGGGGTGGATGCGCAGGGCAAGACCTTCCGCGGCGACTATTCCACGCTGACACCTGAGAAACTGGGCGAGATGAAGATCGGCCCCGGTTCTGCACCGGATGCCCAGCTGTACAGCTTCCGCGTCTTCGGGTGCAGCGGCGCCACCAACCTGGTGGGTCAAGCTCTCGATAAGGTGCTCGACCCCAACGGCGACGGCGATTTCTCAGACCGTGCCCAGGTGGTGAACATGTCTCTTGGCGGCGAGTTCTCCCCCGAAGATGACCCGGAATCCTACGCCGTCGAAACGCTGTTCCGCCAGGGTGTGCTCGCCGTTGTCTCGGCGGGTAACGCGAACGGATACAACGGTGCAGGCGATACCTACTCGAACTCTGGCCAGCCCGCGAATGCCATTTCGGCGCTGACGGTGGCGAACTCGGTGGGTTCAACCTACGCCATGGATGCGGCGCAGATTCTTGCACCCAGCCAGATTGCTGGGAAGATTCCGGGCGACTATTCGGTGGACTATAACTACTCGAAAGCCTCCGAAGAGACCCTGCGGGGTCAAGTCGTTGCGGCGCCCGCATCGAATAAGTTCGGGTGTGAGGCATTCAGCGCCGAAGACGCCGCCAAGCTCAAGGATCGGTGGGTCTTTATCGAGTGGGCAAACGAGGACGGTACTATTTCGTGCGGCTCGAAAGTCCGTTTCGACAATGCTGAGAAAGCTGGCGCTAAGGGCGTTGTCCTGTCCTCCCAGGAAGAGCGCGCCGAACTGGGGATAGCCGGGAACGAAACTATTCCGGGCTTCAGGGTGGCGAAGAGCGCATCCGATAAGGTTCGCGAGGCTGCACAGGCTGGCACCCTAGAGATTCGCCTGGGCGAAGACCTCAAGGGTGGTCTGCGTGTTCAGAGCGGTAAATTCGATGAGCTGACAACTTCGAGCGCACGCGGGTTCCACGGATCGTACGGGTACACGAAGCCCGATCTCGCTGCACCGGGGAATAATATTTCCTCTGCCGCCGTGGGTACCGGAACGGGCTCGATTCAGTACACGGGTACGTCGATGTCTGCGCCCTTTGCCTCCGGTGTGGCGGCGCAGGTGTTGCAGGCGCATCAGGATTATTCGCCGATTCAGATCAAGGCGGCGATGATGAACAGCGCAGACCATGACCTGCACGATGCCGACGGGCATACCTACGCGGTGGATCGCGTGGGTTCGGGGCGCATCGATGCGAAGGCCGCTGTTGATACCCGCGTGCTTCTGTACAACGCGGACCGTCCCGAGCAGGTCTCGCAGACTTTCGGCGTGCTGGAATATGCGGCAGATGCAGGCCAGCAGTCGCTCACCCGCGAGATGACGGTCGAGAATTTCGATTCCAAGGCGCACACCTACTCGATTTCCTATGCGGGAAGCACCGATATGCCCGGCGTTGAATTCTCGATGCCTTCCAGCATTACGGTTCAGCCGGGTGAGAAGAAGAATTTCCAGGTGAAGGTCACGATCGACCCTGCACGCTTGGAGAAAACTATGGACCCGGCGATGGAAAAGACCCAGTCCTCCATCGACCTGAACACGGGTAAGACCGTGGTTCCCGAGCAGGCGCGGCAGTTTATCGCCTCCGAATCCGGGCGTATTAAGCTGGCCGAAGGCGACCAAACCCTGCGCGTTCCCCTGCATGCGGCACCCAAACCGGTTTCGACCATGAAGGTTGCGGGCAACAACGTGCAGGTTCCCGCTGGCTCCTCCCAGACGCGAGTCACGTTAGAGGGCACCGAGCTGAACCAGGGCGGATACCGCTCCCTGCTGGGGGCCTTCGAGTGGGGCGCATCGGTGAATCGTGTTAACCCGAGCAACCTGTGGGTCAGCAGCGATATGAAGGCGAACCTGCAGCATGTGGGTGCGGCCTCGAACGCGCCCGCGCTCAAGGATGCGGGCAAAGACCCGAACGAAGGCACGCTTTCCTTCGGCATCAGCACGTGGAGGAACTGGGATGTGATCTCTGAGGAAAACACCTTCACAGTCAATATCGATACGGACGGCAATAACCGCGCCGATTATGTGCTCAAAACCGACCGTTCCGCAGGGTTGGACTTCCCGATCGTGCGCCTGATGGGCTACAAAAACGGGTCTTTGGAGCAGCTCGCCTACTATCCGCTCAACGGCGCCTGGGGCGATACCGATACAAACATGATGGACACAAACACACTCATCATGAGCGTACCCCTGAAGGATCTGGGGTTGACGGCCGAAAACGCCCCGCAGATTCGCTACAGCGTTGAGTCCATCACCCAGTACGAGTGGGAGAACGTCAGCCAGACCGACTGGATTACCTACAGCCCCTTCGCCCCGAAGGTGTGGTTCAGCGGTACCGAGTCGAGCATCCCCGGGATTTTCGCGGATGCCCCCACCACCGAGCTGACGCTGCACCGCGCCTCGGATGCGGGTTCGGCTAAGGCTCTCTTCCTGCACCTGCACAACGGCACCGGAGACCTTTCGGGTTCTCAGGGTGCAAGCGGCGAGCGCGCCCAGGTGCTTCCGGTGAGCGAGCAGAGCACGGAGACCCCTTCTGCCCCGCGCTTCACGGATGTGAAGGAGGGCGATATGTTCTACACCGAGATCGCTTGGCTAGCGCAGCGACGGATCACGACCGGCTACCCGGATGGTTCGTTCCGCCCCGCCGAGAATACGAGCCGTGCCGCCATGGCGGCGTACTTCTACCGCCTGGCGGGCTCGCCACAGTTCACCGCGCCGAGCACGCCCACGTTCAAGGATGTGGCTCCCGGCGACCAGTTCTACAAGGAGATCGAGTGGTTTGCAGCGCAGCGGCTGACGACGGGGTATGCGGATGGCACCTTCCGTCCGCAGGATGCGGTTAACCGCGATGCAATGGCGGCGTTCTTCTACCGGTATGCGGGCAGCCCGGCCTTCACGGCACCGGATAAGCCCACGTTTAAGGATGTTGCCCCGAATAGCATGTTCTACCGCGAGATCGAGTGGCTTGCCGCGCAGAAGGTGACGACCGGGGGGCCGGATCAAACCTACCGTCCGCTGGAGCCTATCCACCGCGATGCGATGGCGGCGTTCCTGTACCGCTACAACCAGGGCGTGCTCAAGGCTGAGGGTTAGCCCCTCCCCCTAATCCACCCCGCGAGCAGCGGTTTTCGCCCGAGAAGGTGGGAAAATCCTACCTTTTCGGGCGTATCCCCGCTTCTTACGAGGGTTAACACATATTCACTCCGCATCATCTGTAGATTGTTACCTTCAAAGGATCAAGGAGTATGATATGCCTCCGAATCATCGCAGACGAGGCGCCTTAGGCTGCCTTGCCGCCGCGACAAGTATTCTGTTGGCGCTTGGCACGCCTGCCAGCGCAGACATAAACCCGGGCGGTATTAACGAAAACGGGCAGTACCTCGCAACCCCCACACCGCAGAGTTCAGATGCTCTCTCCCCCACCATGAAAAAGGCGGAGGGAGATGTGCTCGTCTTCGTTAAGTTCAAGGGTCAGGGTGCCTACGAGCAGACCCAGCCCGACGAGGTTCTGCACAATAAACAGGAACCCGTTAAGAAGCAGGGTGAGGCCACCTCTATCAAGGAGCAGGTCGAGAATCAGGCTCGCCAAGCGGCTCAGGATTCCGGTGCAGAAATACGTTATACCGTGCACAATACGATGCGCGGCGCAGCCCTGCACGGAGATGCCGAGAAAATCCGTTCTCTCGCCGCGCGGGATGATGTCGAGCGCATCACCCCCATTGTGGCGAAAAAGAGCATGAATGCTTATAGCGATATAGATTCTAAGGCCGTGCAGGCTTGGGCCGAAAGCACCGGGTACACCGGTAAGGGCGTCAAGATCGCTGTAGTCGATTCCGGGATTGACTACACCCATACCGACTTTGGCGGTCCCGGCACGAAAGAGGCTTACGAAAAGGCCAAGACTCTGACGGACCTGCCCGATGCCGATTCAGGGCTTATCGACCGGTCCAAAGTGGTTGGCGGTATCGACCTTGTGGGGGATGACTACAACGCTCTCGACGCGGGTTCGACCCCTAAGCCCGATAATAATCCGCTCGACTGCCGTCCTGAAGGGTATGGAACCGGCGGGCACGGCACCCACGTGGCGGGTACCGCGGCGGGGTACGGGGTGAATGCCGACGGCAGTACCTTCCGCGGCGACTACTCCAAACTCACCGAAAACGATCTCAAGAACATGAAGATTGGTCCCGGTTCCGCCCCCGAGGCGCAGCTGCTGAGCATCCGCGTGTTCGGGTGCCAGGGCAGCTCAAACGTGGTGATGCAGGGGCTCGACCGCGCTCTAGACCCCAATGAGGACGGCGACTTCTCGGATCGCGCCAATATCATCAACCTGTCCCTCGGCAGCGAATTTTCTCCGGCTGATGACCCTGACTCCGCTATGGTGGATGCCCTCGCGCAGCAAGGTATTCTCACCGTCACGGCGGCGGGTAACGCTAATGAGTTCAACGGCGTGGGTGATACCTACTCGGATTCGGGCAGCCCCGCCAACGCCGCATCCAGCATTTCGGTTGCCAATGCTAACGGCACCATGAGCGTGTCTGATCAGCTCAAAATTGTCAGCCCCGAAAACGGAATTCCCCTTGATTTTATTGACGGCATCTTTAGGGACTTTAAGTTTATTGATGGTGACTATTCGCTCAATTTCCCCCTCGATAAGGCACCTGCCGATAAACGCACCGGCTATGTCACCCTCGCGCCCGAACGCAACCGTGACGGCTGTAAACCCTTCACCCCGGAAGAGGCTGAAAAGATCAAGGGTAAATGGGTGATGCTCGACTGGGAAGTAGACTACACCTACAAGGTCAACTGTTCCTCCGCCGAACGTTTCGATCATGTTGCCCAGGCGGGTGGCACGGGCGTGCTGCTCGTCCTCAAGGACTATCCTGCCCAACAAGGGTTTGGCGGTAACGCCACGATCCCCGGGTTCCGCATTAACACCGCCTTCGCCGCAGACATAAAACCCTACGTGGAGGCCGGAACTTTCAAGGTTGAAGCGAATGAGGCTTATAAGAAGGCAACGCATATTCCTACCAGGCTCGAATTCGGCCTCAATTCTATGAGTTCTCGCGGACAGCACGGCACCGAAGGATTCATCAAACCCGATGTTGCTGCGCCGGGAGTTGATATTTTTTCGGCGTCAGTCGGCCAGGGCACCGAAGGGGTTTACAACACCGGAACCTCAATGGCGGCACCGCATGTCTCCGGCATTGCCGCGCAGGTGATGCAGGCGCATCCAGACTATACCCCGGCTATGGTGAAGGCTGCGATCATGAACAGCGCAGACACCAATGTCACCAACAATTCAGGATATAAATATGCTGTTGATCGTGTGGGGTCTGGCTTCGTGAACGCCAAGAAGGCGGTTAACGCGAAGGTTCTGGTCTACAATGAGGAAACTCCCGAACGGGTTTCCCTATCATTCGGCGTTCTCGAATATCCTCTCGATGGCGAAGACCATACCGTAACCCGCAATATTGTCGTGCGGAATATGGATTCGGTGGCTCACACCTACGAGCTTTCGTACCAGAATGGTCCCGAAATCCCTGGTTCAGGTCCCGAAGTACCGCCCCTGGTGACCGTAGAACCGGGTGAGACCGTCAAAGTTCCTATCACCTTCTCGACTTACACCCCCTTCCTGGAAAAGACCATGGATCCCACCCTGGAGAAAGAGCAAACTGCCATGGCCTATACTGATGGGCAGTACCAGCCTATTATCTCGGGCAAACGTCAGTATATTGCGAGCGTCTCCGGCCGCATACTCCTTAAGGACGCGAACCAGGACGATTGGGAGGAGCTTATACGCCTGCCCGTTCATGCGGCGCCGAAGCCTATCTCTACGATGAAGGTTCAAGGCTCTGAGATTCAGTTTGAGAATGGTAAAGCCACCGAAACCACCGTCAAACTCGCCGGGCAGGATGTGAACCAGGGCGGCTACCGGTCCATGATGGGAGCCTTCGAGCTGGGGGCTGCGAGCCCGCGCATCCCCACCGAGAATTTGGATCTTCCCTCAAGTCAGAGCATGGATCTGCAGTATGTAGGTGCCGCTTCGGACGCTCCGGCGCTCAAGGCAGCCGGGCAGAATCCGAACGACGGTAAGATCTACTTCGGTATTTCGACCTGGGGTATTTGGGATTCCATGCACCCGGGACGTCAGCTTCAAGTAACGCTCGATACCAACCGTGACGGTAAGCCCGACTACAACCTTGAGGTGGGGCCCGAAAAGGGTCTGGATTACCCACTCGTGAAGGTGTGGAAGGCGAATGGGGATACCTGGGAAATAACCAATCGGTACCCGCTTAATGGCGCTTGGGGCGATACCGATACGAACATCATGGATACAAACGTGATGGTGCTGGGTGTGCCGCTCAAGGATCTGGGTTTGACAGCTGACTCGGCTTCGAGCATTGACTATGCGGTTTCGACGAACACGTGGAGCAATGCGAAGGCTGGCGGCGACTATGTTGATGCCACCGAGAAGATCTCTTTCAACCCGTTCGCACCGAAGGTATGGTTCGAGGGTGAGAGCGCAGGTGTTCCGGGGCTCTTTGCTGACCGTAACGGCGGCGAGATGAAGGTGCACCGCGTTGAGGGCGAGAAGCCTTCGGCACTCTTCCTGCACCTGCACAACGGTACCGGAGATTTGAGCGGTCAGAACGGAGCTGCCGGTGAACGCGCCCAGGTGGTTCCGCTGAGCGAGCAGCAGCAGAGCAGTCTGCCGAGTCCGTCAGAGCCTACAGAGTCTCCGAAAGATAGTTCGCTGCCGGGCCCCTCAGAACCCACGGAATCTCCAAAGACAGATACGTCTTTGCCGAAATAGCGTGCAGAACCTGCCAACTATGCGTTAGCACGCTGACCTGGCTGTATACCGATTCTGGTATATAGTCCACACGGTATATAACCGATCACGAATATGCTCTCGGTTCCTCCGGCAGTGAGGGAATCGAGAGCATATTCTTATATTCCGATACTGATATAAAGCCTTGTCCGTGCCTATGCGTGAAGTTTTGGCGGGTCTCTAGCACATCGGTTTCACCACGACAGGTTATCCCGAACGATGAAACAATACCCCCGCAGTAGAAAGCTCTAGGTTTATTAAGAGGCTTTTCACTGCGAGGGTATTGTTATCGACTCTGAAAGTCTATGCTCTAGGTCTTACTAATCTTTCAAGATCTTCAAGGCGGGCAGCGGGTACTTATAATCCGTCTCTCCCGCATTGGCCTTCACCGCGCCAATAATGTGGCATACGAAAGCAGCAATCCCCCATATACCAACAACGATTGCCACAACCACCATGAGAATAAGGGCTACAACCGCAAGTCCACTGCTTTTCCCAGCTACAGCAACTACTGCCAAAATAAGGGGAATGATCATACCCACAATCGTTGCAATCGAAATGGTAATCGAGACGTTGAAGGCACGCGCTGCGGCACGTTTAACAACCTCGTATCCGGGCTTATCCTTATAGATCGACCACATAATAAGCGTGGCGATCCAAGTAAGCAGAATGGATATATGCGCGAACGTTGCCTTGCCCTGCGCATCCGGCGCCTGTCCCGACACCGGCTGAGGCATACCCTGTGCGGGCTGTTGGCCATATTGATTGGGGTCAAAGTTCTGTTGGCTCATGATAGTGTACTTTCATTCGAGGTCTATCAGTGCGATGTGTGGGGTTCACCGAATATTAGGCGAACCTATCCAAGGCTAACAAAAATGCAAATAGTTCCGCCTGTTTTATACACCGCGACACTTTGTAGTATTTCTAGACTAAAAACAACAGTAAATTAGCTCTTTATAGCAAAAGATTCGGCTAATCTTTTAGATTAGCTGCATTAACTTTCGTTCCCTCAGCAAAACGGCGCCCGCGTACACTAGAAGTATGCGTGAACTTCAGGAAAAAATAGTGGCTGAAATGGGTGTACGCCCCAACATGACCGAGGCGCAGGCCCGCGATGAGATAACCCGGCGCGCACAATTCCTCTGCGACTATGCAAAAGCAACCGGCACCCACGGATTCGTGCTCGGCATTAGCGGCGGCATCGATTCCACACTGGCAGGCAGGCTCTGCCAACTCGCCAGCGAAAAACTCAACGCCGAAGGATACCAAGCGCAGTTCATGGCGGTACGCCTGCCCTATAAAACGCAGGTAGACGAAGAAGACGCGCAAAAAGCCCTCGAATTCATCGCCCCCGACCGTACCGTCACCTTCAATATTGCGGATGCGGTCGATGGCTTCAACACCGCCTACACGGCTGCCGTGGGCACGCCCATCAGCGACTTCAACAAGGGAAATATTAAGGCGCGTGCCCGCATGATCGCCCAGTATGCGCTCGCTGGCGACCCGTCCCTGCTGGTCGTCGGAACCGACCACGCAGCGGAATCCGTGACCGGTTTCTTCACGAAGTTCGGCGACGGAGGGGCAGATATACTGCCGCTCTCTGGACTGAATAAGCGGCAGAATCAGCTGCTTCTGAGGGTTCTGGGCGCATCCGAACGGCTGTGGGCTAAGCCGCCGACAGCCGACCTGCTTGACGGTATCCCCGGGCGCACCGACGAGGACGAACTCGGCATCACCTACCCGCAGATCGACGACTACCTGGAGGGTAAAGAAATTGACCCCGCCGTCGCCGAAAAGCTAGAGAACATCTACCTGCGCAGTAGGCATAAACGCACGGTTCCAGTGGGCATCGCCGATACGTGGTGGAAGTAAACCTTGGGTGAGGCTCGTTGCCCGGCGGCTTATTCTGTGCTTACGCTTTTTCACACCGCCGGATACGCGTGCGCCCGCTCGCCCAAAACAGCGCCACCCCGAGCGCGCACGACCCCATCTGCGTGACGGGGAAAGCCCAGGTGAGCCCGGTAAATCCAAAAAGTGTATCGCCCGCGAAGACCGTGATGAAAAAGAAAACGCCCACGCTCGCGGTCAAAACTACCGCCGCCACGCCTTTACCGCAGGCTTGGAACCAGGCGACAAGCAACATCACTAACGCATAGAAAACGGTTGAGAAAAGCAAAGCGGTGAGTACCTGGTCCCCCGTCGTGATGATGCTGGGTCCGCCCGCAAGATACAGCGCCCAGTCGCGGAACGCCCAGACCGGAATCGAGAATATCGCCGAGGTTCCGACTGAGAGCAGCACCGCGACCTTGAGTGCGGCACGCAGACGCTCCCGGTTCCCCGCACCGTAGGTATAAGCAAAAAGTGGAATACTGCCCATGCAGATACCTGTACACAGAGTTTGTGGAACCATAATCAGACGGATCGAAACGCCGAAGGAGGCGACCGCCGCATCGCCGTATTTAACCGCCAGGTTATTGAGCACCAGGGCCGAGACAACGAGGAAAAGACTCGATACCATTTGCGAGGACCCTACAGAGAGCACGGGTTTAAGCACGTCGGCAGAGAGCGTGAAATCCTTGAGCGACCACGAAAAATTCTTGCTCTTCGCGGTCAAAAACAGCATGTAATAAATAATGCAGGCGACGTTTGTCCCCATGAGAGCCCAGCCAGAGCCCGCCGCGCCCATGCGTAAAACGCCGATGAGCAGCACATCCAGCACGAGGTTGGCGAGTACTCCCCACAGCAGGCCATACATGGATTGTTTGGCATAGCCTTCGGCACGCACCAGCTGTTCCAGGGTAAACATACACATCCAGGGCGGGGCGCCAAGGAACAGCACGGTCACGAACCAGTGAGTCGGTTCATAGGTGGCACCACCGGCACCCATCAGCCGAGTGAGCGGATCGACGAAGAAAATCCCCGCTACCGCCAGCCCTACACCGAAGATCAGAGAAGCATAGACGGCGAAAGAGGTAACTGCGGGAATGCGGGCGGTGTTGCCTTCACCCAGCAATCGTGCCGTGAGGGTGGATGCGCCCACCCCGAAAAGTCCCGCCAGCGCGGTAATGACGCCTACCACCGGGAACCCGAAGATAAGCGCGGCAAGGTCTTCAACCGTGCCAAAGTGCCCCACAAAATAGGAATTCACCACATTGTAAATGGCGGTGATCGCCAGCCCGGTTGCCATAGGGATACCCAGGGCAAGCAGCGCGCGCATCACCGGGGCGTCTTTGAGGAAGTAAATGTTTCGGGAGTCTTCACTCAGGTTGTTTTGATGAAGAACTTCGCGGGAAAGCTCGTCTGCACTCGCCGTCGATGCGGCCTCCCCGGCAACCTGTGTTTCGGGTACACCGAGATGCTCGGCTTGGGGCACGGTGTACCTCCTTATAGGGTAATGGTCGGTGAACATAGCGACGGCGTGCGAACGCATGGAGTATAGGCATATAAGCCTGACAAGGGTATATACCCAGTCTGGAATAATTCTGCGGCATATATATGTGCCATGCAATAACCTCACATGGCACCAATACCGCAAGTTTTTCCTTATATGCCGGTAAACGCATATAACCGGTTGGCTCTCCCTGAATGCGGGGCTGCCGCCTCGCTTATCATACACGGCTGCGCCCGTGTGGGGCATATGCAGGTCGTTCCATGACGGAATAACTTCTGATACTGCACTGCACGGCAGAACCTTATATGCGGTTTTGAGCATATTATTTCAAGCTGCTTTGCCCGATATATACCAAAAGCGTTATACAGTGGTGAAACTCTGTTTCCAGGGGTCACCGCTATATAACGCTTCAGGCATACACTCAGGTCAGAGCGTTTTCACGGGTGCGAATGACAGAAAGTGTAGACCCGCTACTCAGACTCAACCTTAATCTCGGTCACGCCGTGCTCGGGGGTGCCCGATGCGGGCGCATCCTTAACCTTAGTACCGCCGGTTGCGAAGAACAGGATCACGCCCAGTACGCACGCCGAAATCTGGGTGAAGGGGAACGCCCAGGTGAGGCCGTCGAAGCCGAACCACATATTGCCGAAGATGACTGCGGGGAAGAAAAGCAGGGCAATGCCCAGGGTCATGAGCGTGGCGGGCAAGCCTTTACCGGCGGCCTGGAACCACGAGACGAACACGATGCTCACGGCGTTGAACACGGCGGCAAGCATGAGCGCGACCAGTACTTTCTCGCCGGTGGCGACCAACGAGGAGTCGCCCACGAGCTCAAGAAGCTGGCGACGGAATATCAAAACGGGGGTGGTGAAGATAATGGAGGTTGCCACCGATACCATTGCGGCGGTTTTCAGGGTCGAACGCACGCGGTCTCGATTGCGAGCACCGTAGGCATAGGCGAAGAGCGGAATACCTCCCATGCAAATACCCATACACAGCATTTCAGGTACCATGTTCAGGCGCATCGCCAGCCCAAAGGCGGCCACAGAATCGTCACCGTATCCTGCCGCAATATTGTTGAGCACCAGCGCGGAAACGGTCAGGTTTGCACTCTGAATCAGTTCGGCGGCACCCACGGCGAACACGGGTTTAATAATGTCGCCGGCGATCACAAAATCGCCGGGTTTCCAGGAGAAGTTGGGGCTCTTGCGAATAAGGAACTGCAGGTAGTACACCATGGATGCGGCGTTTGCGGCGAGCATCGCCCAACCGGCACCGGCGATACCCCAGCCGAGAACCGCAATCAGCAGAACATCGAAAATTGAGTTGATGACGACGCCCCAGATAATGCCGTACATGGATTGTTTGGCGTAACCTTCGGAACGCACCAGCTGTTCCAGGGTAAACATGCCGACCGAAAACGGCGCACCCAAAAAGAGCAGGTGCACGAAGGTTTTGGTCGGTTCAAAGGATGCTCCGGAGGCGCCCATCAGGCCGGTAATCGGGTCTGCGAACAGGAACCCGGCAATGGCGACCACCATGCCACAGGCGAGCGCAGAGTACAAGGCGAATGAGGTCACATTGCGAATACGTGTCTCATTTCCTTCGCCCAGCAGACGCGACGCCAGGGTTGATGAGCCCAAACCGAACACACCCGCGATCGCCATGATGATACCGAAAACAGGTACGCCATATCCGGTGGCGGCGAGCTCTTCGACGGTGCCGTAGTGCCCCACAAAGTAGGAGTTAATGACGTTGTAAATGCTGGTGATCGCCAGCCCTGCTGCCATGGGGATACCCAGGGAAAGAAGCGCCTTGAAAACGGGGGCATCTTTGAGCAGGTATATGTTTTTGGGATCGTCCATATTGGGCATCCCGGGGCCTGTATCAGGTGTGGGCACAGCCGGGATGGCACCAGTGGTGGAGGGTACGGTGCCTGTCACCGCCGGAACTGCACCGGTGACGGGCGGGTTCGCCTCGGACGGCGCTACTGTGCCAAGTTTTGCTGCAGTGTTGGGTTTGTCTGCCGCGCCGGTATTTTCGGGCAGGGCGTGTTTAGGTTTATGTGTCATAAAGATGCGTTTCTTGGTCTGTGGAGTGCGCCCGTCTCTGGGGCGGCATGGCTCAGGTAATATCGGTCGGCGCTACATGCCGGATGCGGGCAGGGGACTCTATTGTACCCGTTTCCTGTTGAGAAGTAAGCCCTTCCTCCCACTGCTTTTCCTCCCGACCCTCTCCCCTGCTTCCCTCTCTAATCTCCCACGCAAAAAGGCTCTTTATGTGAATAAAGAGAGTTTTTCAACGCTTTATTCACATAAAGAGCCTTTTTATACGCTAACGCTTTCAAAGGGGCACATTTTCTGCGTAAAGTCTGCGGTAAAGTTATTAGTGCCCTCTTCCCGGAATGAGTCACCGGCACAGGTTGCAAATATACATTCCGTGATGACTCTCGGGGCGGAGAGGCGGTGAGACAGATGTCATTCTACGAGATAGTAGAAACGGCTCAAGCGATCCTCATCAACTACATTCTGATTGATGGATCGGCTCAAGCCGTTTCTAATGTCGTAGAAGCTATCTCAGTATTCCTTAAGCGACTGAGGTAGCATCTGCCTGACTAGAGAGGGGTTGGTAGTTAGCGCTATCGACCCCTCTTGCCCTTGAAGGGCTAATAACAGTTGCAAATATGATTCCAGCTTAGCACACCGCCTCAGCACCATCGGGCTTCTTAGTGTTCCTTATACCCAGCGGTTCTTGGGTTCCTAGTCAAGGAACTCGGGCAGTTTTTGTTCAAGCTCGGCGCAGGCACGCTCAACAGCGACATCTGGGCCAATATGTGGATCCATGGTGCCTTCGGCACGCACAATATCAGTCGAATCGAACCCGAGCATCCCAAACACGGTCCGTAGGAAGGGGTACGACTGCTCCAACGGTGCCAGCGGACCGGTGCTGTATACGGAGCCGCTTGACTGCACGAGCAACGCCTTATGCCCGCCCATGAGACCCTGCGGACCATTCTCGCTAAACTGGAAAGTCTGCCCTCCCATAATAATGTTATCCAGGTAGTCTTTCAGGCGCGAAGTCACCGTGAAATTGTGCATGGGCATGGCGATAATCACCCGGTCGGCCGCTTTAAACTGTTCAATGAGTTCAGCACGGCGCGCAAGAATCTGCTGTTCCCGCTTACTCAGGGACGATTTTTCATCATATACCGACCCGTAAAGCGGCAGGGTTTCGGCAGTAAGTTCGGGAATATCCTCATTGTAGAGGTTCAGCACGGTTGCATCCGGCAGTTTCTCGGTCAGGCAATCAACGAGGCGGTTGGTGCAATACGCAGTTTTATTCTGGGGATCCGGGTGGGCGTTAATGATAAGGGTCTGCATGGGGCCTCCTGGTGATTGATGAACGGGAACACAAAATTTATATGATCTGACACCCTATATACATCTTAAGTTAGGGAAACTCTGCACATCAATCATCGGATGCATATGCAGCACACCGGAGCTCTTTATCAAGCATATTTTCAGGGATTTATATACGTAGCATTTTTAGCAACGGATATAAATTTGTATGTAAAGCATGCGGTAAAGTTATGAGTGCCCTCTTCCCGGAATGAGTCACCGGCACAGTTTGCAAATTTATATTCCGTGATGACTCTCGGGGTAGAGAGGGGGTGAGTAGGAATGCTGTTCTACGAGATAGTAGAAACGGCTCAAGCGATCCTCATCAACTACATTCTGATTGATGGATCGGCTCAAGCCGTTTCACATATTGTAGGCTTTATCTCAGCTTGGATTAAGAGCCTGAGGTAATACCCTACTCACAGAGAGGGGCTGGTAGTTGGCGCTACCGGCTCCTCTTGCCCATAACAGGCATCCAGTTTGCAAATATGATTCCAGCTTAGCACACCGTCTCAGCACCATCGGCTTCTTAGTGTTCTTTCTACCCAGCGGTTCTTGGGTTCTTAGGTAAGGAACTCGGGCAGTTTTTCTCAAGCTCGGCGCAGGCACGCTCAACAGCGACGTCTGGACCAATATTTGGATCCATAGTTCCTTCGGCACGCACAATATCGGTCGAAGACTGTTCTTCTGTAAGGAACCCGCGTAAATCCTCACTGATAAGGCGTCATATATCTGTTTATGCCAGCTTTTCCTTCAGCTCTTCTTCGCGTTTTCCAGCACCCGCATCAGCTCGGCGAGGCCCGCATCCAGCTGACGGCGCGTCTCAGCAGGCAGCTTTTCCAGAATACGCCGCTCATTGTCCACGTGTTCGAAGACGACTTTTTCCACCAGTTCGCGCCCGGCGCCCGTTAGCTTCACGAGCATACTGCGGGCATCGTCCGGGTTGGGGATGCGCTCAACCCACCCCCGCTTCTGCACATTCTGCAGGCGGGTTGTCATAGTGCCTGAAGTAACCATGAGCGATGCAAAAAGCTCGGTCGGGGTCAGAATATAGGGCGCACCCGCGCGGCGTAACGTCGCCAGCACGTCAAAGGCGCCATTACTGAGATCATAGGCAGCAAAAACCTCGTCAAGACGCGGCGCGAGTAGGATGGAGCATCGCTTAAGACGCCCGATCAGAGCCATATGTTCAGAAGCCAACTCGGGGAGTTCACGTTTCCACTGATCGATAATAATATCCACGGCATCGGGGCGGTTACTGCGGGAACGGGCGCTCGACATATTCCTCCTAAAATCGACTCACTACTATTTTATCTTGCTTTCAAGACAAAAAGTGATTAGGATTTATCTTGAACTCAAGGCATCTATCCGACTGCGAAGAACTATGAAAAACCGTCTTCCTCTGCTGATCATCACGGCGTTCGTCCCCATGGTTTGGGGATCAACCTACCTCATCACCTCCGAATTTCTGCCGCCCAACCGCCCCTTCACCGCCGCGCTGATCCGTGTGCTGCCAGCAGGGTTGCTGCTACTGCTCATCACCCGAGAGTTCCCGCACAAGAAAGAGCTGGGCCGAATTATTCTTCTCGGCATCCTCAATATCGGCCTATTTCAGGCGATGCTGTTCGTCTCTGCATACCGCCTGCCCGGCGGACTGGCGGCGATTCTCAGCTCAACACAAACTATTTTCGTCCTCGTCCTCACCCGAACGGTTGCCAAGAAAGCGACTCCCGCATCGGCGTGGCTGGCCGCACTTATGGGCATTATCGGCATTATTCTGCTGGTCGCATCCCCCAGCACCACCTTCGATGTGATCGGCATTCTCGCGGCACTCACCGGGGCTGTCGCCATGGCGTGCGGTATTTTCTTCACCTCCATGGGCACATCGTCTCTCTCGACTCTCGCCATGACAGGATGGCAGCTGCTCGTGGGCGGAATATTCCTGCTACCCATCGCCCTACTGACCGAGGAACCGCTGCCACCGCTCACCGCCGCAAATATCGGCGGATACGCCTTCCTCTGCCTGGTGGGCACAGCGCTCGCCTACTGCCTGTATTTTCATGGGCTCTCGAAACTGCCGCCCGCGGTCATTGCGTCCCTAGGACCGCTCAGCCCGGTGACCGCGTTTATTCTCGGCTGGATTTTCTTGGGGCAAAGCATGACGCCGCTTTCGATGCTTGGCTTCGTGCTGGTGATTGCCTCCATCCTCGGAGTACAGCGCGCGATGATGGGCGCTCGAAAAGCGACTCTTTCCCACACAAAATAGTTTTCTTGCGGCCCCACACACGACATAAAAAGGCTCTTGATGCGCATAAAGCACCAAGAGCCTAAGGTAATTGTTCTACCCGCAGAGAGGAGTTGGCAGTTAGCGCTACCAGCTCCTCTCGCCATAAGGCGTATAACTCATAAAGATAGAACCAGCTTAGCATACCGCCCCAGCGCGCCGATTAGCTGTCAGTCGTCTTAGGGGGCTCAGCGTTATTCCCAGCTGTTGTCTCTTTGGTTCCAGCCGTCTGTGAATTCCTCTCAGCACGGGCTTTTTCACGCTCCGCCGCCTCACGCTTGGCCTTCGCCTGCTCGTAAAGCTTTGCCGAGGATTTATTGATACCCGTACCCTGCCCCAGTGAAGGGTCGTTCGGGCGTTCCGCTAAGATCAGGGTTGCACACACTACGAGGGTGACCACAAAAACCGCGCCCGCCACACCTAAGGCCAACACAAGGTTGGGGTGGTTGCGGGTGCCGCCGGTTGCAAAAATAAATACGGCGAAGAAAGCCGCTACAGCCAGAGCAGCGGCAACCAGCAGGGGACCTTTCACCTGCGCTTTAAATCCGCGGGGGCGTTCTTCAGCCACTCGTTCCTCCTCTTGTGTGTGTCTAACCAGTGTACGCGCCGTTGCAGTACACCTCTAAAACCTGGGCGATTGTGAACTAGGGTTTTGTTCGGTCAGCGCCCGCTTTCTCGCTCGGTCCCAGAGAACCCACCAGCAGAAAAACGCCGATAATCAGCGCCCCGCCGCCGGGAACTCCCAGGGTCGCTTTCGCCCCGATCTCCCCCACAAACGGCAGAATCAAAGCAATTGCAAGAAGCACGCCCCCTTCCAGCACCCAGTCGCGCCACACAGCCACCGCACTACGGTAGCGCATCCCCAAGAGCAGCTTAATCAGTCCCGGCAGGCCCGAACCGGCGCATACCACCAGAATAATAAGAGCAAGGGTATCCGGTATTATCACGAGCAAAGCCCCGGATGCCGCCTGCACGAGCGCCGCCGAACTGAGCGATGCGCTTGTCGCGGGTCCGTAGTGCATCCTGCGGGCCGTGAGCGCATGTGAGGTGCCGAGTGCGAGCATCCAGAGGCCCAAAAGTATTTTGGTGAAGACATTATCAGGGGTCTGCACAAAAACGGTGATAATCCCAAAGATAAGGTATATCAGCGCGTGCAGCATTAACGATGCGCGCCCTTGCGCGGTACCAACAGCGCGCGGAACTTTTCCGCTCGGGGGCGGGGTCGATGCCGAGGGTTTCGTGCTCACGTGTACCAGAATACCGTGCAGCACCCTAAAATTCCGCATAAACCCCCGGGAGCATCCTTAATATTCCATATACGGAATATAGAATACACCCGGGGTTTAGCACTTCTGGAGCCGTTCGGGGCTACTCCAGCTCAACCGGGCCGAGCACGCGAGCCTCCTCAATATCCAGGATTTCCTGAATCGCGTGGAGCACATTCGTGTCGATTGTGCGCTCATTACGCAGGCGCTTGAGCACGCTGCGTTGCTTCTCCAAATGCCGCAGACGCAGCTCTTTCTCAAGGTCGCTCGCTTCAATAATGCGGCGGGCTTCTTCCGGCGCGTTCGCACCGTGTTTACGAACGGCGTGCAGGTTGCGGTACATACTCGCGTTGTACATCTGTTCATCGGCAATGCGGTCGATAATCCACTGTGGTGCACCAATTTCCTGGCCAATCTCAGCCACAGAGTCGAAGGACTCGGCAATTATCGTGCGCACTGCTTCATTGATCTCATCTTCTTCGGTGGTATCAACCGGAATTTTCGCCCACCTAATAACGAGCGGCAGGAGCATCCCCTGAACCACCATCGACAGCAGAACCACGCCCGCAACAATAAAGATAATAAAGTCACGCGCGGGAACATCAGTCGGCACGGAGAGAGCCACCGCGAGGGAAACACCGCCGCGCAGTCCCGCAAAGGTACTCACTACACGGCCACGGAAAGTTGTGCGCAGCTGCTTCTGCTTTTCTGAACGGTCAAGGGCACGAATAATACCAATCGTGACGTGCAGGAAAATAAAACGCGCCGCAATGGAAACAAGCCATGCCACCACAATCACGGCGAACGTCAAAGCCCACGCATAGTTGTATTCACGAAGAACATCATCCACAGGCGCAGTGGCGCTGGGCAGCTGAACACCCACGAGCACGAAGAGCGCACCGTTCATGACATAGGAGACAAACGACCAGATGGGCAGACCGTAGAAACGGTTTTGGGGTTTGATGGTATCCGGTCCGCGATAGGTCAGGTAGAAAGCGGCGACCACCACAGCCACCACTCCGGAACCTTTCATGCCCTCAAAAGGCTCGATCTCTTCAGCCAGGAAGAAAGCAATAAACGGCACGGTAAACATGAACACGCTGAAGTTCATGGGGTTGCCGATGTGCGCACGCAGCTTATTCGCACCCCATCCGACGGCCAGGCCAACGAGACTTCCGATCAGGAACGAGAAGAAGAACATTCCGGATGCGGTCCCCAGGGCCAGTTCATGACCACCCGCAAGCTGCAGGGCGAGTGCGAAAAGAACTAGGGTGGTGCCGTCGTTAATGAGTGCTTCCGCTTTAAGGGTGGTGATGGAAGATTTGGGGAGTTTGCCGTTGAGCGTTGCCACGGCCACGGCATCGGTGGGGGCGAGCGCCACGCCGATAATCAGCGCCACATGCCACAGGTAGACGCCCATAAATGTGTGAAGCACCCAGGCGATAACGAACGCCGTGAAAATTACGAGCACCGTGCCCGAGAGCAGAATGCCGCGCAGACGGGCGCGCACCTCACGCCAGGAGGTGTTTCGGGTCTCCCAGAACAGCATCACGGGCAGGAAGATTTCGAGAATCACGTGCGGGGGCAGCCCGGCCTCGCGCACCTCGTGCATGGCGTGAACGGGGATGAGCGCCAGCACAAGCCCCATGAAAATGAGCATAATGGCGGGGGTTATTCGTATTTTATGGGCAAGGATATTACCCAGAAGAATCGCCAGCGACAGGGCAATAATGACTTCAAGCACGGTGACGTTCCTTGATGTGTGTTGGAGATTGAAGAGAAATAAACAGCGCCAGAATAACACCTGTGAAGGCGTGCGTATTCCAACATATCACGGGGTAAAAATACGGCTTTCATACTGAACTGTACTCTTTTCGCGGTACTGTGGTTCTAAATGCAAAAGACGCGCGAATATAAGATACCCCGTGCAGGGGTGCACACCGAGCGGTCTAGTTATCTGTTCTATAGGAGTCGGCTTACGAGGCTGTATAACGCCGTGAGCATCACGAAATATGACGATTCGTGTCACGCAGACACAAAGATGCGCGCCCTGCGGCAGAAAATCCGTCACGGGGCGAGCATACATGCACCAAACGTGAGAAAATGGGGGCATGACTGAACAGACTAATTCCCCAGTAACCGGCTCCCCGCTCGTGAAGCGCGGGCTTGCCGACATGCTCAAGGGCGGCGTTATTATGGACGTCGTCACCCCCGAACAGGCCAAGATCGCCGAAGATGCTGGTGCCGTCGCCGTCATGGCGCTTGAGCGCGTACCCGCCGATATTCGTGCGCAGGGCGGCGTGGCTCGTATGTCCGACCCCGATATGATTGAGGGCATCATTAACGCCGTCTCGATTCCCGTGATGGCGAAGGCGCGCATCGGGCATTTTGTTGAGGCGCAGATTCTTGAAAGCCTCAAGGTGGATTACATCGATGAGTCAGAGGTACTCTCCCCCGCCGATTACGTGAACCACATTGACAAGCACCAGTTCACGGTGCCGTTCGTATGCGGCGCCACCAACCTGGGCGAGGCGCTGCGCCGTATCGCCGAGGGTGCCGCCATGATCCGCTCGAAGGGTGAGGCCGGCACCGGTGACGTCTCGGAGGCAACCAAGCATATCCGCACCATTAAGCGCCAGATCGCCGAGCTGCAGGGCCTGTACAGCACCATGCCCGACGAGCTGTACGTGAAGGCGAAAGAACTTGCCGCCCCCTACGACCTGGTGCTCGAAGTTGCGAAGACCGGTAAGCTGCCCGTGGTCATGTTTACCGCCGGTGGCGTGGCAACCCCCGCCGACGCCGCCATGATGATGCAGCTGGGCGCGGACGGCGTATTCGTCGGCTCCGGCATCTTCAAATCCGGAAACCCCGAGGCACGCGCTAAGGCCATCGTGAAGGCAACCGCGTTCTACAACGACCCCGAAAAACTGGCGGATGCATCACGCGGTTTGGGCGAGGCCATGGTCGGCATCAACGTTGCCGATCTGCCTGCGCCGCATCGTCTGGCGGAGCGCGGCTGGTAAGTATAGACCGACCACGTGGCGGATGCGCGCTCGCCGATCGATATATTCGGATCAGGTGAGGGCGCCCGGTCAAGACGTGCAGGGGGTGAAGCTCGGTGCGGGCTTCGCCCCCGATTCTGTTCAGATACGTTATCTGCTCGGGTGAGTTTGGCGCTCTCAAACACAGCCCGAAACCCAACGTTCTACATTGTGTGAGCAACCTAGTGTTGCAGAAAGATAGGCTCATGAGCGAGATTGAGGTTCTTCCCCCGGCTGCCCTGCCCGGTGTGGGCAAAACCGTGGGTGTTTTGGCGCTGCAGGGCGGCGTTGCCGAACACGCGCGCATGCTCGAATCCCTGGGTGCGCAGGTGGTGCTCGTCAAAAGTGCCGAGCAGCTGGCAAACCTGGATGCGCTGGTTCTGCCCGGCGGCGAATCTTCCACGATTGACAGGCTGACCCGTATTTTTGGGCTGCGCCAGCCGTTGATTGAGGCGATTTCGGGGGGCTTGCCGACCCTGGGAACCTGCGCCGGGTTGATCATGCTCTCGACTGTAATTGACGATCCGGCTCCGGGGCAGCAGTCGCTCGGTGTTTTGGATGTTTCGGTTGGGCGTAACGCCTTCGGCTCGCAGGTCGATTCGGCGCAGGTTCATTTGCCGTGGCTTACACCCTCGGGTGAGGAAGTCGTGATCGATACGGCGTTTATTCGCGCGCCGATTGTGACCCGTGCCGGTGAAGGTGTGCAGGTGGTGGCGCATCATGAGGGCAAGATTGTGGGCGTGCGCGCCGGGAACATTATCGGCATTTCTTTCCACCCGGAAGTCACGGGCGATACCACCGTGCACGAGGAACTGCTCTCGCTAATTCGGTAGGCCCTTTCCCGTCTCTCCCCTGGTATAAAAAGAGCCTTTACGTGAATGAAGGCTCTTTTTATGTGGGAGAACAAAAGTTATCGGAACCTATCGGGGGTTATCGGGATTTTTAAGATAAGTCCCGATAGGTTGAAATAAGTGCGAAAACTAGTTATCCCTTTTAAGGGATTTCTGGGGATACGTTGGGATAGCTTACCGCACAGCTGTATTTTTCGAGGCGGTTGCAAAAAGCTGTTGCGCTTCCCAGACAAAGGCTGTATCTAAGGTTCTCTTGCGGAAGAACAGCCCTCGGCAGCCAGTAGGCGGTGTGCTAGACTAAAAGCATATTTCATGATGCAAAGCTCATGAACGGAAGGGCTCAATAGTTGCCGCTACCAAGCCCTTCCAGTGAGCAGGGTCGTTACCTCAGATTCTTAATCCAGGTTGAGATAACGCCTACGATGTAAGAAACGGTTTGAGCTGATCCATCAATCAGAATGTAGTTGATGAGGATCGCTTGAGCCGTTTCTACTATCTCGTAGAACAGCATTCCTACTCACCCCCTCTCCACCCTAAGAGTCATCACGGGGGTAAATTTCATAATGCGTGCCGTGTGCTCTTACCCCGGTGAAAAGGGTTGATTCAACTTTACCGCATGTTTTACAGGTAAAACTCTCTCATTCCTAGACTTCGCGCCGCGTTAGAGTTCAATGACGGTATCGTCCTGCCGGGCGGGCGCATCCTCATCGTGGGTGCTCACCAGCACGATTGCGGTATGGGCCGCTCGCTCAATCAGTTCCCAGACGCGGGCACGGGTAGGCGCATCTAGCCCGGCGGTCGGTTCATCGAGAACCATGACGGTCGTGGGGCTCAGGGCTTTCTGCTCATTCAAGGTTTCGGTCGCCGCCAAAGTACGCGCCAAGGCGATGCGCCTGCCCTCTCCCCCGGACACGCTGCCGCTCTCACCCGCGACGGTGTCATGACATCGAGCACCACTAGAAGTAAATTCGCTTAGTCCCACCGCCTGCAGGTACCGATCGCATATATGCACCGGAATGTCGCGCCCAAACGCCACATTCTCATGCGCGGTACCAACCAGCAGCCCAGCTTCTTGCGGCAGGTAGACGAACCGAAGAGTGCCTTGCGGCGCGCTCATCGACATATAAGCGGGGGTAGTTGTCGCGCGCACCCCAAGAAACCGTTCTAAAAGCAGACTTTTTCCCGCGCCGGATGCGCCACGCACCCAACACGGGCGACCCGGCTTCACCGTATATACACCATAGGATGTTTCACTCAGGTTGCGCGCATCCACGCGGAGGGAAAGCTCACCTGTGGTTATGACATAGTCGACGAGATAGCCCGAATTCTCAGCGGCAGGAGCGGCTATTTTATGGTGCGCTTGCCGGTAACGCTCTGCCGAAACAGCGATGGTCGATACCCCAAAGCCGACGGCTTGGAGTGGACCAATTGCCGCCGCGCACACTCCGATAAGTGCCACCGCAGTACCCGTAATCTGCGCCGGAGAGCCTTCACCGAATAATACGGTTTTGAGCACTATCGCGAGCAGGCATAGAGCCAGCATCGCGCCCTGCCAGGTGTGTAACAACATGGTGTAACGGTAACTTTTGAGAGCTTTTGCTTCTACAGGCAGGCGGCCTTGGGCGTATCGGTCGTGAAGAAAGGGAGCCGCCCCAAGGATTCTGCTTTCACGCCAGAGACGAAGCGTGTTTTCCAGGGTGCCGAAACTGCGCATTGAGCCGTCAAAGAATTCGCCCTGAAACTTCTGATGACGCGCGATCAGCGGCATGCTTCCAGCCAGATAGAGCGCCACAAACCCGCAAAATATGTCTAGCTCCGGCACGCCACCCATCACCAGAATCGAGACAGCACCGGCAATACAACCAACCCCGGCGGGCAGAATTGAGAGGTACAAGGCGGCGAGGGTTTCGCGGATGGATACGGCCTGCGCATCGACGGCATACGCAATTTCGGAGGCGCCTAGTGTAGCGCGTGCGCGCGGGTCGGCGCCGATGCTGGTGGCGAGCGCATCCGCCATATGGCGCGATTGCATTTTCTGCTCGATGAACCCGTAGGCAGGGTAGAAAAGATACCGAAAGCTCTGCCCGATTAGCCACAAAATACTGTAAAGAACCACGAGGACGGCAAGGTTTTGACGCCAGGCTTCTAGGTTTTCAAGGGTGCGCTGAACACCATAACCCAGCAGAATTGGGCAGGCGATCAGAGCGAGCGCAGAGATAATGACGGCGGCCAGTACGCTAAGGTTTTTCGGGAATGATACTCGCCAGGCTAAAGTCATAACGCGAGCACAAAATATAAAATATGGTTTGAGGTATTTCACCGAGTTCTCTTTCTCTCCCGCTGCTCGATGCGGCGGGAGAATGTATTGTCGGTAGTGTGCACCTAGGCACGGTATAACGGTATATATCGTACACTTTCCTGCATATTCGTAGGGTTAAAACGTACGATATGCAGGAAAATGTACGACTTATGGGCGATAGAGGCGGGACAGAAAGGACACGGCGTCTACAGCCGGTAGAAGCCTTCCACCGCGCGGGTCAGGTATGCCATATCGTGAACGTGGCACATTTCGCGCATCGAATGCATCGACAGTAGTCCGATCCCCACATCAATGGTGCGCATCCCCAACCGGGTGGCGGTGATAGGCCCGATCGTGGAACCGCAGGGCATATTGTTATTCGACACGAACTCTTGATAGGGAACGCCCGCCGCCTTACACGCTGCCGCGAAAATACCGGCACCCACCGCATCGGTTGCATACCGCTGATTCGCGTTGATCTTCAGCAGCGGGCCAGCACCGGGAAGCGGGCGCACCGTCGGGTCATGATGCCCCTGGTAGTTCGGGTTCACCAGATGCCCGGCATCCGCCGAAAGGCACACCGAATCGGCGAGTGAGCGGCGGTATTCGTCCTGGCTTTCCCCGCGAGCCTGCGAGAGCCGCACCAGCACATCCTCCAGGAACGGACCGGCGGCGCCACTGCGGGTTTCAGAACCGATCTCTTCGTGGTCGAATCCCGCAAGCATCACGGTGTGCGCCGAGTCTTCGTCAGCATTCTCGGCCACATAGCGTTCTAAGGCGCACAATCCGGCATGAACCGACGAGAGATTATCCAACCTGCCCGAGGCGAAAAACTCTCCGTCTCGCCCGAAACGGCGGGGTTCCTGCGCATCCGCAAAGAGCACATCGTAACCGACGATCTGCTCCGGATCGACCGAACCGCCCTCGTCGATGGTCTGCTGCGCCAAATAGGCGAGCACATCGTTCTCGGTATCATCCACGCCCCAAATGGGGTACATATTGAACTGTTTATCGAGGGTCAGCTCATTACGTTTATGGTCCAGATGAGGGGCCAGCTGCGGCACACGCGCCAACGGCCCAGTCACCACATAGCGATCCTGAAGGGTGCCGTCTTCCCGAAGTACCGTCAGGCGCCCGGCAGCGCGCAGCTCACGATCCAAAAAGGAATTAAGCAGTGCGCCACCGTAATTTTCGACGCCCATCTGATGCCATCCTGCCGCCGTCACCGACGAACTCGGCTTGAGCTTAAGCGACGGCGAATCCGTATGCGCACCCAGCACCCGGTAACCGCTCGCCTTCTGCGCCCGCCGACCGCCAGCCCAAGCAATGATCGCGCCGTCACGCATCACAAAATGCCTGCCGACGGCAGCCTCATTCTGCCACGGCTCGGTTTCGTTCAGCTCGGTAAACCCCGCCGCCTGCAGGCGCCGCGCCACGGTTCGCGCCGCCAGATATGAGACGGGCGAATCGCAGACGAACTGGGCGAGGTCTTCGATATTTTTGACGGCATCAACGGTCATACTATGCGCCTACTTCTTGGGTTTGGGAATGACGGGGAACGCTGAGGTCCACGGTGAAGCGTCGGTTGATCCCTGCTTATGCGATTGTGCGGCTTCCGGCGAGATTTTCGGAATCGGAGCGGTAGCCCAGGGAACCTCTGAGGTGTTCTGGGATGCCTCCTGCTGAGCCCGCGAGGTTTGCGAGGCTACAGCCGAGCCGTCCGCAGCCGCATTCTTCGCGACAGATGTGCCCTGCCCGCTTTCCTTCTGCCGGGCAGCTTCTTTCTGCTGAGCAAGGGCCTGAGCCTTGGCACGCTCATAAGCTGACAAGGCATTTTGCACGGGAATGCTCATTGTGGAGGTATCCGGCGCGTAGTTCTTCGAGGAAGGGTTCTTCGTATCGTCTGCCTGCGCAGTGGATGCGCTAGCGGCTTCCTTCTGCGGCGCGGCTGCATTCGATACAGACCCCTGCGCCCCGGAGGCACGCACCGAAGAATCGGCCCGATTCGAGCCCTGCTGAGCCTTTTGCACGGAGGCGCGTGCCGCTTTCTGCGCCGCATCCAGATCTATGCCTGACGGAGCCTTTTCCGCTGCTGCGGGGGCAACCACGGCAGGCTTGAGTTCATCGGCGATAGTCCTCGCCTGTGCAGACTGCGCGGGTTTATCGGCAGCAGGCGCTTCTTTCCCGGTCGCGCGGGCGGCGGTATTCGCGGCCGTCGGACGCTCAGCCTGGGCTGATTCGTTAGTGTGTACCGGCTTTTGGGGCTGAGCCGATTTATGAGCCTGTGCCGGTTGAGCAGTTTGCGCCGGTTTCTGGGACTGGGCTGACTCATGAGTCGGCACAGATTTCTTGGCTGGCGCAGGCTTACCGATCGGTGCAGGCTTATTAGCCGACGCCGATCCGTGAGCCGGTGCCAGACGCTCGGGCTGTGCGGGGGCAGAAGCCTCGGCCGACGTACCATTCTGCTCGCTCTTACGAACGCCTTCCACAGGCTTCGCGGCGGGTGCCTGTGCAGCCGGTTTCTCCGCGATATTCCACTCGGGTGCACGATGTTCCTCAGCTGCTTGCGGGTTGGCGGGGGCAGCCGAAGACGCCGATTTTACCGAAGCATTATCCTGTGCGGGCTTGGCGTTCCCCGCCACAGGGGCAGCAGGTTGTACAGGTTGTGATTGTACCGGCGCCTGCGATCCTTGCGTTGCAGAAGCAGAGGTATCAGCAGCAGGTGAAGCAGCAGCATTTTTCACGGACATACCGGGCTGTGTGGCCGCGTGCGCAGCACCCGAAGCCGGTGCTGCGGCTGGCGCATCCTGCCCCTGGTTCAGAGCGGCTTTCCTCTTTTGCCGGTAGGTGTACATGTACACGAGCCCGGCGAAGGCAAGCTGCAGAATAAGGGCCTGCACAAAGTCAAGCGCCTGAGCCTCACGATTCGCGTCAAAGGGGTCAGCCAGACCCAGCAGCCCAAAGATAAAAATCGAAACATTATTCGCAATATGCAGGCCGATACCGGCTTCAAGACCGCCAGTGTACCAGCACAAGAACCCGGCGATCAGAGCCATCGTCAGCACAGAAAGCAGACCCCACAGTCCGTAACCATGAAGCACCATAAAGATAGGCGCTGGAATAATAATTGCCCAAGCGGGGTTCTTCAGCCATCGGCCCACGGTCTGCATGAGATAACCGCGGAAGAGCAGTTCCTCGGCGTAGCACTGGAACGGAACTATTAGCAGAATAAGCACAATGTACAGCCAGAACATGCCGGAATTCAGCGGATGCACGCTGTTCTGCGTGGTCAAAGAACCATCCAGAGTCGCGAACCCTACATAGTAAAGACCGAAAATGAGGAACCCAAAGCCTAGGAAAACACCTAAATAGGACCACCGCATGCGGCCCGCAATGGAGTGAATCAGCCCTAAGGGTTTGAAGTTGGTAATCAGGCGCGCAATGAAAATCGCCGGAATCACCGGAATGATGGTAATAAGAAGCGCAATAAAAACAAGCGGGGTCTTAAAAACGTTCGCGTAAATACGCTGCAGATCGGTCAGGTAATCGTAAGGGACGCGCAGCATCACGGCGAATGCCAGCAGCGCAAAGCTCACCATCAGCAGGAGCACAAAATAGATGCCGGCAATCAGCAAACCCTCAAGAACCGGGGTGAACCAACGGGCACGCGGGTTCACATGCGATAACCGGTGATAGGGCAGCTCGCTAGCGCGTTCCAGAAGTTCCTTACGGGTAAGGCGGTTACTCCTGTAATACTCAGCGGAGGCGAAGGTAGACTCAGCGCCGTACCCGTAACTTTCTGCCTGATGCGGGCTCAGCAGCGTGGGCATATTTTGGGTATTAGTGACTGCGCCAGGTGGTTGGTTTGTTGGAATGAACTCAGAACCGTGATGTCCGGGTTCCTGCTGGTGATTAGTGCTCATAGTATCCATAATAGAGGGGACCCTCCCCCGAATGTCACACCGGGGCCATCTGTGCGGGTTGCCTTACGGTGTAATAATTTACCTGCCTATGAACTTTTCGGGCTTATATTTTATGGGAAATATGCCATAATTTGAGGGTTACCGTAGTTTAAAATTTGAGGCTACTCGTGCCTACGCTTCCGGGTGTTTTTGGCGCCAGTAGTGAAGGAAGGTTCAGATGGCTCTCGTCTTCAATCCGCCCCCAAATTGGCCCAAACCGCCTGCCGGGTGGTCTCCTACCCCGACGTGGCGGCCCGATCCCGCATGGGGTCCTGTTCCCGAAGGTTGGCAGCTGTGGATTGAGGAGCCCGAGCCTGAGAATGAGCAGGCACCCTCGACGGCGGAGTCTTCATCTGCCGCATCGGGCTCTTCTGAGGGTTCTTCCAGCGCGAAGCCCTCGCCATCGTCAAGCTCTGAGCAGAGCGGTGAGTCTGCGCAGGCTTCCACCCCGAAGCAGCGTACCGCGCCGACCATTTCCGAACAGTTTGCCGAGCAGAAAACTTCCCATCAGCAGACCCCTGAGCAGAAGACTCAGGCGGAGTCTGCCCATGTTCAGGATGCGGCGTCAGCCGGTTCCGAGTCGCGCGAGGTCGCGGGTGAGCGTGCGGGCGCATCCGGTCCCGGTGCAGCGGCAGACTCTTCGGCCGATTCGCAGGTGCGTTCCGAGCAGAGCGTTTCTGAGACCCCCGTGAACCGTCAGAGCGGCACCGCCGAGGCTCCAAAGCCTCAGGTTTCGGAGCCTACCCGCGAGCCCGCTCGCGATACCCACAATGCCCCGTCCGCACCGGAGGCAAGCGCACAGCAGCCGGGAGTCGCGCAGGGTTCGGGTGTTTCTTACGATGCGCGAGAGCCCCTCAGCGACGCACAGGATTCTCAGGGGTCCGCAGGTTCTGCCACTGCAGCAGGTGCCGAACGACCCGAGGCTGCACGACAGGAGCCTGTATCTTCAGAATCCGCACAGCAGCAGGTTCCTTCACGCGAGTCACGCCCCGAGCAGTCTTCGGATCAGTCTCAGGGTGAGCCTACGGACGCACGCACCCTGTCTGATGCGCGCGATTCGGCTGATTCGCGTGGTACCGAGGCTCAGGCATCTTCCCGACCAGCTACTCCCCCGCGCGGCACTTCCCAGGTTCCTCCCACGCAGCAGCGTTTTGATGGACAGTCTCAGGCTCCCGTGAATCAGCAGCAGTCGGGCTTTGCCGCGCAGAGCTCTCAAGAGCAGAACGCTCAGAACCGGGGTCAGCAGGCTCAGCCCCAACAGCCCGCGCAGTCTCAAAACGTTACTCAGACCCAACAGCCCGGGCAATCTCAGCAGCCGCAGTCTTTTGAGGCCCAGCGTCAGCAAGAGGATTCTACACAGCGCCAGCAGAGCTTCAACCAGCAACAGCAGGGCCCTGGCTCTGATCAGCGTCAGCAGGATTTTGCGCAGCATCAATCGAGTTCAAACGTTTCGCAGTCTCAGACGCCGGGAAGCGGCTCTCAGCAGCAGGGATTTGCATCGCAGAATTCCCAGCAGAATTTTGGTGCTCAGTCTCAGCAGGGCTTTGGCGGTCAGGCTCAGCAGAATCGGGTGCCTCAAGCACAAGGTTCTCAGAACCAGCAGCAGCCTCGCGGGTTTGAGGGTCAGGCCTCTCAGCCTTGGCAGAATCAGCCCGGTCAGCAGCAGTTCAGCCAGTCCCGTGAGCAGAACCAGTCTCAGCCGCAGCAGCCCGCACATTCTCAGCAGGGGCAGCAGCCGCAGTCTTACGAGGCTCAGCGTCGGCAAGAATTTGCCCAGCGCCAGCAGCAGGATTCTACCCAGCGCCAGCAGGACTCCGAGCAGCGTCAAGGTTTTGCGCAGCAGAACCAGGGATCCGAGCAGCAGGGCCTAAGCGCCCAGTCCCAACAGGGATTTGCAGGGCAGAACGCCCAGGAGCAAAACGTTCAGAGCCAGGATCCGCGAAGCCAGGGCACCCAAAGCCAGGGCGCTCAGAACCGAGATACCCAGGGTCAGAGTGCCCCGAATCAGGGTTCGCAGGCGCAGCAGTCCCAGAGTCGAGAGCAGCAGAGCCAGCAGGGATTCGCTCAGCCGCGGTCTCAGCAGCAATCCGGTCAGGCGCGGCCCGGACAATCCCAGCCAGGATATTCTCAGTCCGGTCAGCCTCAGCAGGGGCAGAGTCAGTCCGGTCAGTCGTACCAGGGACAACAGTCTCAGCAGGGGCAGGACCGGTCACGCTCGGGCTTTGGTGCGGGTGCCGCCGCTGGTGCTGTCGCAGGCGCCGCAGCGGGTGCGGGTGCAGCGGCCTCTTCCGGGGCGGGCGCATCCGGCGCTTCGGCTCAGCAGCAGGGTTCTCAGAACCAGGGCGTGCAGGGTCAAAGCGCGCAGAGTCAGAATGCCCAACAGGATCAGGGCTCTCAGTCGGGGCAGAATCAGCAGCACTCGGTGCAGAATGCTTCGAACCAGCAGGGTAACCAGTTCCAGGGGCAGGGTCAGCCCAACCAATTCCAGGGCTCGCAGTCGCAGCAGAACCAGCCTCAGCAGGGTCAGTACCAGTCCGGTCAATCGCAGCAGTTCCAGCAGCAGAACGACGCTCAGAATAATAACGTTCAGAACAGCGGTTTTGCTCAGGGTTCGTACAATCAGAACCAGTCGAACCAGAATCAGCAATACTCCGAGTCAAACACCTCGGATGCGCTCAACGGGTTCACTGCGGCGGCAGCATCCGGGTTCAGCGATTCGCCGTATGCAAACGGTCAGACTCCCTTCAACCAGCCCGAGAAGCCGAAGCGCCCGTTCTTTGCGACTCCCGCCGGGTGGAGCGTAATTGCCGGTGCTGTGGCGCTGTTGATTATTATCATTCTGGTGCTGATTTTCACCCTGCCGCGCGGATCTTCCAATGCAGCAGCATCGGAAAGCCCCGCCGAGTCATCGTCGGCAGCCTCGGCATCGTCAGAGAGCTCGGCAAGCTCATCATCGCCCGCTGAGCTGAAGAATGTTGAGGCGAAATTGCCCAGCGGCGATTTCAAGGAGTACAAGGGCAAGGATAAGCAGACCATCGATATCGAGAAGCCCAAGGGCAACGATTCGAAGGCTATCGTCTACTACGAGTTCACCCCCTCCAAAGAATCCAACTCGCGCCACTCCCTGGAGGGGCGCACGGGGGACGATAAAACTTCCAGCTTCGCTCTGTACACCTCCGCGCTGACCAAAGATAAAATCTCGGGCACCCTGTGGATGGACTTGAATACTTCCAGCCCCACCCGCAAGGTGAATGTCGATAGTGAGGGCGAGTGGCTCATTCGCGTCTACGATGCTTCCTCCGCACCGAAGATTTCTAAGGGCGAGAAGATCAGCGCCGCGTTTAATTCCTACGCCGTGATCTACTCGGGTGGCTCGGGCACCTTGGAGGCTAGCTACGATCATAGGCCGGTGATGGACCTGCGTGTAAAGAATGCGGCACGCTCGAACGATGTTATCTTGGAATCCAGCACCTCGGAGTTCCAGGGCACCGCGAAGTTTGACGCATCCGAAGATGTTTACTTGGCGATTGATTCATTCCAGGGCACCTGGAACGTCGGTATTCGCTAGGTAGCCGGTAACTTCTTGGTCTAAACCGAGATAGAGAAGACCCCCGCATCGTGATCGACGATGCGGGGGTCTTCTGCACGGTTCACAAGGCTATGCCGAGTTCGGGGCGTTTGCCGACTCTGCTGCAGGTTTGACCGAAGCGCTGCGTGCTTTCGGGGTGAGGGCCGCCCACCCCCACAACAGAACGGTCACGATAAAGAGGCACACGATCGGTGTGCCGCCCAGCGCAACACCCGGCGCCGCCAAGAATTCGAGCCCATTCATATTCCACTGGGTCATGCCGCCGAGCACGCGCGGGGAAATGTAGAGCCCCACAACGCCCACCCAGGTCAGGATGCGCGCCACAGTCACCGCGGCGGGCGGCAGGTATGTGAAGAACTCGCCGAATGCATCCACAATAAGCACGAGGACCAGAAGCGGCAGAAGCACGTTATGATGCGACCAGCTGATCGGCGAGAGGCTGACCATGAGGAACCCGGTCACGGCAACCTGGGCGAGAGCCTTGTTGCGGCGTTCGAGCTGATAGAGAATCGCGGCGGTGAGCACGACGGAGAGCACCGCCAGCAGGTAGAAACAGAGCTTGGCGGCGGTTCCGTTCAGCCCATAGTGCATGAGCCAACCCTGAATCGAAATATTATCGACGAAGTTAATATCGCCCACACGCGAAGGATCTGAAACCGCGTGGAACCAGTACTGCGGGGCTTCTTGCGGCAGTAGCACAAAGCCGAGGGCAATGGTGGCGAGGAAGGTTGCACCGAGGGTGATAATGCCCTTCCAGTCGCGGCGCACCAGCAGAATAAGTCCGAATACGAGCGGGGTCAGTTTCAAACCGCCAGCGATACCGATAAGTACTCCGCGCGGCACACGTGTTGCCGGGCGCAGAAAATCGGCAAGAATCAGCACCATAATGATGGGGTTAATCTGCATAAGGTCGAAGGTACGCCGCCAGGGCCCGCAGAGCATTACCACTATGGTGAGTGCGGCGATCGTGCCATAACGCCCGAGCTTATCTTGAAGCGGTAAAGGTCGGCCATGTGCATTGGCATAGGAATACATGATGCTGGAGAGCCACCACGCGGCGGCGGTCGTCATAAGCACCATAATTGCCATACCCACCTTGAGTGGTACGAAGGCAAACGGCAGGAAGACCAGCGCCGCAAAGGGTGGGTAGGTGAACGGCAAATCCAGCACGCCGATGCTCACCATGGCGCGCCCATAAAGTTCTTTGTCGAAACCTTCATTATCGAAAATGGTCATGGCACCCATGCGGTAGATCGAAAAATCCAGACCGCCGTAGGTGTTCACGAAGGCTTCAAAAATATAGCCGCCCACCACCATGAGGATGAGCGCCACTACTGCAAGTTTGCCCAGAACCGGAGTCTGGGCGCGGGATTCAGTCATGGCGTATTAGTACCTGTCTTACTGAGCTGAAGTTCTCGCCCTTTAGTGTAGCGTGGATATTCTGTTCGCCGAAAGATTATATTCCCCTTCGGGCATATACCCAGATGAGAGCCTGTCTTTCTGGGGTGACATATGCTTACGTTAAATACATTGCTTGGGGCGCGGGATGCACGAACCAATCGCTGGTGTGCAGCGAATGCGGTTCCTCACCCTATGCGAACAAGCCACCCACGATATATTCCAAATACAAAATATATACTAGTCAGAAGTATTTTCCGAAGATTTTTTGGGCTCAGGTTTTGTGTTGCTGTGAGTCTTATCCTGAGAACTCTGCCCGGAAGACTCGACGCCTTCACGGGGCTTCACCTTCGCCACCAAGTGCGTACCGCGTTGAGCTCGGGGGCGCCGCAGTCCATGACCTGCCGATTTTGCTGCCGCCGAAGATTTCGCCGCGGGTTTTTCATCGGTTTTTACAGAGGCGGTATCATCGCTACCCTCGGCAGGCGCATCCTGATCGGAAGATTCGGGGTCTTCGCTATCGTCCTGAACCTTCGCCTTCTTGGGCATCTCGGCGATGCGCACCGCAATCTCTAAGGCAAGCACCGCGAACGACGCATAGTAGACGATAATCGAGGGGTACAGATAAGGATTTTTCTGATTTACCCCCACCATCGTGACGGCGAAAACTGCCAGCTCAAGGACCACCACCACAAGCTGTTTGGCAGACCCGCCCGGATTCCTCATCATCAGGTACAACGCCATCAGCGTAAAGAGAACGGGAAAGAAGATCTGCCCCGCCACCGCCATTCCATCTTGGTCGTAAGCGTAAATAGCGAGCGCTTGCATCACGGCGGCAACGGCGGCGAGGGGGGCGAGAGTCAGATACTTCATAGGGCTATTCTAGCGGTTACCACCTACCGACACCGTACTGTATGACGGCTCACGCAAAGCTAAAATTCGCATGGTTCGGGCAATATAATGGAACTATATGCACTGTGACTAAAAGCGATCGAAAGACAACACCGTGAGCGAGAATCCCCATAACCCCACTCCCTCGGGTTCTGACTCAGAAGGATCAACCGGCCGCGATACCGGTCGTGGCGGCGCATCCTCAAAGCCGAGCGCGGCGCAAAGTTCTGCACAGTCCGGGGCCGATGTTTCGGGTTCCGGCAACGATGGACTCACGATTGGGATGCGCCCCACCGAACTCCCCGGCGCCTCGCTAACGCCCGAGGAGATTGCTAAGCGCGCCTCCGGTCGGGGTAGTTGGCACCGCCGCGCATCGAAGCCGGTATCGTACTGGATGTTTGGCGTTATTATCGCGATTCTGGTGCATCGCTTTATCCCCAAGGGCGGTTGGCTGATTGTGCATATGGTGACTCTGGGGCTGATTACGAATTCGATTCTGATCTGGAGTCAGCACTTCACCGAAGCGCTCATGAAAATTAAGATCCCTGATTCGGCTCGCGGCATTCAGGTCACACGTATTTTTGCACTTAACGGCGGTATTGTGCTGCTGATGGCGGGCATGATTCTGCAGGATCTCATGCCGCAGTTCTATCCCCTGACGGTTGTCGGCGCGCTGGCGGTAGGCGCTATGGTCGCTTGGCATGGCTATGCGCTTCTTCGCCAGGTCAAACAGGCGCTTCCCTCGCGGTTTGGCGCCACGATTCGTTTCTATATCGCCGCCGCGTTCCTGCTTCCCGTCGGTGCCGTACTGGGCGCGATGACGGCACTGCCTGGTTTGCGGGGCACACTGCATTCGCAGTTTATGCTCGCGCATGAGGCCGTGAATGTCCTCGGGTTCGTGGGTATTACGGTGGTTGGCACCCTTATTACCTTCTGGCCTACGATGCTGCGCACCAAGATGGTCGAAAATGCCCTGGGAACCAGCGTACGCGCTCTCATTCTGATGTGCGTGGGCGTTGGGGTTACCACGCTCGCTTCACTCTTCGGGATGCGCCCCCTCGCGGGCGCGGGCCTGCTCGTGTATCTGCTGGGGCTGCTGATCGTGGCGTGGGTGATGGTGCGAACCCTTCGCACGAAGCGCCCCACAGAGTTCCCACCAATGTCGGTGGGTGCAGGTTTTATCTGGCTTATTATCGGCGTGGTGTGGACTGCTGGCTTGGTGTTTACCACCCCGTTTGAGGAGCTTCGCATGAGCGAGGTAACCCCCATTTTCGTGGCGGGTTTCCTGCTTCAGGTGCTTCTAGGGGCTATGAGTTACCTGCTTCCCCAGCGTATGGGCGGCGGACCCGCCGTGGTGCGCGCATCCAATAAGGAATTTAGTAGGCTCGCCGCCGGGCGTGTGACGGTTGTGAACTTGAGCCTCATTATTTTCATGCTGCCGAATGCGCTTACGGGCTCTTGGGTGAAGGTCGCTGTCTCTGCCGTGGGTGCGCTCGGTTTGGCTTCGTTCCTGCCGTTTATGGTGCGCGGCGTTAAGGCTTCGGTCAATACCCGTAAAGAGATGATGGCGGCGCGGGCGCGCGGTGAGAAGCCTGCCCCTGTCACGGAGGTCAAACAGGAACCTGTGAATCATACCCGGCAGACCCTTTTCGGCGCGCTTGCTGTGATTCTGGCGCTGACCTTGGGTATTGCGGCCGACCCCAGCTCGGTAGGCTTCAACTTTATAGGCGGTTCTACGGCGACCGGCACGGGACAGACCACAACGCTGAAGGTCAAGGCAACCTCAAACTACCGGTTTACACCCGATACCGCGCAGGTTCCGGTGGGTAACCGCCTGGTGATTGAGGTGACGAACGACGATCAGGGCATGACCCACGACCTCACCTTCGCCAACGGTGCGAAGACCGGAACGCTGAACCCCGGCGAGACGAAGAGTGTGGATGTTGGCGTGGTGACCTCCGACCTTGAGGGCTGGTGCTCGGTGGCCGGGCACCGCCAGCAGGGCATGGTATTTCACGTGAAAACCACCGGCAATAACCTGCAGGCGAACGGACATCACGGGGGCGGCTCCGGCGGTAATAACGGGTCAAATGGCTCGGGCACAAACACGAACCTGCTGACCGCGCAGAACGCGAATATTGATATGCACGCATCCCCAGGCAAGGATCATGAGCGCCGTGATCCGGTGCTGCGTCCCGTGCCTGCGGGCGAGAAACGTGACGGTAAGACTGTTCACAAGATGACCATGGATGTGCAGGAGCTCGACCGCGAGATTGCACCCGGGCTTGATGTGAAGGCGTGGACATTCAACGGTTCGTATATGGGTCCGGTGCTGCACGGTAAGCTGGGCGATGTCTTCGAGATTACCCTGGAGAACAACGGTTCGATGGGGCATTCGCTCGACTTCCACGCGGGCATGGTTTCGCCCGATAACACGATGAAAACCATTGCCCCGGGCGAGAAACTGACCTACCGTTTTGAGGCTACCGGCTCTGGTATTTGGCTGTACCACTGCTCGACCGCACCCATGAGTCTGCATATGGCGGCGGGCATGTACGGTGCCGTAATTATCGACCCGCCGGATCTGGAACCGGTAGATCATGAGTATGTGATGGTTCAGAATGAAACATACCTGACCGATACGGGGCAGACCGCGGCTGACGGCAATAAGCTCGCCGAAGTTTCCTCTGACGGCATTGCGGCGGGCACTCCTTCGCTCACCATGTTCAACGGGCATGCCACCCAGTACGTGAATCAGCCTTTGGAGGTGAAAACCGGCGAGCGCGTGCGCATCTGGCTGCTGGCTGCGGGACCGTCGAAGGGCATGAGTTTCCACGTGGTCGGCTCACAATTTGACACCGTTTATAAGGAAGGCGGCTACCTGCTGCGGAACGGCAGAGATCCGTATGGGGAAACCGGCGGTCACTCGCAGGCACTCGATCTGGACTCGGCGCAGGGCGGGTTCGTTGAGATGCAGTTCCGCGAACCCGGCACGTACACGTTCGTGAACCACCGGTTCGCCGAAATGGAACGCGGCGCGATGGGCAAGATTAAGGTGACGGATAAGTAGTCCGGGAAGTCGGGGGCGGCGGGATTATCGCTGTCGCCTCCCCGTTTTTCCCTGCTGTCCTCCCATACTTTTGTCATGGTTACGGTCGTTTGACAAAAGCACAACCATGACAAAAGTATGGGCTCAGCGTAGACTAGCTAGCTGCCGAGTCCTTCCACCGGCGACATCCGAGCCGAGCGTGCCGCCGGCAGAGCGGATGCAACCAATGCTGATGCAAGACCCACCAGCAGTATCAGCGCCAGACCCAGATACGGCAGATCCGGCACGAACTCCACCTTTTGGTCGGTCGCAGCAAGCACCACCTTCGCACTCACGCTACCGATAAACACACCCCCAAGGATGCCCAACACCACTGCGCCCAGGGTGATCAGTACTGCCTCCGCCGAAATCATGCGGCGCAGCTGCTTGCGGGAGAGCCCCAACGCACGCAACATCGCATTCTCGCGGCGGCGTTCATTGACCGAGAGAGTCATCGTATTTGCCACGCCGATCACCGAGATCACCACGGCGAGGGCGAGAAGACCCAGGGTAATCCCCAGCATGATCGTCAGAACCTGATCGAGCTGACCGCGCTGTTGTAGACCGCCGGTGAACTCGTTGCCGTCATTAGCCTTATTAAGCTGATCCTGGAGCGCGGAGTTCTCAGTAGCGGTCAGCGGGGATTTAGCGTGTACCAGCACCATAGTCTCCGCCCCGGCTGAGGGATTCATACCCCCTGGGGCAGCGGATGCGCCCCGCTGTTCCTGCGCGGCTGAGCCTTGGGGCTGTTCCCCAGATTCTCCGGGCTGCTGCGGAGTCAAGGGCTGCGGGTCATCCGGGTTCTGCAGTTTAGCACCGGTGGTTGGGTTCACCACGTACAGATTCACGATCTTACTGGTCGACTTGATAGGCTTGAGTTCAATCTCTCCTAAGGGTCCGCGTGCCTTCAGGCGGGTGGAATCGTCAAAGCCCGCATTGTTATACAGAGATTCGGGCACAAGCACGGTGTTGTCTTCAGTCGGGTACTTTCCTTCAGCCGGAATAACTTTGGCGAAGTCGTCCTGGCTGAGCGCCACCATACTCGCGGTGTTACTCATTGGCTGGCTGCCGTCTTTCGACGTAATGGTGTACTCTAGGGCACCGGCGGCTGGAGCCACCGCAACGCTTTCGACATTCTTAATCCCCTGCACTTTATCGGCAACCGAGTGCGCCTTGGCAAGGCTCTCAGCTCCCGTGCCGCCACCGGTCCCGTAGGTTGCCGTCGCCGAGACGGGATAGGCACGTTCCATGGACTTCGCCGTCGATGCAGTCATGATGGAGTACCCACTCAGTACTGCAGACACCACGAGCACACCCACCAATACGGCACGCCCGGTCGAAACCGTGCGCTTAGGCGAACGCAGCGCGTTAGCGACTGCCAGATTCCCGGTCTGGGAGCGAATCACCGAACCAAACACGCGAATCAGCGGCGGCAACAACCACGGCAGGAGTAAGAACACGGCAACGCCCAAAAGCAACGCCGCAACCATGACCAACAGCACCCCAGCGCTGCTTTGTTGCGCACCTGCATCCGGGGCACTGGTCAGACTCAGCGACTGCCAAACTGCTGCTGCCCCTGCCACGGCGGCAATCAGGCCCAGGATCAGACCCGCAATGCCCGGCTTCTTCACGGCTTGGGCGGTACCCTCCCCCAAGGCGCTGATGGGCGAAATATTCAGGGCGCTACGTGCCGGGGCGAGCGATGCAACAACCGTTACGAGCGTGCAGACCACCACACCCACCACGAACGCCAGCGGGTTATACGAGACCATGAAATCTTTAAACAGCACACCGGCGAGCGCAGCGACCGGATAGACGAGCGCAGCGCCGATAGCGGAGAAAACAACCCCCACCACGAGCGCCTCAACTAAGAGCATGCGCACCAGGGATTTCCCGTACGCGCCCAGAGTGCGCAGCAGCGCCAACTCACGGATGCGTTGACCGACCAGCACTGCGAACGTATTCGAGATAACGAAAGATGAGACCAGCAGGGCGAGTGCCGCGAACGCCCCTAGAATCACGCCGATAAAGGCAAAGAATTGTGATGTTTCTTCTTTGAGATCCTGCAGGTACTCCCCACCTGACTTCGCCACGGGTTCGGTATTCTGATCACCGGTAGCTAGCTTTTTCTGTAGCTCGGTGCGTGCGTGGGCGTCATCGTCACCTTTGAACTGGACGAACGTCATGCTAGGGTGCGGTAGCTGTGCCGCCTCCATAGATTTCGGGTCAAGCTGTTTGAGCGCCTCATCTGCCGCGTTCTGATAGGAGGTACCACCAATATAAACGTTATCGTTTGAGAATGAGCCGGAGAACCCGGTGTCGAAAATGCCAGCAATGGTGTATTCCTTGGTGGCACCGGTGTTAGGGTTCGTAATAGCTGCCACAACATCCGGTGAGGTCACCGTTGAGCCAAGGTGCAGGTTGTGTTTTTCAGCGAATTCTTTTGAGATCAACAGCTCTGTGTCTGTACCCGGCAGTTTGCCGTCAATGGGGAATGGGAAGAGCTCGGTGTCGGTGGGAGCCGGTGTATACCGCACCTTTGCTGAGTTTTCTCCGGTGCCGAGTTTACCCTGCCCGTCATATATGACCCAGGTGCGCTGAACCGAAGGGTCGTTGGTGATCGTGTCGAGATTTTCGGGCGTGAGGTAATGGTTCGCCGTGTAATTATTTGGGTTGTTAGTTCCAGCCGAGAGGACCACGTTATCGTCTTCTGAGAGCGCATCTCCTATCGCGGCATCTATAGTTCCCTGTAGCGAGCCGAGGAGCACAATAATGGCGGCGATGAAGAATGAGGCAACCGCTATGCCGATGCCGGTCAGAACGTACTTACCTTTAGAAGCGCGCAAGTTAGAGCGCGCCACCGTATTCAGAGATGTATTAGTTCGTTTAGACATAGTAGACATGCGGCTATTTCCCCTCCTGTTAGAACGTGCGGATCTTTACCCTTCCAGCTGCCCTATCGCCTGCAGCACAGCATCATGCGTAGGATTCAGCATCTCCCCAGCAATCGCACCGTCCTTTAAAAACACCACACGATCAGCATACGAAGCAGCATGCGCATCATGGGTGACCATCAGAATCGTCTGCTTCTGCTCAGTGGCGGCATCCCGCAATAGCCTGAGCACCTCGGCACCCGAATTTGAGTCGAGGTTACCGGTGGGCTCATCAGCAAACACCACCTCCGGACGCGACAGCAGCGCACGTACAATAGCAACACGCTGCTGCTGACCACCTGAAAGCTGCTCGGGACGATGACCCAACCGATCTGACAGACCGAGGGTTTTGACCAGGTATTCACGCCAGGCCGGGTCCGGCTTCTTACCCGCCAACCCCAGCGGCAAATCAATATTCTGCCCAGCGGTCAGGGTAGGCACCAGGTTAAACGCCTGGAAGATAAAACCCACGTGCTCACGCCGGAACTCGGTCAGCTGGTTATCCCTCTGCCCATACAGTTCGGTGGTACCAATACGGATGCTGGTCTCTGGAATATGATCGGGAGTATCCAGCGTGGCGAGGGTTTGCATCAGCGTTGATTTACCCGAGCCCGAAGGACCCATAATCGCGGTGAACTTACCCCGCTCAAAATCAATAGTGACATTATTCAGGGCGTGTACAGTTGCCTCACCCCGACCGTAGGTTTTGAACAGGTTTTTGGTGGACACCGCTGGAGTTTCAGTGCTGGCTTCTGTAGTAGTCATGCCCTTAATTGTTGCAGATGCCTACCGCAAAACCCCTACTATTTTATACCTTAAGTTTAGTTTTTTAAAAAATATGTATGCTAATTGCATCTAGCAGAGGGCTGACGGAGATAAAAGTGACGACACACACAAACATGCTCTTTCGTAATATATATGAAGCTTATAATTTCATTTTATCGCCGCGCTCTAGCAATACCAGAACCAACATAGATCTCGGGCCGGTTGCTCAAACCCCTGAGATCTCGAATAGACACTTGCATGCATACTGGGACAGGAATAAGCACTATTCGTATCTATGCTCTATGCTTACGTCAGTAAAAGTGTGTCACATCTCATGGATGTACTATGAGGTGGAAGAGATCAAAAAAACAGCATGATCAAGCAGTCACGGCAATAGGTCAATGGCGAGCCATACCCCCCCCTGCCCTATTCTAGTCTGACACAGCGCACGATTCTCGCACCCCAATAACGAGTTAACCGAAAGCCACAAACCCCCTTGTCAGGTTGTACATATGTAAGATAGAGTCGAAACATCGGAAGGATTTGCAATCATATTTGCGAGTCCCCTCCGATATCAGTAGATTTCGATACTAGCAGAAAGGAGAAGGTAATGGATTCCATTAGCCTTATTGCTGAAGTCAGCGACCAGGAGTTAGCAGGGACCGTAGGTGATCAGGCAGGTGGCCTCTTCACCGTTCCCGGGACCACTACCGTCGGTCACTTCTGCACTATCTCTTGGGAGTGCTCCGGTTTTATCTGCGGTAAGTAGGTAACCGGTAAGGTGTTCGAATAACATCTTAAGATGTTAT
>NZ_KV804818.1:91667-151179 GCF_001811455.1 Rothia sp. HMSC065G12
ATAACATCTTAAGATGTTATTCGAACACCTTACCTATATAGTTCACACAAATGAGTAATGGAGGTTTCATGGAAAAACAAATATTGTTCCCAGAAGCCGATGATACTGAGTGGAAGCGTATCCAGGATTTGAGTGCTTTATATGCCGGTTCTACAGCTTCTCCTCATCCTTCGGGTCACCCTTCGGTCAAGTTAATGAAACTTATGTCTGACGCAGTCATACCATTTCGAGATGCCTCTATGCGACTAATCTCGGAAGAGCTTATTGACATAGAACAGACAGTCGTAAAAAGTGACTACATAGCAAATCAGGACAGCCTTCTACGCTCATTGATTTACCGTTGTCTTATGTCTATTCAGCCTCGGGTACTTCGCAGTCAAACTGAGTTTATGCGCAGCAAAAGGCATTATCTCACCGCCGGTTCATCCGAAGATAGGTATCACGAGTTCGCACAGTGGTTAAGCACACCAGAAGGAGACGCAAAGTACAGGGAGGTATTTCCTCAGTCAGTTGTTGCGGCACAGTCAGCGGCGCGTAATTTTGCCGATGAGATAAATGAAATTCTAAAACGGTACGCAAGCGACACAAATAAACTTTCGACACTTGGATTGGTAACTTCTCAGCGAATTACAGATATTGATATATCGTCCGGGGATCGACATATGGGCCGTGCCGTTGCCATGATCCATTTTGACGACAACAACACAGTTGTGTACAAACCGCGGTCTTTACGGCAAGAGTATGCATATCACAAACTAGTGGAATACATCAATAATTCTGAGGGAGATCTGTATTTTGGCTCTGCCCGAGTTCTTGAACGGGGAGAATATGGGTGGATGGAATTTATCAGGAGCCGCCAGGGGAATTCGCCAAAATACGCATATCGTAAAATGGGCGAATTACTCGGGCTTCTACATCTTCTCCGTGCCACTGACATGCATTTTGAAAATATAGTATTACATAACAATATACCGTTTCCTATTGACTTAGAGACCCTTCTGGCAGCAGTTCCACCACAGGGAGCCAAGAAGAGTTCTGCTAGTTCGTATGTATTGAGCCAAACTGCAACATTTGTAGGTCTATTACCTAGTGCACTGCACTCACCAGGACAGAAAGCGGACAAAAGCTCAACAGATGTTGGTGCGTTGGGCTACACTCCTGGACAGAAGTCTCCTTTCTCCACTCTTGTACTTCACCGACCACTAACCGATGAGATGCATTTCTCTCTTGAATTCCTTGATAGGACCGATCCAGCCCTCCTGCCATCTCTTGACCCCCGTGAAGAAATAGCTCTAGTTCAATGTGGGTACCAGAGCTTTATGGTCTGGGCGATGGCACATAAAACGGAGCTTAGCAATGTTATTAGGCAAGAGTTCAAAGGGGTTAATATTAGGTTTGTGGCTGAACAGACGCAACGTTATTCAGAGACACTGAGGCTGGCTACCCACCCTGATCTACACAAGGATCCAAAATTACACTCCATGGCTCTCTGGCGGACAGCTTTATTCCGTCACCAGGTCCCGGAACAAGTTTTAATATCTGAGCATGAGCAATTAATCAAGGGCGATATCCCTTGTTTCCACTTTTTGAGCGATTGCTCTGACATTTTTTTTGATTCGCAGGTTCTTGTAAAGGACGTTCTTGAATCTACACCGTTATCACACGTGTTAAAGGGCGTCCAGAACTTAAATGAGGATGAACTCAAGCTTAACTTATGGCTAATCCAGTTGTCATTCGCAGCCAAGATATCACAAAGTGCAGCACACACGGACTATCTATTTTCTGAATCAGCTGTGAAAGCTAGTAAATCAGATATAAATGTAAACCAGATGGTTCAAGAACTCGCACATCCTCTTATGCAGACCCGTGTGGAGGGTCATGGTGAGCATCCTCCGGCCTGGATTGGAGGGCGCACATCCGATACTGCTTTCCAGTACTGGCGTGTTGACAAGTTATCTTTGGAGCTCTTTTCCGGGAGCGTTGGTGTCGCTCTCAACCTTGTACGCTCAGGAGTTATTTTTGAGGAACCCGCATGGGTTTCAGCGGGGGAATCATTCTTCCAGAAGACTCTTGCGAACTTAGCGAATGGTACAGATTGGGAAAACATTCACCACGGTGCTCAATCCGGTGTGGAATCTTTCCTATGGGCAGCTATGGAGGTGTTCGAACTTCTTGGAGATAAACAAGGGCATCAGAAAGCTGTACGTGTGTTGGCACAATGCCTAAGTAAGTCAACACTTTATGATCTGGACGTATCGAGTGGATACGCAGGTATCGTGTTAGCTTTCTCACCCCACATCGATTCAGATTCAACTGGGACACTTGCTGATCTGGTGGCTTTCTCCGTTAACTCATTGGTACAGGGCGCGCAGGCTCTAGACGTAGCATCACTCCAATATTCGGGATTTGCGCATGGAGTATGTGGATTATACGCTGCATTGGCACGTACTAAAGGCCTCGAAATAGAGAATGAAGCTACAGATAGCCTCATTAAAAAACTGCTTACGTTCGAGACAAAGTTTAAGACTGCTGACGGGGGTTATCGATTCGGTGACGAAGGAACACCAGAAGCTAAGGGTTGGTGCCATGGGTTACCAGGGCATCATCTAGCTCATGCAATCTTACACCACTATGCGACAGATTTATCTCCCTTCACGGACGCTGATTTGCAAGTCGAGTCCGAGCGCATTCGCAACACATGCTTTGGTGGGAATATCAGTCTTTGTCATGGTGATATTGGGAACTTCTGGGTTCTTCTGGATGCCTCACGGTTATTAAATTATCCAGAAATTGGTGCTCTGACTAAGAAAGCAGCAGCAGACTACGTGGAACGCATCCTTCCGGTAGCTCTTAAAGATGTAAATCGTCATACCATTACTCAGTCACTTATGGTAGGAACAGGTTCCCCACTCGCTTTCCTCGGAAAACTTCAACGTCATGAACTTAGGTCACCGTTATGGTTCGGCGCATAAAGCCGCTCCATCAGGTAACACAGACTGAGTGCGGTCTTGTTGCCTGTGTGATGCTCATGAAGGCTCTGGGTAGTCCAATTACCCTGCGTGAAGCGAGGGAGAAGTACGAAGTGGGCCGTGATGGTCTCACCATCCGCCAGATCCGCGATTTGCTGACCAACCAGGGGCTTGCTCCGCGAGTTTTAAAGGTTCCAGACTCAGCAATATTTGATATTCCTACACCTGCAATTGCCTACTGGAAAAAATCACACTTCGTCATGGTCGAAAGTGTAGGTTCTTCTTTTACTATTCTGGATCCAGCCGTAGGACGTAGAAAACTCTCAGCTACTGACTTTTCAAGTGGATTCTCCGGCATACTTATTGTTGGTTCTCCTCCGTTTATCCGAGAAAAAGCTAAGGCTGAGCCGAGCCCTTGGTTGAGCATTTTGCCCGTAGCTCGAGCTAACCGAGGTCGCATCGCTATGCTTATGCTACTCGCGATGGCAACTGTTGTGACAACGCTTGCGTCACCACTTGCAGTTTCTGGAGCTGTTAGCTCCTTAATGGAAAACCAATCGACTCCCTCAATGATGGCTTTAGTACTCTTTTTAGGAGTAATGGCTACCTTACTGTTAATCAATGTGATAAATGTACTAATTGCTGTCTCAGCTGCAGTTGCTATTGGCCGTGATTTAGCAGCTAAAGTGTTTTCTTCTCTACTGGATTTGCCATTCAAGTACTTCGCATTACGAAACCGAGGAGAGATTCTATATCGTATTCATGCCACGAACCAGATTGAAAGTTTTCTTACTGACGAAGTCGCACGGTCGGTAGGCTCAGCGCTCACTGTAACTGCAGCTGCTATTGGTTTACTCTGGTTATCTCCACCGATCGGGTGCCTCGCTATTTTAGTTTTCAGTGGAATGTGGCTCCTCTTAGTTGTAGCTAGGCGAAAGACAACTCAATGGGCTGATGCAGAGATGCATTTCGAGTCCTTAGCCAATGCGGTGCAGGTTGATTCAATCACAGCAGTCTCTCTCATCAAAACAGGAGGTCTTAAGGAATCAACCTTTCACGAGTGGATAAACCCTTTTGATAATGGGGTCCGTTGGAGGAAAAAACGGGAATTTCTGGAGGGCTTGGTACAGACTGCAGCCACTTTCGTACAGACGCTTTCTCCGTTGGTATTCACGGTAGCTGCACTGAGTGGAACTATTGGACAGTCCATGAATTTAGGAGGTGCATTAGGACTACAGATGCTCAGCGGAGTGTTTTTTAGTCAGCTAACAGTAATTTCACAACTTGCGGCACGGTGGGGAACTGCAATATCTTCAGCTAGGCGAATCGATGATATTCTATCGCATAGTAAGGATAAAATATTTTATGGGAATAAGCCTATTGAGCTTTCAGGACGAGTTAAATTACAGAATGTTGATTTTGCGTATACTAATTTGTCACCACTAGCAATTACTGGAATAAACTTTGAGATTAAACCGGGAGAACATGTCGCTTTTGTGGGGCCTTCAGGCTCCGGAAAATCCTCTCTCGCCAAACTAATTGTTGGTTTATATAGCCCTACACATGGCCAGATACTTTTTAACGGGATGCCACTTCGCTACCATGAAGAAGCTTCATTTCGTGCACAAGTTGCATACGTTGAGCAAGATTCTCAGCTTCTGAACGCTACAATTTGGGATAATATTGCACTTGGTAGGTCAAACGTATCATTTAATGATGTGCGAGATGCTGCTATGAAAGCTTCAATAAATGATGATATTGAAGGTATGCCTATGGGGTACGATACATTCTTAACCAATGGCGGAGATAATATCTCAGGCGGACAGCGCCAACGCATTGCTTTAGCTCGAGCATTGTTTGGAGACCCCAAGGTCCTCGTTCTTGACGAAGCAACAAGCGGATTGGATCGTGCTTCAGAACAACGGGTTCTAAAATCTCTCGAAGGAATGTGCCAGACACGAATAACAATTGCTCATCGCCTGGATACCATACGGTCAGCAGACCGCATTTTTGTCATGGATAAAGGCAAGATCATAGCCTCAGGAGATCATAATATGCTTTTGCGTGAGTGTGAACTTTATGCTGAGCTGTATAAAGAGCAAGGTTATTAATTTATTCTAGAGCTCTAGTCATTGTGGGGATCATTCACTGGGGATACAACAAAGTGTTAGTAAAATCGTGAGGTAACCCATAAAATTAGCCTTAGGACTCGATGATATATTAACCTGAATATAAAAATCGCTGACGATAATATATTCTACGTAAGAGCATGTGTCACAGGTAGCCTGTCGAATATGCTCCAATATAGTCAAGAAAACAATTTTGGCTTATCCTTACATCAGCTGTGCTTCAGCGCGCACATTGAATCACAGAATGTAGCAGATAGGTCTGTAGGAGGGGCAGAGCCTGCACTCACACCCTGGGAATCTGTGCTAAATCTCTCCCTCCCCCATATCTAGAAGAGTCGCACCCAGCAGGGCGTCCACCGACACATCTGTATCGCTTCCTTCCCAGTCGATGCTGCACAGAACCAACCCGAAAACGTACAGATTCACCGTGGGGTAGCTTCTCACGATTTTCGCGCTACGCCACGGTGCACTTCAAATGCAAGAGATAGATACATGCTCCGCCTTCGTGATGCCTCGTTGTGATATACATATTGATCCTTCATAGCAAAACCTTCACCTTCAAATGCAACTTGCAAGTTGTGCGTAGCGAGTTTTCACGCGGGCATGCATTGTTTGAGCTGAAGCGTTTCGGCGGCACAGGGCTGAGTGGTAAACGGGCTATACCTTACGAATATTAGCTTCCTCTATTCTTTCCGATACTTCTAGTCTTCCGGGCGGTCGGGAAATGAGCAGGGCGGCACATCTGGCTACCTACTGCGGGACGGCAGAGACCCATACGGGGAAAGCGGCGGTCACTCACAGGCCCTCGATTTGGATCCAGCGCAGGGCGGGTTCGTTGAGATGAAGTTCCCAGCATCCGGCACGTACACGTTCGTGAACCACCAGTTTGCCGAGATGGAACGCGGCGCGATGGGCAAGAATAAGGTGACGGATAAGTAGTCATTCCGCTTCCCTGACTCGGTTCCCCGTGCCCAAAAAAAGGCTCTTGATGTAATAAAATATTAGCGACTACGCTTTCTTCACTATCAAAAGCATTTTTACGTTTTCAGGAAGGGAAAACCCCTACATATTTATAGTTTCCACGGATACCATTAAAGAAAAACCCTCAGTGCTTACACCGATGGCGAGGTAGACTCCGTGGCAAAAATCCGTAAATACGCTCTCATAGCACTAGCGATTGTGGCGTTCTTGACCCTGATGTTCCTGCTCTATAAAGGCACGCAGCGGAACGAGGCGACACCCGGCAGAACGGCGACGCCCAGCGTATCCACAAGTTCCGCGCCGGTATCAAGCGCCCCGGTACAAACCCCGCAGGTTTCTGAGCAGAGCGCGCAGGCGGCACCCGCGCCGGAACAGCCGCAGCAGTCGCAGGGGGCGCAGGATTCACCCTCGGAATCTGCTTCACCATCCGCGACGAATACCGCCAAACCGTCTCCGAGTACTTCATCTGACGCTGGGCAGGAACAGCATAAAGCCGATGCGACAAGCGCCACCCCCAGTGCCAGTGGGTCTGCCAGCGCATCCCCGGGGAAAGAACCTACATGCCCGGAGGACGTCTCCTACCAGCAGGTGGCAGATGGAGAGGTTGACTGCACATTCGACTATTCCAAGGTGCGCCTGAAGACCATGCAGGAGGCGGAGCAGTACGCGCGTAAATGGCTCTATCCCGAACCCGGCACCTATATTCAGGTGCGGGATTACCGCGAGGCTAAGGTCAAGATTCCGGGTATGGATAAGCCACAGAGCGTATTTGTTGTTCGCGCGGTCGCGCGTTCTTCGGGGGATCAAGGGGGTAGCGGAGCCGTCACCTGGAGCGTTATCTGGCCCAACGGCTACTATCTCACCAGCGATGACCTCCCCGACGGTATTGAGGCTCGGTAGGTTCTGACATATCGGTTCTTGCCTATCCCTTCGTTTCTGCACGGATACTAGCGCTTAGATAAAGGGGCAATATGGAGACGGGAATTTTGCTTTCCGGTCCGTGAAAACCGCGCCAGTCGGGCTTACTGGGGTGCTAGGCTAGAGGAATGGCGAAGAAGAGCTCACTCAAGACCGCATCCGACAAGAACATCTTCACGAAAATGACCGCCGGGGCGCTGGCGCATTGGCAGATTATTGCCTCTGCGCTGCTCCTGGGTACGGGTGTGGTGGGGCTCGCCGCCACCTACGACGACTACTGCGGTATGACCGATTTGACCTACGCACCGGAAGAGGTTCACGAGGATCTCCGCAAGGCCGGGCAGACAGCGAATATCCGCCCGGGTGTGATCGCGGCACAGCTTGAAACTGAGAGCCACTGGCGCATCAATGCGGCTTCGAGCGCGGGTGCCCGGGGCGTAGCCCAGTTCACCGATGAGGCTTGGAAGGATTGGGGTAACGGCGGCGATATCCTCGATCCGCACAATTCGATTGATGCGCAGGGCCGCTACCTGGAATCGCTCAAGAAACGGCTGGGCAAATACGCCCACAATGACGACGAAGTGCTCGACCTGGCGCTTGCCGGGTACAATGCTGGTCCCGGCGCGGTCGAGAAGTACAAGGGCATTCCACCCTTCCCCGAGACGCAGAACTATGTGCAGAAGATTCGCGATCTTTCCGAAACAAAATATAAGCTGACCTGCACACCGGATCACCGGTTTAAACAGTCGCAGATTGTGCGTATTGAAGCTCAGGCTTCCAAACAAGACTCCACCGCTGCGGATGCACTCGCCGCAGACTCCATACCTACTGTCGTGCCGTCTTCGCGCGCCGGGTCTAAGGAATGCTAAAACCGCAAGAGTTTTATTCATAGATTTTGCGGAAGAATTCCGCCGCCCAGCAGGCTTAGGCTAAAGTACCTGCGGCGCGCGAAGGCAGGGTTTCTGGGCTCACAGACCCTATGGATAAGCCTTCTTATTTTTATAGCTTGAGAAGCTCTTCCTCGTTTGTGACCACCATGGCATACGTAAATTGATGCTTTGACAAGATGGATTTCATGTCGGGGAGTTCTTTTTCTTTAATCAGCTTATTCTCGTGAAGACTGTATATACGCAGAGTATCCTTATTGTCCGTTGAGTTTATGTTGTAGAGGTAGTTATCAGACCAATAAAAGAGACCCTGATCTTTCGACCTCTTATAGTCTTTAAGGGTGAAATGGCGGGTATTTTTCCCGGTTTCTACATCTGTAGAAATAATAGTCCCATCGCCCGACTGCCACCATATTTCGCGACCGATTGCACGGTAACGCCCCTGCTTCGACTCCCACATGTCATGGTTCACGCGCACTGCATGGTCACCGCTTATAGGAACTTCATATGCCTGGCCGGTATCTGTATCGAATACCTCAAGAACCGATCCCGTAACATCTTTTGAGCTGCTCCTCTGCGGGTCGCTGCCGGGAGGATAGGTATCCCTTATGCTAACGACTTTATTCCCAACACACGTGATACCATCCATCCCCTCCTCTGGAAGAGAAAGCGTATGTTCGGTGACAGGATTATCGGAAAAGTTGGGGTATAGGCGAATCAGCTTAGTCGGTTCGTTTTTCTCTTTTGTGTCTCCTTGGTTCTCTTTCTGCCCAAGAGAATTACTTGATTCTTTATTGACAGTCCATACACTGCCATTAGCGCACCGCGCAGGCTTCCTAATACTACGATTCGAGGTATGAACTTCGGTATTCTGCCCATCATGGGTGACTATTTTATAAATATAGGAGGTTTTATCTTCGGTATAGCCAATATTTTTGACCGCTACAAACCCACCATTATCCAAGCCCCACACTTCATCGTTATAAACAGACTCGTAATTCCTGTCATAACCTTGAAGTGAGTCTCCTAAAATATAATCCTTCTTTTTATCCCCGAAATATAGCTTGTTGTTATAGTAGTCAATTTCTGAGGTCTGAGAGCCTTCGTTTGATAGCTTAGTCCACGAGTTGGTGTGCGGATCGTAGAAGCCCACACCTCCTCCAGGGTCCTTGCTTTCTCGGTAGTCACCAGCAACGGAGACCGCTAGGGCGCTATTCTTCAACGACTCTTCCGGACTCTTAGACTCTTGTGCCTTCGGTGTGCCACACGTCGTAAGACATAACGCGAGCAACACCCCGAGGGCGGCAAACTTTGTACCCGGATAAGCTGCCGTTATCTTTTCCCTAGTCCCCATATGAAAGCCTACTCCTTAGTCTCGTATTCATGCGTCAATGGAGAATCAGCAATATCTTTCGGGTATACACCTGACCCACCATCGGCATCAAGATCTATGTTGGAGTCTGCACTCTTATATGAAGCCCACACTAACTGCGAGCAGTTATAGTTGTCTGAGTTTACCGACTTATTAACGAAAAATATCCAGTTGTATCCTTTACCAACCTGTTCCTCGGCAAAAGCAGCAGCTTTATCTTTCTCAGAACTGTCTGCGTCATCACCCACATAATACTTATGAGCAGGAGCTGGCGCATCTTCAGACTCAGAGTCGACACGATGCACCTCAGGTGTAGTAGCCTCTATGTACTCATCTTTAGAAACGTAGATACCATTGTGCCCATGTTCATAACCCAATGTACTATTGGAAGAGTAAAAAACATCTCCCCTATACCTTGCTCGTCCCATAGCAACTTTATGACCGTCGCCGTCCGAACTACTGCTTACAATCTGAGGAACCAGGGCACCCCCGTTATCGCCCGAACTGTTATCAGCCTGATCATGCTCTCGTGATTCTTGAGCCACCTGTGATACCGCAGTATCGTAGCTAACATTTCGTTCCTGCGCTGCCTTTTCAAGACCCTGTTTGATCAAGGCGCGGTCACGCTCCTGGGAGGGATCCAAACCAGCGCTAGAGACGATCTCATCAAAATCTTGAGATTCTGTAGTTCCTGCGTACACGGGAGGTGTAGCTCCTGATAGAACTAGAACGACAGCAGACGAAAAAATTAAAATATTATTAACCTGTTTCATTTCTTTTCCTTCACATACTAGAGCAACCAAGCACTGAAAACAAAGGGAATTTAATAATGTTTTTTATCACCTACACACTATATTTAAATATAAGTGAACTATATTCAACTTTTACTATGTTTCTTACGCTAACATCTTCTACGAGCAACGTAAATTACCTATGAGATAACATTTTGATAAAGTTTCTCAGGGTAAACATTAAAATAAATATCACTGAGAGTTACCTATTAGAGATAGCCCTCCCCCAGACGACCCCTACCTAGCACGCATATAAAGACAATCAGCCACTGAATACACGTACAGACAATCTTTATAAACAGTCGATAAATGAACATATTTTATGCACAACAATGAATATAAATGATGCATAAATTGCTTGTTCTCTATAAATTTGAACAGTATAATGTTTTAGTGAGCGTATTCTCTCAACATGTCGTAACCCCTAGTCGGCAACCTATGAGAGGAGCGAACATGGCGCAGAATGATCACCAAGATAAACATCCAAAACGTAAAGAAATTCCGTCTTCGCTCTGGGTCTTTGCCCTAGCAACTTTCGTTTTAGCGCTACCCCGTATTGGTGACGGTCGTATATTACCGCTCGATCTCACGACTTCTTTTATACTCGGCGCGGTTCTTATCGTCTGCGGGTTCTGGATGATGTACCGCGAACACAAAAAATCTTCCGCGCAGAAAAAGTAAGCCCCACGACCACTAATTTTTCTACGAAAAGACACAAACCTATGACTACTCTCTACGCCAAGTCAAAGATGGTTAACCCCGAATACCGGTACAACATCCTCAACACTGATTTCAAACCAGTCTATGAAACCGATGGCAGGCTTCGACTCGGTGGGAAAAGCGTCGTCTTCACCAAGGCAGATACCGAAGAAAAAGTCATCACGGTACACCGCGAACCCGATATAAAACACACCTACACCGTCGAGCCCACAGACGGTAGCACCGCAGCCACCGTGAAATACACTGATTGGAAACCCTTCCGCCCAAAGTTCAGCGTTAAAACCTCCGATGCGGAGTTCATCATGGATGGAAGCGCATGGGTCAAAGGGTTCGAGATTCACCGAGAAGATCAGGTGGTAGCAAAGATAACCCGCCCAGGACTCGGAGTTAAATACGGTTATATTATTGACATCATGGACGAAGCATTCCACGATGTCACGCTCGGATCATTCATAGTACTCTCCCACTACATCGGCGGCAGGCGCAACTACGCGGTTCCTGTCGTCGGGTAATTCACCCTCCAAACCGCCAAGTGGGAACGATAGTTTGCACGTGGGAGCGAGCTGTTGAAACACTCGCACAGAACCCCCGCGTGCACCGCGCATCCGCTACGAGGTGAACATTCCTAAACCGAAGCCGTGGCGAGAAACCTTCGTGGGGGGCCACTGTGCCCAAATGTATCCCGCCTGACTGCTCTGCTCTTCCTGAGAATAAAGCTCCCGGTAACGGCCCTCAACCATCATCAGATCATCGTGGCGTCCGCTCTGGATAATGCGCCCATCCTCCATGACCACTATATTCTCGGCATTGCGCACCGTCGAAAGCCTGTGCGCCACCACAACCTTCGTACACTGATACTGCGCAATCAGCTCCGTCACCTGTCGCTCGGTCGCGGTATCAAGCGCACTGGTCGCCTCATCCAAAACCAAAATGCGCGGGTACCGCAACAGGGCCGTGACAATCGCGATGCGTTGACGCTGACCGCCTGAGAAATTTTCGCCGCCGCTCGCCATGATCGTATCGAACCCCATCGGCAAATCCTTCACAAAATCCAGGATGCCCATCGCGAGAATACTCTCTTCGATTTCTTCACGGCTACGCCCGTCATCCAGCCCCGCCGTGAGGTTATCGTACAGACTTCCCGACCTGGTTTGCAGCTGCTGCGGCACATACCCGATATGGGAACGTAACTCGTCCAAAGAATAATCTTTAACATCGATTCCGCCCACACGAATCGTGCCAGAAACCGGGCTGTACAACGAACACAACAGCTTAGCCAAGGTACTCTTGCCCGAACCCGACGAACCCACGAGAGCAACATCGTGGCCCTCCGGCACGCGCAGCGAGATGTCCGTCAGCACGGGCTTATTACCACCCGGATACGTAAAATTCACGTTCTCAAGGTCAAGGTCGCCATCAGCAATATCGGTGACAGATCCCGTGCTCTTCTCCGGTTCATAACGCTGAATATCCACGATACGCGCAACCGCGCGATCCACCGCGATAATGCTCATAATGCCGAACATCGTCGAAGCGACCGACGAAAACAGCAGCGCAGAAATACCCTCGGTCGCAATAGCCTGACCGAGCGTGAGCGTTCCATCATTCACCAGCGGTATCGACGCCAACAACAGAATCAGAGGACCGCCCAACTGCACCACGGATGCGGCAGACCCGAGCACACCCTGCTGCAGCACCATGCGGCGGCGCATTGACGCCAGCGACTGCATATAGGCTTCGCGCCAGGTGTTATAGGTGGGCGTTGAAGAACCCGTCATCTTCATGGCTGCAATGGTGTTGATGGCGTCAAGCTCAACCACCTGCGCTTCGGAGGCGTGCGCATACTCGGCGTCGAGCGCCTGGGAGGTGGGGCGCGCCGTGACGAACCAGATCAGCATCAGCACGGCAAGAACCACGAAGGTGATTACCAAAACCTGGCTCGATTGCTGGGCAATAAAGATGAGAATCACGATCATCGTGCCGATGTTAATCACGAACTCGGTCAGGCTTGTAGACAGGAAGTTGCGCAGCGTGTTCACGCTTGAGAGACGGTAGAGAATATCGCCCGGGGAACGCAGCGCGAAATAGGTCAGCGGCAGCCTCAGCAGCCTGTCGAACATATTGCCCAAGAGCTTATATCCGATGGACGAGACGATACTCGCCAGCGTTGCGGCGCGCGCAATGGAAACCAGGTAGTAGCCAATAACACCGACTACCACACCGACCGTTGTTTCCACGACGGTGTTTCTTGCACCCCTGAGCTGCGCATCCACCACGGTTTGGATCACCATGGGCACGGCAAAGGTAACGCTGTAGGTGATGATGAGAAGCAGCAGGAACAGCGCGTACTGGCCGAACATTTTCTTCGTGAAGAAGGTGCCCAGCTGCCAATCTTGAAAGACACTGCGGGATTTCTTTTTGAAATCTTTCCGCGGAGATGGCACCAGAATACTGCCGGAAAAAGACTCTTCAGCCTCCTGAAGGTCCATCACCCGCATTCCCGTGGAGGGATCCATAATATGCACGCGATCCTTACGGATGCGCACCAAAACCACGTAATGGGAATTGTTCCAGTGCAGAATGACCGGCTTGCCAATATCTCGAAGATGTTCGAGAGAGGGCGCCCTGAAGGCTTTGACCTCCATACCTTCCTCGACGAGAAGGTCGCGCACTTGGCGCATCGAGAGGCCTTCACGACCGGGTTCGGCAATCAGGCGAAGGTCTGAAATAGTCTGATAGCGCCCGTAGTGCTGCAGGACGGACGCCCCTACGCCCAGCCCGCATTCGGTCTTCGCCGCCTGAAGAACAGCAGGAAAACCCATACTATCGAACCTCGAACGGCTCGGGGATAAGAGGGCTGTAAGGGCGAGCATTGTCTGCCCGGCGAGCCAGCCAGGACAGCACGCCGGAGGTACCGACCATGAACGAGGGAGTCAGCGAGTAGCGCACGGATTTATCGTCGAGGATTGCCCGAATATCCGATGCGCTGTAACCGTTCTCTATGGCGTCCCGGATAGCCTCTGCACATGGCACGTCGGGGATTCGGTCGGCTATCCAGGCGAGCACATCCAGGGTGCCGAAGTCGCCGTGACATAGGGTGAGGTTGCTTCGGGTGCCGGTGCGGAACGCATGCTGTACCGCGCGGTCGAGGTCGGTGGGGTTGGCGAGTTCGGGCATCCACAGGTGCAGTGCCGCGAACGCGAGGGCGATGCCCGCGCTGCCGGAGCACCAGGTGCCGCTGGCATGCTCTTCGCCGCTGTCATGCTCGGTGAGCTGGGCCCGCCATTCGTCCCCGGTGTTGAAGTCGTTAAGGCGGCGCAAAAGAATTTCGACGGCTTCGCGAGCACGTTCGGGTGAGGGCGTCTGGTGGTTCCAGCGGGCGAGCGCGAAGATTGATCCGCTGATTCCGTAGGCGAATCCGCTGCGGTGCCACCAGTTTTCTTCTGTCATGCCGGCGATAATGTCTTGGGCGTGCCTGTCTAATACCGCCAGCAGAGCCGCGCGGTCGGTGGCGAGGTTATAACCCAGGAGCAGGGCGGCAGCCCCTACCTGGTGGTCCAGGTACCCGGGCATAGGATGCTCAACCTGCGCCAGGCGCGCGGCGGTGCGGTCGCCAACCTTGACGGCCGCCTCAGCAAAACGGGTATCCTGAAGGTTTTCTGCGGCGGCGGCGAGCACGAAGGCGATGCCTGTTTCGCCGCAGGATATGCCGTCACAGGTTTCGGGGGGAATGCTGAAAAGCCTGCCAGCGAAGACGTCTTGCGCGATGGGGTCTAGTACCCGACGGGCCGTCTGCGTGTATTCCGGTTTTTCGAGCATCCGCGCGGCCTGGGTGAGGGCGAGTGCAGCCCCGGTTGAGCCGGTGTATAGGTCTATGCCGAGGACTTCGGTGTTCCACAGGCTAAGGTGCTGCTGCCACAGGCCGGGGGTGGGTGCCAGCCAGGTCCAGGCGTCTTCCTCTCTGCCGCCCGGGTGGTTCGTCGCTGTTAGCCGGTCGGCAATGCTCTCGCAGAGTTCTCGTTCATGCTGCACACTCTGCCTGTTTGACAGTAGCTCTGCCGATGCGTCCGCGAGTATGCGATCCGGCGGGTAGAGTGATACGAAAGCTGACCAGATCTGCTGCATCTGCTCTTCAAGGTCGTCTTCACCGAGAGAGGCAATATGCTCCAGGGTTTCATCGAGCGCGCTGCTGTCGATGGTCAGTCCTACGGCGTGCCCGTCGAAAGATATGATCTCGGAGCCATCTGTGCGATGCATGAAAAAGGGAATGTCGAACCGCCAGAGGGCTTCTACTTCGGCCCCGATCATCTCAAGGGGGCGGTTATTGCTCAGCGTTGCGGCGCGCAGCGCGATCGTGGCGAAGACTTCTTCGGAGGCCAGCGCTTCGGGGCTGCTGAGCATTTTGAGGATTCGGGTGTAGTACCTGGTGGATTGCAGCAGGGCACGCAGCGTCAGCCCGGAGCAATTCGTGCGGACCACCTCGGTCATGATTTCGCGGTGCTCGCAAACCCACCGGTACATCTGCGTGAATCCGCGTGCGAAGGCGCGGGCGCGGGCTGCCTCAGAAATACGCCGCTCCTCTGGGGTGCTGGCGTTAGCTTCCTCGGCGTTATTCGCGTCTTCCGTGGTCGGGTTCTCTGGGCTGGGTTCACGGTTGATGCGTGCCACGGCATCGTCACGGAAGGGATTTGCAACGGTTACCTCGTGGAAGGGGTTCGTCCCCTGTTCGCCGTGTAGGAAGCCTACGTCACGGAACCCTAGCGAGATATCGCGGCGTGTGCGGCGGGTGGGCAGAAATGCGCTGCATGCGATTCCGCGCAGCCAGCGCAGGTAAACGCTGCCTTCAGGGGGACTCTGAATATCCTCCGTCAAAATATGCACGGGGTGGAGAATCGTTTCAAGGTCAATCGGAACGGGTTCTGTGCGCAGGGGTATCAAATTCTTGGCGTGCAGGTCTTTAGCCTGCAGGGTGTAGAGCAAAGCCGCCAGCCGCCCGCAAGCCCCAAGGAAGTCTTCGGCATAAAAGTCTGCGTCTTCACGTTTAATAAACTCCATGAAACCATAGCCGTCACCCCGAATCACGCGGGCTGCACGCATCGAAGGAGCCCCCTGCGCGGCGAGGTCTTGAACGATTTTCCAGAAGACCCATTCGCCTTCAACATTGCGGGATTTGTAGACCACCATGCCCTGGGTAAATTCGAGAAGGCAACCGGCGCGTCCGCCGCCGTAACGGGTTCTGGGCAGACCGAAGGATTCGAGTTTGAGGGGTTCGTCATCTTTGACATTAAGAAGCTCGCGAATATCATCTTCACGAGCGCTCACACGCTCAAAAATTTCGGCAATCATCGCATGAAACTGCTCAATAGTCCTGCCGTGAACGCCGGGCAGAAGCGGGTAGCTTGCATAAAAGTCGTCACTAAATTCTTCGCCCCAACGTCGGCAGTAGTCTTCATACCGTTCTTCGGGTGTACTCCCGTGCAGAAGCCCCTGCGAAGAGATCTTTTTGATGTGCGCAACCAGCGGTCTGAGGTAGAAATTAGTCAAACGCGCGGTCAGGTTCTCCAAAAACTGACTAACTAGGAGGGGAAGCCGCGACGGTGCGGCGTAGCCCGATGCGGCAACAGCACGTTCAACATTGTCACGCTCACTCTCGGCAAGCTGGGCGATGAGCGCGTGAAACATGGAGGGTTCGGCCGTCGGCCCCAGTGCTTTGAGCACCGGAGCCGACAACCGTACGATAGACTCGGAGTCGGGAGTATTGGATGCGGTACCCAAACGTTCTAACAACGAAGTGCTAGATACATACGTTTCTAGGCGTCGGAATTGCTCATCATCCAGTTCAGGAAGAAGTTCCCTGATTAACACCTGGTATCTCCTTATCTATCGTATTTACTTATTCCCCGGACTTAGGAAGAGCTGCCGCCCCAGAAGCCAAAGCCGAAGTTGTAGTTGCCGCAGCCGTTACCGCAGTAGTTGCCGCCGCCGTTGTAGCCGCCACCGCTGTAGCCGCCACCGCCGTGACCGCTGCCGTTAACCTGGTCCAGGTCGAGGTCCGAGATCTCTTCCAGGAGCGTGATATCCTTAGCCATGGTTATCCTCCTTAAATATTCCTGATCCGTTCAGGAATAGTATTATCGGTGTTTAGTTTGATGCTGAAGACATCAAACTATTCTCTGACTGGGTTCCAGGTGTTTGCTTTTCCACAGTATTCACCTGGAACCCACTACCCTTCCTTACGACGCACTAACGCCTCAAGGAAAGGAAGTTTGTAAAATTTGTTACTTATTTTCTGTAGCACTACAAACATAGCTATTAGACACAAGCTGTCAGAGCTATGTCATCTAAATTATGTGGGGATGCCGCGTGTGCTACAGGTGCCAAGCAACAAAAGCCTTAAATCTTCATTGACTATGAACTTTCGTCGCGGGCTGCGACATATAGGGGTGGTGAGATATATCTTCTATTCTCATCATGCGGCAAGGTCATGGAACAAAAGTCCTTATCAGAGTCGGTTTTCTCTCTATTGAAATCGGTGACTCTACAGTAACAACTTGATAAACGTGTTTCAAGATGTACTCTAGGGGTCAAAAATTTATTGTGCACTCTTTAAAATGGTAAATAATATTGATGTCAAGCATTTTAAACGTAATTCAAAACAATAATCATTACGAGTTTGGGCTGTAATTTCAAGGGTTTAGGTTTATTTACTCGGAAAATAAAACGCTTGGAAAGTATTTTATTATTTAGCTTAACTTTTGTTTTTTAATTAGATAAATAATTTTGAAAAAGTTTTTGTAACGGTTTGGTATCATTTTTAAGATAACAAAACCATTAAAAATTCCCGAGAAATCTGAGTATTGTTGCTTAGAAATTTAAACTTTATGGGTGAAATATTATGCGGTTTGAGGGGAACTTGCCGCGCTGGTTTTTGAAGAAGCACCAAAAAAATTTGGATGCTGTCGCCCAGGCAGCACGCTTGTGCGACAGCATCCACGTTTTTCGGTTGCTCTACGGCTCAGGTTATTTACTCGTGCAAGCCGCCACGCATATCCATAACGACTTTCCCAAACCCCAGGGTCGACTATAAGAGATCGTCTATGCGGCTATTGGTGATGTGTACTCGTACTCCTCGTGGCTGCTTTTTTCTTCTTGGTAGTACAAATCCCGGTACCGGCCTTCCACCGAGATCAGTTCCTCATGGGAGCCGACCTGCATCACGCATCCGTGTTCCATCACCACGATCTGCTGGGCATTGCGAATTGTCGAAAGCCTATGCGCCACTACGACCTTCGTGCACTGATACTGCGCGATGAGTTCCGTCACCTGCCGTTCGGTTGTGGTATCCAAAGCGCTGGTCGCCTCGTCCAGCACTAAAATCCGTGGATACCGCAGCAGGGCGGTAGCAATCGCGATGCGTTGACGTTGACCACCCGAGAAGTTTTCGCCCCCGTTAGCCATAATCGTGTCGAACCCCAGTGGCAGATCCTTCACAAAATCCAGGATGCCCATAGCGTAGATATTGGCTTCGATCTCCTCACGGCTACGCCCGTCATCCAGACCCGCCGTGAGGTTATCGTAGAGACTTCCCGTCCTGGTTTGCAGCTGTTGAGGCACATACCCAATATGGGAACGCAGAGCATCCAGCGAGTAATCACGAATATCGATTCCGCCTACACGAATAGCACCCGAAACCGGGGTGTACAGCGAGCACAGCAACATAGCAAGCGTGCTCTTACCAGACCCGGAGGAACCGACGATCGCGATATCCTGCTCCTCCGGCACCGTTAGAGACACCTCCGAGAGGACCGGAGCCATACCACCCGGATACGTGAAACTGACATCCTCTAGTTCGATATCGCTGTCGATTACATCCGTAACGGTTCCCTCATCCTGTTCGGGTTCGTACCGCTGAATATCGGTAATACGGGCGACGGCACGATCCACCGCCGCGATATTCATAATGCCAAACATCACCGAAGAGATTGAAGAAAACAACAGCGCGGAAATACCCTCGGTCGCAATAGCCTGCCCCAGGGTCAACGTTCCGTTATTAACCAGCGGCAGCGATGACAGCAACAGAATCAGCGGGCCACCCAGCTGCACGACGGCTGCGGCAGACCCAAGCACGCCCTGCTGCAGCACCATGCGACGGCGCATCGACGCCAACGACCGTAGATACGTTTCACGCCACTTACCAAAGGTCGAAGTTGCCGAGCCTGTCATCTTCATCGTCGCTACGGTGTTAATGGCATCTAGCTCAATCACCTGAGTTTCAGAAGCATGCGAATACTCAGCATCGAGCGCCTGGGAGGTGGGACGCGCCGTTACAATCCAGATCACGACCAGCACGGACAGGACCCCGCAGGTAATGAGTAGAACCACACCGGACTGCTGGGCAATGAAAATAAGGATCACGATCATCGTGCCGATATTGATGACGAACTCGGTCAGGTTTGACGACAGGAAGTCGCGCAGAATATTCACGCTCGCTAACCGGTAGAGAATATCGCCCGGTGAGCGGAGCGCAAAATACGTCAACGGCAACTTGAGAAGTCTGGCAAAAAGGTCCCCCAGAAGCTTATACCCAATGGATGAGACGATACTCGCCAACGTTGCGGCACGCGCAATCGATACCAGGTAATACCCGGCAATACCGGCAATAACACCGGCGGTGATGCCGACCACAACATTCTCTTCGCCCTTCAGCTGAGCATCCACCACATGCTGAATCACCATCGGTACCGCAAAGGTCACGCTATAGGTGATCGCAAGTAACAGGATGAAAAGCGCATACTGGCCAAACATCTGCTTCGTAAAGAATGTATGGAACTGCCAGTCTTTGAAAACGTTCCGGGATTTTTTCTCGAAATCATCCCGCGGAGTCGGCACCAGCACGCTGCCGGAGAAGGAGCTCTCAGCCTCCTCAAGACTAATCGTTCGCAAACCCTGCCCAGGATCCATAATCTGCACCCGGTCATGACGCATCCGCACCAGCACCACATAATGCGAATTATTCCAGTGCAGAATCACCGGCTTGCCGATATCCCGAAGCTGCTCCAACGAGCTTGCCCGATAGGCGCCGACCTCCATACCTTCATCCGTGAGAAGGTTGCTCACCTGCAGGAGGTTCAGCCCTTCACGACCGGGTTCCATAGCCAGACGCAAGTCTGAGACCGTCTGATAACGTCCATAATGCTGCAGAATGGAAGCACTCACGCCCAGACCGCACTCGGTCTGGGCGGTCTGCAAAACAGCAGGAAAAGCCATGACTTGATGCCCTATGCTTCAGTGGAATCGGGAATAGTCGGAGTATACAACCGGGTGCCACCGATACGGCGAGACAGCCAAGACAGCACACCGGAGGTACCCACCATGTACGATGGGGTCAAAGAGTAGCGCACGGACTTATCCTCTAGGGTTTCCTGTAGCAGAGAGGTACTGTACCCGTTGGCTAGGATGTCCCGGATTTTTTCGGCATCAGGCAGATCGGGAACATGATTGACGACCCATTCGAGAATATCCAGAGTACCTAAATCACCGTGGCAATAGGTGAGGTTACGACCGGTCCCCTCATGCAGGGCATGGTGTACAGCACGCTCAAGATCGGCACGGGTGGAAAGCCCGGGCATCCACACCTGTACCGCCGCCAAGGCTAGGGAAATACCGGCGGTACCATGGCACCACACACCGTTCCGACTACCCTGCCCGGAGATCTGTGATTCCCAGCTTTCCCCGTTATCGAATTCGCGCAGGCGATCTAGCAGGTTCTTGACCGCATGCTGGGCGCGCTCTTTGGAGGGCATATGCCGACTCCACCGGCTCAACGCGAAGATGGAGGCGCTGATACCGTGGGCGAACCCGCTATGAGACCACCATTCCTCCTCGACACGACCCGCGATGATGTCTTGGGCGTGCCGATCCAGTACGCCCAGCAGCGCTTCCCGATCATCCGCGAGGTCGTATCCCAGCAGCAAGGCTGCCGCACCTACCTGCCCGGTGAGATAATCCGGACTCGGATGCTCTGCCTGCGCCAAACGCTCAGCAATCCGGTTCCCCAACACAGCAGCGGCTTCCTTCAAGCGGGGATCATTCAAACACTCGGCAGCACCGGCAAGCGCAAAAGCAATACCGGGTTCGCCCATGAAGGCTGTATCACGCATCTCGTCAGGCAGTTCAAACGACATATCTTCCGAGAAGACAACGTCTGCTATCGGATCGAACACACGATACGCTGCTTGAGCATATTCCTCATTTTCTAGAGTATGTGCTGCTTGCGCCAAGGATAATGCAGGACCAATGGAACCGCTATAAAGATCCAGCCCCAATACAGCAGTATCCCAGGCTCCGGTATGTTGCTGCTGAGTACCCGGAACAGGCGCTGCCCATGTCCAAGGGCTTTCTTCAGCAAGCCCAGGATACAAACGAATTGCCAAATAATCGGCGACCGTGGAACTAAAATCTCGCTCACTTTGTAAATTGTCCCGCCCCCGCCACGCATCCGCAGGTTGTGAAACTAGAGTATTAGCCGGATATGGGGACACGAAAGCATTCCAAATTTGATTCAGCTGGTCCTCTAAATCCGCCTCATTCATATCGGTAATGTGACTCAGGGTCTCTTCAAGAGCATTTTTTTGAACACTCACTCCAGTTGCAGCAGTTTCATGAGGAGAGAGGATATCAGACAAGTCTGTCCGGTGTGTGAAGAAAGGAACGTCTAACCGCGAGAGCGACTCAGCCTCAGCGATAATGATTTTCAACGGGCGGTTGGGGGCAAAAGCAGCAGTTCGGAATATAATGGTTTTGAAAACATCCTGAGAAGCAAGCGCCTCGGGGCTGCCCAACATCCGTACCAGCTGACTGTAATACATGGTTGGCTGCAGGACGGCACGAAGTATTATTCCTGTGCATTCGGCGCGGACAGCTTCCAAGACGGTATAGCGGTTTTCACAAATCCACCGATACATCTGAGCAAATCCGCGGGCAAAGAAATAAGCTCGAGCTGCGTGTAAATTACGTTGCTGCTCTAGCTCATCAGATCCCGCTTCACTCGTGTTACCAGTATCTTCAGGGACTGATTCCCGTACAAATCGAACCACAGCATCATCTCTAAAAGGGCGTTCAACACTCATCCCAGCAAACGGGTTAACGCCCTGTTCACCTTGAATAAAACCGATATCTACATACCCTTGGGAGGGATCACTTCGCATGAGGCGAGTAGGAAGTAATGCGCTAGTTGATATCCCCCGAAGTTTATACAAAAAAGCGCTATCAGCAGGAATAACTGGATCGTCGTCAGCTGCTGTATGAATTGGATGAAGCATAGTTTCAAGATCAACAGGAACAGGTCCCTCTGATAGAGGGACAAGGTTCTCTTCATGCATGTCCTTAGTCTGAAGCGCATACAGTAAGGCCGCAAGTCGACCGGAAGACTCCAGGAAATCCTCTGATGAGAAATCGACTTCTTCCCGTTCGATAAATTCCATGAACCCGTACCCATTACCGACCGCTACCCGGGCGGCACGCATAGCGGGGGCACCATACTCAGCGAGCTTCTGGATGATGTTGTAATATGCTTGCTCACCTTCGATACTGCGGGGCTTATACACTACAGTTCCTTGCTGGAATACCAGCACGCAGCCGGTACGCCCACCATTATGATGGTCGCCAGCTAGCACAAGAGACTCTAGCTTCAGAGGGTCATCATCTGTGACACCGAGAAGTTTTCGTATATCACTCTCATGAGTTTGGACCCGCTCAAAAATCTCCGACACTGCTATGTAAAACTGATCTACGATCGTCGTATGAACATGCTGAAGGAGCGGATAAATGGCATAAAAGTCGTCCTGAAAATCTTCATACCAGCGACGACAATAGTCTTCATACCGTTCTTCAGGGGTTTCTCCGTGTAAAAGTCCTTGCGCAGAGATTTTTTTGACATGAGCTACCAGTGGGCGTAGATAGAAATTGAGCAGTCGCCCCCTGAGAGCACCCATAAGCTGTTCAGTGAGACCATCGATGTGTTTTGCGTTAGCATAGGCAAATTTTTGAACGATCTGACACATATGCTCGTCCTCATGCGCCATCAAGTTCATGAATAGGGCCTGGAACATAAAAGACTCAGAAACCGACCCCAGCGTCATAGACGCTGGAGTCGGTAACAGTACGATAGGCTCAGGCCTTGAGGTAGTCTCCAATTCCTCCAATAGGGAAGTATTCAATATATTTGATACTAATTGCTGAAATTGATTATCATCCAGCTCAGGAAGAAATTTCCTGACTAACACCCATATTCTCCTTTACCCACCGACTTCGCTTAAGATGCTCACCAAAGTATGACGCTTTTCTTATAACTATATATAGTAAAAACTATATAAAAATAAACAGCAACAATGACAACAACTTGCACAAAGTTACATTACTGACACACGGACATGCACTCCACTGTGACAGTACATACGCGACCTCGATTACCGATTACCTTGCTATACCATCCAGGGAAAGCAGTACCACCATTTACCTGAGAGAGATCCTGTTCAGATATTTCTTCCAACAGAGTTATATCCTGAGGCATTGTAAATCTTCCTTTCTTTCGTCAAAAATAGCTATGATTCACATTTCACAAACTAACTAAAAAACGCGATATATGTTCTCCAATGCGTGCCAGAAACCGAAATCTATATTATCCACACCACCACTAATCTGAGCAATCTCCTGCCCAGCAAGCTCCTCCAAAAGAACAGTATCCTTATCCATAAAAACTCCTCCAGAATTCCTTAAAATTTTTAGGGCAATATGTCCTTCACATGTAAGCATCATTAATTTTACAAAACTAGGTACACATGAACAACATTTATACAGCCCTCCTAGCTTGCCAATCCACTCTAGAAGCTTCACACAGCTCCAAAGCTTACTGACAATTTAAACCTAACAAACCCGGAAGCACACAGTCAAGAATAACAACCACTTAAAGTAATTTAAGATTATATAAATAAATAATTATTTTAAATCTATTTTTTGGGTAAAATATACCAGTCGCCAATCAAAACTTCTATTCAGCTTGGCATACCAAGGCAGAACTGTAAATTCAAAAGGAAACTTTCAAAATTTAATGTCGTTATTTATACACCTAGAATTGAACACGATGCACAGGGTAAGGGGATACAAATATTTTTAAAAAATTTTCCTACACAACCTACAGGCCTAAATTTATACATTTATTCTAAATTTATTTAAGTCAGTGAACTAAATTAAGTTTATTTTATATGAGAGTATTAATTTACTTGAGTGTCATCGAAGCAAAAACAAGCCTCGCACGATGGAGAATACCCGGTGACATAAGCCCAGAGATTTGCGGAACGCCTCGGAGAGTACTCACCAGCACTTGATCTGAGGACTATACGTTCGATGACGACACAGTAGCGGTTAATTTAACGATTGAGCTGCTTATCACTCTTGACAAGCTCCCCACTAGGTGATTTCCTAGTCGGGACTATCAGAGAGTATCCCTTGAGGGTGCGGATGATCTAGTGGTTACCTCTGCCACTATACAAGTGAAGGTTTGTACGGTGGGGTATGGTTTTAGAATCCACCTTTACAGGCAGGTAAAGAGCCTTTATTCTCCGTGTCTTGGGCAGGGTAGAGTTTCTTCACCTTCAAACCTCCACATTATTCTACGTCCCCTTAGCATGTTTGGGGTAGTAATCCGTAAATATTTTGACTAGAAACAACTCAAATAAATAACTGTTTCAACGTTGTGTTTATACCAATAACTTCAAGGCGCGACGAGCCGCTTGCAGCCCACACATACCATGAACCCCAGCTCCAGGAGGCGTAGACGCCGAACAAAGATACACGCCCGAAACCCCCGTCGCATAGGGATCTGCGGAAAATATTGGGCGCGCTAGTAACTGACGCATATCTGTGGCACCACCAATAATGTCACCACCTACATAATTTTCGTTATAACCCTCCAGCGTCTCAGTAGAATACGAGACTGAATCGACAATAATGTCACGAAATCCCGGCGCATAACGCTCAATCTGCCGCACAATATGTTCAGTAACATCATATGGGTATCCTTGAGGAACATGCGCATAAGCCCACACAGGATGGTGCTCACCATCAGAGCGGCTAGGATCCGCCAAATACTGTTGCCCGACAAGCACAAAAGGACACTCATATAGGTTCCCTTTCACCGCCTGCTTTTCTGTAGCAGCAATCTGCGAAAGCGTACCGCCCAAATGCACCGTGCCTGCCTGACGTGCAGCTTTATGAGTCCACGGGATATGGCCCCTAATCACAAAATCTACCTTAAACGCCCCCGGCCCAAAACGGTATGCCTGATACGCACGACGCTGCCTCTTCGGTAACCGATCCTTCAAAATCTCCGCTGCAGCATGTGGTGAGGTATCCAGCATAATGATATCGAATCCTGTAAGTTGTTCTATTGAGGTAATACGGGTATTGCAGGTAATTTCTCCACCATATGAAGACAGCTCAGCTACCATCGCATCAGCTATCGCTCCACTGCCTCCAACGGCAACAGGCCAACCGGTAGCATGAGCAGCAGCTGTAAGCATCATCCCTACTGCAGAACTCATGGGAGTATCAAGCCGCGTGATTGCATGCGCAGCTATGCCACCAAAAAGGGCGCGGGTAGCAGGTTCACGCCAACGATATGCCGATAATTGAGCAGGAAGAACCGCATTAATACCAAACGAAAGAGTCACTAAAGGATGTTTGGGAATATTCAAGACGGGTCCCAGAAGATCCTGCGCTATCTTGTTAAAGTTGCGTGCTAAAGGACCAAATGTTGCTTTCCAGATCTTCCCATCACGTCTCAAACCTGCCGCAGTACGATCAATGTCGCGGTACAACACACCGATACGATCCTCATCTACAGGATGGGCTAAATCCACCTCAGGCAACGCGAAACGAAGCCCATAACGGCGCAAGTCAACATTGGTGAAGAACGGGCTAACTGATGTAAAAGGGTGGACTGCAGAGCACATGTCATGAATAACCCCTGAACGTAATTGCTCATGGCTACGCATACCGCCACCTGGAGTACTAGATGCCTCAAACACATGTGCCTTGACACCTTGTTGAGCCAATGTAATCGCGGCAGCTAACCCATTTGGACCACTACCGACTATTGCTGCTTCCATGTCACCTTACTTCCAAGATTTATCTCTTATACACGCTGCCCTACAGACATGTCTTACAAAAAGCTAAATGAAAAGAATAGATTAATAAAAAGCTCCCAGACCAAGCGTTTAAGCCGCTGAGAGTGAACAAGTCCTAATTATGCTTTCGTAATATTTTAAAGGTCAACCATGAGGGTAGTTCATACAGGACCCCTCCCCCGAGGTATATAGTAAAACTGGCTCTTCTACCTGTGTAGATTTACGACGGAACAAACAAACACCGATAACATCTGTAGATAGAGATTATCACCTATCTCACCATATCAGCATTTACCCCTCCACAGTCCTATCCTCAAAAACCTGTTATACCTTCACAAGAGTCATACCGAAGAAGTCTTAGGGGAAGATTTCAGGGTATCCCCACAAACCATCGGCCACACATTAGTTAAACTTGACAAAAACTATCAACTATTCTATAAACTACCACACCTTCCCATCCACACGATTTACTAAAGACCTGTGAAACCACGCCCACCGTAGATAGGGCACCTAGAGCATCGCCAGATATGTCTGTACAACAATAAACACCACCCTAGGGATCCAACCAATCATCAGGTTATTTACGCCTTAGAAGATGTTACAGGTGATGACCGATTGGTGCCGAGTGCGTGTCAAGATGCCTCCGCCTATCGATATCACAAGCTGGACAAATTCCTAGAATCCAGATAAAGATATGAGATAGCTAATTCCATTAGGGATTAGAGCCCATTACTACACTTGGGAGAAACACTCGGAGAGCAGCTCTACTAAGACCGAGAAAGATCTCCATTGGCAGAGCACTAACCGCTGATCAGTAATGGAAAGGGTCGTCTGCCCGCAAATTCACTCACAAAAGTACCGAACCTAACCTCATTATCAAAGAGTTTTCTCGGCGGAACGTGGCTAATCTTCTGGCTTAGAATGCTCATGAATAATCACCGACCTTTTGTAAATCGTCAGATATAAATTCATATACAAAAAGTTTCTTTGAGCTAGCTATATCGACAAATTTCTAAACCCTACATTCTGAGATTCGATAAAATATCTGTAGCATGCGCAACAGAAAAATATAATAATACAGTCTCATATATTCAAAGTTATGAAAACATTGTATACCACAGCGGGGGATACGCTAGATTCAATAAACTTTATCCAACAATCCTACCAAAAATCGAAATACTTATCATTCATCTTTTCAATCCCGATCCTACAACACCAACTATTTATAGAATTTACACAAAAATAATATAAATTAAATATTTAAATCAGATATTAAATCTTGAAGTGATTGAAGCACAAACGGATAGTAGAAACCAGTACTACCTCCCCAAGATTTTTTAGACAAAGAATACGCAGGCATTTCTTTAGATATAACAATATTATCTCGTTTTGATATTAAATTATTTAATTTATCCTCAATAATATTATTATCTCCAGGAAATGCGCGAGCTATTGAAACAGGTAACCTAGTCAGTTGAATAGCCATCTGCATAGGTGTATTTGTAAATCCAGAGGCCAATTGCATAATTGTATTAATCGACGCAGGAAATATCGCTACCGCATCCGTATATTTCTCAAGACCTTCATGCACCTGAATAGGATAATCGCTACCCCAAGAGTCTATCCATGCCTTACCATCCGTTAAAGATTTTAGCGCATCAATAGATACAAACCTACATGCTGATTCTGTCACTGAAGCAGTAACAATCAAATCATGATAAATCCTCCTAGACCAATTAATCCAATATGGTACCAAAGCAGCATTAACCGAACCGGTAATGTGGAGATGTATCCTATGAAAATCTAGAGATATTTTTTCGTCCATTATCGCACCTCATGAACCTCAGAAAAAAATTTTGGTTCAAAAGAAAAGCTACTACTATCCTGTTTATCACGAGTTGAAGTCGCAATAAGAAACTGGTAGTTTATTGAATCCGTATTTTGCAACCGAGAATTAAGAATAGAAGACACCATTAAATAACTCTCACTACTCTTTATAAAATCAAAAGTTGCACCGTACGATACCATATTTACAATCGAACTTGCTAAATCAAAATTCGCTTTTACATACCTACTATTTGGATTCCAGATGGTAGATAATAAGGTAGAATCATTAGAAGATATCATCTCTTCCCATGTACCCCATTGACCCTCATCATTCTGTTTTGTCCTAGTCCTGTATAAGATATGATGATTTGAAGTTCCTGGGGTAGGTGCAAAAAACCTCCACTGCGGTATATCCCAACCTGGCGAAAAATGATTTATAGGGGGAACCAAGGTATCTGGCGTGTTTTGAAATACAGTAAGTGTTATATGGTGGACTAAAACCCCATAAATTAGAGAATCAAAAAAATTACTTTTCAAGAACGTTCCTAACTTCACGCGCTAATTCCCAGGCAAATTCAGGATGCCCGATAATAGAGTAATGTGTGCTCTTATCAATTAAACTAAACGGAATACCAAAATCTTCCGCTAATTTCTTTTGTTGTGTCCTTCGTTCAAAGGAACTAATAATTGAAACAGCTACCTGTTGTTGCATGAGAATAGATTTTAAAGAATCTACCCTAATATTAAAATATTCACTTAAAGTAATAAATATTTCTTTAGGGTTAGCTTCAAAAAGCCTTACTGATTCCTGAATGTCCGGGCGATAGCTTGTCCTTCGGGCATATTTATCGATTCCCCACCACTGGAATCCAAAAAATCCAGCCATTGCTTTCTGAAAACACATCTGCATAAATTCTCCCTTTTGTTCAGAATCATTACGATATGCTTCAAAAAGATCCGGCTCAGTCCCATCAACAAGAATTATTTTCTCTGTCCTACTCTTAATATACGGACTATTTTCCACAGCAGTACATCCTGCCAACGCTCCTATAGAGTGACAAACAAAAATAATCCTGATATCATTGCCAACTTTCTCCTTAACAATTTTTTCAAGGGCTCCACAATTCGACAAGTTTGTTGATGTAAAACCGTGTTTAGGCCTATTATAAAATAATAAATTATAACTGCCCTTCAGAAATAGTTTTACATAATCCCATGACTCTAAAGGGGTTCCCAAGCCATTTTCAAAGACTATTAAAATATTTGAGTTTTCATTTAAGTCAAGGTTATATTCAATGGTATTACCGTCATTATCCTTTAGGAACTCATTCCCATTCAGACCAGTCCTTCGCTTATACTCATTCCTGTACCTATTAACAGTAGAAGCTATCGAAACGGACAGAACTGCTGAAGTTAGCTTAATTACTGACTTATTTAGATTATTCATTATTCTTACCCTTGATGATATACTCAACCGCAGCGTGGGCACCCATAAACCCCCAAAAGAACCTTGGAAGACCCATAGTTAAGGCAACTCCGAAATGAAACCCTTTTACCGCATGTAACAGGATTGGAACATATTTTTCAGGAAATATATATATAAGAGGGAAGGCCGATTCCCAGAGAATAGTCCCCCATGTCAGATATTTCATAACAGTCGGGTATTTCTTAAGCCTTACTGCGATTGGAGAAGAACCATACGCCTGTGTACTAAGAATTTCCTCAAGGGCAGTTCCACGTAACCACTTGCTTGATACTGCTTTTGCGATTCCAGGTACCAAATAAGATAGACAAGTTTGTGCATTTACAGATTTCAGAAAAAGATCATTTGCCTTATCATCATCTTTGATAAAAGATGTAACAAATCGATAGCTAAGTATTAATGCTCCCATTTGATCTGCACCATCCCGCCCATAATGGTTCCTGATGGAAAGTAACTTGTTATTACCCAGAACAAGTCCAGACCCTAATGCCTGAAGCAATTTCTTATCTTGTCCAGACAGTATTAGAACACATCCAGCTATATTAATGAAAGAACAATATGAGACAGTTTTGGGGGAATCGATCATTTCTACTACTTTGTGCAGTATGGAATCTTTCCTCGATCGACTTAGTTTAAGGTGCAAATTCCCCCTCAGATAACTATCATCCTGATATATACTCCTGTTAGTCAGAGTCTCCAAACTATTTAAAACTTGGCTCACAGCAACAGGAGCCAAAGAGCGGTAAACATAGTTACCTTTTGTCCTGAGGGGGAAGATGCCCATACGATTTCCTTTCTATAAATTATTCTCTTAGCAAACCAAGCAGATGGTGCTGCCAGCAACGGCCATTTCTGCTACAGCATATACCCCAGCAGGAGTGGTCATTGACGGCTGAGCACTATTCATTGCGTAATCAGCAGCACCCGGGGTAGTGTCAATTTCAATTGAATTCGCGAGATCCGAAACGTTCATCATCATTCCTTTGTTTGAACTTATTCCAGAATCATAACGATTCTGAAACTTCTTACAGAGACAGAAGAACTGGCTCTTTGTTAACTCTAACGACTCCTATGGATAAATTTCAACCTTATATTTTACAAAATATAATGTGCCTTTAATACTAAAAATTTTATTTAGAAAGTAATGGGTGTTCTTCTATTGTTGTCTCTGAGTCAGAAGATCAGTCTGCGTTACTTCCCACCAGTTGTTTCTTATCCACTGTGATCAAGTCAGCTCTAACTCTCAGTAGCCTTGGAGTGTAGCATGTTCTCAGGTTTTGGAGAACCAATAATCCAGCTCGTGATATCGGTGCGCGAAAGCGTCATGATGAGTCCGACATCGGGTTGCTGATCACCAGCGGTGTTAGATAATTTGGTGGTTCATGTCGCTCTAGTGGTGTTTACTGCCACACAAACGCATTTGGCGGTGCGCTAGTGATAGGTTGTATATAGGTGCCGTCTACAGTGATGGTCCTAAGAAGGATTAATGGGAAGACACGGTTGGTTGCAGAATCTTCAAGGGTGCTGTCTTGAGCCTCACTAATGTGTGTATGATGGTAAATTGGGGCGTTCCGAAGTCTTTCTCGGCATGATTCTGGTGCAAGTATAGTAGAGTAGGCTTGGAGGCTTTATTCACGGTGGGTCTGAGGAGGTAAGATTCGTTGTTTTTTATATCGGGGTATCCACTCATAAATCACCCTCACTATTAATGCACAAAATTCATAAAACGCAGAAGCCCAGTGAACAAAAATCCAACCACAGAATGTAAAACAGGGGTATAGAGCTACTAGCTACTCCCAACGCACACACCTAGTCCGAGGTTCTAACTATATAAGGATGAAACTACCTGTACTCTGCTCACTCGCTATCTTCTAGAGCTTCCTACAAAGCCCTACCCAAACACCACCCGGACCGTCGAGTAGCCCGAGATCGGGTAGGTGGCGTTCTCGGTGGCGGGTGCATCCGACTCGTCACCAGGAACAATACTCTTGGTTGCCTTCAGCAGCTCCTCCATGAGCAGGCGCAGCTCCAAGCGGGCCAGCGGCGCACCCGGGCAGACGTGAATACCGTCGCCATACACCAGGTTGCGGGACTGGTCACGATGCGGGTTATAGGTGAGCGCATCCTCGAACGCGTCCTCATCACGGTTGGCACTTGACCAGTTGATCGTCACCCGCGAATTCGCCGGAATGGTACGCCCGCCCAGCACGGTATCTTCGGTAGTCACGCGGCGGTTCGTCACCAGCGGGTCTTCAAGACGCATAATCTCCTCAACTGCGGCGGCGATCTCCGCATGCCCCTCCCCTAGTGACTCACGAAGTCGAGCCTGCTCCTGCGGGTTGCGCGCCAAAAAGTTTATGATAATCCCGGCGCACGCCGAAACGGTCGAAAGCTCCCCCACCGTCCAGTTGCGGATCAGGCTCACAATCTCTTCATCGGTCATAGTGCGGGGCTCTTGATCGGGCAGCTGCACGGTGTCGGTCAGCAGCTCGGCGGTCACATCCTGCGGGTTCCCGGCGGCAGCCTGCTCGCGGCGCGCGTCCAGAAGCTCACGAATATAGGTGTCAAACTCAAGGGCGACCTTGCCGATCTGTTCGCGGTCGCGGCGCAGCGTAGCCTCGCGGTTCTTCTCAATCCACTCGATCAGCGGCTTCTCAAGGCTCGCGGGCCAGCCCATGAACGCATTCTGAATACGCATCGCATAAGCCTGCGCGAACCCATCCATCACATTAACCTCGGTGCCGCGCGGCAAATCAGCCACCAGGTTCTTGACGACCTCACGGATTTTCGGCTCAAACTCCCTCAGGCGTTCGGAGGTGAAGTATTTGTCGTTCACGGCACGGAACGTTGTGTGTTCAGGCGCATCCATACCGTTTGGCACGGCGATGTGCCTCGTCGAGACGACATTCGAGTAAATTTCGGGATGATCGAGCACATGCTGCACATCGGCATTCTTGAACACGGAGTAGCCCATGAACTCGTCGTGCGCTACGGGGCAGCGACGGCGCATCTCGTCATAAGCGGCCACCTGGTTCTTCTGAACCTTCTCGCTGCGCAAATCCCAATCATTTTTTACGTTGTCTGCCACGACTTTCTGCCTTCTAAAAGTCACAGGTATGCGGGTGCCGTCAAGTATGCGCGACCGTGCGCTACCCGTGGAGTCGGCAACGGGAATATCGCGCGACAGCACCACAACCGAAGGATAGTTATAACATATTTGACACTATCACTTAACCCGCGCCCTCGCAGGATAGGAATGCCTTTGCTGAGTGGGTTTGCAGAGTGTCTAGCGGTCTTATTCTTCCGTGAGCAGGTGGTTATCGGTACGAGCAGGTCGGAAAATCCTACCTGCTCGCGTCCTAGCGAAGCCTCGCGTCTACCGAGTAGCCGCAAACGGATAGGCGGCGCCCGAGATAACGCCCGCCTCCACGTCTTCCAGGGTTTTGCCGCGGGTCTCGGGCAGGTTACGCCACATGAGCACGGCGATCAGCACGTTCACCACCATGAACCCGAAGAATGAGCCGGTCAACCCCAGCGCCCCCAAAATAACCGGGAATACGAGGGAAAGCAGACCGTTCATCATCCACCCGCAGAATGCAGAAAGACCCATGCCAACCGCGCGTACCCGAAGCGGGAACAGCTCGCTCATCAGCACCCATGTCGAAACATTCAGGCAGGTCTGCATCGACCCCACGAACCCGACCACAAGCGCCAGAATAATATAGGGACGCGCGGGGGTGCCTTCCGGCAGGAGCATAGACGCTACCCCGATCAGCAGGTGGAAAAACGCGGTCAGCGAATACCCCGCAATCACCATCGTGCGGCGGTTCACGCGCTCCATCATGCGCAGCGAAAAGACTGAGCCAACCACAGCGATAGCGCCCGGCGCGATATTCGCAATGAGAGCCGAACCCTCGTCAAACCCAGCTTCTTTGAGCACCTTAATGCCGTAGTACATGATGGAGTTAATACCGGTGAGCTGCTGCCCGGCACCCACCAAAATACCGACCAGCAAAATCCGCACAAACCATTTTTCACGCAGGATTTTACCCGTGCTACCCCTAGTCTCCGTGCCGATTTGGATGCGCGTTTCCTCAAGTGAACGCGCGATGTCCGCAATTTCGGCATCAGCACGTTCGGCGGGGCGGATGCGCCGCATAATAGCGCGCGCATCCTCGGTGCGCCCCTGCGCGATAAGCCAGCGTGGGGATTCGGGCATGCGCAGCATACCGATGAAAAGCGCGAGCGCAGGCAGGGCGCAGACGGCGAACATCCACCGCCATACGCTATCGTGTTCGCCCCAGAGGTTGCCGATGATGGCATTCACGATGAATGCGGCTAGCTGCCCTCCGACGACCATGAGTTCGTTACGCCCGGAGAGTGAGCCGCGAATTTCGTAGGGTGCAAGTTCGGCGAGGAATACGGGTACGACTGCGGATGCGCCTCCCACAGCGAGCCCGAGCATCGTGCGGCCCATCAACAGTACAGCAATGCTGGGGGTGAAGACGCATGTGAGCGCGCCCGCGATGAAGAGGACTGAGAGTCCGATGATGGTTTTGCGTCGTCCGATGGCATCTGAGATACGCCCGGTGATCATGGCTCCGAGGGCGGCAGCGAAGGCGAGGGAACCCGTAACCCAGCCTTGAATGGTGTTGTCCATACCGAGTTCGCGGCTCATGGGGTCGAGGGCACCGTTGATAACGCCGGTGTCGTACCCGAAGAGGAGCCCGCCGAAGGTTGCCACCAGCGCGATAACGCCCAGGCGGCGTGTATGTGCGCCCTGCCCGAGTGGGGGTAGTGCACTGGCGCGGTTTGGCGGCTCGGTGGTGATGCTCATGCGGGTATTTTTGTCTTTCATGAGGGGTCTTGTACGGCACAGATTGAGAGACCGCACAGTTTTAAACGCTTGCTGGCTTGGGTATATTCCCGATTAGTTATATTCCCATTTGGCTATATTTGCAGTGGCGAAGGAGATTGTTAGAAAAGCGCGATGCTTTCAGGCGCTGGGAAAATCTCGTTGAGCCGCACCAGTTCGTCATCGTTGAAACGCACACTTGCGGCCTGCGCGTTTGCGTGTACTTGTTCGGGGGTGGTTGCCCCGGCGATCACACTGGCGACGGGGTTCTGCTGTTTAAGCCAAGAGATGGATGCTTGAACCTCTGAGACCCCTAAGTCGGCACAGAATTCGCGGTAGGCATCGAGTTGTTCCCAGTCGGCTTGCGCGAGTACCTGCGCTTTGGAATGCGACAGGCGCGACCCTGCCGGGATGCTGTCACGGCGGTATTTTCCGGTCAAAAGCCCGTTGGCAAGCGGGAAATACGGGAGCACCCCCAGCCCGAAGTGGCGGGCGGCGGGAAGAATTTCAAGTTCGGCGCGGCGATCCAGCAGGTTGTAGTGGTTTTCGGCGGCGATAAACCGCTCAGTGCCGAGTGTGCGGGCGAGATGCTCGGCGTGGGCAAGCTGCCACCCCGCAAAGTTGGAGTGCCCCAGGTAACGAACCTTTCCGCTGGTCACGAGCGTATCTAGAGCAGATAGGGTTTCTTCCAGCGGGGTGTTCGGGTCGGGGCTGTGGTAGAAATACAGGTCAATGTACTCGGTTCCCAGGCGGCGCAGTGAACCTTCGACGGCACGCATGATGTATCGGCGTGAGCCGCGCGCATCCCAGTCGTTGCCGTTGAGGGTACCGGTGGGAAGCCCGAATTTGGTGACGATAATCAGGTCATCGCGGTTGAGATTGAGTTCGCGCATCGCGGTACCGAACATGGTTTCTGACAACCCGGGTTCGGCACCGTACAGGTCGGCAATATCGAAGAAGCCGATGCCCGCCTCGACTGCGGCGGCGATCACGGCGTTGGTGCCTTCCTGAGTTTGAGTGGGGGTGCCGGGGCGTCCCAGATTGTTGCAGCCGATTCCGACGGAGGGCACGACCAGCCCGGAGTTACCCAGGCGTGCATATGCGGGAGATTCGATGCGTTCCATACATTTACTCTACCGTGTTTGACAGTATGTGGTCGCAACATGACGTTCACGGCGCTCTGCAACTCCCTAGAGTAAGACCGGAAGCAGATAAAGAAGGGCCCCGACATATGCGCATATCCTGTGAACCTGCAGACTCACGGGTAGAGGCGGTCGGGGGACTCTTACACATAGTTTACACGACATGTTTTCTCAGAACAATACCCGATTTTTCCTTGTAGAATGCCTTCTCCCTCTCGCCGCCGCGTCACCTCCTCTGTACTCTTCGCGAGCAGATAACATTCCGCTATCTGCTCGTCGAAATATTATCTGCTCGCGGCTGAACTTGCGGCTAAATCAGGTGGTGGATTCAACGCACTGACCCGCACCTCCGCGAGCCCGTATGACGTATTGTTTCGCCGCATCCCACAATATTAAGCGGTTATGACCGCTCGACGACATGTGCCGACATATTCTTGCTGGCACCGCGCATCCTGCCTAAAATAAGAACGTTATCTATCCAGAGCGACCGAGAGATCTGGCTCTTAGACGTCGCAGCAACCTCGCCAGCCTCCACCCATTGGGTGGACGGACAAGGTGCTCCCGCCAGAACCGATAGAAGTGAATTCCCTTCGCGTCTTGCTAAGATTCGGCGTACCTTCGGGCACGCTTCTATCGGGTGAACACGGAGGAATGAAAATGACGACAGTTCACCCGGCTCTTTCTTACGAGCTGTATCCACCACGGTCGCACGCAAGCTGCGATTCCTTGCTCAAAACCATCACCGAGCTTGAGCAAACCAACCCGGATTACGTTTCCGTCACCTATTCGGGCGATGCTCAACGCCGCCAAAAGACGTTGGCTCTGCTCGATCACCTGGTGCATGAAACCTCGCTGAACCCGCTGGCGCATCTAATCTGCGTGGGGCATTCCGTGGCCGATTTGGAACGCTCGGTTCGTCTGATTCTGGGGCTTGGAGTACGCGGGTTTCTGGCGCTGCGCGGCGATATTCCGCCCGAAGACACGCGCCCGCTTGAGCTGCCTTTTGCCCGCTACCTGGTGGAGCTGATTCGCAGGGTGGAACGTGAGGATTTCGCGCATCTTGCTGCGGGGAAGGTGTCGATTGGGGTTGCGGCGTACCCGCATAAGCACCCCGAATCTTCCTCGCTTCTTCAAGATATTGAGATTCTGCTTTCAAAACAGCGTGCCGGGGCGGATTTCGCCATCACCCAGGTTTTCTTTGAGACCGAGCGCTATTCGGGGCTGGTGGATGCTGCGCGCCTTGCCGGGGTGGAGATGCCCATTATTCCCGGCATTATGCCCGTTACCTCGCTGACTCGGCTAACGAAGCTGTGCGAGCTTGCCGGGCTTGAAGTGCCGCGCGAGCTGGCGCATCGCCTGGAAACCGCGAGCGATCCGCGCGAGCTGCACCGCATCGGCGTGGAACATGCACTCGACCAATGTCGCAAGGTGCTTGATGCTGGCGCCCCCGGCCTGCATTTCTTCACATTTAACGAGCATGAGGCTGTGCTGGACGTACTCGAAGAACTCGACGTTCCGCGCTACTCGAACCGTTTCAAACTCCCCCTGAGCGATCTTCAATACCTCTAAACTCCCCTTTTATTTGACACCCTCCCACAGTAAGGAACTAGGATGACCCGCACCCCATTCCCCGCAGCAACCATCGTTGGTTACCCCCGCGTGGGCCGTTTCCGCGAGCTGAAGAAGGCACAGGAAGCGTTCTGGAAAGGCAAAATCACGCAGGATGAACTGCGCCAGGCGGCCGCAGATGTGCAGCGCACCTACTATGACCGTGTGATCGAGCGCGGTCTTAGCGCCACCGATTCGTCTATTCCGGCGACTTTCTCGTACTACGATCAGGTGCTCGATGCCGTGCGTCTTTTCACCCTCGTGCCCAAGCGTCTTGCCGACGCCAAGGATGCGCGCGGCCTGCTCGATCTGCCCGGATACTTTGCGCTAGCACGCGGCACCGAGACGCTGCCTCCGCTGGAGATGACGAAATGGTTCGATACGAACTACCACTACTTGGTGCCCGAGATCGGTCCGGATACCGAGATCAAGCTGAATCTTGAGGCTATTGACGAGCAGCTTGAAGTCGCCAAGGAGCACGGGGTGACGGTGCGCCCGCAGCTGGTCGGCCCGCTCACTCTGCTTCTCGGGGCGAAAGCCGAGCAGGATTCGCCCGAAGGGTTCACACCGCTGGATCGCCTGGACGATTTCGTGAAAGCCTACCGGCAGGTGCTCGCCGAGCTGGCGGCACGCGGCGTGCAGTGGGTGCAGCTCGACGAACCCGGCCTGACCGTGGACCGCGACATTCCCAACGCCAAAATCGCCGAATTGGCGCGTAAAACTTACACCGCGTTGACAGCCGAAACGAACCGCCCCGCAATCCTGGTGACAAGCCCCTACGGCAACCTGCGCGAGAACCTGCCCGCGCTGTTAGACACCGGTATTGAGGCGCTGCATCTCGACCTGGTTTCCACCCTCTACGATGCCGAGGCGCTGACCGCCTTCAAAGACTCCGGCGTAACCCTGGTGGCGGGTGCCATTAACGGGCGCAATATTTGGCGTGCCGACCTGCGAGCACTCTTGCACGCGCTCCAGAACATTAACGGCGGTGCGGTGGCAGTTGCATCCTCAACCTCGCTGCAGCATGTGCCGCACGATCTTGACCTTGAAGACCCCGCCGATGTGCCCGTAGACGGTCTGGCTTTTGCCGACCAGAAAGTCGCCGAGATCGTGACTCTTGCCCGCGGTCTTGCCGACGGTGAGTCTGCGGTTGAGGCAGAGTTGAAGACCGCCGACGAAGCGCTGGCACGTTTCACAGCGGATCCGCGTAAGCATAATGCGGCAATCCGTGAGCGTGCCGCATCCGTGAAACCGCAGGATTTTGAGCGTCCCGAACTGAAGATCCGCCGGGATGCCCAAGCCGATCTGAATCTGCCGAAGCTGCCGACCACAACCATTGGTTCGTTCCCGCAGACCGGCGATATTCGCCGCCACCGTGCAGAGGCGCGTGCCGGTAAAATCACGCAGCAGCAACTTGACGAGTTCCTGCGTGAAGAGATCGCCTCCGTTATTAAACTCCAGGAAGATTTGGGCCTGGATGTGCTCGTGCACGGTGAGGCCGAACGTAACGACATGGTGCAGTACTTCGCCGAAAACTTCGATGGTTTCGCCACGACTAAGCACGGCTGGGTGCAGTCCTATGGTTCACGCTGCACCCGCCCATCGGTGCTGTTCGGCGATGTGAAACGCTCAGGTGAAGGGCTGCGCGGCGAGGCCGTGACCGTGCCCTGGATTTCCTACGCCCAGTCGCTCACCGATCGTCCCGTTAAGGGCATGCTGACCGGCCCGGTGACTATTCTGGCCTGGTCATTCGTGCGTGATGACCAGCCGCGCGAGGAAACCGCGAATCAGGTGGCGTTGGCGCTCGCCGACGAAATCGCCGATTTGGAAGAGGCGGGCATCCGCATCATTCAGGTGGATGAACCGGCGCTGCGTGAGCTTCTGCCACTGCGCCGTGATGAGCAGCCCGCGTACCTGGCGTGGTCGGTGAATGCGTTCCGCCTGGCGACGAGCGCGGTCGAGGATAAAACTCAGGTTCACACCCACCTGTGCTACTCGGAGTTCAACGAGATTATTGATTCGATTAATGCCCTGAATGCGGATGTGACCAGTATTGAGGCGGCGCGCTCGCATATGGAGCTGCTGGCGGATATTCCCGAAAGCTATGTTTCGGGGCTGGGCCCGGGCGTGTGGGATATTCACTCGCCGCGTGTGCCTTCGCAGTCCGAGGTTGAGGAGCTGATCCGTGCCGCGATTGGGTACGGAACCATCTCTGACCTGTGGGTTAACCCGGATTGCGGTTTGAAGACCCGCGACTACGAGGAGACAAAGAGGACGCTGGAGAACGTGGTGGCCGCAGCAAAGAAGGTTCGGGCGAGCCTGTAGTCTCTGGCGCGGAGCCTCTCCCCTACCCCTATAAAGTGCCTTAATTACAGGCTTAAACAATCACAATAATTCCGCGAGCAGGTGGTTTTTGATTCGAGCAGGTAGGAAAATCCTACCTTATCGGCAAAATCCTACCTGCTCGCGGTTATATAGAGGGTATGCGCATCCAATATAGGCATTTATGTTCCCTAAGACATAGTCCTATCTCACATAAATAAAAAATTTACTGTTGTGACAGCCTAAAATTGTTATTCACAGAATAATCATTCTGAACATATGTTCACTTCTAGTTTAAGTAACCTGTACATATGCTCTTAAAATTACTATTTCTATAGGTATCTATTCCTAAAATGCGAGCATGACTACTACAGATTCTCCAAAGAAGAAGGGTTCTGTACCCCGCTGGCTTGCTATCCCGACAGCCAAACCTCAACTGAGCACAGCAGAGGTCACGGCGAAGTACCCACGCCTACGTTTTCAGGTTTTTATGGGTATTTTTATCGGGTACGCAACGTTTTATCTGATTCGCAATAACGTTCCGCTTGTTACGCCGATTCTGACTCATGAGCTCGGTTTTAGTAATGCGGCTATTGGTGCGCTTTCTACGGCGTTGCTTTTAGCCTATGGTTTCAGCAAATTCTTTACCGCTATGATTTCTGACCGCTCTAATGCGCGGTTATTCCTCCCCATAGGATTAGTACTTTCTGGTATTGCAAACGTTCTGCTCGCTATCGCCGGGTACATGGGATCCGGTGCGGCAGCTGCAGGATACGGGGCCGCAATCGCATCCACCATGGCCGCCATTATGGTCTTCAACGGTATCTTCCAGGGTATGGGGTGGCCGCCCTCAGGCCGCGTGCTCGTGAACTGGTTCTCAACGAGCGAGCGCGGGTCTAAGGTTTCTCTCTGGAATACCGCACATAACGTTGGTGGCGCGCTTTCGGGTCTTTTGGTTGCCTGGGGTTTCACGCTCTTCGGTAAAACCTGGCAGGTTGCTTTTTGGTTCCCCGCCGTGATTAGCTTTGTGCTTGCTTTTGTGGCATGGCTGCTGATTCGCGATAATCCAGAGGCTGAGGGTCTGCCCACTATTGACGTGTACCGCAACGACCCCCACAAGGTTGAGTCCACGGACGAAGACCGTTCTGAATCAACATGGACGACTATTCGTAAGCATGTGCTGACTAATTCGACCATGGTGTATCTGGCTCTTGCTAATGTCTTTGTGTACACGCTGCGCTACGGCGTGCTGGTGTGGGCGCCTAAATATTTGCACGATGTGCGCCACGCCTCCCTTGAAGGCGGTATCGCTGGGTTCTCAATCCTGGAGCTTGCCGGTATTGGCGGCACTATTCTCTGCGGTTTCGTCTCTGACTACGTCTTTAAGGGGCGTCGTTCACCCGCGGGTATTCTCTTCTTGATTGCTACCGTAGGCGCTATTTTGCTGTATTGGCTGCCTTCAGCCGATGCTCCGCTCATTATCGCCTATATTGCGTTGGCGCTGATTGGCGGTCTGATTTATGGGCCGGTGATGCTGATTGGTTTGCAGGCTATCGACCTGTCGCCTTCACATGTCGCGGGTACCGCCGCAGGATTTACTGGTCTTTTCGGGTATGCTCTGGGCGCTACGTTGGCTTCTACCGGTATCGGCATCATTGTGGATCACTGGGGCTGGGGCACCGCCTTCATCTTCATGATCGTGTGCTCGGGACTGGCAATTGTTTTCCTCTGGCTTGTTAATGGGGCCGAGAAACGCATGATGGCTGAGAGGGATAAGAAACTCGCTGCAGAAAACGCACAGGCGTAATTTCAGCTTCCGCGAGCAGGTGGTTTTTGATACGAGCAGGTAGGATTTTCCTACCTTATCGGCAAAATCCTACCTGCTCGCGGTTGCCTTTAAGGGGCAAAGGGTGCCAGCGTTCACCGAATTACGCCCCTGAGGGAATATGCCGAAGAGGTGTTATCTTCAAGGTTCTCGCGCCTCAAAGCCCCTAGAATGGGGTCATGGATAATGCAAAGAACTCTGGAATTACGACCGAATGGGTCGATAATGCGGTTAAACCGGGCGATGATTTCTTCCGCCATGTGAACGGCCGCTGGCTCGATACCTATGAAATTCCCGCCGACCGTTCCAAAGACGGCGGGCTGTACACTCTGCGCGATGATGCCGAAAAGCATGTGCGTGAGATTGTTGAGCGTATCGCCAAGGAACAGCCTGAATCCCGCATCGGCGCGCTCTACAACTCTTTTATGGATACCGATAAGATCGAGTCCGACGGGTTGGAACCGCTCATGCGTGAGGTCGCCCCGATTCTCAACGCCGCCACGAGCGAGCAGCTCGCCGTCACTCTAGCGCTCCTCTCACGGGCTGGGCTGGCGCAGCTTCTCGGGTGGTACACCAGCATCGATCAGAAAGACCCCGAACATTACGTCTTTTACCTCACCCAGGCCGGGTTGGGTCTGCCCGATGAGGCGTACTACCGCGAAGAGAAGTACGAGCAGGTGTGCGCCGCGTATATCGAGCATATCGCCACTATGCTCGAGCTGACCGGCCTTGCCGAGAGCTTCAACCTAACCCCTATGGAGGCGGCACAGCTCATTTTCTCGCACGAGACCGAGATCGCCGCGCATCATTGGGATGTCGTGAAAAACCGTGATGCAGAGGCGAAATATAACCCCGTCAAAGCCACCGAACTTGACGAGAAATTCCCCGGTTTCCCGCTCCAGCAGTGGCTTCTTGCGCTGGGGGCAGACCCCAAAGAGCTGGGCACGGTCATTGTTTCTCAGCCTTCTTTCCTGGAGGGCGTGGCGAACATGTGGCAGTCCACCCCGCTGATGACCTGGAAACTCTGGGCCCTGTGGTGCGCTATCCGTTCCCGCGCGCCCTACCTGCCGGATGCGTTCGTACAGGAAAACTTCAATTTCTACGGTCGCACCCTCTCGGGAACTGAAGAGCTGCGCGAACGCTGGAAACGCGGCGTTGCGGCTGTGGAGAACGCGCTCGATCAGGAACTCGGCAAGGAGTACGTGGCGGTGCATTTCCCGCCGGAGCATAAGGAGAAAATGCTCAAGCTGGTCAATAACCTGCTGGAAGCATACCGCCGCTCCATCACAAACCTGGATTGGATGACCGAAGCCACCCGCGAGAAGGCACTGGAAAAGCTCTCGAAGTTTGTCACGAAGATTGGCTACCCGGATGAGTGGCGCGACTACTCGAAACTGACCCTGGTGCCCGGTGACCTGTTCGAGAACCTGCGCCGCACCGCCGCCTTTAACAGCGATTTCATGATTGATCGCGCTGGCGACCCGGTTGATAAGAACGAATGGCTGATGTCTCCGCAGACCGTGAACGCCTACTATATGCCGCCCGCTAACGAGATTGTGTTCCCTGCGGCTATTCTGCGCCCGCCCTTCTTCGACCCTGAGGCCGACGACGCAGCGAACTACGGCGGCATCGGCATGGTAATCGGTCACGAGATCGGCCACGGGTTTGACGATAAGGGTGCGCTCTATGATGGCGACGGCGCGCTGAATAACTGGTGGACTGAGGAGGATTTCGCCGAGTTCACCAAACGCACGAGCGCACTGGTTCAGCAATATAACGCCTACACCCCGGCGAACCTTGACCCGCAGAAGTTCCGGGTGAACGGCGAATTGACTCTGGGTGAGAATATCGGCGACCTTTCGGGGCTGTCGATTGCGTTGAGGGCCTATGAGATTGCGCTTGCCGAGCAGGGCATCACCTCGCTGGAGGATGCGCCGGTTATTGATGGCATGACGGCCGCGCAGCGCCTGTTCTGGTCTACCGCGCAGGGATGGCGCACTAAGTCACGCCCGCAGCATGCGGAGATGATGATTTCGGTGGATCCGCACTCCCCCGACGAGTTCCGGGTGAACGGCGTGGTGCGCAATATCGACGAGTTTTATGATGCGTTCGATGTTCCTGAGGACAGCAAACTGTACCTGGCGCCTGAGGATCGCGTACGTATCTGGTAGCCACCTGCCAGCTCCCAATAGCGCGAGCAGATAATATTTCGGCGAGCAGATAACGGATTGCTATCTGCTCGCCGAAATATTATCTGCTCGCGCGGGTTAAAGGATGCCGTATTGCCCAAAGCACCGCCGCCGTAAAGGCTAAGGATGCGGCACATACGAACGCATACGCTCCTGTATCTACCCGCGCACTTAGATGTGAGAAGAGTAAATTTCCCAGCGATGTAAAAAGCGCTGCCGCTAAACTAAAGACAGACATTACTTTTCCAATATGCTCAGCATCGCTCTTCTTCTGCAAATCCGAGAAAAGGCCAATAGTGTAGATAACAATAATTCCACTCACTATACTTTGTGCAGTAATAACGCTGATAATTCCGGGCATAAGTGCCAATACATACGCACCACCGATAACCATCAGTAATATTTGTGGATGCGCCCACCGCCTCAACGCAGGCATGCGGTTGAGAATAAAAGATGCAGCCACGGCGCCCATAGTTCCCATAAACATACCAAGACCGTAAACTTCTTGCCCTAACCCCAAGTAAGCAACTCGTCCCAGAAGCAGGAAAAGTGTTGAGGCACCCCACATATTGAGGAGAGCGGCGAAGACAAGTTCGCGTCTAAAATATGCACTATAGGCTATATATACTAGTCCAATCCTTAAATCGTGAAGTATATGCGTTTTTTGGAATACTTCGGAGCCCTCCGAGCGTCGGGTAGCGACAGACCCAGCGGGCACCATAAAAGTGAGCGCCAAAGACAGAATAAATGACACCAGATTGACGATGATTGAAAGCTCCAGAGCATTCGCAAAATTCTGCATGAGAATCATGGTTCCCACGAGGGGGCTCACAGCACGGGATAGCTCCCCCACCATCGAATAGGTGCTATTGTATTTTTCAAATTCTCGATGTCCAAGAATCTCAGGAATAATAGCGCGGCTTGTGGGGCTGTACGCAGTCGCGGCTAAAGACATGAGAGCCGAAAGAATAATCAGTATATAAACGATAAATTCTCCGCGTGCTGACGATAAAAGAATAAGAGCGCACAGGCAGCAGAGGCTATTAAAAATATCGTATAAAATCAGCAGAGACTTTTTCTTGAACCTGTCAATGACAACAAATCCAAGAATGCTGGCGAGGAATATGCCCGCACCGCTACACGCATTCATCACCCCAACCATCTGCTGACCGGCGTTCTGGCTGATATACCAGGTCACCACAATGGTGTAGGCGACGGTGCCTATGCGTGAAAGCGCCGTCGCCGGGATGAGATAGTACGCTTTACTGCACCTCGCCACGTTCCGCAAAACCTCAGAGCAGAAGACTAGATGCTCGATCCACTACTGCTGCTAGAGCCTGAACCTACCTGGCTGCGAAAGGCTGCGGCAAACCCGCCAATAACCCAGTGCCCGTTTTCATACTTCCCTGTTATATCCACGTCGAGCGTGGTGCTGCGGGAGCTTGAGGGAACATCAGCATCCCTTCCTGAGGTGGCGATAAAGCTGCCCAACCCTATGGTGAATCGGGAAGGCCAAGTGTATTCCCCGCCGGATTCCTTGGGCTTCGGCGTGGTGAGGTTGGCCGTCACCTTAGGTTCTTCAAACCAGATCGTTGAAAACTGGTACGAGGACGACTTAACGGAGCTTTTATCTGTATCATTCAGCGCAGTCTGCTCGATCAGGCTGTCGTCACCGCTCTCCATCATGTACTGGGTCGCCGCAGTATAGAACGCGATACTGGAATACAGCCCTGCCACCGAGTTTTCGTCGGCGTTCTTAGGTTTGATGGGTTTGGGCACGTTCTTCGCGCGTTCGGTGCGGGTCGCCTTACGATACTCCCCCGCCGAGGTATCGTATTCGTCAATCTTCGCTTCGCCACTGAAATCGTTGCGATAGCTTGCCGTAGCATCCGTCGGGAGCGGTTTCACGCTGCCGGCGTTGGATGCGCATCCAACAAAAGCGAGCGCGGAACCTGCGCCCAGCACACCTAGGGCGGTTCTGCGGGATACAAACGACTGTGCCATAAGAAAGACCTTTCATCGATAGCGACTATTGTTCTAACACTATTATCCCGGATACTCCCGGCCAGTACTATCCCCTGGAATTAGGCACTCAGGTTACCCGCTGAGCCAAAGCTAGAAGACAAATCGGTATTGGTGGGAATATCGATCAGCAGCCAGCGTCCGTTGTTATATCGTGCCTTAAACTCTCCGTCGTGAACGTCTTTATTTGCCTCGCTGGGAATGTCTACCGCAGTGCCCTCATACACTACAAAATTACCTGTTGAGAATGTGGTCGTTGCCGCCCATGTGTAGACGTCACCGTTCTGGGTGGGAGTCGGGTCTTTGAGCGTAAACGTCATTTTAGGGTCTTCAAACCACATATTTTCAAGCTCCTTCACGCTGCTTTCCTCAAAGGCTTCGGCTCCGTTTATTCCTCCCACAAAGGTAATTTCTTTGAAGGGAGAGAAATCGTTAGTCATAATTCCGTAGGTGAAGGCTGCCCCAAGAAATCCAAATAGGGAGTAGAGCCCGGCGGAACTTTTCTCGGTCATCATGGCGGTTTTCACCGGTTTGGGCACGTTCTTCGCGCGTTGGGTACGGGTTGCGCGCACGTATTCTCCTGCGGAGGTGTCGTAGCTGTTGAACGTGACCTCACCCGAATAGTCGGCACGGTAGCTCGCGGATGCGTCCGCCGAGAGCGGCTGCACGCGGGAGGCGCATCCGGCGAAGGCGAGCGCGGAACCGGCGCCTAGCACCCCGAGGGTGGCTCTGCGGGATATGGACGAGGAAGTCATGGGCGGGCACCTTTCTCATGGAAACGGAAAATACGGCGTCGTTACCGGTATTTTCGTTCGGGGAGAGATGTTACCGTGACGGGCGCATCCTCTATTATCCCGGAGTAGAGCCGCAGTACAGGTAATTATGACACTCCCGCCACATACAAGCCCCGCAGACATAGATTAAGCCCGCAGAAACGCACGTGTTTCTGCGGGCTTGTCCTATATTTACGTCCGATGCGGTTCAGCCCGAAAGAGGTTTAGAACCCGAGTCCTCCGCCGCTGCCGGAACCGGTGGATGCGCCACCGCTGGCGCTGGGGCTTGCGGAGCTGCTCATTCCAAGGTCAATTTCCCAGACACCATCTTTATAGGTACCTGTAAAGGTTTGCAACCATTCCTGATGCCGCGATTTCTCGGGGATATCCGTCACCTGACCGTTTTCAACCGTAAAGCTACCCATATTTATTGATACCTTTCCTTCCCATGTATAGGTGTCGCCTTCAATCTTGGGCTGCGGAGTATCAAGAGAAGCTTTGATAGTGGGGTCTTCAGACCAAGACTTATCCGGTACCCCAGAAGATTTCACCTGTTCTTCAAGCTTTGAGACGTGTTCTTTGCCTTTAAGGTTGCTTTCCATAAGAGCACTGCCGTCTGCCGTCATATAGAAATACTGGAAACTAGCAATAATAAAGGCGATATTCTGATAGAAGCCCTCCACCGATTTATCATTCAGGTTATCCGGCTTAATAGGTTTCGGAACGTTCTTCGCCGGATGCTCACGGGTTGCAGGTTCATAGTTCCCGGCGGAAGTATCAAACTTCTCGAACTTGACCTCGCCACTGTAATCGTCACGCTTCGACGAATCAGAACCGCCGCCGCCATTAGAACTACTGGTCGAGCACGCGGCAAGAGCAGCCGCCGCAGAACCGGCGCCGATCACCCCAAGAGCGGAACGGCGGGTCAGATAATGTGCTGGGATGTTCATAGTATTCCTTTCGGCGCCTTGCTTATGCCCGGATAATAATAAGGTATCCTATCCGTGTTTAGGGCAGAGAGCATGAGCGCTCCTTGTGGTTGGTTTACCTTTAACTATCCTGCCATGCGTCATGATTTGTGCTTGGGATTGCCGCAGGTATTTCTACATATTCTCAGGTTGAGGTCGCCCCGCTGAATATTTGCTGGTACGCATATTCGTAATCGTGAAACCCCTTAGCGCCTTTATTTCTTTGCCTCCGGTGTAGGTACGGGTGTGGGGGTTAGGTCTTCTACGCGCATCCTAAAATGTGAGAAAAGATCAGTTCTTTCGGGTGCTCCCACGATCTTTTCGGGAACGCTCACCTTACACCACCAGCGGCCGTCACGATGCACCGCGGTGAAGGTGGTCTGGGCAACTTCGTACCGTTTCGCGAGAGAAAGGTTTACGGTCTCTTTCTCGCCCACCTGAAAGGTTCCGTAATCGAGGGTGGTCTTTCCTTCCCAGGTGTAGGTATCGCCCTTGATAGTCGGTTCAGAAGTTTTGAGGGTTACTGTTGCCGCGGGATTATCGAACCAGACGCGCCCTTCACGCATTAAAGAGAACGCTTTTTCGTCTTTTTCGCCGCGCATGACGCTATGTCCCGGCTCCGCGGCGGCACTTTCGTCATAAAGTCGGGTGTTGCCGGTGGTGTTCATATATTGGAGGGCGGCGGAAATATAGGCGATCGTATTGTAAAGCCCCTGCACAGATTTATCGTTCATATGCTCGGGTCTGATGGGCACAGGCACGTTCTGAGCCGGATGATCACGAGTTGCGGGTTTAAAGGCTCCTGCAGATTCATCATATGTATCGAATTTGACCTCACCCGCAAAGTCGGTGCGGGTTTCGTCAGAGTTTGTGGCAGATCCTTGGTTTCTTGATAGGCAAGAGGCGATAAATCCCGCTGAGCCTATGCCCAACAGCGCGAGTGCGGAACGACGGGGAAAACGACGGGAGGTGTGGGAGGGCATCGAAATGGTGTCCTTTCAGCGCCTTTTACCCGTGCATCAAGGCGCAAACTGTGGTTGGATGTATTCCCATTGTGTACATGATGTAGAAATTCATGCGAGATTTAAGTGTTCCCTGAGCAAAGATTCAGCTAAGAGCGCGGAAAACCCGCAAGAACGCCATGCTTCCTGCGGGTTTTCTTTAAGTAGGAACCTACACTCGGTTCTCCTAGACGAGCTTGTGCGGTATTGCTACTGTGCCCCGCCGTTGCCGGATGTGCCTTCTTCCCCGGCTCCTTCCTGCGGAGCCTGCTGCTGTGGGGTTTGCTCCTGGTTCTGTCCCTGCTGCTGATTCTGGGAGCCACCCTGAGCGTCTGAAGAACCTCCGCTGCTTTGCTGAGGATAGGACAACCACCAGGTACCGTCTTTATAGATTCCTTTAAAGACCGCAGGCGCTTCTTCTGTCATCTTCTCTTTAGGGACATCTATAGCCTGACCCCCTATCACGACGAAGGAGCCGTTGGTAGCCTTCATCTTTCCGTTCCAGGTATAGGTGTCACCGTCAGTCTTGGGTTGCGGGGAATCCAGAATAGCAGTCAGCTTATGGTCCTCAGCCCAGGTTTTTTGCTTTTTCCGTTCTTCAACAGCTTGCTGAACCTGATCGGCAGGGAGCTTATTCCCCTGAGGATCGAGAGCAACTTCCATAAATGGGGCAGGATCATTGGCGTTATTAAAATACTGCCATGCCGCAACCATGTACCCGATAGCCGCATAGAAACCAGCAACGGATTTCTCACCCATCTGCTCTGGTTTGAGGGGCTTGGGGAAGTTCTTCGGGGGCTGTTCCTTGGTGCCGGGCTCGTACTTACCCGCAGAGGTGTCGTAGTTGTCGAATTTCACCTCACCGCTGTAGTCCTTTTGGTCTTGGCCACCGGATGCGGAGGAGCCTGACCCGCCGGCATTATTTGCCCCTGAACAGGCAGCAAGAACCACCGCCGCAGAACCGGCGCCAAGGAACCCAAGCGCGGAACGGCGAGAGATATTCAATGAAGACATGCTAGTCCTTTCGGAACCCAAGCCCTAACACTCGGGCGGTATCGATCATCGGAGGTACAGCATATGCATATACCCGCTATCCATCACGATAACGAGAAAAGAATACTCTCGCCGTAAAATTTCGCTAGATGCCAAACAGCGAACCGGAGCTGCTGGAGCTTGACGAACTAGGACTACCGGAGGCGGCCGAATCCTGATTTGGGTCCGTAATCATCCATTTGCCGTCCTTATAAATTCCCTTGAACGTAACGTCTTGACTCTGTTCCTGGTTCAGTTCCCGGCCCATTCCCCCGCGGCCGCCCATACCACCAGCTTTCATGGTAACGCTTCCATCCCAGGTGTAGGTGTCGCCGTCTATCTTCGGCTGCGGGGTCTTGAGGCTGCCGGTAATTTTTATGTCATAAAACCACACGATTCCCCCGGCGCCCATCTGCTTGAGCTGCTCAAACTGTGCTGCAGGCACCTTCTGCCCGGTATTGTCTGCAATAACCTCCATCATGGGCTCGGGGTCAAAAGACTCGAGGAAGTACTGCATGGATGCAAAAAGGTAGCCAATAGACGAGTAAAAACCTGCCGCCGACTTATCGTTAGCGTTATCCGGCTTCTTCGGCTTCGGCACATTTTCGGCGGGATGATCCTTGGTCGCGGGCTTGTATTCTCCCGCAGAGGTGTCAAAACTATCGAACTTGATCTCGCCGCTAAAGTCGGTGCGCTCGCTCGGGGAGCTGACTCCGCTAACGCTTCCAGAGCACGCGGCAAGCGCCACGGTCGCAGAGGCTGCACCCGCCAGACCAAACGCGGTGCGACGTGAGACATGTAGAGCGGACATTCTTTTTCCTTTCATGGTGCGGACTTCTTAGCCCGAATATCTGTGTGGTGTTTCTAGAGTGAAAATTCTTGAGACGATCCAGATCCTGACGAACCCGAGGAGCTGCCGTAGATAACCCACCAGCGCCCTTCCGTATAGGTTCCACGGTAGAGGGTATCTGATGTCTCTGTCTCAGACTCTCGGCTTACTCCACTCGGCCCGTAAAAGGTACCCAGCGAAAACGATATTGTTCCCTCCCAGGTGGCACTCGTACCGTTCATCGTCGGTTCCGGACTCTTGAGAATCGCCTTAAATTTGGGGCCGCCAAACCATGATTTACTGCTCGTGGTTTGTTGTTTCAGCTGGTTAAATTTAGATTCCAGGACATCTTTGTATTCTGGTGGAAACGCATCCGCCACAAGGCTAAAGTCCAGGGTTTCCATGGCGTACTGCATGGCTGCCGTCGTATAGCCAATCGCCGCATAAAATCCTGCCGCCGACTTATCGTTTATATCTGAGGGTTTCGTTGGTTTAGGCACGTTCTTTGACGGATGATCTTTCGTGGCAGGCTCATAGGCGCCAGCCGAGGTATCGAAACTCGTGAAGCGAACCTCGCCTGCATAATTACTGGAACTGGAGGAAGAACTTGAACTGGAACTAGATGGAGAGCTGGAACTAGAGCTGGATGCGGTTGCCCCCGCACTCTGCTGCTCGGATGCGATTCCTCTCACCTTCGGGGCGCAGGCGCTCAGCATCATCGCCGAGCCCACCGCACCGGCTGCCGCAAGAGCGGTTCGGCGCGAAAAATCATAGGATCTTTCTGACATATTTCATTCCTTTCGGCGTCTTAATCGTCAACGATTAAAACCCCTGTGATGTGGCTGGGTACCTTACTATTGTGCCGTTAAGCCGTGCGAACATGCGTTATATGACGTCATCATAAGCTGTTATATTTTTCTCATCGTCCCTGCGCGCACCCAAGAACCAGCGCCGAGCGCACTCCTTCCAAGGAAGGTACAACGCTATGGTGTAGCTGTAGAGCTCTGTGAGGCTACGGTCTTTGACCGAGTTTCAACGCTCCAGCGCCCGTTGGTATATGTTCCTTTAAAAACCATGTCTTCGGTATTACTTTTTTGCCGTTCCGTTAGGTCGTTTACCTGCCCACGATCGACGCGGTAGTTCCCGAACTCCATAGAAAACTTCCCTTCCCACGTGTATGTATCACCTTCCATCGCGGGCTGCGCGGTATTCAGGGAGATAGTGACGCGCGGGTTCTCATACCAGTTTTGCCCCTCCCTCATGCGCGCCAGTATTTGCTCATTTGAGGAATTATGAACATAGTGTTTCTCGTCCTCGGTGAGCGCGCTGTCATCGTAGGGACCGGTGTCACCAGTGGCGAACATATACTGCATAGCGGCGGCGATATAGGCTAGGCTCGCGTAAAATCCGGCAACGGACTTTTCATCTGCATTCTCAGGTTTGATAGGTTTGGGAACGTTCTTGGGAGGGGTGTCTCGTGTGGCGGCTTCAAAACTGCCGGCAGAATTATCATATTTTTCGAGTTTGACTTCTCCGGCATAGTCACTGCGTTCATTCGAGCATGAAGCAACCGTAAAAAGCACCGCACCGGCACCCGCAGCACCCAGCGCGGAACGACGTGTTAGCACATATTCCACCGTGAATCCCCTTTCGCGCGGCATCAAAATACGGGAAGTCCCTTCATTATCCACCTTAAGTAGAGGTTTATAGCAGATTTCAGCGGTATGCGCTCTGTGAGATTTCGCTCGATACGCTTTCTCTATAGAGTTGCTGGTTCACACGTACGCATTCTTGTATACTCATAAGTCCTGTGCAGTTCTAGGTAAACCCGCAATTTCCCTCTATGCGATATCGCCTTGTGCGAGGCGCGCACATAGAATGCCGCTAAGTACTATAGATGGGAGCATGGCGCTTTCCGCAATATGCGCGGGGAAGCCGCATTCGCTGGCTTGATGTCAAGAATAGATGGTTCCTGACATGGTTCATCACAAAGGAGAGCCTTCTGCCCTCATGGCTTTACTAAAATTCTTCAAATACGATCTCTTGATTACCCTGGTGGCACTTGCCGCAGCCGCCGTTTATGGTGGTGTATCAGGTTTGGTCTCCGCCGTTATTCTGATTGTCCTTGAGATCGTGTTCTCATTCGATAACGCGGGTGTGAACGCAAAATATCTGAATAAAATGTCGCACGCATGGCGCAATATCTTCTTGACAGTCGGCGTGCTGGTCGCTGTTTTTGGTATGCGACTCATCTTCCCGTTCCTGATCGTGTGCCTTGCGGGTCATGTAAGCCCGATCGAAGCCTGGAACCTTGCGATGGAACGCGGCGACCCGCATACGCCCGGAACCTACGGGTTTATTCTGGAATCCGCGCACCACACCATTGCCTCCTTCGGCGGCATGTTCTTATTGATGCTCTTCCTGTCCTTCCTGTTCGAGGCGGGTAAAGAGGTTCACTGGCTCTCCGTGATCGAAAAACCGCTCGCTAAAGCCGGGCACTTCGATTCCATGCCGGTCTTGGTTTCCGGGGTTCTCTTAGTGACGGCTTCTCAGCTTTTTGGCGCTGAGCATCATGAACAGTACAGCATTCTTATCTCTGGTCTTCTAGGTATGCTCACATTCCTGGCGACCAACGGTCTTGCAACATTTATGGAGGCCCGCAATGAAGAACGAGAAGAGTCTCTAGCAGAAGTCACCATGCTGACCGGCAAGGCCGCGTTCTCGATGTTCCTCTTCCTTGAGGTGCTGGATGCTTCCTTCAGTTTCGACGGTGTTCTCGGCGCATTTGCGGTAACCTCAGACCCGATTATTATTGCGCTCGGCTTGGGTGTGGGCGCGCTCTTCGTGCGGTCGATGACCATTTACCTGGTCGAAAAGGGAACCCTCCAGGAGCTGCGCTACCTGGATCACGGCGCGCACTGGGCTATCGGTGTTCTCGCGCTCATGCTCCTAGCAACCCTCAAGTGGGATATCCCCGATTTCGTAATTGGTCTTTCCGGTATCGTATTCATCGCCGGTTCAATTATTTCCTCCCGACGAGCAAATCGGTTGGATAAGTCTCTGCCCAAAGCCTCCAATCTTCACAATGCGCCTGTAGAACAAGCGATGAATACTGAGGGTAAAAAGTAGGCTTTATCCTGTGAGCAGATAAATCTTGCTTATACACAAAGGTCCCGCATGCATCAATACGATGCGTGCGGGACCAGCTTTATGCTCCGAAAAGCACAATTATCCATTCAATTACTGGCACCTAGAATGATTTGATCTGCCAGGCACCATCAGAATACTTACCCTGAAAATACACCGAAGTTTCTGTCTTACGTTGTTTTTCATCGGTGTAGTCCTCGCTAGTTCCATCAGGGAAGGCACGAAACTCTCCTAAATCGATGACCATCATACCGCCCCAATTGTAGCCGCCACCGCTTGCTTTTGAGGGACGGGGAGAGCGCATGGCAAACGTTACTTGAGGGTTACCAAACCAAATCTCACCATCTTTGATCCTATCGAAAGAGGATTGATCATTTTTTAAGAAACCATCCTTTTCGCTTTGTGCCAATGCAGACTTATTAATCATTTCGTCGCTTCCCGTCTCAAAAAGGTACTTCAATGCACCTGCCATAAAGACTAGATTAGCGTAAAAGCCATCTGCTGAGTTCTCTTTAGCTTTATCATCTAAAACAGGTTTAGGGATATTCTTTGCTGGATGTTCACGCGTTGCGGGTTCATACGCGCCAGCCGACGTATCGTACTTATCGTTTTTGATAGTAGTACCGTAGTCTTTTATGCTCTCCGAGGGTGATGCCGATGCAGAGGATGAGGACGATGAGCTTGACGCGGACGATGAAGAGCTTGAAGAGCCGCTAGCGGCGGCATCGACGGGTTTTACGGAGGCGGCGCATCCGGCAAGAGCAATGACAGAGCCAGCGCCAACGATGCCTAGTGCGGCACGGCGGGTTACATCATGAGGTGACATGGTGTTGTTCCTTTCGGGGCTTCCGTAACGCCGCAGGGCAGGCGACTGCGGGAAGCACGGGTGGCGAGCGCATGAACTCGCCATGGGTGTTTCTCTCTACTCTAGTGTATCGGGACTGCGGGAGCCCGTATATCTGCCGTTCTAGGGTCTTAGAATTTAGAATACGGTATGTTTCCGCATAATGCGCCAAAGAATTTCACCGGTTACTTTCCGACTATTTGTGAATCGGTCAAGTTCCGGGAGCGGTGGTTGAGATTACAAAAGCCCCGCAAGATTGTAGAAATCTTGCGGGGCTTCAAAGTTAGCCGTTTGACTTGGCTTTCGGACTAACGGTTTCGGTATTACCAGTTTGAGTGGTAGCAACGCTCCACTTGTTATCAGAGTAAGTACCAATAAATGCCCCTGGGACTTTCACATATCCTTCCCCAGGCGGAATATCGTTCACTTCCTCAGGAGTAGCCGTAAATTCGCCTATGTTCATGCTCAGTTGAAGAGACCACTTATAACGATCCCCGTTAATTTCTGGCTGTGCGGTGAGAGTCTCGATCGTAACTGTAGGATTACCCAACCACATCTCCTTGTTTTTAACCTTCGGAAGAACCTGAGACCAAGTGGGATCTTGATATATAAGTTGGACTTCATCTTCCTTATAAGCCCCTTTACGGAAAGGCCCGTCGTCACCCGTAACGAACAAATACTGCATGCATGCAGCGTAGTAACCGATATGCGCGTAGAAAGCCTCAACGGACTTTTCGTTAGCGTTCTCCGGCAGCTTCGGAACAGGAACGTTCTTCGCGGGCTCGGTACGGGTCGCGGGCACGTACTCCCCCGCCGACGTATCGAAGCTGTCGAACTTGACCTCGCCTTTGTAATCCTTAGCGGGTTCCGACTTACTGGAGCTTGACGAGCCGCCACTGGAGTTTGAGTTTGAGTTCGACGAAGAACATGCTGCGAGCGCGGCCGCGGTGCCAGCACCCAGCACGCCCAGCGCTGCGTTACGGCGAGTCACGATCAACGATGACATAGTATTCTTTTTCCTTTCATATGTGCCTCATTCAGAGCGAATAAGGCATAAATCTAGTGAGGCTAAGAAACCCCAGCCGCTAAAACAACAATGTTTTAGATGGAGAATCCGCCGCTTCCAGCAGCACCCCCACTGCTGCGAATAGTCCACGAACTGCCCGAATAGAGGGCCTCGAAGGTGATATCCGTATCAACGTGTTGTTTACTGGAGTCCACATCTTTACTCATGGAGTTCACGACGACGTAGGAACCCATATTCATCTTCATCGTGCCATCCCAGGAGTAGAAACTGCCGCTGCTGCTCGGGGTGGAGGTGTTCAGCGAGAACACAACGGTCGGGTTGTCCAGCCAGGCATTGCCCTCTTTGATCATTTTGAGCATCTTTGAAGCATTAGTGTTACTGGACAGACTCGACTTTTCAGATGACACCAGAGCGCATTTCTCGAAGGGCTCCATATCGCCGGTTTGGAAGAGGTACTGCATAGAGGCCGCGATATAGGCGATGTTTTCGTAAAGTCCGTCTATGGTTTTCTCGTTGGCTTTATCAGAGAGCAGGGGTTTGGGAACGTTCTTCGGCTTCTCGGTACGGGTTGCGGGCTGGTGTTCACCCGCAGAAGTGTCGTACTTTTCGAGTTTTACATCGCCCGTGTTTTTCGAGTTGCCGGGCAGAGTAGATGCACTCGATGATGAGCTGGAGGATGAAGCGCTTGACGACGATGAGCTCGCGGAGGACGAGCTCCCCTGCCCGAGGTCCGCGGGTTTGACGGCGGGGGCGCATCCGACAACGACGGTGGCAGATCCTGCGCCCAGCACACCCAAGGCGGCGCGGCGGGAGACATGGTGGGGTAAACGGGTTGGCATGTTTGCCCTTTCATCGGTGCTCTCAAGGGATGCGGTTACGAGCGAGGTTCCGGGCCTCAGCACATCTTTTTGCCCAAAACTGCGCAGTCAGGGGCGGAAGATAAGCCTCAACTTCCCAGTTTGTTGCTCCATACCAGAGACATTACGTCGATTGTATCTTAGAGCTTTGTTGAACCCCGGACTCCTGGACACGTCTTCATCATTTCGTTATCTATTTGCTCTCTATGTGGACTTCCTAGAGAGGCGCTGCGGCACGGCATAAAATCGCTCATGAGTACCATTCCGTATTAGCGGTTGAATATATCACCGAACTGTAGAAAAGTCTCTATACGAGCTTTACGATTAAACGAACATTGTTAGTGAGCTAGTACACGGGAGGTTCCCATGAAGGCTGTAGTTGTCCCTGACGTTGTTGATGGCTCGATAAATGTCACCGATGTTCCCGTGCCCGAGGTGGGGCACGGTCAGGCGCTCGTGAAACTAGAGTACTCCGGCGTCTGCCACACCGACCTGCACGTTGCGGCTGGTGATTTCGGTGAGGTTCCGGGGCGCATCCTGGGGCATGAGGGTATTGGTATTGTCACCGAAGTTGGTGAAGGCGTTGAATCGCTCAAGCCCGGTGACCGTGTTTCTATTGCGTGGTTCTTCCAGGGATGCGGGCACTGCGAATACTGCACCTCCGGCAGGGAGACCCTATGCCGTACCGTCAAGAATGCGGGCTACACCGTGGACGGTGCCATGAGTGAGTATGCCCTTGTCACGGCAGACTATGCCGTGAAGGTCCCCGAAGGTTTGGATGCGGCGCAGGCAAGTTCGATTACCTGCGCGGGCGTGACCACCTATAAGGCGATTAAGGAATCGCAGGTACGCCCCGGTCAGTGGCTGGTCGCCTACGGCGCTGGCGGACTGGGCAACCTGGCGGTGCAGTACGCCAAGAAGGTTTTCGGTGCCAAGGTTATTGCCGTCGATATTAACGATGACAAGCTGCAGCTTGCCGCCGAAACCGGTGCCGACGTCACGATTAACGGTCGTGAGGTTGAGGATGTACCGGCAAAGATTCGTGAAGTAACTGATGGTGGCGCTCAAGCCGCCGTGGTAACTGCGGTATCGAAGGTCGCTTTTAACCAGGCGGTTGAGAGCGTACGTGCTGGAGGCAGCGTAGTAGCTGTGGGTCTTCCCCCCGAGAAGATGGAGCTGTCCATCGCGAAGGTCGTTCTTGACGGTATTCGCGTGCTCGGCTCGTTGGTTGGCACCCGTCAGGATCTTGCCGAAGCGTTCCAGTTCGGCGCAGACGGGCTAGTAGTTCCCGTAGTGCAGCTGCGCAAGGTTGATGAGGCCCCGCAGATCTTCGAGGAGATGAACGCAGGCAAGATCAACGGGCGTATGGTGCTCGATTTCGCAAGCATGTGGTAAGGCAAGAAAGCTTCTCACACGGGTGCGTTAGGTACTGAATCTATGCGGTAGCGCGGGTTGCCGCCCGTTTCTAAACATAGGGTTCTGAACCCCTAATGCAAAAAGCGGTGTCCCCTGGAACGTATGGAAATTCCAGAGGACACCGCTTTATATGCGGAGCTAGGGATTAGCTGTCCTGGGTATCGTGGGATGCGGAGCTGTCGGATCCACCAGTTTCATAGAAACCCCCAACACTCCATTTGTTATTGTCGTATTTAGCCGTGAAGTTAATCTTCTGAGTGCGCTTCTGCTGTTCTTCAGGAAAATCTACAACCTCACCATCATGTACGCCGTATTCCCCCCGAGTTACGTTCACGGTTACCGGCCACGTGTAGGTGCCGTTCTCTTCCTTAGGCTTAGCATCCTCAAAGTTCATCACAATTTTAGGGTCTGCAAGCCAGCTCTTCCCGCCCTGAAGCTCCGCAAAAAGAGCACCCGACAGTGTGCGCTCTTTATCCTCATCGCTCATAGCGCTTTCTTTGATCAGAGATACATCGCCGGTCTGCAGTGCGTACTGCAAAGCCGCGCCAATGAATGCGATCGAAGAGTACAGACCCGCGACTGAGTTTTCGTTCATATTCTCAGGCTTGATGGGCTTGGGAACATTCTTAGCGGGAGTCTCACGAGTCGCGGGCTCGTAGGTGCCAGCTGAGGTATCAAACTTGTCGATTTTAGCTTCGCCGCTATAGTCGCTGCGGGTGCTCGTCGAGGAAGCCGACGTGCCGGAGTCCCCGCCGTTGCCGTTCGAGTTAGAGGAAGAGCACGCCGCCAAGAACGCGGCAGAGCCAAGACCCAAGACGCCTAGAGCACCGCGGCGGGATACAGAAGTAGTCAGCATGTTGTTATCTTTCAGTCGGTGATTATTGCCTATTTATTATAGAGTGCATACACCGGAAGAACCCATTTAGGGCAAGCTATGTTCCCACGGGCGCGCGGGTGCGGGGAGATTACAGGTTTTGCTGATGTGCCTGGGGATTACGCGGTATGAGGTGCTGAGGCTTGTAAGTTGCGTACGAATCGGATCTCTCGTAACGCCTCAAACGACTCCCGACCCTCTAAAAACCCAGACTCCGACAACTGCTGCACCGAAGAGGCCCACTCCCCCGTACGCACCTTATACAAAATATGACCAAAAATCACCGTGCCATCGAACTGCCCCGGATCAAAACTCAGCCGCTTACGCTTGCCCTGATCCCGGAAAATAATACGAATCCACCCGTTGCGGTTGTTATCCAGATACGTGAGCCTATCAATCGAGGTATACGGTGCGGTATAGGTGCGTCCGAGGGAGTTACGCCAAGTGACCGAGTGCTCATCAAACCGGATATAGAGTACATAGTAATTAATAATGACTACCAGCCCCATAGGGGCACCTAATATAAATATAAAAATATGCATGCCAAGGTCGAACCCAAACATAATATCTATAAAAAGAGGAAAGGGTATCAGGATAAAAAGTAATATTCCCCATCCGAGGTAGAGGACAAAGCGCGGGCGGTGCTGCCTCACCCCGACGGAGACATGTGAACCTTTACGTTGGATGCCGGGCATAGCTCCGACGAGTAGGCCGCCAAGTAGACCACCTAAAATACCGTTTTCCATCTCATAGCTCTCTTTCTAACCCGCCATATCTGCTGATACGTCTTTTCAACTGTACCTTTCTTAACATACTCATCACGTGCTTTCAGAGAGCCTTGTTAGCTTCACCAGGGCATAAATAGAGCAAGAGGGGTGCGCTCACGAACACACCCCTCCTCAATTATTAGACGCTGGTTATGATTCCTGATGATGCTCTGCATCAGTGGTTTCTTGGTCTTCAGGTTCCTGCTCTTCCGGGCGGTTCCGGCCCGTATCCCAACCGGTATAGAACACCCCGATGCTGATTAGCATACTCACAAACATCAACGCACCCCAGCCTATCCCTGGACCCATAAAGGTGCAGAATATGGTACAGACGAAAAATAAGACAGTAAGTACCGCACCTGTAATCATGAGGAACCATTTATAGAGAAGAACATCGAGATCCACTAAAGTCACCTTTATCTTAAGACGAAACAGCGTAGGCTAAGGCTAGTCTAGTTTGAGTTTCCTCTCATAACACAACCGCTTAATACGCTCAAACATCTTCTCATACGACCCAAACCCAGCCACCAACTCCTCAACCCGCTGCGCGTTCAGGTCCTTCGGCCACTCCTTATGCTCCACCCGAGACAAAACCATCGCAAACAGGATAGAAGCATCAAACTGCCACGGATCAAAACTCAGCCGCACCCTCTTGATGTTGCGGCTGCGTACCCTCAGGTACCCGTTCTTCCCATTACTTTGCAGCAGGATTTCGCTGATACTCTCATACGGCATATACCGAATCTTCCACC
>NZ_KV804818.1:151279-164442 GCF_001811455.1 Rothia sp. HMSC065G12
TTTGCTGGATATAAAACGCATGACAATGATTCACCATTGGGATCACAACGGGACCACATATAACAAATGCAAGAATAAAAGAAGCTAAGGGCTTGCCATGCATGATGGTTACATATAAAGGCATCGCAATTAATCCTCCCATTAAAAGCACATAGCTAATCATGAAAGCAAGCTTTGGGCGGTGCTGTTTGACCCCGAGCACGGGCTGACCCATCGTACGTTTCAGCGAGGGAACATTCCGAACGAAAAGACCAGCCAACAACCCAATCAACGCAGGAGGCACCACAACCTACCTTCCCTCAAATCCCTGCTCCCTTTTTATGAAGGACGTTCTGCCTTCTCAAACTTCGTCACAGACGTAGACCCAGAGTTAAAAACCTGAAAATCCAGCAGTGTCACCTTATAGTACCCGCCGACCTCCAAAGATCCCGCATACTCGTCCATAGACTTCTTTGGATCAGGAGAATCCGACATATGTAAATTCCCGCACTCTTTTGTCTTAAAATCTGCTACACGCTTATAATCCGTATTCCCCGAGACCAGACCACCCCGATCGTGCACATCAACATGCTCGAGGGTGCAGTACTTGTAAGTCCCTGCACTATCATTACGTGAAAGAAAATATAAAAACGCATAAAAGCTTACAGCAACGACAACAATGATGCATGTTACCAATGTTTCTTTAACATTCTTACTTCTCATAAATCTCTAAGATCCGTTGCCATAGATCCTCACAATACTATTTTCAGTACCAGGAAAGAGGACAATCCTGGGAAGCCCAAATTTGTAGCTCTTCCCTTCTTTTAGTAGATTATGATAATAGTTTGCGTCTTTCTCACCAATATCGGACCATACCATCTGAGGGCAGTTCGATGAGTCTATATACAGGCTATACGTGGTTTCTGGAGAGTTGGCTGATACCGAATCATGTCTTTTGACCTCGGTTTTGGTGACAGTGCATTCCTTAATGATTGGATTATTCTTATTGTGAGCCGAAACCCCAAAATATATACCAAAAAATAATAAAAATCCCAACGGCACAAGCACAATAATATATTTCTGTCGGAACCATGAAAGATTTAACTTTAATAGTTTTATCATTGTGTAATCACCTTCTTAATTTTTTTATTCTATTATAAATATTACCATATGTATTTATATATGCCGCAGGTATAATCTATCTCCTTTCCCACTGCCTTTTTGCACATAGATTTTTTTAGAATTTAAAATATAACTGTGACCGCACATAATCACAAGCAACCCCAGGCGCAAGAAATCCGCTTTCTTCGAGTTCTTCCCATGACATAGGCCATCGTCCACACTTTGACCTGTACATAATATGTCCGTACAGAACATCACTATCAAACTGAGCATGGGAAAACTTAAAAACTAGATACCGAAACAGCACACGATGCTCGTAGCTTTTGAAGCGTACCCATCCTCCTTTATTAGTATCTGCAAAACTAAAATATTTGATACTGTCATACCGAATAAAACGCTTCTTGCCCCTCCAATTTCTCCAAATTATACGATCTTTCTGGTAGCATATAAAGAAAATATAATAATTAATAAGAGCAATAGCAGGTATTATGCCCACAAAAAGGCTAATAACATGATTTGCAATATCAAACTTTGTGGTGATATCAAAATACAACGGCAGGATGACAAGGGATAAAGCTATACCCGCCCACCCGAATACACCAAGAAGGGTGGGCCTGCCCTGTATTCTATTTAGAGACAGGGTTCCTGTTTGATTATTCACACCAGGCATCGCCTGGGTAGCTGCCCCAGCTGCTGCACCGATAAGAATCTTATCAAGCATGATATTTTACCTATCTTTCTATCCTGATATAACCCATATCATGTAAAACCCTACTTAAAAATTATCTACTAAATGGGAGCTATCACAGAGATATATTTCTGACGGAACCTATCAGGATTGATTTTACCTTCCTACGAAAACCCACACCGGATCTCATCGTACATGACATATGCGGGCGCTCCGAGACAAGACCGGAGTGCCCGCACAATTAATATCTGCCACCTCGCCCCAAACAAAACGGGGTCATAGGCGCTAACTCAGTTAGTCTAGTTTGAGTTTTCTCTCATAACACAACCGCTCAATACGCCCAAACATCTTCTCATACGACTCAAAACCAGCCACCAACTCCTCAACCCGCTCAGGAGTCAGATCCCGCGGCCATTCCTGATGCTCCACCCGAAACAAAACCATCGCAAACAGGATAGATGCATCAAACTGCCACGGATCAAAACTGAGCCGTACTCTCTTGATGTTGCGGCTGCGTACCCTCAGGTACCCGTTCTTCCCATTATTCTGCAACAGGATATCGCTTATACTCTCATACGGCATATACCGAATCTTCCACCGCCAGTTGCGCCAGTAGACTCCCGAGACGGTTTGCTGGATATAAAACGCATGACAATGATTCACAAACGGAATTACCAGGGGTCCGCCAAGAACAAACATGATAATAAAGCAAGCGCCTAAATCACCAAACATGACCCCACAAAATATAGGGGTAAGGACTAGCGTTACTACCAACAGAGCATAGCCAGCGATATAGGCTATCCGAGGTCGGTGCTGTTTGACCCCGAGCACGGGCTGACCCATCGTACGTTTCAGCGAGGGAACATTCCGAACGAAAAGACCAGCCAACAACCCAATCAACGCAGGAGGCACCACAACCTACCTTTCTCCTAGAACCCGGCAAACCTACCCCTTTACGAGGGGCGCTCCGCTTTTTCTAACCGAGTCACCGATGTCAGCCCCGGAGAACCAAGCTGCACATTCTTCAAGTACACCTTGTAATACCCTCCCGGTTCAATGGAGGCCATATAATCATCCATTGATTGATCCTTATTCGGGGACTCTGAAAGCGCCAATTTTCCACACTCCCGAGTCTCAACCCACCCTACCCGGGTATAGTCGGTATTGCCTGAGAGATCACCGCCAGCACGGTACTCTGCCCAGGCTTTCTCGACCGTGCAGTACTTGTACTTCCCCTCACTATCATCACCAAAAATACGTGCCAAATATCCCGGAAGAAACAAAAGTAAAAAGGCTGCAATAATTAATAAAACAGTGCTAACCATCCCTTTCCGCCTTTTAGTACGTTGGGTACCTTGCTGTGCCATGACAACTCCTAGAGCTTCTACCGCAGTATTGTGGGAGTAAACAACTGACTATAATCATAATTCTGCACCTTAATCGTCGCGATCTGCAGAGAATCAGAAACCAGGACTATTTCTCCTCCTGAGGCTTGAGAGCCTTATAACCGCTCAAAAACAGTAAAACAGCAAGCGCAGTGTTAAAAGCACCAACTCCTATCATGGAAAGACTACTGACCAAGTTATTCTTGGTATCCGCTATCAAAAGTACAAGCCCTAAAAGGGCTGCCACACACGACGGTATTCCTAACAGCAACCCAAACACAAGGTACTGACGTGCGCTAGAACGATCCATGACAGAAGGATCGTTGATGTTTTCATTGCCCGTATCATCAGAGTATTTCATATGCCTCTCCTAACACCCTTAGGCATCTTTGGAACCACTCTTTCAGCACTCCAACTAATGACCCCATTAATGCAGGAGGCATCAAGGCCCACCTTCCTCTAGACCCCAAAGAACCCTACCCATTCTCACGGGGGAATTCGAGGGGTTTAACCCAAGCATGATCCTGTAAAAACCGTACCCCCGGCCTACCAGAGAGGATTTGCTGGAATCGTTCATCCTCCCACACCTGCACCCAAACCCCAGTCTCCACACGATACTGCAACTGAGCATAAAGAATCGTGGCATCAAACTGATTCGTATCAAACCCCAACTTGATGTGCTTGGGCAGTTGGGTACTTCTGATCTTCACCCACCCGTTCTTACTCGTCTGTTCATAGGAGACTTTGTAGATGCTGTGGTAGTCAAAGTACCGGACTTTCCGTCGCCAGTTACGCCAGCGTATCCCAGTTTCCGTGAAACAGTGGTAATAGTTATGACAATGAGCCACAAAAATAAAACCAGCAGGACTGACCATCACCACAGAAATGATGTAAGCCTCTACAGTAAGCCCATATCTGATCCAAAAGTAGATAGGGAGTCCAATGAACGCGATGAAGAGTATCCCGTAGCTGATGATATAGGCAATCGGCGGGCGATGCTGTTCCACATTCAGGGTTTCTAGTCCTTGTTTACGTTTGGCCCCGGGCATGATGTTCACCAGAAATCCGCTGAGCAGACCATAAAACGCAGGACCCATACTCAATACCCCTTCATTACATGATGCTTTTCATAGCCGACACGATAGCCCGTCCCGAAAAGGAGGGTGTGGCCGTGCAAAAGCCTTAGGTGACCTACAGATGCAAGCTACTACCAACAGCCGAGGTTATCCCCGCGCATCTAGGGATACTCAGCTTTTCCATCCGATTTACCAAGATCAGCCCCGGAGAGTTCAACTGCACATTCCTCAAGTACGCCTTATAGTGCCCAACTGTATAAGTATTTTATTTTGGTTGTATTGTTTATAAATTTATATTCTCGCTCGCTATTTTACACACACGAATTACGATATATCCGTATATTTTCGTAACATCACGACACAAACCCAGGTTTTAGGAAATCTAAATTCTTTAGCTGCCATTTCTCATGAACACCGATTTTTATCAGGTATATTCTAGCCACTCCAGCCTTAAACCCTTTCTGCACAAGGGAAGAAAAGTTTCCTAGAAAAGTAAAGATTTGATAACGGTCCGCGTCAATCTTGACCGTTCACAGAATCTAAATCTAGACTACACATGTAGCTCTGTTACCGACGATAGAGCACCAATCACTGAAAGGAACTGCTATGAGCAGCACTATTAAGGTCACCCAGGAAGCGAAAGACGCCAACACCCAGATTGGCTCTATCACCGATGGCGGTCTGACTGACCAGATCAATAGCCTAAACCAGCAGGCACAGATTCTTGCAGATCCTAACGTCTGGGACGGCCCCCATGCCGAGCAGTTCCGCAACGAAATTTGGCCTTCCGTGCACAAGCGTCTTACTGATGCTACCGCCGCTATCAATGAAGTTAAGGCACACTCCCAGACTATCCATAGCGATATCTCCCAGGCCGGTGGTGGGGCAGCGTAAGGTTTCGCTGCTTTACCAGTTCAGACTTCCCTCAAAGATTACCGCTATGTAACAGCAATTCTTTGGGGGAAGTTTTCTATCCCTAGAGAACTTATTAGAGAATCTATATAGGCACGTATATAAATCTTATTGATTTCATGTTATGTGCCTACACATCTCATGGTGCTCACCGATATTTAAAGCTTTTTCTACTACAAGGTTTTGCCATGCCCACACCTACCCCTGAATCTCATTCCGTCCAAGGTCGCTTTTCTTCTAACAACCCTCACCACCCATCTCAAGAGGCATCGCAGTCTTCATCTATCGTTGGTGATAACCATCGTGGACATCCTTCGCCTTCGGACACAGCAAATAATCACGCATTCCCAAACCCAGATTCTGCTACTTCTTCTGATGCACAGGGAATTCCTGCATCTGAGAATGTTGATGGAGCTACCTCACAGTACGGGTCTTTCCACCCCGACCACGACAAGGTTGATCTATCTCAGCATGAGGCATGGCAAAACCAAGACCATCATGAATTTCCCACTCCACAAGCGAGTTCCAGCGCATCCTCGATGGTAAGTAGCCCGCTCTCCAGTGATGGGAGTGGTATTACATCGTCACAATCTTCACCTATTGTTGCCGATCACAGCCATGATATTCCACAGAGTAGTGCTGGTAATGGTGCGCCTGTCCAAGATTATTATGGTTCAAGCGATACAGATTCTTCTGGCACTGGAAGTTCTGTTCAAAGTGGGACTCTCGCGGGTGGTGAGTCCGAAAACTCATCTTCAGGGGAAGGTACGACTTCACAAGCAGCCCCCATCGTAGGGAATCATCATACAAACACTGATTCTGCGGCTCCTCCAGCTTCAAGCGGAGCCGTGTATAACGGTGGTGGTTCTGCTGATTCTAGTGATGCAGAAGAAGGAAACTCTCCTACTCAAAGCTCTGGAAGCGCATCACCAGTTACTTCCGAGGGAGAAATTGACGGAGCTGACACCTCAGGTTCGTCCGCTGAGGAAGATGGCGCAACTACATCATATGCTGAAAACGGCGATTCGGGTTCTCCTGTAGAGACGACCGGAGCTCAGGGAGGACAAGTTGACCCGGGTGAAGCACCGGGGCTTGTTGACAATAGTGGTTGCCAACAGTGCGCTGCTGAAACATCCGATGTACATGCGATGGAGGATGTTCCCTACGACAACGCTGCCTCTGATGCGCTTAGCCAAGCTCTACGAAGTGCGGCTAATAATCTAACGTCCTCCTATGGAGCTTCTGCTAGCAGCACCGCGGGGAGCCGTAACACGCAGAACAATGACCTATGGAACGATTTTAAGGGTCGCTACGCTGACGATGCCAAAAATGGTCGCAATAACCTCACTGTCAACGCTATTAATATTGCGGCAATGCTCAATCACGCAGCAGGTCTTGTTGATTACCTTAAATCATGCGCAGAGGCCGAAAACAAAAACCGTGCCGCAGCTCGCGAATGGGATAAGAAATGGTGGATTCAAAAGAAATGGGATGAACTCTGGGGCGGAGGTCTTAAACATTCAGACCCCGATGTTCCTAAACCAAGTGAACCATCTTCTGTAGCTGCACCAGCACCGGTAGCCTCCTCTGGGGGAGACGGGACTTCATCTGCCAAACCCAATGATGTTGATAGCTATGTCACCATGTGCAACACAGATACTACGACTCATGAAAATGATTACAACAGTATCGTTTCTGCTTTGTCAGGCTTCGAAGCAGGATGTAAATATGGCACACTCGATATCCGTCCAGCAACAACTGGGCTTCAAGCACTGAACACTCAAAGTGGAAATCTCACGGCGTGGCTTACTCAGGTAGCTCAAGCCTTTCGCGATGCTGATAGCAGCGCTGGTGACACGGTCGTGACAGCATCGGATGCTTTCTTAGATCTCACACTTCAAAATCGTGGTTGGAATGGACCGCCTGAAATCCAGCATATTGATGCAACTGCCTCTGAGCTCACAGGAGCAGTTCCGTCGTCCGGGTTTGCGAATGACCCGGTGAACGTGGCGACGGGTAACTTTATCGAACCGGAAACTGATCTGGTCTTCACCGGGACGGTGAGTGAGTCTACGCTGTCGCTGACGCGTATGTACAACAGTCTGGCGGTCACCCATGCGGATGAGGTGCCGTCGGGCGTGTTCGGGCTTGGCTGGTTCTCGACCTTGGATACCCACCTGAGCTTTGGGGATGAGCAGGCCTCGTGGTTTATGCCTGACGGGCGCGCGGTGTTCTTTGATCGGGAAGGCGAAGGGTTCGCCCGCGCCGCCCGGGAGCCGTGGTGGCTGACGAAGGTTCCCGCCACAGATGAACTGTTTACTCGGGTGCGCGATGCGCAGGTGCAGGCCTACGAGCAGGCTAAAGTCACGGGTGGTTCTGCTGTGGTTCCTGAGGTTCCGTTTGTGTGGATGGTGCACAATAACCAGCATGAGGCGTATTTCTATGCGCCCTCTGGTGCACCGATGGCGCGCCGACAGGGGCACCTGAGCAGCCTGACAGTGTTTATTCTGGCTGAGGATGGTGCCGTGACGGATCTGGTGCATCCGGTGGCGCATCGCGGTATTCATGTGGACTATGAGACCGCTGAGGAAACCGGTGGCGTGCGCCCGGCGGCGGCATTCACGTACAACACCATTGGTGAGCGTGCCGGGGAGCCGGTGCAGAACGTTGCCTATTCCTATACCGAAGCTGCTGAATCCAGTGCCTCGGTGCAGGTATCTGGTTTGCTCACCGGAGTAACGACCGGTATCGGAACGCGTACCTATACGCATACTGAGCGGGGTTTGATTCACCGGGTGATTAACGCGCGCGGCGATCTTGAGGTCACGAACACCTATGATGATTCCGGTCGTGTGATCGCGCAGATCAGCGAATACGGGCGGGATATTTCCTATACGTATACTCCCTCGCTGACCACGATTATTGCCGATGCTGGTACCGGTGAGAATGAGAACCTGTGGGTCTCCGACTCGAAAGGTCGCCTGGTAAGCATCACGGCGACTGACGGTACGCGCATGTCGATGAGCTATGACCGGTTCAGCAACCGGATCAGCATTACCGAGCGTGACGGATCGCGCCTGGTGCGCACCTCCGATGCGCGTGGCCATATTAAACGTGAGCGTACCCCCGAGGGTGCCGATTACACGTACACCTGGGATGAGCAAGATCGGCTGCTCTCGGTAAGTGTGCGTGATGCTCGAGATGTGAAAAACCTCAGCGATCCCATGCCGGTGAACTCGTACCACTACGAGGAAAGCACCTTAGTAGTGAATCCGAACCCGGTAGCTGTTCTCGATGGTGCCGGGGAAGCCACAACGTGGGAGTATTCCCCTGAAGGCGATATCCTGAAGATTACCGATCCGACCGGCGTGTTTACGGCTTTTGAGTACGATGAACACCACGATATTGTGGCGATGCTCAACCCTGCCGGTGAGGCAATCCGTTTCACGCGCGATGCCGCCGGGCAGGTCACAAGCGTATCGAACCCGCTGGGGGCTACCACCACGCTTGAATACAATGCCGCTGGTGTTCTGACAAGTTTCACGAACCCGCTGGGGGCACGCTGGACGCTCACCTACCCGCAGCAGCCGGTCGGCGACGGCGCGCCGTATATGGCGCGTGCACAGCGGCAAGGCGCCCAATCCCGTGATACCTCGGTCGGTGCTCTGCCTGAGGCCATCACCGACCCGGCAGGAAATACCACCGCATTTACCTATACCGCTGGTGGGGATATCTCGACCGTCACGAACTCGGTTGGGGGCACAACCCGGCATGAGTACGATACTTTCGGGAACCTGGTGAAGATGATCACCGCTGGGAACCGGGTGTGGGAATACTCGTGGGATGGTCTGTCCCAGTTGGTCGGTCTGACCGATCCTACCGGTGCCATCACGCGGTTCGAGTATGATCGTGCCGGGGAAATTACCCAGGTTACCGACGCGACGGGAGTTATTTCGCATCGGTCTATCGAACGGCATGAGGGTGTTGAGTCCGTTACCGGTACCGGTGAAGGTCTTTTCTCGTCGGCGTTCTTCAAAGTTGATGTGCTCGGGCGCGTGACTGAAATCGGTCAGCAGGACGGTGCCTCCACGAAGCCTGCGTCCTCCTCACACGATACGTCTAAGGCGTCTACGGGTGCCGGTGCGGGGGTTGCCGGGACGGGTATCCCGCATGGAGTATCCTCCTCTGCTGAGGCTATCGCAGCCGCTGAGACTGCCGGTGCCCCCTCGCATCCGACGGGTCGGCAGATGTTTACGTATGATGCTGCTGGGAATATCGTTGAAGCCCTGGACGCCAATGGTGGGCTCACGCAGTATGTGCGCGACGCCGTCGGACGTGTCACCCGCATCATTAGTGCTGCGGGCCGGTTTACCGACTACACCTACGATACCTGCGGTCGTCTTGTCACCGAGAGCGTGGGACTCAATGAGCCTGTGCGGGTGACCGATCCCGTCACCGGGGCGTCCTCATGGGAAGAACCGACCCGGTGGGCTGTAACGACGCTGGTGTATGATGCTGCCTCGCAGGTGATCGAGCGGCATACCCCCGACGGGCTTGTGGAAAAGATGACTTATGATGCCGCTGGGCGGTTGATAAAGGTTCAAGCAGGCCGCCGCGTTGCCACCTATGCGTGGGATGCATGCAATCAACTGGTTCGGGTGCAGGATTCCACTTTTGGTACCCGCCGTTACGTCTATAATGAGCTCGGTCAGCTGGTGCGGGTTACCGACGGGTTGGGAAATAGGTCATTCTTCGCTTACGATGCGGACGGGCTGCTGACCTCGGTGACGGATCCGACCGGGGCCATCACTGAGTACGAGTACGATGCCGCCGGGCGCATCCTTGAGGTTGCAAAGAAGCCTCACCCGGATAGCACCGTTACGACTCCGGCTATTCGCACCACCTATACGTGGGATGCCGCTGGGCGCCTGCTGTCCGAAGATGACGGGGTGCGTATCCGCTCCTTCGAGTACGATGCCCGCACGGGGGATCTGACCCGCACGCTCATCGACGGCTCCTTAGCTGCTGAGTACGGCACGGGTACACCCGCGCTGCCGGGGTCGACGATTACGTGGATGAAGGATCACACCGGGGATGCCCCGGTGACGTACCGTCGTGTCTTTGATGCCACCGGAAACCTGATCGAGTACACCCGCCAGGTCGATGGGACCGAGAATACTAGTGAGCCTGGTACGGCTAAGGCCCTGGAGACGTTCACCAGCACTGGGTCGTATACACTCACCTATGCGTATGATGCCGATGGGTTCCGCACGATGATGCTCACCCCCTACGGGTCTTCCCAGTGGGTGCTTGATGGTTCCGGACGCCCGATCCGCTCAATCAACACCGCCTCGATCGCTGACCCTGGCGTGCGTGAGCGCGAGTCGGTCATTGGGGAGTTCTCCTACGATGTGATGGGGCACCTGGTGCGTGCTCAGGTCGGCGAGACGATCTCGACCTGGGATTTCGATCAGGACGGATTGGTGTCCTCCTATGAACACACCAGCGAGCAGGGCGATGAAAACACTGCTGAGGGTGTGCAGGTGATCCGGGACCACACCGGCCGGATTATCGGGCTTGATTCCACGACGACCGGGTTGGTGATGTACTCCTACGACGAGGCCGGACAGCTGACCGGTGCTCGCGCTGACGGGTATGAACTCACCTGGGTGTATGAGGGAGGGCTCATGGTTGCCGAGCGCCTTTACCACCACAACACCGCCGAGGATGAGGCCACAGACAGGGTTCTGCTTGGTGAGCGTCAGTTCATCTATAACGGGCTCAACCAGCTGCTGCACTGCACCACGATTGAACGGCCCCACACACCTGAGGGTGCTTCTGCCGCGTGGGTGAGTACCGAAGTGTCCTATACCTATAACGCCGCCGGGCAGCGTACCAGGCAGAAGAGCATAACCTCGGATGGTGTTATCCAAGAACGCACCTATACCTGGGGTATCACCGGTGCTCTGACTACCGTCAGCGATACAACTACCGACGCTCGCGGTGCCGAGGTTCCAGAGCTGTGCTCACGTCTTCGGGTGCACGCCGATACTACCGGGGTTGCCACCGCGATCACTGGTAACGATCAAGTGACGGTGCCGCTGCTGTGGGATCCGACCTCTTCCGCCCCGCATCTGCTGGGGGCCGGAAGCATCCCGGCTGCAGGGGCTGACGGCGGGTTCTCCCAGGCGGCAGTACCGGGCGGGTTTGACCCCTGGAGCGTCCCCGGGGTACCCAACACCGGGGTCGGTTTTGGTGCTCTAAGCGCCCCCGGCTTAGGAACCATAAGCGCTACCGGTGCTGCTGCGTCACAGATCCCGGGTCTGCCCAGTGCGCTCGGCGCTCCTGGCATTTCGGGTGCGTCCGCGCTGCTTACCAGTGTAGGGCTGCCAGAAGGTGTGTCCTTCACCGGTTCCGGCACGCTCGCGGTGGGCGGGCTCGCACTGATGGGCGCACGAGTGTTTGACCCCTCGTCGAAGAAATTCCTCTCCCAAGACCCGCTACCGCCCATCGTGGGTGCAGGCTGGTTCGCGGACTCGTACTCCTTCCTGGGTCATGATCCTGTAGGCATGATCGACCCCTGGGGAACACGGCCTATGAGCCAAGAGGAATACAGCGACTACTCTAAAAAGCAAGACCTTCAGGTTCTCAAGACCGCGATTTCATGGGTGGGTACCGCCGTAGCGATTGCAAGCGTGTTCGTCCCGGGCGGTCCCCTAGTAGCCCTAGGCGTGGCTGCACTAGGTAGCGCTGTTTCTGGGTTCGCCGAAGGTATGCTGGATGAAAACGGTAACTTCGATTGGGGATCTGCCGGTAGTGGCGCTTTTTGGGGAGGTCTTATAGGTCTTGCCGGTGGTGCTGCCGGTAAGGTCTTTAGCTCGGGAAAGATGTTCCTTAAACCCATACAAGGTGTTGCCAAGAAACTCGGACCCTACGGGCAAAAAATAGCCGATAAGATGGGGAACAGGTTTGCCCTCGACAAAGTAAATATCATGAAATCCAAAAATCTTGGATTCAGCAAATTTGGTGCTGGCAAGGAAGGATTTAAAAAATACACCGGAGAGATCTTGGATAGTGGTCTATCGGGTGGCGTCTCGAACGCGTTGAATTACACCAAAGATACCAAAAATTGGAACCCTGTAGAAGCGGCTCTGAGCTTTGGCACTGGTACTGTAAGTGGCCTCGCCACAGGTGCAGGAACCGCTGGGTTTAAGGCTAAGGTCACCGATAAGCCTTACTTTAAAGCCGGGTATGCAAATCGGGGTGCACGATATGAGTCTACATATCATACGCGTCTTGACAAGATTCATGTCTCTCGCGGCATTCAGAAAGCTGTAGTAGACGAAGCTGGGACCCGTGCAGTGAATACCGCCGTTAAACCTGTTGCAACCGTGGCACAGAACGAGATCACCCATGCTGGGGATGAAAATTACCATCAAGATTGGGGGAAAACCTGGTCGGAGGAAGCACAGAAGAACGCCCAAGGTTCTCTCAAAGACATAGCCTCCGTAGGCAAAAAGGCAGATACTAATGCCCAGGACAATCTTAAAGGGCGTCAAGTTGAGGATCAGGTTCAAGACTTCAGGAACGTCAACCCAGGACGCTAACACAGTCTTATGACTGGGGAGGGTTTACTTAAAAGCTACACTCTTTTTAAGTAAACCCTCCTAACGTTCTTACCAATAAGCAGTATTACATGATCAAGCATAAGAAAGGCTGTCCGTTAGATGCTCGCCTTTATCATCTTCATCATCGGCCCTATCCTCGTAGCTCTCTATATTATTCGGGACGAGATACGTCGCGCCCGGGACAAACGCAGCGGGGCCCTCGTCAAAAGGCTCCCCCGCACCGAACCCTGGGTCTGGAGCATCTACCTCTACATATTCGGAGCACTCAGCCTCTACGCCTTTACGCACCCAGAAAAATTCCAACCCATTCTTTTAATATTTGCTGTAATTCTTCTCTTATTCGGTTTGATTGGTATGTACTACTACGAAACCA
>NZ_KV804819.1:0-49498 GCF_001811455.1 Rothia sp. HMSC065G12
AGACCCCAACTACACCCCCAATTATGAAGAGCCAGATAACTGAGGATTAGAGAATCACACAAAAAGTGGTGTGGCGCTTACATTAAAAATGTAAGCGCCACACCACTTTTTGTGTACAAGAGAGGGCTGTGATGGCTGCGCCTCTATACCTGTTACAAGCTCTGATGGTCTCAGCTCTCAGGGGCATTCACCCTACGAACCACCCTCAAGAACACCCGCCGCATAGGCTGCCTGCCCCACGTGCTGGGCGGCATCGTCGATCACACTCACCAGCCGCACCCCGCGCGTCACGTGCGGAGTCCACGACGTATCAATCACGTCATCCAAATCAGCCTCGCTCAAACCCGCGATATACTCGCTCAACGCCGCGGTAGCCGCACACAAATATTCGACCAGCAACGCGGCATCCTCCACCACGACGGCACGCGCCTGCTCAGCGGTATGTCCGTAGCCCACCGTGTCGCCCAGCTCGCCCAAGTTGAAGCGGGCGTTGAACCCTTGACTATGCCACACTTGCGACTTGCCGTTCAGCTGCGCGAGCTGCACATCCATCTGCCGCCCCGCATGCCACAGCAGCCAGGCGATCGAATTCGTATGCCCACCCGCGTGCGCGTTCAACGCTTCTTTGGGCAGGGTTTTTACAAGGGCTTTCGCTTCGGCGGCGGGTCGGCTCGCAGCTTCGTGCAGAACATTGCGGGCATCCATAGCGGCTCCTTCATTCGGGGTAAACACGTCTACCACCAGTCTAGATTTCAAAGCGCAGAGGCACATCTATTTTGAGGCTATTTAAGCTGCGAAATGCAAAGCAACCCGCAGGAAGGGATGCACTTCTGCCAGTTACCGCGCCGTTTCATGCGTAATGTGCAGCAATATAATGGCCAGTGGAGAATATGTTTTAGGTGGACCGATTCAGGACCTGAGGAGGTAGAGATCGTTGACTATCACTGACAAAATTGCGCCAATTCATCCCGGAGAAGTCCTGCTGGAAGACTTTATTGAAGGGTTTGGGATTACCCAGAATAAGGTGGCGGTGGCGATTGGCGTGCCGCCCCGGCGCATCAATGAGATCGTGCACGGCAAGCGAGGAATCACAGCCGATACAGCTGCGCGCCTTGCCCGTTATTTCGGCACAACACCGCAGTTTTGGCTGAACCTGCAAACCACGTATGAGCTCGATATGGTGGAAGACCTCTGAATACCAGCTGGCAGGCGATGTGCTGACGATGAATGCTGCCGGGTGTAAAAAGAGCCTTTATGTGAATAAAGTGGGATTTCCAACGCTTTATTCACATAAAGGCTCTTTTTAGGCTGCATAAGATAAGGTAAGCAGCCCCAGCGCAGCGTCAAAAAACTTAATGTTTTCTTGCAAAAACCAGGAATAAATGCCACACGCCGCCCGTTGAAGTTTACCGGAACACCAGACACGAATTATAAACACCTCAAACTTCACCGGGAGAACACTATGACTACCGCGCGCCTTCACTTCGATATGGTCGTTATCGGCTTCGGCAAAGGCGGCAAAACCCTTGCTGGCGCCTACGCGAAAACAGGCAAGAACGTTGCCCTAATCGAGCAGTCCTCGAATATGTACGGCGGCACCTGCATCAATATCGGGTGCGTACCCACCAAGGCGCTTGTGCACCGGGCTGACGAGTTCCGTGCCCTCGGCGAACACAACGCCGACGCTGCGAACGCCGCCTACGAGAGCGCCGTGATTTTCCGCGACAAACTCACCGGTGCCATGCGCGCGAAGAACCGCGAAATCCTCGAATCGAACGCCACCGCCAAACTCATTGACGGTCACGCACGGTTCCTTTCAGACACCGAGGTCGAGGTCACCGCGGGCGAGGACAAGCTGGTCGTCACCGCCGACTGCTTTATCATCAACACCGGTGCCGTGGCGACTATCCCGCCCATCCCGGGCGCCCGCGAATCGAAGCGCGTGCTCACCTCTACCGAACTGCAGAAGATCACCCCGCGCCCGAAGCGCCTGGGCATTATCGGCGGCGGTCCTATTGGTGTCGAGTTCGCCGGTATTTTCTCCTCCTACGGCACCGAAGTAACCCTGCTTGAAGGCGCTCCCGCGCTTTTCGGGCGTTACGATGACGATGTCGCCCAGGCGGCACGCGAGATTATCGCCGACCAAGGCATTACCGCTCACGCGGGCGTTCGCGTAGAGACCGTTACCGATAACGCCGACTCCGTGACCGTGAACTACCTGGACTCCGAGGGTGCGTCCAAGCACCTTGAGGTGGATTACGTGATGGTCGCAACCGGGCGCAAACCCGCCACCGAGGGGCTGGGGCTTGAGAACACGAGCATCGAAACCACCGAGCACGGCGCAATCGCTGTCGACGAGCACCTGCGCACCACGGCACCGAATATTTTTGCGCTTGGCGACGTTAACGGCGGCCCGCAGTTCACCTACATTTCCCTGGACGACTACCGCGTGGTGCTCTCGCAGCTGCTCGGTGACGGTTCCCGCTCCACGAAGGACCGCCAGGCGGTTGCCGCAACCATCTACATGAACCCGCCGCTCTCGTCCGTCGGCCTGACTGAGCGTGATGCGCTCGCCGCCGGTCACACCATTAAGGTTGCCGCCAAACCCGTTGCCGCTATCGCCGCCATGCCGCGTGCGAAGACCCTGGAGAACCCGCGCGGCATCATGAAGTTCGTGATTGATGCCGAGACTGACCAGATTCTCGGCGCTCAGCTGTTGGTGGTCGAGTCTATGGAGGTTATCAACCTCGTGGCGTTGGCAATGCGCCACAATATTACGGCATCGCAGCTACGTGATGAAATTTACACTCACCCGTCGATTACTGAAGGCCTGAATGAGGTTTTGGCGAATGCGGTGCCTGTGAATTTGAAATAACAGGAGACTTTGGGGTGCCTGTGAGCTTCCCAACCCGTGCTGTCATGATGAGGCGGCGGGTTGGGAAGCTCATTTAGTTACGGGGTGTCTATATCTGTTAGCTAAGGATGACCTAATATAGTACTTGCAGACAGGCAAACGTTCTATTAAGAACCCCCTAAGCTGTTGTAACCCAATGGCAGGAGAAGATCATATGGCGCTACCCAAGATTGCCCCCTATTCGTACCGCGAACAGGAGCATCAAAACCGTGTAAACTGGCGGGTCGATCCCGCGCGTGCCGCGCTTCTCGTGCACGATATGCAGCGCTATTTCGTGCGCGCCTTTGAGCTGGAACGCGACGGACAACCCCTCCCAGACGCCCAAATCAACATTGCCATTGCCAATATTCGTCGCCTACTAGATGCAGCACACGCGGCGAACATCCCGGTCTACTACACCGCCCAACCACCCCGCCAGAATCCCGCCGACAGGCGCCTGCTGACCGATTTCTGGGGCGATGGCCTGCAGGACGACGAAAACGCCCAAATTCTCGACGAACTCGCCCCTACCGAAGCCGATACCGTGCTCACCAAATGGCGCTACTCCGCCTTCGTGCGTTCCCCGCTCGAAGAACAGCTCAAAGACCTCGGGCGCGATCAGCTCATCATCGGCGGCATATACGCACATATCGGCTGCCTGACCACCGCCCTTGAAGCGTTCATGCGCGATATTCAGCCCTTCATGGTCACGGATGCGCTCGCCGACTTCACCGAAAAAGAGCACCGTATGGCCTGTGAATACGCCTCGGGTCGATGCGCCCGCGTGCTTAACACCGCCGAGGTGCTGGAGCACATCAACGCCGGTGCTCTCGTCACAGCAGATGAACCGGAACTCCTAAAGGTATGCGCATGAGCTGGGTTATCGTGACCGGCGCAAACGGCGGAATCGGCGTGGCAACCGTGCACGAACTCATCAAGAATAACTATTCGGTGTATGCCGCCGATCTGGCGGAAAAACCGCACGAATCATTCGCCGCCTACGGCGACGCCATCCTCCGCTACCGCTCCGTCAACGTGAGCGACGAAGAATCGGTGCGGGCGCTCGCACGTGCCGCCGCTGAAGTGGATGAACCTATCCAAGGCGCCGTCTTGGCGGCGGGAATCGTGCACAGCAAACCGCTCTTAGACACCTCTTTTGAAGACTGGAAACGGCTGCATGCGGTCAATGCTGACGGCGTTTTCCTGTGCCTGCGTGAGTTCGCGCGCGTTATGATTGAGCAGGTGCAGACATCACCCGAGAACACGCGCTCGCTGGTGACGGTCGCCTCCAACGCCGCCCGCGTGCCCCGCGCCGAGTTCGGTGCTTACGGGGCCTCGAAAGCCTCAGCGGTGCGGGTATCGTCAAGCTTTGGGTTGCAGCTGGCGCGCCACGGCATTCGCGTGAACACGGTCTGCCCTGGCACCACCCGCACCCCCATGGTGACCGACGCCTGGAATGGCGAAGACCTCAGCGCCCTACCCGTGGCAGGTAGCCCTGAGACCTTCCGCCTGGGAATTCCGCTCGGGCGCATCGCCGAACCCGCCGATATTGCGGCGGTGAATGCCTTCCTCATCAGCGATGCCTCACGGCATATCACCATGCAAAATATTGTTGCCGATGGCGGCGCAACCTTCTAACAGACCCGAAAGGCGTTATCAGTGAGCAATAATCTTCCTGATTTTATGTTTGCCACCGGCACCCGCGTGATGCGCACCGCCGGTTCCCTCCGTCAGGTCACCCTTGAGGATGCGCGCGCCACCGCCGAATCCGCCGGTACCGCCGTGGTCGGTCTGATTCCTTTCGACCCGAACGCTCCTGCGCATCTTTTCGTGCCCGAACGTCTGCAGATCGACGACATTCCGGTGCCCGAGCACGAGGTTACACTCGCCGAACCAACGCAGATTGAGGGCCGCGAAAACCCCGGGTATCGGCAGGCGGTGGCGACCGCCGTTGAGCGTATGAAGGCGCATCAGCTGGATAAGGTTGTGCTCTCTCGCCTGCTGCGTGCCGATTATGCGCCGGGCGCCCTCGACCTTGCCGGGGTGTATAACAACCTGCGCGCCCAGCAGCCCAACACGTTTGTTTTTAGCGTTAAGCTGCCGCAGGACCACCGCGGGTTGGAACATCCATATCTGATGGGTGCATCGCCGGAACTGATTTTCAGTACGGAACCCGATACCGGGGAAGGCAGCGCCTTCAAAACGCACCCGTTGGCGGGCAGTGCGCCGCGCATCGCCGAGCATGGAAGCGCCGAGGATGAGGCTCTTGGGCAGCGGCTTATGGCTTCGCGTAAGGACCGTGGCGAGCATGCGACCGTTATCGCCGATATTCGGGCGCAGCTGGAACCCATGACCCGCCAGCTCACTATTCCGGAGGCGCCTTCGCTTCTGCAGACCCCGCAGCTGTGGCATTTGGGAACCCCCATCTCGGGCGTGCTTAAACAGGGTATGACCTGCCTGGATGGTGCGCGCGCCATTCACCCGACCCCCGCGATTTGCGGCGCCCCCACCGAGGCCGCGCGGTGTATGATCGCCGAACTTGAGCCGTTTAGCCGGGACTATTTCGGCGGGCTCATCGGCTATATGAACGCAGACGGAAGCGGCCAGTGGGCGCTCGTGCTGCGCTGTGCTGAGGTTGATGCGCAAACCGCCATCCTCTACGCGGGCGCGGGCATTGTGGCTGAGTCAGACCCGGTGCTGGAACACACCGAAACCGGCACGAAACTGGGCAGTTTCGGGCGCGCACTGGGCATTAATACGCTGCCGCAGGCGGTTCCAGCAGACGCTTAACATCCAGCGGTGTGGCGACCGAGTGCACATCCACCACGGGAACAGTGTCTTCGGTTGCCACCGCCAGCAGGAACCGTTCGGGATGCTCCGCCCGCCCCGCCGTATCCGCCGTTGGATGCGCTACCGGGCTGAGCGTCAGCACCGACCAGGTAATAAAGAACGAGCGTTCGCTATTCGTAGGGGCGTTTTCGCCCGATATATCGCGGTTTTTCGGGGTTTGATGCTTACCGGCGTCCTCACCGTCCGACGATGTTTCCTTTGTTGACGTATCTGAGTCTTCGGGCAGAGTGAGCGTGGCACGCACACTTACCCGCGGACTCACCGAAAGCTCATGTTCGCAGGGGCGATCCTGTCTGCCCGGCGCATCCAGCGGGTTTGCCGGTTCACACAGAGCGCTGACCATCGCCAAAGTCGCATCGTCGCACTCAATCTGCACCGTCTGCGGTGAAACACTTAGCCCGTGCCCGGTTGCCTTGAGCACTGCCTCCTTCGCGGTCCAGATGGCAACTCCCGCCGCCTGCTGCTGGCCTGGCGGCAGAGACTCATAGGCGGTACGTTCGTCGATGGTGAGCGCAACCCGCGCGAAACCCGGGAAAAGTGAGGCCTGAACCGCCTCAAGATCAATGCCGAGAACCACCTGCTGCTGCGCACAAAAACCACCCGCCGCCAGCGAGGGAACCTGTGACATATTGAAATTTACGCCCGCAATGCGCGGCTTACCGTGTGGTTTACCGCTCGCGCAGAGCCGACATGACCGATCCACCGTAATCGTGCGTGCACTCCGCCCCGAAATACCCAGCCGAGGCGCAGCCAGCGCCCGCATGAGGGCTTCAGTCGCCAGGTAGCTCACCGAGGCCGACGGGCTGTGTATCGACGCCGCTTTGCGCCGAGCCTGCTCGCCCACATAGTCAAGCCACGTGAACCTTAACCCGCCGGTAAAGGTGCGGGTGGGTAGGGTAAATACACTGATGTGCGTGCGTGAAACATCCGCATCCCCGGAAGATATAGAGTGGATGGTCATACCCTAAGTCTACCCGCCTGGAACCTGCGTGACGTGACGAAACCTCTAGCTTCATGAACTGGCGCCACACTCTGCGCTTTACGAGTGTGTAAGGTAAAGTCGAGAGCATGCAGAATCAGATTATTGCGGCGGCTGACGGCTCCGCGCTTGGTAATCCCGGGCCTGCCGGATGGGCATGGTACATTGACGAGAACCACTGGGCGGCAGGGGGCTGGGAGCACGGCACCAACAATATGGGCGAGATCAAGGCGGTTCTCGACCTGTTTGAGGCGACCGCCCACCGCGCCGAGAGCAAACTTCTGATCTACTGCGACAGCCAGTACGTGATTAACTCCCTCACCCAGTGGATGCCCGGGTGGAAGAAACGCGGCTGGAAAAAGGCCGACGGTAAGCCCGTGCAGAACCGTGACCTGCTCGAAGCCCTTGATGCCGCAAGCACCGGCAGGGACTACGAGATGGTCTGGGTTAAGGGGCATGCCGGGCATGAGCTGAATGAGGCCGCAGACTCCCGTGCGAACGCAGCCGCACAGGCCTTCAAAGAGGGACGAGAACCCGAAACCGGCCCGGGATTTCCCGGTTCGCCGCATACAGCAGGTGAACAGAGCCTCCAAGCCGCCCAAACTCGTGAAACCGAGAACCATGCTCACGCCCAAGACCCCGATACTCTCACTGCGGATGCGCACCTGAGCCTCGAAGACTTCACCGAAACCGAGGTGGAACGCGCACGCCAGGGGTTCGACTCCCTGAAACTTAACGGGATTCTCAAGTCTGCATCCGCCATTGCCGCCCCCGATCCGCAGGCGGTGCAGGAGCGGAAAACGAAACTTGCCGAAGCCTCCGCACGTGCCGCAGAACGCGAGGCGCAGGCACAGCAGCGGGCGCTCGCCGAGCAGGAACTCGCCGAATCAGAAGCCGAAGAAAACGAAGAATTTGAAGGCGAAGGGTTCGAGGAAGCCGAGCAGGAGAGTAACTCTCAGGGAGGCACCACAGAAAATGCCGTGCCCGAAGAGCCTGCATCCGCCCCCACGGGAACCGCCGCACCGGAACCTACACAACCGGATCCTTCCGCCCCGAACCCCGAAGATGCCGTGCACGCCGAACGTGAGCTTGAGATGCGCGGCGGGAGCATGAGCGAACCCGAGATTTCTGCGCTGCTGCACGAGCGTCTGGTGTGGGTGACCGCAACCGGTCGTTCCGTCAGCCGTGCCGACACCATCGCGTACCGTGCGCGCGCCTTCACCCAGCAGGGCAGCCCCGCCAAACAGGGCGTGCAGGTTGTCGATGATCATAATGTGCTCATCATGGCGGCAGTGCAGACGGCACGCGGGCGGGTCAATCGTTCGAGCCTGTGGCATTACGACACGGCAGCAGCCCTGAACGGGTGGCGGCTGCGGTTTAGGCAAGAGACCACCGCATCATAAGCCCGCACCGCATATCGCCCGAATAAATCGGTACAGTCCGCGCGGGAACTGACGTCACCAGATCATTTGCGCCTAAGAAAAACCGGGGCTGCCGTGAAGTCCGCTATCAATCCTTCACGGCAGCCCCGCGTGCTATCTCGTTAAAGTTCAGTGCACATAGTGCGACTCTGGAACCTAGCCCACGAACATCGCAGCGTTCGCGTTTTCAGTCTCCGCGTAGTTCACGCCCGCCCGGTCAAGAGCCTCGTTAATCTGGGTAATCGACTCTTCCACACGCTTCTGGGTGCCGCGCCAATTATCAAGCACCGCCTGAAAGTTCGTCGATGCCGAGCCCGTCCACGAACCCTGCAAATCCTGTAGGGATGCGGTCATCCCGGTAACCTCGGCGCTAATGTTAGCGACTTGAGTTTTCGCCTGAGCTGCCTTCGCCGCAATGGTTTCTGAATCGACGACGAACTGTGCCATGATATTCCTCCTGGGTAGGGTGTAAAGGTTTTTTCGAAAGCTGCCGGTCACGTGAATTCTGCCGTAGAATTCAGTGCCGTACAGCGCTCACCATCTACCCTAGAGAAACGCCTGCCGCGATGCGCCCGCGAACCTTACTGTCTGTGGATAACTGCCCGCGCGGGACATAAAAACCGGTTATCCACAGTCCGAGAGCGTCCTAAAACCGGTATGGGACGCGGTTTCTCAGCTGCGCCAACCGAACTATGACAACTATGTCCCCGCCCAGCGGTTACTGCGAAACACCGTTATCGGTCATTACCGGCGCCGGATAGAACGGCAGGCTAATCACAAAGGTCGCACCGCCTCCGGACGTTTCCTCAATATGCACAGAACCGTCGTGCTGCTCCAAAATCGCCGCCACAATCGACAGCCCCAGCCCGGTGCCGCCGGTCTCACGCGAACGCGAGGTATCGGTGCGGTAGAAACGCTCGAACACGCGCTCGCGGTCTTCACCGTGAATACCCGGGCCGTGATCGCGCACCTCAATAACCGAGAGCGGGTATCCGGGAACATCTTCGCGCACGCCAACCGCGATTTCTAGGGGCGTGCCTGCCGGGGTGTAGCGCATCGCGTTGGTAAGCAGATTGGCGACCACCTGGCGCATCCGTGATTCATCGCCGATCACGGGTGCACTTGTGGGGGCCACATCGTCGGTGAGGCCCACAAGCGAGACTTCACGATCCGGCGACGTTGCGTAGGCGTCGTTGCTGGCATCAACCGCCAGGTGGAACAGATCGAAGGGGGCGAGTTTAGATTCGCGGCGTTCGTCGATGCGCGCCAGCGTGAGCAGATCCTCGACCAGCTGGCCCATGCGCTTCGACTCGGATTCGATGCGCCCCATCGCGGTTGCCACGGCCTCCTCATTGGGCAGGGCACCCTGGCGGTATAGTTCGGAGTACCCGCGAATACTCACCAGCGGGGTGCGCAGCTCGTGCGAGGCATCTCCCACGAACCGGCGCATCTTCGCCTCTGACTTCGCCTGCGCATTAAACGAACTCTCAATCTGCGCGAGCATAGTATTCAGCGAGATTGCCAGGTTGCCGATCTCGTTGCTGGGGTTGTAATCCTCGATGCGCTGCGAGAGATCCCCTGCGGCAATCTTCGCGGCGGTCTGCTCCACGCGCGCCAGCGGCTCGAAGGTGCGGGTCACAATAACCCAGGTCATCGCGATCGCGGCGGCAAGTGTGGCAAGCCCGAACGCGAAGGTCAGCACCCCAACCAGCGCGACCACCTGGTTCGTCTGCTTCAACGGCAGGGCAATCACCATTGAAGAGGCCTGGCCATTGGTTGAAGACTCCAAAGAAATCGGCATAATACGCCAGTCGTTAGAGCCTGTCCGCGAGTTCACGGTCGTGCCGGTTTCGTGGTATTTCTTGACCTTTTCGGAATCCCAGCCGGTAAGAACCGGCTCGTTTTCCGCCTGTTGATCGGCTCCCGCTACCGAGTACAGCACGTTTCCGCGCTGATCAAGTATATAGACCCGGTACGAGCCGACCGCCCCGTCCTGCCGGGTCTGCGAGGTCCCGACGGAGGAAACGAGCGAGGAAGAACTCGCCTTCATCTCTTCGTCGAGCTGATGCACCATTTGGGCGCGCAGCGCCGAAATCGCCACGAGCGAGGTGACCGCGATAGCAAGCGCAATGAGCACCGAGGTCACCACCACCAGCTGAGTTCGCAGCGACAGCGAGTGAGGAAGACGATCAACAGGTTTCAGTGGCACGAGATACTAGCTCCGAGAACCGCGAATCATGTAGCCCACACCGCGTTTGGTGTGAATGAGCGGTTCGTGTCCTTCGCGGTTGTTGTCAATCTTGCGGCGCAGGTACGAAATGTACGACTCCACAATGGAGGAATCTCCGTTGAAGTCGTACTCCCATACGTGGTCGAGAATCTGTGCCTTCGAAAGCACGCGGTTTGCGTTGAGCATCAGGTAGTGCAGCAGGTTGAACTCGGTGGGGGAGAGGTCGATTTCCTCGTCTCCCAGGAAAACCTCATGGGTGTCAATGTTCAGGCTCAGGTCGTCCACGCGCAAAATCGCGTCGTCTTCTTCCTGAGCGTTGCGTGACCGGCGCAGAATAGCGCGGATGCGGGCGATCACCTCATCGAGCGAGAACGGCTTGGTGACGTAGTCGTCACCGCCCGCGCCCAGACCGGCAACCTTATCTTCGGTGGCGTCCTTCGCGGTGAGGAACAGCACCGGGTACGTGCGCCCCGCATCGCGCAGACGGCGAGTGACCTCAAAGCCGTCCATCCCGGGCATCATCACGTCGAGGACGATGAGGTCCGGCTGTTCGTTTTCCGCCTTTTCAATCGCTTCGCGACCGTTACCGGCGGTGACAACCTCAAACCCCGCAAACCGCAGGGATGTAGCCAAAAGCTCTAGAATATTGAACTCGTCATCAACGACGAGCAGTTTAGCTTCTGCAGACATTGTGTACTCTTCTTTCACCAGAAAAATTATCGGAAAATCTTATGTACCGGTATGCGCGTCTTAGCTTGCTCGCCTGCGCAGAACCGCCAGCACAATACTGACCATGAGCGCAAGAAAAGCGACCGGAAGCAGAATCAGCGGAATCTGACTCATGAGCGCTGGCGGATGCGCCCCCGCCCATTTCATGAGGAGCATGACGACGCCGCATATTACGCATACTACGGCTAGAATACCGCCGCCCGCACCTAGCCAGCGAATCGCTCGGGTGTAGGGAAGGGCAGCGGCGGCCTCTACGGGCTCAGAGGAAGATACGCTTTTGCTACTCATGGCATAACCGTATCAGGTTTATGGGCCTGCTCCCGCCGAAAAACGCAATATTGCGCTGTGACGGGCAGTATTCACAGCGTTTGCGCAGGTTAGGGTCTGACATGGGCGCATACGGACGAAAACATCACACGAACTCCTCGCCGTCATCGCGCTGGGAGATGCTTTAATAGGTAGTATGTCTGAACAGGTGAACCAACAGCCCGACGAATCTACCGTGCCCACGCTTGAACATGATGCCGAGACAACGGCAGCTGCGCATGACCCTTTCGTCGTTAAGGAAGATGAACTTCCTACCGGGGAACCCACCCTGGGGCCTGCGCATAGGCGCCGTCGCACCACGAAGGTTGACGATATTCTTGCGGAGGCAAAAGATATTGCACTCACCGGGGTTGAAGCTGTTGCACCGCATAACTCTATCGGTCTGGTGCATCATTTGCGCGGCGAAGAAGAGCGCTTGACTACACATCTTTTTGAGTGCACGCTGCCGGGGTACCGCGGGTGGTTTTGGTTTGCGACTCTGTCGCGGGCACCTCGATCTAAGGTCGCGACTATCTGCGAGGTCGGTCTGATTCCCGGTGATGATGCGCTTCTCGCCCCCGAATGGGTGCCGTGGGCGGATCGCCTGCAGGCCAGTGAACGTGATAACAACGGTGCTGAGGAGGCGGGCGCATCCGCTGAGGATCAGCAGGACGCCGAGGATGCCGAAGAGGTTTAGCGTGAGCTTTTGCTGAGAGCCGCCTTGATAGTTTTGCTTTTCGCGGATGTACTCGGAACGATTTTCGAGATGGATTCTAAGGCGAAAAGTTCGCTTCAAGCGACGCGCCGGGGTAATCCGTGGCAAAACTACTTAAAAAGGTACATAATAGTTACTCAGATATAGGTTCGATATAAGGCTAGGCTACGTTTGCTTGGCTGCAGGTTGTATATAAGGGGAATAAGACGGTATGACCGATCTGATTGATACCACTGAGATGTATCTGCGCACCATCCTCGAACTTGAGGAAGAGGGCATTACCCCCATGCGTGCGCGTATTGCGGAACGCTTAGACCATTCCGGTCCGACCGTCTCACAGACCGTGGCGCGTATGGAAAAGCACGGACTACTCACTGTTGAGCCCGACCGTCACCTCGAATTGACCGATGAAGGTCGCAAGAAGGCCGTTGAGGTTATGCGTAAGCACCGCCTTGCCGAGCGTCTGCTCTCTGATGTGATCGGTCTGGATATCGAGTATGTACATGATGAGGCTTGCCGCTGGGAGCACGTGATGAGCGATCACGTGGAGAGGCGCATTCTGGATATGCTCAATCAGCCTAAGTTCTCTCCTTACGGCAACGCTATTCCCGGTCTTGAAGAACTCGGCATCGACAGCGAAAAGAACGACGAACGTACTGTTCCTATGGCGCTTGCTGCCCGTGATTCCGGACCTGAGGATCGCTTCACGATTTCACGCTTCCCCGAATCTATCCAGACGGATATTGACCTGCTCAAGGTGCTTGCCGACGCCGGTATTACCTTTGGTGCTTCGGTGTCTGTGGTCGGCGGCGACAATAACGATGTAATTGTGCGTGCCGATGGCGAAGACGCCTCTATCTCGCTGGATTTGGATGTTGCGAACGCTATTGTGGTCAAGCGCGCATCTGCACTCTAAAGAATGTATCGTTCGCCAGCCGGGCGGTTGTAGAAGGCGGCTGATAGCGCGCCTTCCCGTATAGATCTCATAATTGACCGTGGGGCTTACCGTAGGGTGAGCTCCACGGTTCTGTTATGTCCTGAAATCTCGGGGGTGAGCGGGTGTGAGCCGCGGTTACTCCTTAATATATAGGGGGTGGCTGCCGGATTATACTCTTCGGGACGGTATATCTGTATCGTCGAGAATTTAGCGTGTCATAGTGCATCCATGCCGGATATGCCTTTTGCAGATGCGATGTTCAAAACCAGGTTTTGGGGGATACATCCCAGATATAGCGCGGAAGCTGCCGTAAAACGACAAAACTTTACGGTGCGACTATCAGGAGAAAATTAACGTTCGCGCAGAAAAAAATTTTAAGAGATGTGGATCAACCTTAAAGAAACCTGGGAATGCTGGATATTTGTGCCGATAAAACCCCTAAAATCCGCGGAACGCTGTATAAAACTACTAGTCAGAGGCTTATTTTAGAAGAACAAGTGTTCTTTTCGTAAAGTATTACTAGCTCGGTGTTACGGACTATTTGACACTATTGGGGTGAAAAAGGTGGCGACAAGAGGTGACAACTGAGAGTTTTCTGTGTATTCTCGTTCTGTGTCCAAATCCTAATCGTAAGAGGACACCTTTGGAGTGAATCCGCCGAGTTCTGCCAGCACTTCAAGGAACGTCTACCCATATACGGCAGAAGCGGGGGAACCACTTTTCGGTTTCTCCTTAGGGGAGAGGCCTAGGGGCTAAGTCGCGCAAGTGACCGAGTGAATCCATGCTCGCGCCCGACAGCTTACCTCGTCAGGCAATGGAGGAATATTACTAATGGCTAAGAAGATTGTTCGTAACGCAGGTATCGTTGCTGTTGCTGGTGCTGCTGTTATCGGTTCCAACATTCCCGCAAACGCATTTGCTGAGGTTCCTGCAGCAACCGACTTGAGCTACGACTACAGCAGCTACGAGTACGATTACAGCAGCTACCAGACCCCCGCAACTTCCTACGTTGCACCTCAGGCTGAGCAGCAGACCGAGTACGTTGCACCTGCACAACAGACCGCACAGGTTGAGACTACTTCTGCACAGGCACCTGCTCCTGCAGCAGATAAGACTCCTGCACCCACTACCAACAACGCAAGCCGCGACGCTATCGTGTCTGCAGCTAAGGCTGCTCAGGGTACCGGTTACGTTTGGGGCGGTCGCTCCTACGGTGCATGGGACTGCTCCGGCTTCGTCTCCTACATCTTTGCTCAGCAGGGCATCAAGCTGACTCCTTACACCTACACCATGTCCACTGAGCTTCGCGCAACCGCGAACCCCCAGCCTGGCGACATCGTGTTCACCAACGGTTACAACCACGTTGGTATCTACGTGGGTAACGGCCAGATGGTCTCCGCTCTGAACCCCTCGCAGGGTACCCAGCTGACCCCCGTTGATGGCAATGGTTACATGCCTGTCGATGGTTACTACACCGCTTTCTAATCTCATCTGAGATAGAGAAGACTTAGACAAAGACGGCACCCGTCCAATCGGATAGGTGCCGTCTTTGCGTGCTCTGGAAGGCGTATACATTCTTCTGCCTCCGGTGTCAGACTTAGTGCACACTCATGGCTTGCGTGCGGATTCTAGACGCTTAAGCCCTCACACTGCGGCTCTATGGAAGAAAAACGCGGGAGAGACCGCATCGTGGTCATGTGAGTATCTCATGATGTGACTATATAAAGATAGGCTTGCCTTATCTTCTAGGCGAGTACAATACTTGAACTATGGAAAATACATCATCATCAACTCCCATCCGCGAAGACTGGACGGGCGAGGCATCTCCAACAGCTGTAGCGACCCTCTCAGGTACCGGCGGCCTGATCGTCGCCCCCACAAAGGTTGGCTATATCCTCATGGCTACTGATGGCGAAGGCCTCGAACGTAAATTTGATGCCAAGCTCCGCAAGCGCGAAAAGCCCGGTGTCGTGCTGTGCGCATCCTTAGAACAACTCGATAAACTCGCCCAGATGACCCCAGAAATCCGCGAATTCTACCGGAAACACTGGGACGACGACATTCTTTTAGGATGCATTCTGCCCTGGCGCGAAGACGCTGAAAAGTACCTGCCGGATGAAACGACGAAGGAACTTGCCCGCGATACGCGCGCAACCAGTTGCTTCGTGGTGCGTTTTGGCACCCCCGCAGAACAGATTGTTCGTGCCCTCTGGGAGAATGAAGGGAAACTGACCTTTGCGAGCTCGGCAAACCCCTCGGGCATCGGGAATAAGGGGCGTGTGGCGGGCATTGGCGACCGCATTGAGAACAGCGTAGACGTGATTGTGCGCGGCGATGAATACGTGAAATCCATTCAACCCGATAAGACCGACGAAACACGCCACGAACAGGGCGTGATGGTCTCGATGGTCGATGCCGAGGGCAACCTAGTGCCCGAACAGCACGGTGAACGCGGCGTGACCCCCGCCCCCACCCTGATTCGTAAGGGTCTAGACTATGAAGAGATTATGCGCCATCTGAGCGACTCATTCCCCAGCTGGGATTATCGCCACGGCATGTACTACTAAGCCCGCCTCAGGCTATTTTTGGTAGGTTATACGGGGCGTGCGTCTGATGGTCGATCAGGCGCACGCCCCGTATACGTCTCTAGGCGTGAGGCGAAAATGCATTCTTGCGGGGCAGGATATGCGGGTACCATAGAAGAATGCCAACACAGTTTGAAAGCCCTAAGAACAGCTCCGACCAGGAATTTACGTACCTTGCCATTGGCATGGTGGCGGGTGCGATTCCGGGCATTGTGATCGGTCTGCTCGTCGCGCTGCCGCTCGGCAACCCGGCCATGTGGGTGTCTGTCGTCGGCGGCATAGGCATTATTATCGGTATGGTGAGTGCCCGTATGATCTACCGCAAGAAAACGAGGGCACGAAAAAATCCCCGCAGTGAGCAGGAATAGCTCATCGGTGGGCACAATTTAGTGTGCCTCCTTGGTTGGTTGTTCGCTCAACGCTGGGCGGTAGCCCTCCAGCTCGGTACGGAGGTTCAGACGCGCAGGCGCATCCCAGAGAAGATGTGCGGTGTTTGAAGCATAGATCGCTGTGCGGTTCAGAAAACCTTGCAGAATCGCCGTTCGGCCGCGAGTGAAGGCATCCAGAGTGTAATGAGCGTACTCGGCGCGAACCCCGGCGACATAGCGGGTATAACGCGGGCTATCGGCGGCGAGAATCGCAAGGTCAGCATCAAGGAAGAATGCTGCATCGGCACGGGTAAGCGCGCCAGAGGTATATTCTTCAATACCATCGGTTAATTGGTGAGAAGCCGTGAGCTCTATCAGGTGCGCAATAGCGGTAACCTCGCGGTTCGTGAGGAACCCAGTGCTTGCCAGGGGAGTGAGGGCGGTGCGTGCGAGGTCGGCACTAGCCGCCTCGTCATCGCCGGGGTTTGCCTCGTAGACGGCATCATGAAACCATGCCGCCAGAAGTACCGCCCGCGGGGTTGCGGTGTGGTGTCGTTTGTAAAGGGTCTTGAGCGCGGTGAGCATTTCCGAAAGATGCACGCTCGTGTGGTATTTCCGATGCGGCTGCTCGTAACGCTCTAGCAGATCTTCGCCCAGCGCCGTGTGTCCTGGCAGCAACGACTCCCAGGCGCGCATGAGACGCGGGCGTATTTTGTTAGGGCGTTCCCGCAATGGCACCCGCAGCCCGCTGCCTATCAGGATGCGCGTCAGCTGCGACCCGTTCACCTCGCGCGCACCTGCACGAACCAGCCCCTCGTACCGATACGCGGGAACGTCGTAGTGGTCGGCATCGAAGGCACGCGGACTTATGCCGGTTTTCGCCGCAAAATCGTGAAGTTCCGCCAAAGAAGTGTCAGAAATTAGGTGCGAAAAGACCGTGCCGTGTGCGGGCCAGACGGGCGGGTCAATAAAAATACTCACTCGTCTATTCTAGGGGCGTGTAAGATGCTAAAACCTGTGTGATGCCCGTATAATGGAACGAGTTGCCCCCGTAGCTCAGGGGATAGAGCACTTCTCTCCTAAAGAAGGTGTCGGACGTTCGAATCGTCTCGGGGGCACGGGTAGCGAACCTGCTTGATGCAGCTTCCTCGCGGAGGAGCATCAAGCGGGTTTTATTTTATCTGCAGGGCGCCGTTGCCCGTGTTGAGGGTGCAGAACACCGAAGTATAGACTTGCTTGTACGGTGTTTAATATAGCTGGAACAAATCATTCAGAATATACATTCAATATCTATTACAAGTTAGTAGAACTATAAGGTAGTGTTTTAGATATTATTAATATCACACATGAGGTTGCTGGAGTGAGCTCAGACATAATTCTATGCTAGAAGTGACCGGTTGAACATTGATGTCTGAAAGGAGACTGGTCTCTATGTCCTCTATTGTGAACCGTCGTGCGGTCTTGGGGGTGCTGGGTCTTGGCGCCGGTACCGCCTTCCTTTCTGCCTGTGGTAACTCGGTGACGGGCGGTCAAGGATCCGCTGAATCATCTTCTAGTTCTGCATCGCCAAGTCCCGCACAGTCTAGTTCTTCATCAAGCTCATCGTCGAGTTCAAGTTCCTCAAGCCCAGCAAGTTCGAGCTCCTCCAGCTCGTCAAGCTCAAGCTCATCATCCAGCACGAGCGCCCGCTCCGATTGGAGTGGTGAACCGAGGCTGGATTATGACAGCTACGAGAGCGCAGGCGTGAGTGAGACTGCTACAAAGGAACACCCGGCTCGGAACCTGAAAAGGCCCAAGAAGCCGGATAATATGAACCTGGAATCCACCGAAGGATTCTATTACAGCTTGGCGTATGCTATTGCAGCTATCGACTATGCCCTGAATATGGGGGACGATACCTATGTGCGGATGTCAGGGATGACCGAAAGCGAGCAGGAACAGTTCGCGCGGGAGCATCCTTTAGAAGATATTCGTAACCACACCTACTGGGAAAATGATCCAAGCTACAAGTACACCTTCTTGGACCCGCAGCCTCAACAGAATGGGAGCGAATACACCTGGGACTATAAACTGACTGTTAGCCGCGGTGGTTACTACGTAAGTAACGGCCAGGTGCACGATACCTCGTACTCATCAACGCCAAAGCCGGACGATAAACCTGCCTCGGAATACTACCGGGGAGCGATCACCGGAAAATACACTAACGGCGCATGGGTTCTTAGCGGATTCTTCAACGGTGAGAAGAAGGATTCTTCCTCCTAAGAGATTGATGAAGCGCTAACGAATCTGCGCTGTTCTTTGACAGGATGCTCCTGATCATTCGATGGTCGGGAGCATCTTTATGCGGCGTGTAGAACATAAAGATTCCATAACATTTTGCCGCAAATCCTGAAGTAGGCAGCCCTATACGCTTATTCTGAAAGTGACCGATAAACACCCATACATATCTATGAGAGGCAATGATGTCTTCTATTTTTACCCGCAGAAATGCATTGTTCGTGTTCGGAACCGGAGCCGGTGCGGCACTACTGAGCGCGTGCGGTGGTAATTCCACCGCTGAAAGCTCCGGGTCGGGGAGCGCATCGTCGTCTGATGTATCGCCGAGTGCCTCTTCAAGTTCAAGCTCTTCATCGTCGAGTTCAGCCTCGGCCAGTTCCTCGTCAGCTTCTGAAGCATCAAGCCCAGAGTCCTCACCATCGCAGTCTGGTGCAACCGATATTGATATGAGCGGCAGCTATGGCGGAAAAATTAATTTTGAGTCCGTTCTGGAATACGAGAAATCCGGTACATATGAGCCCGCTACGAAGGAGCATCCGGCAAAAAATGTTCCTAAACCCAAGAAACCTGCCGGTGCGGATGAGAAGTCGCTCAAAGGCCTCCACCTGAGCATCGCGTTTGCGGTTGCCGCAACGCAATACGCCTATAACACGGGGGATTACTCCCTGCTGGAGCAAAGCTCTATGTCGGAACCAGAACGCAATTACTTCTTGAGGGAAGAGAAGGAAAGACTCGATAAAACCCGCGAAGGCACATTCTGGCCGGATAATATTACGATCGAGTATACGCTCACCGAAGAGAGTCCCCGGCTTGAAGGCGATGGCGAATACATATGGGATCGTGAATTTATCGTTGAGTACGGTAAGTTCGAGGTTGTTGACGGCAAGGTTGAGTACCCTTCAGACGAAGACCACGACATGATATATCGCGATAAATTTATAGGTAATCTGACGGCGCAGTATATTAACGGAGCTTGGATAACCAGCGCGGTTGCCAATCAACCGAAGTCTAAGAGCTAAAACGTAAGTGCCCTTGCCTCTGTAAAGGTATTTATCTCCGAAGGGCTCTGTTGATCCTTTCGGACTACCTAATGTGCGTGCTGTACTGCTCTATACTCCTGTGCGACGAGTATTGCTGATGATGACGGGAACTTGTGCACTGTGCTGCGCAAAGGGGCAGTGCAAGCCTAAACTTAAACATATACCGATTTGTCCTACACTTCCGATAAGGAGAACTCTACTCATGTCTTCTCTGTTCGATCGCCGAACCGCCTTACTGGTTCTGGGCTCTAGCGCCGGTGCCGTATTTTTATCTGCATGTGCCCCTAAGGTGAATGGGATTGAGGCGACGTCGCCCGCATCCTCTAGTTCATCGTCTTCTTCCAGCTCGTCGAGCTCTAGTTCCTCGTCGAGTTCTTCAAGCTCCAGTTCGTCGGCATCACGTTCAGCGTCGTCAAGCCCGAGCCCGAGTATCGATATGAGCGGCAGCTACAAGGGCGATATTAACTTTGAATCCGTGCTCGAATACGAGAAGTCGGGTACCTTTGAGCCCGCCACCAAGGAACACGCTCAGAGAAACACCCCCAAACCCAAGAAACCGTCGACTATGAACGAAAAATCCGCTAAAGGACTGAGAGACAGTATTGCCTACGCGGTGGCGGCGGTTGAGTATGCGATTAATACGGGTGATTATTCTCTGATCCAGCAAAGCAACATGGATAAAGTGGAGCAGAACTATTATTTAGACCCAGAGACCAAAGAAAAGCTCGAAAAAGTACGCAACGGTAAACGGTGGGTTGATAACGCTAAATTCACATACACCCTAGATACCGAAGTGCCAGATTCTGAGGGTGAGTACTACTCGTGGGACCGCACTTTTTCTGTTGACTATGGTGCGTTTGAGGTCAATGACGGTAACGCAGAAGAACTTGTGCCCGGCGGCGCTAAAGTTACCAAAAAGTTTACGGGACGTCTGCTTGCCGAGTACAAGCATGGTGTGTGGGAGGTTCTAGGGGTCGTTACCCAGATTAAAGAGGAAGGTGAGGAGAGCACAAGTAGTCCATCAGCTTCGTCAAAAGTTTAGCCAACGCTGATCTCGTCTTCCGCGCGGGGTTCTGCGTGAGCCCTCTATAAAAAAGGAACCCTAATCGTGAATTAGGGTTCCTTTTTCATACAGTGAAGACGAGGGGGAGTTATTCTTCGGGTTTACCGTCTGCCTTGGCGTTTGGCCCGCCCGCGATAAAGGTGGAGGCCGCATCCTTAATGCTGCGCATCAGCTGGTATGCGATACCCGCCAGAGACAGAAGCAGCAGCGCCCAATCCACGGGTAACAGCATGTTCAGGGCGCCGGGCTGGTGCGCGGGGTCGGCGAGCGCCGCATCCAGCATAAAAATCGTGGCAATGTGCACGAGCAGGTAGCCCACCGGAGCCGCCGTGAACAGTGCCCGTAGCACCTTTGACAGGCGTGACGTGTACGCCAGAAACGCCAGCGAAAGCCCAAAAAAGAGCGCAAAAACTATGCCCACCGAACGATGCGCATACGTGTAGGCACCTAGATTGTCGCCCAGTCCGGAGGCGAAGGCGGATAGGGCTTCGGTTGAGGTGACGGGGGAGAGGTCGGGGACTTGGGCGTTCGCCAGCCTGCCGTAGCTTGGCAGCACCCAGAACGCCACATAGGCGCCCAGCAGCAGGGAAATCGTGACTGCCACGTACAGAAAGGTCTTCGAACGCTGCTGTTCGGCGGGTGCGTTCGCGCGCACGGCACGGTCATCCATGACCTGTTTGAGCTCATGAATTTTATGCTCTTGGGGTTTTCGCCCGGACTGCGGTCGGTTCTGTCCCTGCTGCGCCTGCTCGCCGTACAGGCGTTTCTTCTGACCTTGTGATAGACCCATACCTTCCATTATTGCGCAGAGCGACTGGTTGTGTCAGCGTGGGGCCTTTACCAAAAGAATGGGATTATATGCGGGGCAGGCTTCTTGATCTTCTGCCGCGCGACATTGCTTATTTGCTACCGGAAACTGACAGTCGCAAAGTCGGTTATATCCTGACATACCATACCTAGTTTTCTTTACTTGCGCGTATTACTCACCCAGACTCGCAATTGTCCTCTCTCCGCTTTCCCAGTCACTACGGATCACCGCATATCCCATGACATCGCACCTGATACCCTGAACGGTAACTCCAGCTTCTCGATAATGCGCCTCGTGAACCCAACCTGCAGAGTTAAAAGCACGACGCATAGCAATATTGTCGCTTCGTGTATTGCCCTCAACGCGGATAATGGAGCATTTGGATTCAAAAATAAGGTCAGTTAGCTTAATGAGCGCAATACTCCCGAGCCCTTGATTTCTATATTTCGCTGCCATACGCATATCTATTTCTGCTGTGGAATCTTGCAGTCCGTGCACTATGGCAATACCGACGTGCTCTCCATCGTTGTGAATAAAGGCAACACGGTTATTAGGTTCCGAGAATTCCTGCTCTTCAAACCGGCGTATGAGGCTCTCATGCGATACTTTATGTTCAAGATGGAATGGCCAATCGCTGCCGCAGAAAACATTCTCAAATGGTTCCCATTCGTGCTTTATATCTGCCCAACGAACAACACAGTTCATGTTTTTCCTAACTTATTTTTCAGCTCATATTTTGTGTTTCGAGAACGTATGAATCTCATCTTCAACACTGAGCTCACATAATAAAACATAGGAGGAATCAACCGTAATAATCTGATAGTACAGGGTATTACTTTCGGAACTTATACCACCGATTACGCCAAGGGGTTTCATGGTGGAAATTCCTTTTACTATTTACTGAGGAGTCCTCACAGTGGGGTCAGATGATGTCAGTACCCTATAGCTTGGCCAGGTCGATCTTGCCCATGTGCAGGATCTTATCGCGTGTGGCGGCGTTGGCCATGAGTTCGGCGATGTTGTGGGGGACGACCTGCCACGAGACACCCCAGCGGTCGATGCACCAGCCGCAGCGCTCAACCTCGGGCACGGCGGAGAGCCCCGCCCAGTAGCGGTCGATCTCTTCTTGGTCGCGGCAGGAGACGATGATGGAGACTCCGGGCGTGAAAGTGAAATCGTGGAAGGCCCCAGAGTCCGTGGCTGCCATCCAGGTGCCGCGCAGGGTAAAGTCGGTGAACATGACCGTACCCGCATCCAGCGGTCCGCCTTCCTCGTAACGGTATAGGGCGCCACGGCGGGAGTTATCAAACAGGGTGATCCAAGCGTCTGTGGCTTCCTCGGCATGAGCGTGGTTAGTACCGCCGAACATGAAGGATGGGATAATAAAGGGGCGCGGATCGCCGTCCGGGTCGGTGAGCATGAGCTGCCAGGTCATGCCGAAACGGTCACGAACCCAGGCATAGCGCGGGGAGAAGGGGTACTCGCCCAGCTCCATGAGTACGCCGCCGGTGCTGAGCCGCTTATAGAGCTCATCAAGGTAGGTTCGGGCTTGTTCCTCTCCGCCGAATAAGAGCGGATCAAAGTTCAGGATGCAGCTGATCGACGGGTTCGGGGCGTACTGGTTACCGCCGTTGATGAGCGAGAGCCTGAAACCGTGGATGCTGACCGTCGCCGCGATCCCGGGCGCCTGCTCGGCAATGGATGCATCGCGGAAAACATCGGCGTAGAACTGCGCTGCTTCGTCGGCGGTGCCGTCGCACCAAATAGCGGGAGTGATAACCTGATCCATCCGGTCATCGTAACATGTCTACACCGCGCGGTAGGGTACCGCTAAGAGCGAATTATGCGCGGCAAACAGGCGCGATGGGTGGGAGCGAGAGGGCAAATACGGTAGCATGGAATATCGAACGTGTATTCTAGGCAGCGAGGTAGATCATGAGCGAACCCACCAACTCCGCATCCGGCGTTGAACCTGCCGCAGATACCCTCTTTGCCGATCTCGAAAACACGCAGCCGCCCTACGATCCCGAATATGATGCCCATATTCCGCCGGAAGATACCTCCGCACCCGAAGAAGACCCCTTCGCTCACGAATCTTTTATGCCAGAGTTCAACCCTGAAGCGGTGAACGCCCAAACCGTCACCGCTCACGAGGATGCGCTCGGCGAGTTCATGCCGCCCGCCTACCGAGTGGGTGGGTACGGAAGCGAGTACAACCCCGAAGACCCTTACGGGGAGCGCACATATTCGCTCAGCACAATCGACCCCGCAACCCTGATCGACGGGCTTAACGACCGGCAGCGCGAAGCTGTTTTACACGCCGGTTCGCCTTTGCTGATCGTCGCCGGGGCCGGGTCTGGCAAAACCCGCGTGCTGACGCACCGCATCGCCCATCTGCTCGCAACCGGGCGGGCAACCCCCGGACAGATTCTCGCCATCACCTTCACAAACAAGGCCGCGGCGGAAATGCGTGAGCGCATCCAAGCGCTGATCGGCCCGCGTGCACAGCACATGTGGATTTCCACCTTCCACAGTTTCTGCGTGCGCGTGCTGCGCCGAGAAGCCAAGGCACTCGGGCTCAAATCCACCTTCACGATCTACGACTCGGCGGATTCGCAGCGCCTGCTCACGCTCATTATCAAAGAGCTGAACCTGGACACCAAAAAGTTTGCCCCCAAGGCCGTGGGGCACAGGATTTCTGCCCTCAAAAACGAGCTGGTGAGCGCCGAAGAATACAGTGCGGCGGCCGCGAATAACCCGTGGGAAAAGACTATCGCGCAGATTTACACCGTCTATACTCAGCGCCTTCGCGCCGCGAACTCTCTCGACTTTGACGACCTCATTGGCAAAACCGTGTTTTTGCTCAAGAAGTTCCCCGAAATCGCAAACTATTATCGTCGCAAATTTCGGCATATTCTGGTGGACGAGTATCAAGACACCAACCACGCCCAGTATGCGCTCGTGCGGGAGTTGGTGGGGGCGCATCCGCAGGGAAACACTCGTGAGCAGGGGCCGTACCCGGATGCTCCGCCGCCTGGCGAACTGACCGTCGTGGGCGACTCAGACCAGTCGATTTACGCCTTCCGCGGCGCTGACATTCGCAATATTACGGATTTCGAGAGCGACTACCCCAATGCGCACATTATTCTGCTGGAGCAGAACTACCGTTCCACGCAGAACATTCTCTCTGCCGCGAACGCCGTGATTGAACGCAACCCCAACCGCCGCCCCAAGAAGCTGTGGACGGCATCGGGGGAAGGCACCAAAATCGTGGGGTACGTCGCCGAATCCGAACATGCGGAGGCGCGCTACATCGCCCAAGAAATAGACCGGCTTGCCGACGAACACGGTATCAAACCCTCGGATGTGGCGATTTTCTACCGCACCAATGCTCAATCCCGCGCCCTTGAAGAACTGCTGATGCGCGCCGGACTGCCGTACCGCGTGGTCGGCGGCACCCGGTTCTATGAGCGCAAAGAAATTAAGGATGCGCTCGCCTACCTGCGCGCCCTCTCAAACCCGGACGACGACGTGAGCGTGCGGCGTATTCTCAACGAACCTAAACGCGGTATCGGTGCGAAATCTGAGACCGTGGTTGCCGATCACGCATCGGCACAGCGAATTTCTTTCTTCGCCGCCGCCCGTGCCGCTGCCGCCGAGCCGGGGAGTGTGCCGGGTTTGGGCGCTGCCGCCGTGAAAAAGTATGCTCAGTTCGTCAAGCTCATGGACGACCTCGCCCAGATTGCGCGCACCGAATCAGCCGCCACAACCCTAGAGGCGGTGCTCGAACAGTCCGGCTATCTCGCCGCCCTGCGCGAATCTAAGGATATTCAGGACGAATCCCGGGTGGAAAACCTCTCGGAGCTGCTGGATGCGATGGTCGAGTTTGAGGCGGAGAACCCCGGCGCAGACTTAGAACAGTTCTTAGAGCATGTCTCGCTGGTGGCTGATGCCGACTCGATTCCGTCCCGAGGCGCCTCCGCCGACGGGCAGACCCCGTCTGCCGCGCAGATTGCCGCCGAGGCCGCAGAAGCGAAGGCACAGGGCATGATTACCCTGATGACCCTGCACACCGCCAAAGGCCTGGAGTTCCCGGTTGTTTTCCTGACCGGGCTGGAACACGGGCTGTTTCCGCATCAGCGGGCGCTGACCGACGAGGGCGAGATGAGCGAGGAACGCCGCCTTGCCTACGTGGGGCTCACGCGCGCGATGCAGCGGCTCTATATCACCCGCTCCGAGACCCGCACGATGTGGGGCAAAAGTCAGTTCAACCCGCCCTCACCCTTCCTGGAAGAGATTCCCGAGGAGCTGATCGAGTGGCGCCGCCTGGGCGGTTTTGCCGGGTTTGGTGCCTCCGGGATGGGGGCATACGCCAACGGTGCCAGCGGCTATGGAGGCTACGGGCAGGGCGGCTATCGCGGGGCGAGCGGATACAGTTCCGGCGGTGGGCGCAATGCTGATGGGCGCGGGTTAGACGGGCGCAGCACGGGCGGCTACGGCACAGGATACGATGAATCCCGCACCCGAGCGAACCGTGAACCATCAACCGCTGAGGTCAATGGTTCGGCAAGCTACGGTTTGGCGGCCGCAGCCAGCGCATCCGGAGCGGTGCGCAACCGTTCGCGGGTGCATCAAGGCAAGGAAATTCCGCTGCTGAAGGTGGGCGATACGGTGCGCCACACCAAGTTTGGAGAGGGCCGAGTTCTCGCTCTGGAAGGCACCGGCGATAAGACCGTGGCGAAGGTGCGTTTTGCCTCCGAAGAGAAGCGTTTGCTGTTGCGGTATGCGCCGTTGGAGAAAGTCTCGTAGACCCCGACCCGTAGGGCGCATCTGAACACGTGATGCCACCCACAAAAACCGGGTTGATGTGCACCCATAAGTGCACACTAACCTATATTTCCGATAAAGTAGAGATGAGAGGATTTCGAAAGCGTTTTCGCGCGCCCGCACGGGTGCCAAGGCGCATCGTATGAACCTCATGAGACCAGGCCGTTGCACACCATGCGGCGGCATCACTTCGACGAAGAAGGACACCTGTGGACCTTTTCGAATACCAGGCGCGCGATCTCTTCGCAAAGCACGGTGTACCCGTGCTCAAGGGTATTGTTGCGACCACTCCCGAAGAAGCAAAGGCAGCAGCTGAGGAAATCGGCGGCCTGACCGTCATTAAGGCTCAGGTTAAGACCGGTGGCCGCGGTAAGGCCGGCGGTGTGAAGCTCGCTAAAAACCCTGACGAGGCATACGAGTACGCTCAGCAGATTCTTGGTATGGATATCAAGGGTCATACCGTTCACCGCGTGCTGGTCGCACAAGGTGCTGATATTGCTGAAGAATACTATTTCTCGATTCTGCTTGACCGTGCAAACCGCTCGTACCTTGCCATGTGCTCGGTCGAGGGCGGCATGGAAATTGAGCAGCTCGCCGCTGAACGCCCCGAGGCTCTCGCTAAGGTTGAGGTGGACCCGCTGGTGGGCATCGACTCCGCTAAGGCACAGGAAATTGTTGAGGCCGCCGGGTTCTCTGCTGAACTGCAGCCCAAGGTGGTTGAGGTTCTCGTGAAGCTGGGCGATGTCTTCAAGAAGGAAGACGCAACCCTCGTTGAGGTTAACCCCCTCGTGCAGACCCCCGAAGGCGATATTCTGGCTCTTGACGGCAAGGTCTCTCTCGACGATAACGCGGAATTCCGCCAGCCCGATCACGTGGCGCTTGTTGATAAATCCGCCGAAAACCCGCTGGAAGCTAAGGCTAAGCAGCACGACCTGAACTATGTGAAGCTCGACGGCGAAGTTGGCGTTGTCGGTAACGGCGCCGGTCTGGTGATGTCTACCCTGGATGTGGTAGCATACGCTGGCGAAAAGCACGGCAACGTGAAGCCCGCCAACTTCCTCGATATCGGTGGCGGCGCATCCGCTGAGGTTATGGCTGCGGGCCTTGAGATTATTCTGGGCGATGAACAGGTTAAGAGCGTTTTCGTGAACGTCTTTGGCGGTATCACCTCGTGCGATGCCGTGGCTGAGGGCATCGTGAAGGCGCTTGAGATTCTGGGCGATTCCGCAACTAAGCCGCTTGTGGTGCGGCTGGACGGCAACAACGTGGAGGAGGGTCGCCGCATCCTCACTGAGGCAAACCACCCGCTCGTGGTGCAGGCAACCACCATGGATTCAGGCGCCGACAAGGCAGCAGAGCTCGCTAACAAGGCGTAATCGCCACCGAAGGATTTATAGGAAAAACTATGTCTATCTTTGTGAACAAAGACTCTAAGGTCATCGTTCAGGGCATCACCGGCGGCGAAGGCACCAAGCACACCGCTCGTATGCTCGCAGCCGGCACGAACATTGTGGGCGGCGTGAACGCCCGCAAGGCTGGCACCACCGTTACCCACAAGGCAAAGGACGGCTCCGATGTTGAGCTGAAGGTTTTCGGTACTGTTGCCGAGGCTATTGCCGAAACCGGTGCAAATGTTTCGATTGTTTTCGTGCCGCCCGCCTTCACCAAGGCCGCCGTGCTTGAGGCCATTGAGGCTAAGATCGGTCTGGTCGTCGTCATTACCGAGGGCGTGCCTGTGCAGGATACCGCTGAGTTCTGGGCTGCCGCGAAGGCTTCGGTGGACGAGAACGGCAAGCAGATTACCCGTATTATCGGGCCGAACTGCCCCGGTATTATCACCCCTGAGGAGTGCCTGGTCGGTATTACCCCGGCGAATATCACCGGCAAGGGCAAGATCGGTCTTGTCTCTAAGTCGGGTACCCTCACCTACCAGATGATGTTCGAGCTCGCCGACATTGGGTTCACCACCGCTATCGGTATTGGCGGCGACCCGATTATCGGCACCACCCATATTGATGCTCTGGAGGCTTTCGAGGCTGACCCGGAGACCGAGGGCATTGTGATGATTGGTGAGATTGGTGGCGACGCGGAGGAGCGTGCCGCCGAGTACATCAAGGCGAACGTCACCAAGCCCGTGGTCGGTTACGTGGCTGGTTTCACCGCTCCCGAGGGCAAGACCATGGGTCACGCGGGTGCGATCGTCTCAGGTTCTTCGGGGACCGCACAGGCGAAGAAAGAGGCCCTGGAGGCTGCTGGCGTGAAGGTTGGCAAGACCCCTTCCGAGGCCGCTAATCTGATGCGCGAGATTTTCGCCAACAAGTAGCATCCCGCCCGGTTCGGGCAGCTAATAAGACCCCCGGCGGTGCGAGTATTACGCTCGCGCCGCCGGGGATTCATATATAATCAAAGTACTAATTCGCTCCTGTCAACGGCCCTCCACTATCGGGAGAGTGCCAACGGCAGGAGTTTTTCTATTGGGCTTGCGAGGGAGTGTAAAACAAAGAACCAGTCTCTCCATTATGATTACTCTTTGCGCAATGCTGTATAGCCGATGACCTGATATGCAAGTAGCTAAAGCTGAAAGACTGCTTGGATGCGCCAGTTCCGGATGTCACGCTCATGGGCGTGGCATTTCGTGTATTGCAAGGGGGCAAAGCCGATGGCTTAGAGAAAGTATGGGGCGGAATAGACCTACCCCAGCGTGGTGCCGAAGGCTAGGCCCAGCAGGTAGGTGATGCCCGCCGCGCCCAGTCCGATAAGGATTTGACGCAGCCCGCGGCGCATCGGGGAAGACCCCGAGAGCAGACCCACAATACCGCCGGTGAAGCCCAGCGCCATGGCGACGAACAGGAGCGAAAGCGCCATCGCCCAAACGCCGGAAAGCCCGAAAATATAGGGCAGAATCGGCACGAGCGCCCCGGACGCGAAGAAGCTAAACGATGCCGCCGCCGCACCAATATCCGTACCCAGCGCTACATTCTCTTCCTCGCCCTCTTCATCAGCACGATGCGACAGCGACGGGTCGCAATCACAGTCGAGGTACCCGAAACGTTCCAGTGCGCGATGATGCGCCGCCTCCTCATCCATGCCGCGCGCCCGGTAGATAAGCTCAAGCTCGTTCGCATCAATATCAAGGTCACCCGCCACGCGCAAGGTCACCTGGGTCGGCTGGGAGGCATCCAAAAGTTCACGCTGGGAACGCACCGAAACGAACTCGCCCGCCGCCATAGAAAGCGCACCCGAGAGCAGCCCGGCAACCCCCGAAAGCAGCACCATAGAGCTGGATGCGCCCGAGGCCGTAATACCGATCGTCAGCGCCAGATTCGAGACCAGCCCGTCGTTCGCGCCGAACACCGCCGCGCGGAAGTTACCCGAGAGCTTTTCACGTCCGCTGGTGGCTAGGGCGCGAATGATTTCTTCGTGAATAGCCTCGTCAGCCGCCATTTCTTCGGTGGCGTCCGGGTCTTCGGCGTAGGGGGAGCGGGATTCGGCCATTTGCGCCATTGCCAGAATAAAGACCGACCCGAAATGCTTCGCCATGAACTGCAAAATCGCCGAAGACAGTGAGGGGCGTGAGGGCTTGCCAGCATGTTCGCCGAGCATATCGCGCCAGTGCTGTTGATGGCGTTTCTCAGCCTCGGCAACCTGCATCAGAATCTCACGCTCTTCGCCCTCGGCGCGCTGGGCCAGATAGCGGTAGATGCGTGCCTCCGACTCTTCATCAGCGAGATAGCGCCGCCACCGCCGGATTTGTGCCTCACTCGGCTGGGTGACGGGGTGGTGCCGTGCCGGTGCGTGCCCGACCGCCGGGGAAGAATCTTCGGATGCGGTGCGAACCCCCTCGGCCTGGGCGGTGAGAAGATGCTCGCTCTGAGTTTTATGCGATTCGGCCGATGTCATAAATATCCCGGGTAGATTGGTGTGCAACTCACCAGCATAGGGGGTTCGTACTCGAAAATCTAGGAAAAGGTGCCGGTGCTTCTATGTTCGCTGCATCGAAAAATATCTTTCCCAGTACCCTCATTGGTACGTTTCTTCATGCGAAAAAGAATTTACAAGTAGCGTGAGAAACGGCTGTTAAGAAAACCTGAGGAAAATCAATACAGGGGATAGTTAGGACAATAAAGGTGCCGCCTCCCGCGTAGGGGAGACGGCACCTTTCGTTCTAAAATCCTGCGTGCGGATTACTTGATTTCGCCTGCGCTGTTCTCTAGGAATGCGCGAACGAACCACTGGAACTTCTCAAGCTCAGCGGTCTGACCGATCAGCAGATCCTCGGTAATGGGATCAACTTTACCGGCGAACTCGATAGCCTTGCGATGGTCTTCGATCACGCGGGTGTAGACGTCGTTGAGGGCATGCAGGTGCTCGGTCACGCGAGCGCGGCCTACGGGGTAATCCTCGTGGTTGCGTGCTGCGACCAGTGCACCGGGGAGACCGTTGGGGGCTGCACCCAGGGTTGCCATACGTTCTGCGATGTCGTCCACGAAGTTGCGAACGGTGTCGACCTGCGGGTCAATCATTTCGTGTACGGCGATGAAGTCGGGACCGGTTACGTTCCAGTGTGCGTGCTTTAGGGAAAGATGCAGTTCGTTGAGGTCGTGCAGACGAGCCTGTAGAACCTCGGAAATTTCTTTGCCTTCGTCAAGTGTAAGACCGGGTGCAGTGTATTGTGCGAATGTCATGTGAGACTCCTTCTTAGTGCGTAGATGCTGCTTCAAGGGGTAGATGGCGGGGGATTCTCACCCGCTATTTCCCCGCAAAAGCATTATCCTTAGTAAATCATTTTTACGCCCCGGAGTCAAGTTTATTTTTAGTAATTCATAATAAGGGTGGCTTTGGATGCGGTTCTGACAACGCTAAAAAATAGCCCAGATAAGGCTTAGCACACCCTGCCACAACCCTGTGCAATCAGCGAACCATCATCGTGAATACGGCGAGAAATGCGAAAATCGGGCGGCTAATCGCCTAAGGCGCGCACCGCATCCAACGTTAACTCGGTATGTAACATGCGGGCATGCCCCAGCTCGGCAGGAACCTCAAGCTCACCCGGCACTACAATCACCTTCATGCCCGCCGCCGTTGCGCTGCGCACCCCGGATGGCGAATCTTCAAGCGTCACACACCGGCTGGGTGCAACCCCCAAACGCTGCGCAGCCAAAAGGTATGGCTGCGGATCCGGCTTTGGATGCGTCGTCTCATCGTTGCCAATAATGACCGAGAACGTTCCCTCTGGGGCGGCATCGGCTGTACGCTGAGCGATCGACGTGGTTGCGTTTGTAACAATTGCCGCCGGAATCTGGGCATCGCGCACTTGGTTCAGGAAACGCTCAATACCGGGCAGAAACTCCACCTGCTGATGCGCCAGCGCCTCACGAACCTTGGCAACCAGGCGCTCATTAATCTGCTCATCCGGCAGATCAACCCCGCGTTCGCGCAGGCGGTCAAGCGTAAATTTCATGGAAAGCCCCAGGCAGTCCAGGGTGTCCTGCTCGGTCCAGGTGCCGCCGAACTCGGCCACCAGAGCAACCTTCGCGGCAGCCCACACCGGCTCGGTATCCACAAGCGTGCCGTCATGGTCGAAAAGAATTGCGGCGGGAAAAGAAGAATTATTCGTCATAGATTAAGCCTACCGGGCATTTCTAGGTAGCCCGTAGGACAACGTCATCAATCGTCACCAAAAAATCTGTCCCCGCGTTCAGTGGGTTTCCCGCAATACTGAGCAGAGCATCAGCAACATCTTCACGAGCAATCATTGGGATACCCGGAACTCGCGCAACACTCGCCACATCAAAGACCTTGACCCCACCCTTGCCAGGCTTATCTGTCAGCAGACCAGGATGCACCCGCGAAATATACGGCTGATACTTAGCAACCATTGCGTCGGCCTTTGCGCGATCCGTAAAAATGCTGCGCATCATGATCTTGCACCCTACACGCATGAAAAAAGATGCGCTCCGCAGCGTATCGCCCACTCCGTAGGCGCTCATAATAACGCAGTGCTTCACACCCGCACCCACTACCGAATCCATAATGAGCGGCAGGCGCTCCTGCATGAACGTGGTGGATAGAAACTCTCGCACCGTAGCTTTCTGCCCCAGGATGCTAACCATTACATCCTGTCCGGAAGAAATTGTGGCGAGCCGTTCAGAATCGTTCAGGGCACCGGGGACAATCATGAGGTTCTGGTGTTCCCCCAAAAGCTCCACCGTCTTATCGGGGTTACGCACATAGGCGGTAACCATGTGCCCCTCCTCTAGCGCTTTGCGGGTGAAAATGCTTCCGGTGCGACCGCTTGCTCCTAAAACCAGTATTTTCATGTAGGCTCCTATTATTTACCGCTAGGGGGCATGAGTACCCGCAAGCCCCCAATGTGCTCAGTATAACAATAAAGTTTTTGGTTAAAGTTTAGGTTTATGTGGGATTTACCGCGGAAAGCCCGCTGACATGGTGAGTGCTGTACCAGTCCGGGGCACAAACCGTTTAAGATGGCACAGTGAACGAAAAATCAGAGCACTCCGGATCGCACCCGCATGTAAACTCATTAGCTGTACGCACACCTGCCCTCATACAGGTTGCAACCCTCTACGCCGCCTACCCCATGGCATTCGTCTCTGCTGCTTGGATTACCGTCGGCCGTGCCCTCTTTGGTGCCGCTGGTGATCTCGTGCCCATTTTTGCTATCTCATTCGGTCCCGCGCTAGCCGTGATTCTGTGCCTGGGCGCGTGGTGGATGTTTCGCGATGCGCATCGTCGCGTTACCAGCGGCGAGTATGCGCGGGTTGGTGCATCCTGGGGATTCGTATTGTCCGTATGGGCCTGCTGGGTGCTCGCATTTCTCTTTGGGATGTTCATTCCCGACTACCGTGCCGGGGTGCCGGTGTCAGGAATTGGTGCGCTCGCGGGTGCCGATTATGTGGGCTACGGTGCAGGATTCGGGAATACCTTCGGAATTTTGACCTTTGCTATGGCTATTACCGCCGCCGTGGTCGCTTTCAATGCTAATAGGCGCTCGGCGCGCATGCAGCAGGGTGTTACCGACGAGGTTTTGGAGGAGCAGGCGCGACAACAAAGCCCGTATGACTTCTTGGACTGAGGCCTATCTGATTCTCGCCCCCGCGCACTAAAAAAGGCTCTTTATGTAAATAAAGCGTATTTTTCACCGCTTTATTTACATAAAGAGCCTTTTTTGGTACCGAATTTTGGTCCGGAAAACCTGCATTAACCCCTTGCATCCAAACATTGAGTGTAGTAGACTCAAGTTAGCTGTAAAAAGAAGGCGCAGGATGCGCCCCGCACAAGACACGAAAGGATAAGATTTATGGACGCAAAATTCACAACCAAGAGCCAAGAAGCGCTCTCCGCCGCTAATATGAACGCGCAGACAGCGGGTAACCCCAGCATCGAACCTGCGCACATCCTCAAAGCACTGATGGATCAGCGAGAAGGCGTTGCCGTAGCGGTTCTCAAGGCCGCAGGGCTCGATATCGACGCCATCTCGGAAGCCGCATCCGCAGAGATTAAAAAGCTGCCGAAGGCATCTGGCGCATCGGTGCAGAACGCAAACTTCAGCCGCAGCGCCCTCGCCGCTATTCAGAGCGCGCAGACCCACGCCCAGAAATTCGGTGACACCTACATCTCCACCGAAATGCTGCTGCTGGGCATCGCAAGCGGCGATAGCGATACCGCTCGCGCACTTGAAAACCTGGGCGCAACTGCCAAAGTTATCGAAGAGACCATTCCCCAAGTACGAGGAGACCGCACCGTGGATACCCCGGACCCCGAAGGCACCTTCCAGGCCCTTGAAAAGTACGGAACCGACCTGACCGCGCTCGCCCGCGAAGGCAAGCTCGACCCCGTGATCGGCCGAGACTCCGAAATCCGCCGCGTGGTGCAGGTACTCTCACGGCGCACCAAGAATAACCCCGTGCTTATTGGTGAACCCGGCGTCGGCAAAACTGCTGTGGTCGAAGGGTTGGCTCAGCGCATGGTCTCCGGCGACGTTCCCGAATCCCTGCGAGGTAAAACCCTGATCAGCCTTGACCTTGGATCCATGGTTGCGGGCGCTAAATACCGCGGCGAATTCGAGGAACGCCTCAAGGCCGTGCTCGAAGAAATCAAGAAATCCGAAGGTCAGATCGTCACCTTTATCGACGAGATGCACACCGTGGTTGGTGCAGGCGCATCCGAAGGTTCCATGGATGCGGGCAATATGCTCAAGCCCATGCTGGCACGCGGCGAGCTGCGCATGATTGGCGCTACTACACTCGACGAGTTCCGCGAGAATATTGAGAAAGATCCCGCTCTGGAACGTCGTTTCCAGCAGGTGTACGTGGGTGAGCCTAGTGTTGATGACACTATCGGTATTCTGCGTGGGCTCAAGGAACGCTACGAGGCGCATCACAAGGTGCAAATCTCGGATGCCGCCCTAGTCGCCGCCGCAGCACTTTCAAATAGGTACATTCCCTCACGTCAGCTGCCCGATAAGGCGATCGACCTGGTGGATGAGGCCGCATCGCGCCTGCGCATGGAGATCGACTCGGCCCCCGAGGAAATCGACCAGTTGCGCCGCGCCGTAGACCGTCTGACTATGGAAGAACTGGCCCTCAAGAACGAGACCGACCCGGCGTCGAAGGAACGCCTGGCGGCGCTGCGTAAAGACATGGCTGACAAGAAAGAACAGCTGGATGCGCTCAACGCCCGCTGGGAAGCCGAAAAGGCCGGTCTGAACCGCGTGGGCGATCTCAAGAGCGAAATCGACGAGCTGCGCTCACGTGCCGAGGTGGCACAGCGCGAGGGTAACCTGGCGGATGCATCCCGCCTGCTCTACGGCGAAATTCCCGCCAAGGAGAAGGAACTGGAGGAAGCTCAGCGCGCCGAAACTGAGGCTCATGGCGAGGCTATGGTCTCTGAAGAGGTCACGGCTGACGACATTGCCGAGGTTATCTCTTCCTGGACGGGTATTCCCGCCGGGCGCATGCTTCAGGGCGAATCCGAGAAGTTGCTGGAGATGGAGAAACGTATCGGTGAACGCCTGATCGGTCAGGAAGCCGCCGTGGTTGCCGTAGCGGATGCGGTTCGCCGCGCCCGCGCCGGAATTTCCGATCCGAACCGCCCGATTGGTTCCTTCCTGTTCCTGGGGCCGACCGGTGTGGGTAAGACCGAGCTTGCGAAGGCTCTCGCGGAGTTCCAGTTTGACGACGAGCATGCTCTGGTGCGTATCGACATGAGTGAGTACGGCGAGAAGCACAGCGTTTCCCGCCTGGTGGGTGCGCCTCCCGGATATGTGGGTCACGAAGAGGGCGGTCAACTGACCGAGGCCGTGCGCCGTCGCCCCTACTCCGTGGTGCTGCTGGACGAGGTTGAGAAGGCTCACCCCGAGGTCTTCGATATCCTGCTACAGGTGCTTGATGACGGTCGTTTGACCGATGGTCAGGGTCGCACCGTGGACTTCCGCAACGTGATTCTGATTCTGACCTCGAACCTGGGTTCCCAGTACCTGGTCGATCAGGAGATGCCGTTTGAGGAGCGCACCGAGAAGGCGATGCAAGTGGTTCACCAGGCGTTCCGTCCCGAGTTCCTGAACCGTCTGGACGACATCATCATGTTCGAGCCGCTCTCTTCCGAGCATCTGGGACAGATTGTGAACCTGCAGATTCAGGGCATGGGCAAGCGTCTGACCGACCGCCGCCTGACCCTGGATGTTACCCCCGCCGCCCTGGAGTGGCTGGGCTTGGCAGGGTACGATCCGGCCTTCGGTGCCCGCCCGCTGCGTCGCCTGGTACAGCGCGAGATCGGCGACCGTCTGGCGAAGGGCATCCTCTCTGGCGCTATCCACGATGGTGACACCGTAGAGGTGGATGTGAACCCGGATGTTGCAATGGACGGTCTGTCGGTGACCTCCAAGCGTGACGACTAAATCATCACAGCGCGAAACAGAATGCTAAGTTGCAGCGGGAGCGTAAACCACGCTCCCGCTGCAACTTTCCACTCTCGGAGGAGTTCGTGCTTGCAGAGCTAAGGACCGATACGCCTGTTTGCATAAGCTTCTAGATATTTCAAAATGCTGTGAGAATAACGCTGACGTTTACAACAAGATGATTGAGCCTTTACAAGTTCTTCGCCAATGGTCTGAGGCTCATAAACAAGAAGTACTTGACGCACAAGACGTGTACGATACAACGACATGGCGGCAGAATATATATGAGGAGGGGTTATCGTCTGCACGATAGCCCCTCCTCATGTTGACGGGAGTTTAAGAATAAGAAATAACGAGTTTTCCGATCATATGGGAGCTTTCAACTTTCTGATGTCCCTCACGGAAAGACTCAACACTAAGTCCTGTTAAGATCTCGGTGAGAGTACCCGTAATCTGTCCCGAGTCGATCATGTCAGCTACTTGCCTCAGCAGATCAGACTGATACGCCATATCCTCTGTTGCAAACATGGAACGAGTGAACATAAATTCTGGCGTCACAGAGATCGACTTAGGTTTAAAAGCGCCAATGTTAAGAGTCTGAGGATCGTCAATAAAAACTAATTGGCTCTGCGGATTCATGGCAGAGGCAATATCCTCTTCACGATGTTCAGTGTATGCAGAGAAAACGTAGTCGGCGCCGCCAAGATCCTGAACTTGCTGTCCCAAATCTTTGCTGTGATCCACAACGTCATCCGCTCCCAGCTTCTTGCACCATTCAACGGATTCTCGGCGTGAGGCTGATGCAATTACGCGAAGAGAAGTTCGTGCTTTTGCAAGCTGGATCACCATAGAACCGACTCCGCCTGCCCCTCCAATCACCAAAAGATTACCCGAAGTATCTTTGGTGAGACCCATATGATCAAAGAGCGTTTCCCACGCAGTGATTGCGGTAAGTGGAATGGCAGCCGCTTCCGTGAACCCCAGCGATGCAGGTTTCTTAGCGACAATACGGTAATCTACCGTCTGATATTCTGCGTTTGAACCTGGGCGTGTGAGATCACCAGCATAATAAACCTCATCGCCAGGGACAAAACCAGACACATTTTCCCCTACAGACTCGACGATACCTGCCGCATCCCAACCAAGAATTTTAGGATCTTGCTGAACTCCTGCACCCGTGCGTACCTTGACATCCACGGGGTTGATAGAGACAGCTTTCACTCGAACCAGGAGATCCTGGGCGCCCGGAACAGGGATGGGCATTTCAGCCTCAATGAGCGCTTCTGGATCAGAAATTGGTAGGGAACGTAGCATAGCAATTGTTTTCATAGTGTTTGACATAAAAATCATTCTACTGCTCGCCCTACAGACACTTTCAAGGAGGGCTAGTTACTCCGAGGAAACCACGTCATACCTATGGATGAAACATAATTCATAAGGTTTCGTGCCGAGCTGTGTTTTTATCTTTGCCCGAGGCGGGAGCATAGTTTATGCTCCCAGAACTCACTCTTTAGCGCGCGGAATCGGCCCTTACTTCTTGCGATTCTGGTAGAAATCCTTCTCGAATTTGCGTGCCCAGTCCGCAATGAGTCGGTAGGTGTCGGAGCACAGCTCTAGGGTTGCCTTCGCCTCTATCTGGTCGTCGATGGATGTGGCAGCCTGATCAAGCCGATCTGCCCACTCGCTGTAGGTATCGGCAATAGACTGCAACAGCTCGTGCCCCATCTTCTCATCCACCATGCGGATATTCGCGATGACGGAGACGAAGTTGAAGTCTACGCGCGCCGGGCTGGAGGCAATATCGTAGAGAAGCTCATGAAGACGTTCCTTGCCTTCGAGAGTAATGGAGTAGACCGTGCGCTCAGGCATAGCACTGTCTTTGACGGTGGTGCTCTCCACATATCCCTGCTTGTAGAGCTGCACCAGGTTGCGGTATACGGAGGGTGAGCTGATGCGCGCCCAACCGCGCACTCCGCGCTGGTCCATCATTTTGTTCATTTCGTAGGCGCTCATCGGGTGCTCATGCAGAGCCCCCAGGATCATAGCGTCGATAGTTGGGGTTGCCATGATACTTCCTTTCACTACTGCTGTTGCTAATAATACTATCAGTAATACTAGTCTTGTATATAGGAGTTTGTGATCAAGAGAACCCGAACAGGGAAGTAGGTTGCCCGTCCCTAACTGGGGGAGAGAAACATCCCCGACATACACTAGACACATGGAAAAATGGACCGATACGCAGAACTTTGCAGACGCGGGCGAGAAAAGCACACTCATCGCCTCCGCGCATCGCGCCGCCATTCGCTCCATTGAACGAGTCGTCACCGAAACCATCACCCCGCACGACCCTCTATACGCCGCCGAGGGCATCGAAAAAATGCTCCGCACCGGCGGCGTTCTGGCGCTTACCGGCGCCGGGGTCAGCACCGAATCTGGCATTCCCGACTATCGCGGACCCTCCGGATCGCTCCTGGACCACCGGCCCATGACCTACCAAGAATTCCGTTACGACAATGCCGCCCGACAACGCTACTGGGCTCGGTCTTACGTCGGATGGAGGCGCATGCGCCGCGCATCCCCGAACCGGGCTCACTATGCGCTCGCCGAACTTGAGCATGCGGGCGCGGTGAACGGCCTTATTACCCAAAATGTTGATGGCCTGCACGTGAGTGCCGGAAGCAAGAACGTGCTGGCGCTGCACGGCGATTTATCCTCAATTCTGTGCCTGGACTGCGGAACGCGCGAGTCGCGTGAGAGCCTGGATATCCGCCTGGGTGCAGCAAATCCGGGGTATCTAGAACGTCTCGAAAGTACCGAATTGCAGGTTAATCCTGACGGCGATGTTGAGCTCGACAACGACTATATTCGCAGCTTCCAGATGGTGGGGTGTACGGTTTGCGGCTCGATGAAACTCAAACCGGATGTTGTCTATTTTGGTGAATCCGTGCCCGCCGACCGGAAGGCTCGCCAGCAGCAGATGCTCGCGGATTCTTCGGGTGTACTGGTGGTGGGCTCCTCGGTCGCGGTTATGAGCAGCTACAAGATTGTGCTTGATGCCCTGCGCGCGGATAAACCCGTGGCGGTTATGAATGGTGGCCCCGGGCGTGCGGATGCGCGCGTCACCTATTTGTGGCGCACGGGCGTGGGGGAGGCGCTGGAAGAAATGCTGGACCGCCTCGATATCTAATCTGCTAATCTTCGGATCTAATAAAAAGACTCTCTTTATTTGAATGAAGAGGGATTTCCAATGCTTTATTCAAATAAAGAGCCCTTTATGATGGAGGGATAGGGGTTCGCCGAAGGGTACAACATTGCAATAGCAGCTTAGGGGTGGGTGTAAGAAACTGTCCACATAGCATTACAAAACTCCAAAGTTAAACATGATATTTAATGTTACGCGTAGAAATCTAATGTGCGAGTATCAAAATTCTCACCGTTATTATTTTCATTTTTAAAACTCTAAAATTCCACGTTATATTGACCCAGAAATAGTCATTAAGGAGTAACATATAAATCATGAGAACTAAAAAAATTGCTACTTTCGGTGCCGTTGCAGCTCTGAGCTGCGGATTGGTAGGCGGTTTTACTACCATTCCGGCAGCCTTTGCGGATCAGTCGGTCCCGCAGTCCGTATCTACCCCGACCAATGCAGGTCATTCCTACAGCGATGGTGCTGTTATCTCTTTCCCCAGCGAATGGAAAGAAGGTCAGCCGCTGAACTTCCAGGGTTCCGGTTTCAAGACTACAGACGGTAAATCTGGCTCTGTTCTGGCCATTAAGGTCAATGGTGGCGGTGCTCCGACTAAGGTTGAGGCAGACGAAAACGGTAACGTTTCTGGCTCTATCGCATGGCGTGATGACCTCAAGGTTGGCGATGAGGTTGAGATCAACGTGCTCACCGGTTCGCTCAAAGAGGGCGACGTGAAACGCGGCGGTACGGCTGCAATTGTCAAGGTCGTTGCGACAGGCGACAACAACCAGCAGGCAAACGACCAGAGTTCTTCCTCTCTGCCCGGCGGTGGTAATGATAATACCGACCAGGGTGATAAGAAAGAAGGCGGTAAGGGCGGTCAGGGCGCCACCGGCGACGTGCAGAATAAGACCGAAGAGCAAGGTACCCAGGCCGAGACTGCCAAGCAGGCATCCGACTCTGACGGTTCTAACAAGGCTGAGACTGCTAACCAGAGCGCAGATGTGAACACCCCCGCCGCAGCTACTAATGCTGAGGCAGCTAACGGTGCTCACCAGTTTGCTACTTGCGATGAGGCTCGTGCAGCAGGCAAGCACGACATCCAGCGCAGCGACGCTGCATATGCCGAGCACCTCGACAGAGACAATGATGGCGTAGCTTGCGAAAGTGACGGAGGCAATGGCGAGCATGGTAGCGCATCCAACGGTAACGGTGGCGCAGGTTACGTCTCGGATAACAATGGCGGCTCCAATAATGCTTCCTCTAACAGCAATGGCAAGCTGGCTAACACCGGTGCAAACGGTGCTCTGACCGTAGCAGGTCTGGGTATGGTTGCTCTGGGCGTGGGCGGTGCAACCGTAGCTGCTCTGCGTAAGCGCAAGCGTGCCTAAAGATTAGATGATCAAGTCCTCGGGGCGGCTCTAGAAGCTGCCGGAGGCTACAAGAATCCCTCGTTCCTCATGATTGAGGAGCGGGGGATTTCGCTGTTTAAAACCTCAAAATCTAGGAAGATAGTTTCCACGAAAAAGCTGCCGATACCGCCCTCTGCAGCAAGACCCCTCACGGCAGTAATAACGCTCGAAAAGCGTACCAATCAGGATTTGCATAGGAGACATTATCTAAGTCAGAATGTGAATTTTGCGCATTCTCAAAGTCCTTAGAGATATGCCATAAGACCTGTATATGCAAATTCTGAATTTTTATGATTTAGCACCATATTTTTGGGTATTTGGTCAGCGTTTCCCTCGCCGTATTCCCTGCAATCGCGGGGAACTTTTAGATATGCACGAAATACATAACTACAAGTTAAGACAGACACAGGAAGAACACAGGAACGGGCGCGAACCTAGAAATACAAGAACATAACGGCACACAAAACGGAACGGAGAGTCCAATGGATATTTTGATGATGGGACTGGCAGACCTAGTAGCAATTGGCACACTCTGCACCCTGTACATGATTCGTCATAAGACCCGTGAACTCATGATTTCATACGCGGTTATCAACGCCGGTGTTTTCACCGTAACGGTCGCCCTGGCACATGCCGGAAGCACCGCGGGCGCTATGGGTCTAGGACTCTTCGGCGTTCTCTCCATTATCCGCCTGCGGTCTACCTCCCTAAGCCAGCGTGAGGTCGGGTACTACTTCGTATCTCTCGCCCTAGGTCTAATCTCCGGCGTGCGGCTTGCCCCGCCATATATCGCCTTCATCCTCATGGTGGTACTGGTCGGAATTATCGCACTACTGGATTCACCGATCTTTGAAGCGAAAAACCAGCCGCGCACCCAAACCGTCACGGTGGATCGCGCTATCAGCGACGAAGGAACCCTAAAAGCCTATCTGGAATCACGTCTCGGGTACGAGGTCGTCTCCGCTAAGATCCTGGAGCTTGACCTGCTCAACGACACTACACAGGTGACTATCACCTATAAAGAGCTTCCCCAACTCCAAGAACACCTTAACGCGAACTACGAATACTACGCTTCCTAGGCTTTATCTCGCGGATATCCCCTAAAACTACACCTAAAAACTCACACGTTGAAAGGACCTACCATGAGTCCCCAAGTACCTCAGCCGTACACCCCGTTTCAGGGTGGCGCCGCACAGACTTTGGAATCTACGCACACCCCTGCGGTAGATAATACTCCGTCTTCTCACCGAAGCGGGCACCGAGAGGAAAGTACCATGTCTATCGTGCCAACCTATTGGCAGAGCATCAGCCTCGATGAACTCAACGAAAAAGCCGCTATGCAGACCCGTGTGGATCGCAAATACATTGTGGACGCAGATTATGCGGCATCTATCCTAGCTGAACTTCCCGCCGACGAAGCGGCCGTCCTAGAAATCGACGGTCAGCGTGAATTCGCCTATGACTCTGTATACTTCGACACCCCTGACCTGGTGAGCTATAAGGCTTCCGCCATCGGCAGCCGTAACCGGTTCAAGGTACGTACTCGCAGCTATCTGGATTCTGACCTGAGTTTCTTGGAAGTCAAGACTGAAGGGGCTCGTGAATTCACGGTCAAGGAACGTATTCCGTACTCTATCGAAAACCGTGACATGCTCACTGCAGAAGGCAAGGAATATGTAGCTACCGCGCTTGAGCAGCTGACGGATGCGTCTGTCGATGACCTGGAGCCGGTTATCCGCACCGGGTACCGTCGTACGACTGTATATTTGCCCCAGTCCGAGCAGAATCCGGTGGATTCTCGCCTCACGATTGATACTTCGCTCACCTGGACTCCGCTTTCAGAAAACGCGCTCATGTACACCGCGGACGGCGGTGAAGGGCCAACCAAGTATCAGGTCGGTACCGAATATACTGCACCCGGTACGGTGATTATCGAAACGAAATCCGGCAGCGCACCTTCAGTCGCCGATAAGTATCTGTGGCGTGCGGGCATCCGACCCGTCAAAATTTCTAAGTTTGCTACGGGTATGGCTGCGCTGAATCCTCAGCTACCGGCGAACAAATGGAAGCGCACGATTCAACGTTGGATGCAGCTTGAACCTGCCGCTTAGATCTAGACCCTGAGCGGGTAACGTCTTAGAACGCGGTACAAGAATAGGGTGGGGTTTGCCAGAGGCTCACCGTGTTAGGGCATTCTGGAAACCCCACCCTCTCGCGTAGGATGGTTGAGGCAATCTTTACCGAGATACTTAATCCCTACAGACAAGGAACCCCGTTCGAGATGTTCAAAAACCGGTTTACATCTGTTCTTACATGCACCTTTGCAGCATCGTTGGCACTTGCCGGATGCGCGATTAGCGGGAACCCTGATAACTCCAAAGCCACTGTGACCGCACAGGAACAGGGGAAGGAACTTAAATCTGGCGTATACACCTCGAACACCAAAAATGGTGAAAAGATTAATGCGCAAACTCACTTTACGCAAGAAGACGTGACCTGGAACCAGGACGCTGTTCTTCCGCTCAATCTGGCAGATCCCACCGCAACCGATGGGGTCAGCGAACAAAACGGCACGATTACGATTACGAAGGGGGGAACCTACCGTATGTCTGGCGACTATACGGGGCAAGTGAAGGTTCAAGCCCCTAAGACAGATAAAGTTCAGCTCATTCTTGACGGCGTTAATATCACGAATGAGACCGGATCTGCTATCAACGTTGCCTCTGCCGACGAAGCCGTCATCTACACGTCTCGGGGCAGCACCAATAACCTCAGTGACGGCCCAGAATACGCAGTTCAGGGCAAAAAAGAGGCAGATTCTACGATCTATTCAACCGCTAACCTAACCCTTGCGGGCGATGGAACGCTGAACGTCGCCGGTAAATTTGACGAGACGGTGCACACCACCAAAGGACTGGTTGTTGCCGGCGGTGCCCTCAACGTTAATTCCTCGAAGACCGGGCTTAAAGGCAAGGACTACGTGGATATTCAGGGCGGAACCCTGCGTATTGAAGCCGCAAAAGACGCGATTAAAGCCACCAACACCGAAAAACAAGGCCTTGGATGGGCGCGCGTGGCTGGCGGTGACACTGTTCTCCGCGCTGGCGACGACGGCATCAAGGCGTTGCGCACCCTTGAGATTCTGGACGGGAAGCTCACCATCGAAGGGTCTGAAGAAGGGCTTGAAGGGCAATACGTCAATATTCATGGCGGCAATACGCTCATCAACAGCAATAACGACGGCGTGAATGCCTCGCTCAAGGACCAGCTGCCTAACGATCAAGAGTATGAGGATCAGAAGGAAGACAGCGACCAGCCGGATGCCAGCCCCGTACCCTTGGGTGGTGCCCGCGATACCACAGAGGTTATTGATACCGTGATCAACATGACCGGTGGAAATGTAACCCTCAACGTGGGTGCCGACGGCATGGACTCTAACGGACACGAGTTCTACACAGGAGGCGAGTTGCTAATCAACGGTCCTCAAGACGATGCCAATGACCCTATTGATCCAAATGGTGACATTACTGTAAGTAACGACGCCAGGATCTCATTTGGCGGCGGTGGTGTAGAGCTTTTCAAGCGCCCGATCGACGACTCCACAAATGGGTATCTGCGAATTGCAGATAACGATACTTTCCCACAAGAGCAATCTGTTCAGGCAGTAGATTCTGCCGGACAAGTCGTTGCAAACTACCGGGTGATTACTCCGGGTGTTAAACAAGTATTTTTCTCGAATCCCTCTATCGTGAAGGGTCAAGAATATACTCTTTACCTAGCACCCACGCTGGTGGATCCGAAGACCACCACCCTTGCACCTGGTGCCGTTGAACGTGGAACTTTCACGGCATCAACCCCCGATCTATAAAACATAACGAGAGGAGAGAATCCTATTCCAACCTTTAGCCTGCGCAGGATAAAACCATCACACAAAACTCCGGCGCGGGTGGCGGTGCACGCCACAAGTATGCATCAGAAAATCCAATTTCTATCACACGACACATACATCAGGAGCCTGCAGGAACCCGTGAATTTGATGCGGCTGGTACCCGTTACCCCGTAGAATTCGGATGTAAACCCTGAAAATACTCACAAACTGCTCAAACAGTGTAGATAGAAAGTGATTCTTTCCCCATGAATAAAAAAATACTGACTTCGGCAACCTCGGTAACTTTGCTCGCAGCACTTGCGCTCACCGGATGCTCAACTACGAGCAACGCCCTCGCCTCTGGCACGGCGGCGGATAGCTCAGTCGGTACGACAGCGACAACATCCTCGGCGACCGCCACCGACACTGCCACCAGCAGCTCGTCATTCTCGACCAACGTGAAAAGCGGCGAAAAACTCGACGTCGATACTCACTATTCGGAGCAGGATCTCAGCTGGGACACTTCCTCCGAAACCGCGATTGACCTGTCAAACCCCACCGCAACGGACGGCGTTACCGTTGAAGACGGAACGCTGACCATCACGAAGGCTGGCACGTACAAACTCTCCGGCGAATACCAGGGGCAGATCAAGGTTGAAACCGCTGACAGCGACGCGGTTCGGCTCGTTCTCGATAACGCAAACATCACGAATTCCAGCGGTGCCGCGCTGAACGTGGTAAACGCTGACGAGGTTATTCTTTACAGCGCATCTGGCACCACCAATACGATAAGCGACGGTGCAGACTACACCGCAACGGGGGAAGATGATCCGGATGCCGTGGTCTATTCCAAGGCCGACCTGACGATCGCGGGTGAAGGCACCCTGAAGGTGAACGGCAACCACGAAGACGGCATTCACACGAATGACGGCCTTGTGATTGCCAGCGGCACTCTTGAGGTCAATGCGGCGAACACCGGTATCAAGGGCAAGGATTATGTGGATATCCTAGGCGGCACTATTAACGTGACCGCGCAGCAGGACGGCATCAAATCCACTAACGATACCGACGAGGGGAAGGGCTGGACCCGCCTGAGCAACGGTACCGTAACCGTGAATGCGGGCGATGACGGTTTCAAAGCCTCTCGGGTCGTCGAAATTTCCGGGGGCTCCCTGACGGTTGAACAGTCCGATGAAGGCATTGAGGCACAGTACATCAACATCTCTGGCGGCGATGTAAACGTCACGAGTGCGGATGACGGCATGAATGCCTCGCTGAAGACAAGCGATTCTGAGAGCACGGATTCATCCGCGAACACCTCTGATACTGCCAATCAGCAGCAGGGCAGCCTGCCGGGTGGGCAGCAGAACGGAACCTCCAATCAACAACAGCAGGGGACGGGTCAGCCTCCGCAAGGACAACCTCCTGCGATGTCTGGAACCTCGCAGGACGGCACGTCTCAGAATGGAACTACAGGTACCGGCCAGCAGGGGACGGGTCAGCCCCCGCAGGGTGGTATGCCCGGTGGTGGTGGCGGAACCTTTGAGGTTATTGATGCTGCAATCAACGTGAGCGGCGGTAATATTACCGTCAATGCTGAGGGCGATGGCATTGATTCGAACGGTGTCACAACTCTTTCTGGAGGAACGCTGATAGTGAACGGCCCCAGCCAAGGCGGTAACGCTGCGCTGGATACCAACGGCGACTTGCTCCTCAACGGTGCCACGGTTCTCAGCGGCAGCACGGCAGATATGTTCGAGGCTCCCTCCACCAACTCGACGAGCGGCTACCTGAAACTGACCAATAGTTCCGGATTTGAGCAAGGATCCACGGTTCAAGTAGCGGATTCATCTGGTAAGGTAGTGGCTAACTATAAAGTCACCAAGTCGAATGTGCAGTTGGTTCTCGTCTCTAGCTCATCGATCGTCAAGGGTCAGAGTTACACGGTGTACACTACAACATCGGCTGTGGACTCCAACGCAGCGTCGTTGGCATCCGGTGCGACCGAGCTAGGTAGCTTTACAGCCAGCTAGTGCGGGTTGTTCCCAGGGACTTGGGGATAAAATCTTTGAGTCTCGGGCTTGTAGAGATGGGTTGCTACGCGCGGCTCTTATAGAAGGCTCCTACAAAGGTTTGGGCTCCACATCAGCGTATAATGCGCGAGGTGGAGCCCAAACCTTATGCATAATTCGCCGGAGTTCAGGCGAAGAAACTGAAGATTCGATAGATTTTCTGAGCATGAATCTGTCAATCAACAAGACATTGAGGGGTAAAACAAGGTACCCTAGAACATAGGAAAGACTAGAGAGCGATCCGTGGGTTATGCGCGCCTTGGGTGTGGTGGCTGCGGACATGAGGAAAGAGGGGGTCACGCCATGGGGCGCGGCCGTCAGAAGGCTAAGGCAACACGGCAGGCTCGGGAGATGAAGTACTTCAGCCCCGAGACCGACTACAGTGCACTTGAGCGCGAGCTCAACGCTAAGAACACTAAATCCTCCGAATCATCTTCTCGTCGCTATGATGATGAGGATGATTACTCGGCATACGCGGAGAAATATGCCAAATATGATGATGAGGTGTAGCGGCAGAGCCTAGCGTTACGCTCATACGCGAACCGGCTTAAGCACCCTACAGGGTGACTTGGGCCGGTTTTTTGTATACTTTGCGGGCGTGCTTGGGCGGTCTACGGGTTTTCATGTTGGTTTGTTTGCGCATCTGCTGATGCTGGCGGGCATCCTGCGGTGTGGATACGATAGTGTCACCGACGAAATGTACAATACCCGAATAAGGTCCGTGCCCCCCTGGATATTCCCGCCAATGAAATCGCACTCGCGGGAATTGTCCTCGGTTACCGCAGTGATGACAAGGCGAATCGCATCGCAGCCCCCGCTCCAACGGTCGAGGGGATTTTAACGATCACATAAGGAGAGAATGATGGGAACTAAAGATGATATTGTGCGCATAGCCACCGACTATATCCAAAGGAACGGCGTCAACGCTTTTAGCTACGCAGATATAGCGCGCAAAATGAACATCAAAAAACCCAGCATTCACTACTATTTCCCTGTGAAATCCGATCTCGTGCGTGCAGCCTTCGAAAAGTACAGCACAGACTTTTTTGAGACGCTGCGCCAAGGTGTGGATGCGGCACACAGCCTCCGCGAAGAACTCGAAGCCTATATGAGGCCCTACCGTGCGAACCTGGAACAGGGCTATAAACTCTGCCTTTGCTCAATGTTGGCGCTGGAATCCCTGGGGCAGAGCGCATCCGCTCACGATGCTGAAGTGAGCAAGAAGACGGCGAAACGGGGAACGCATATCAATGCCACGTTCGTGCCCCTGCGCGCCCAAGCTGAAAACCGTGAGCCTGCCGAGATTAATACCGCAGATTTTCAGACTAAGAATATTCGCTGGCTCGCCGAGCGTTTTGAGCACGCCGGGTACGATCCCGAGCACGCGCAGGCAGAGGCGGAGTCCTTATTTTGCACGGTGCAGGGCGCGCAGCTGATAGCACGCTCCGCACAGAGCCTTGATCTTTTCGACTCCGTCACCAAGCGGCACCTCGATAACCTCACCGGCGCGTAAGCGTGTATCACGCAGAGGCGGCAGGTTTATTGCGAGTTATTGTGCATTTTGTGGTTATTTAAGTCGCCCGATGCACAATAACTCGCGAAATAGAAATCGGACGAAGACGGTCTTGCGTCTAAAGCATCAAGCTGTGTGAAGTATATGCGCATGGTGAGACAACCCCCGGAAATGAATACTCATACATAGCTAAAACATAGCTTCTTCATGTTTTAAAACGAGAAATGCCACGCATTCTAGAATCATGAAGAACGAAAATACTACTGCAACACTGCCAGCCGAACAGGTCGAAGAGACTTCTGAAACATCCCAGAAACCCAAGAAAAAGAAAGTAACTAGGCGCGTTCTCTTAGGAGGCGGCCTCGGCACCCTTGCCGTCGCAGGTGTTGGTGCTGGTTGGGCATATAATCGTTATCTTGCCGAGCATACGCAGATTGATGACACCGTAGCCTATGAAAAATCACAACAAGCAAAGAATAATAATTCATCATCTGACGGTACCTCAAGTCCCAGCGAACTCACCAACGTTAAGGTCACCTCTGACGGCTTGAGCGCCAGTGAAGGCTCTATCACCATTACCAAATCCACCGAAGGAAGCGGGAACAACGCGGTCGTTTCCTTTGCCGCCGAGATCAAACTCAACGCCATGACCCTGCTGCGCGGAGCCTTTGCCAACAACAAATTCGGGCAAAACATTATCGATACGCCCTCCAATATCGCCGCGCAGCACAACGGCATCTGGGCGATTAACGGCGACTACTACGGGTTCCGTGACACCGGCATCGTCATTCGCAACGGTGTGGCATACCGCGATTCTGGCGCGCGTGAAGGACTCGTGTTCTACCAAGACGGCTCCGTCAAACTCTACGACGAAACCGGCACGAACGCGCAGCAGCTCCTCAACGAAGGTGTCTGGAATACGCTTTCCTTCGGGCCTGCACTCGTGCGGGACTCAGAGGTTGTCAGCGGCATCGACCAGGTTGAGGTCGATACCAACTTCGGCAACCACTCCATCCAAGGCAACCAGCCGCGTACCGGCGTGGGCGTGCTCGGTCAGAACCACCTCGTATTTATCGTGGTCGATGGGCGTTCCGACGGTTATTCGCGCGGAGTTACCATGCCCGAATTTGCCTATATGTTCAAGGAACTCGGATGCGTGAGTGCCTATAACCTAGACGGCGGCGGATCCTCGGTGATGGTCTTCAACAACCAGCTAGTCAATGCTGATGGAGGTTCTCACCGCTCTCGGGGTCATGCTCATCGTGGCGAAGATCCTGACCGAGCTGACCTTGATTCCCCTCAGTTTCGCGGTACAGCGTCGGTGGGTTTTCCTGCCAGCACCGCCTCCGCAGACTACGGAGCAAAACGAGCGCTCACGCGAGCTTGCCACGCATTCTTCGTAACATGATGCGAATTTATGGGTACGGCGAATCGGGTAAAATCCTTGAGCTGTGAAAATACACATATGCCCGTTGGGAAATATTTCCCAACGGGCA
>NZ_KV804819.1:49598-77791 GCF_001811455.1 Rothia sp. HMSC065G12
TGCCCGTTGGGAAATATTTCCCAACGGGCATATAGCCTAGTCAAAGTTTATATTCCAAGGGCTTTTAGTAGCGGTAGCCTACGTTATAGTAGCCGTAGTCGCGGTAGCTGTTACCCCAGCCGTAGGAATACGATGCCCACCACGGATGCCCTGAACGGTGCATCCACGAGGTGTTGTGCCAGCTTCCACGGTGTCCGCGGTGGTATCCCCAACCGCCCCAAGAACCGTATCCGTAATCCCAGCGGTTCCATGCACCGTATCCCGACCAGGGATCGTACCAAGGGCTGGGGGAGTAGTAGCCTTGACCCGGGTAATCGTACCAGTACCACCATGAAGGAGGCGCTGGCTTATAAGACTCCGAAGGCGCGGGCGTGGGCTTCTTGGTTTTTACGGGAGCCGGGCTCGGCTTAGGAGTCTCAACAGGTGCGGGCTTGGTAGGCTTCGGTGAAGGTTTGGGCTTGATCGGCAGAACCGGCAGCTGTTCCTCATATGGAGGCAGCGTGGGCAGCGGCTTCGACGGCGGGGGTGCAATCGGGCGTACAGGCTTGCTCGGCGCAGGCGTTGGGGTAGGCGCGGGCTTTGAGGTCTCAGCCGGTGCCGGAGTAGAGCTGTCAGACGGCGCGGGTGCAGGCTTAGCGGGTTCGGACGGTGCAGGCTGAGTCGGTGCGGGGCTCGGCTGCTTCTCTGATTCCACAAGCTCATCGACCTTATCCATCGCCTTAGCCGCATCTATAATGCCGGCGCCGCAATAGTCACGATCGCAGGTGATCGGGTTAGCGGTGGATTTCAGAATATCCAGAGCCTTCTCGTAGCTCAGGTTCGGGTATTTTGACCGCATGATGGCAATCGCGCCCGCAACGTGAGGAGCCGCCATCGAGGTACCCTCATATTCGGCGTAATCTTCCTTCTCGGGAACAGTCTTGCCTTTATTCACCAGCGAAAGAACGCCCACACCCGACTGCCTAAAATCGCCGCCGGGGGCGCTGACGGCAACGGTCGAGCCGTAGTTAGAGTAGGGTGCACGTGAATTTCCAGGGTTGCTTGCGCCCACATTGATCACGCCGTCACAGCTGCCGGGGATCTGAGCCGAAGCATTCTGATTTGAGTTTCCGGCGGAGGTCACGATGATGCTGCCGCGCTTGTTCACGGACTCGATGGCACGGTTGTAGGTGCGCGAGCATTTCCCTGCACCACCTAGAGACATATTGATAACCTGGGCGGGGTGCTGGTTCGCGGGTACACCCCTCACGGACCCACCGGATGCCCAGATCATCCCATCGATAATGTCTGAATCGTAGCCGCCGCAGGCACCCAGGACGCGCACCGGCACGATCTTGGCCTTCGGAGCTACCCCGGCAATACCGATGTTGTTGTTGCCGACGGCCGCTATAGTCCCCGCAACATGGGTGCCGTGCCAGGTTGAATTGGTGGCTTTTGCCCCAGAACCGCACTGCCCTTCAGTGGTCCAGTCGCCTTCATCCTGGGGGTTGTTATCGCGTCCGTTGCCATCGCGCGCAGCGGAGGCATCCGACACGAAATCGTAGCCGGGCAGCACATTCTCGTTTAGGTCTGAATGCTTGGTAACGCCGGTATCGATCACGGCAACGGTCACCTGGTGATCCCCCGCGTGCTTTAGCGCATAATCGGCTTTGATGGTGGTGAAACCCCACAGGCGTGACATCTTAGGATCGTTGAAATCGACCTTGTCCGAGCCGGGGAGGGTACCGGTGGGCTGGCGTTTGAGATCCGGCTCGACCGAGTCCACCTGCGGATTCTCGGCGAGCGTCTGCATATACTGCTTTGCCTGCTGCGCATTCAGCGGCTTCGATAGAGAGACCACCGAATCATTCTGTGCGGTATCACGCACATAGGTGGTTTTAACGCCGAGGAGCTCGTCAAGCGAATTTACGCTCTTCTCGATGCCCTGGTAGAGTTCGGGCACAAACTCGGAGTATTCGCCAGATTCCAGTCCCGCAATATCAAGGTTGTTCTTGGCCTGGTCGGCATAGTTGATGATAAAGCGGTCATAGCCCTGTTCCTGCTGCTGCACCGAGGTTGCAGTCAGAATATCCTCAGCCTGTGAGGATGCAGGAATTCCGGTCTTCGTTGATACCGGTGATGCGGGTGCGGCGTGAGCGGACGGTGCGCAGAGCCCCACCATCAGGGATGCGATACCCGCTACGCTCAGCGCCGCCATGCGGGTCCGCTTCACCGTAGGGTGTTCGATGAGTGACATGAAATGTCCTATGTTCAGTTATGTGTGAGTGAATATATGTGATGGCGAATTTGTGATTGAACTCGTCATCAAAAAATAGAATATAGGGCGTTTTGAAAAAGTGCATCTTGAAAGTATTTCAACTCAAAATATTTTTATATATTTCGCACTAAAATATATTTACACATAAAGTTTTACTATTAAAATATTGGTGAAATCCTTGATTTTACAAGACATAACCAAGGTCTAATCTATTCTCCCAGGGAAAATAATAATGTATTTAATATACATCACACTATCTGGTATTCGAGATTTAAGGTCTTGAAATACTTTAAAGTTTTCCGCAAGTGCAAGATGATAGGTAGCCAAGTATTGAGTAAAGATTTAAAGCTTGCGCAAAATTAGCACTATTGCCTAATAAGATCGCCGCAACAGCGCACAAAACGCGAGCGGATGATTCGTCAAAAATCATCCGCTCGCGTTTTATAGATATAGGGCAGGGCGCTACAGCGTAAAACCCTGTCAAGGCGCAGGCTAGACCGCGTAACTGCCGTAAAGCCGCACTGCGCCTCCATCAACGCCCTTGGCACCCTGCACATAGTCAGGGTTATTCAACTCGGCGCCGCCAGCCTTCACCACATCCCCCATGATCCAGGATGAAATACCGCGCTCATTCAGACGACTCACCGCAGCATCCGCCACCGCAGGATCAACAATCGCAATCATGCCCACGCCCAGGTTCAGGGTGCGCTCCAGATCGGCGAGTGGAACCTGACCGAGCGAACCGATAAGCGAGAAAATCGCCGGAATCTGCCAGGTTGAACGATCCACACGGCCCTCCAAGCCCCGCGGTAAAACACGTGCCAGATTAGCGGCAAGACCGCCTCCGGTCACATGCGAGAACCCGCGAATACCGTGACCGGTCTGCCCATCAGTACCATTGACCGGGAACGCTGCCGCCAAATCCAGACAATCCGCCGCATACACGCGAGTAGGCTCTAAAAGCTCTTCGCCCAAAGTACGGCCGAGCTCGTCCACCTGACGATCCAAGCCCCAGCCCGCCACATCGATCACCTTGCGCACCAGCGAGTACCCGTTCGAGTGAATACCCGAAGAGGTCATACCGATCAGCACATCGCCCTCGCGCACGCGATCGGAGCCGAGCAGTTCATCGGCCTCCACCAGACCGGTTGCGGCACCGGCAACGTCGTACTCATGTTCAGCCAAAAGCCCCGGATGCTCCGCCGTTTCGCCGCCCACCAGCGCGGTACCGGCAGCCTTGCAAGCTCCGGCAATACCCCGCACAATATCGGCAATACGCTCGGGAACGACCTTGCCTGTAGCAATATAGTCGGTCATGAAAAGAGGCTTCGCGCCGCACACCACAATATCGTCCACGACCATACCCACCAGGTCGTAGCCAATCGTGTCATGAATATCGAGCGCCTGCGCGATAGCAACCTTCGTGCCCACACCATCCGTAGAAGTCGCCAAATAGGGCTTGCGATATAAGGACAAAGCCGAGAGGTCATACAGCCCGGCAAAACCGCCCACACCGCCGACCACCGAAGCGTTGTGAGTCGCCTTCACCGCATCCTTCATCAGCTCGACGGCGCGGTCGCCCGCCTCAACATCAACGCCAGCGCTTGCATAGGTTACAGAGGTGCTGTTTTCGCTCATGGGTTTATTAGTCCTTCGGGGTTATAGGGCGTGAATTAACGTGTGCGGGAACCAAGTCTTCCTCGGTCAAAAGCGCTTCAAGATCGGCGTCGGGACCGGGGTTACACATGCCCGGTGCCGGTTGTTGAGCTTCCTGAACAGACTCAACGGGTGCGGATGCGCCAGAGCCAGCCTGCGCCTGAACCACCGGAAGCGCGGCGGTATCGAACTTATTCTCCAAGGTATCGGTACCGGTGCGGGTTTCAATGGAGACAGCCTCCGCATGCTCGGGCTTGCTTGGTACCGGGCGCTCAACGGTCACCTCCGCCGCCTTGCCGGCGAGCGGTCCGCCCTTGCCTTCTTCGGCATCGAAGAGCGATTTGCCGCGGCGCTCCTCCGAGGGGAGCTCAATCGGGTATTTGCCGGTGAAGCAGGCCGTGCACATGTTTTTCGCGGGCTGCTCGGTTGCCGCCATCATGCCGTCTTCTGAAATAAAACCGAGCGAATCGGCACCGAGAGAAGCGCAAATTTCGTCCACCGAAAGACCGTTTGCAATCAGCTCTGCGCGTGAGGCAAAGTCGATACCGTAGAAGCAGGGCCATTTCACGGGTGGGGAAGAGATACGCACGTGAACCTCTTTCGCCCCGGCCTCACGAAGCATACGCACTAGGGCTCGCTGGGTGTTGCCGCGCACGATCGAATCGTCAATGACAATCAGGCGTTTGCCCGCAACCACAGATTTGAGCGGATTCAGCTTGAGCCGAATACCCAACTGGCGAATGGTCTGCGAAGGCTGAATGAAGGTACGCCCCACATAGGCGTTCTTGACTAGGCCGTTACCGTAGGGAATGCCGGACTGCTCGGCGTAGCCGATGGCCGCAGGGACGCCGGATTCTGGCGTGGGCATCACCAAATCTGCTTCGACCTGGTGTTCACGGGCGAGTTGGCGCCCCATTTCCACGCGGGATTCGTAGACAGAGCGCCCCGCAATCGTGGTATCCGGGCGAGCCAGGTAGACGTATTCGAAGACGCATCCGGCGGGTTTTGCCTCGGCAAAACGGTGTGAACGCAAGCCATTTTCGTCGATCGTAATAAGTTCGCCGGGTTCAACCTCGCGCACAAAAGATGCACCCACAATATCGAGTGCCGCAGTCTCGGAGGCAACTACCCAGCCCCGCTCCAAACGCCCCAGCACCAGCGGGCGAACGCCCTGCGGGTCACGCGCCGCATAGAGAGTCTGCTCGTCCATGAACGTGAGGCAGAATGCGCCTCGCAGGGTGGGCAGCAGATCGAGAACGGCTTCTTCTAGAGAATCAAAATCGTGCTCGGCTAAAAGCGCGGTTACCAGTGCGGTATCGGTCGTATTACCCTGCGCCAGCTCACCAAACGCCGGGGGCTTGCCGCCGTTCTTCTGCAGCAGCTTATCGTAAAGATCAGCCGAGTTCGTCAGGTTGCCGTTATGCGCCAGGCAGAGCGTGCCGTGCGGGGTGGTGCCCAGAGTCGGCTGAGCGTTCGCCCAATGGGATGCGCCGGTTGTGGAGTAGCGCGCATGCCCGATAGCGTGTTCGCCCGGCATAGAGCTGAGCGTGGCCTCATCAAAAACCTGAGACACCAGCCCCATGTCTTTATATACGTGGATGCGCTTGCCGTTGCTCGTTGCGATACCGGCGGATTCCTGTCCGCGATGCTGCAGTGCATACAGGCCGTAGTAGGTTAGTTTTGCCACGTCCTCACCGGGAGCCCAGACACCAAATACGCCGCAGGCGTCCTTGGGTCCGTGGTCTATCGGATCGAGATCGTGGGTGAGTTTTCCGTCAGGACGAATCAATTCACATCTTTTCGACGTTGGGACTGCGGGAAAGTCTTGTCTGCGCGCGGGTGTGTGAGCCGCTGAGCAGCTGTACCCTCGGGGAGTACACAGACATTTCTAGTCTACCCTCTTTCACGCCACTCTGTGGTGTACGCTACGAAATTTAACGCCCGCAGGGGTGATGAATATGTCACGTGTGGCTGCGCCAAGCGTTTTAGGATGCGCCGCTCGCTTCTATTCATCCTCTTCTTTGGACTCTGGCTCAACTCGCGCCGTTAAGGACTTTTTGAGGGATCGGCGGTCAAGCCACAGGGCCACGAGGGCACCCAATGCTACGCCGACGGCACCGTAAATAACCGCGATAACGCCGAACACCGATGTTTCAGAATATGACGGATCTCCTGGACCCAGGATCACAGAAATAAACGCCGCAATAAGTCCGATGATGAGCCCCAGCATCATGAAAGCTACTACCGACGGGGCACGGCGAACCCGCACCTGAGAGTACTCAACCTCGGCTTCAGGGGATGCTTCAGCTTCGGGCGTGGGGGAAGCTGGCTCCGAAGAATCAGAGTGGGAATTAGAAGGTGTGTGTGCGCTACTCATGTCTTCAAGTCTATCTTTTGGGGTGAATCCTGCCTAATGATTCTTGGTGACGGCGGGGTGCGGACAACGTGGCTGAAGGAATGTTGTCTGCTCTAGGGCGTGCGCGATAAGACTTGAGGTGCCGTTGTCAGGTAGCTCGGCGCCTAGAACAACGGGAAGTAGCGGGATAGATTGCTGCGTTCGCCGCTGGCGGTCAGCAGTCCGGATGCGCTCGCATCGTCCCAAGCCAAGGCACCGGCAGCCAGCGCACACCAGATGAACCCGCTCGTTTCGACTACGCTCGGCGGAGTGCCGCGGGTATGGCGAGGCCCGGCAATACACTGGGTAACCCCGTAGGGCGGAACCCGAACCTCCACACTGTTGCCGGGGGTGAGCGTGGCGAGCTCTTCAAGGGTGTACCGCACGGCGGTAGCGCGCACACCGCGCGGCAGGCGAGCGAACGAGTGTTCTATATCGGCTCGATTTTCCGCACTAATAAGCGGTTTTTCTCCGGAAAGCACAGTATCAAAAACCTGTCTAACCTGTGCAAAGGCGACCGCGCCGTCAACCTCCGAAACTCGACGGCGCACACTCACGCGCTCTCACCCACCAGCGGCTCCAGATCCGCACCAGGAACCCAGCCTCCAACCTCGCGGGGCGCATTATCCTGCACGCCACCAATCACGGGGCGAGTCACCTGCGGAAGAAGCTGCTGCACCTGCTCGGAAGGCAGATGCCCCGTAGCTTCCAGAGCCCACAGCGCTACCGGGTAGGCGGCACGGGTTGCACCGTCGGAAATCTTCACAGCCACAGACGCGCCAGAACGCAGACCCACGCACAGTACACCGGCGGCGCCGCTCTTGACGACCGCATCCAGCTGCTCACTCAACACCGTATCGGGCATGCCCGGGGCCTGGATCAGCTCGGGGTAATCCACCATCGCGGTCGCCACGGTTGAGGCGCGCGCATCCGCATCCATATTGCGAATCGCCGCACCGAGCGTCGAATAGGCACGCGCCAGACCCAGCGCTGAGACCGCCGCGACGGGGGCACCGCATCCGTCAATACCCGATGTGCCCACAGGCTCGCCCGTAAAACTCGCGATCTCTTCAGCAATCATGCGCTGCAGCGGATGCTCGGGGTCGCAGTAATCCTTCATCGTCCACTGGCGCGAATCCGGGTCTACAACCGAGCGGTCCAGCTGCGCGGCACACGCCCACAGAAACCCGGCATGCTTGCCCGAACATGGATGCGCAAGCGGAGTCTTCGCCAAATCCGCGCGTACCATCTGTTCGTGCGCGTGTGCATCAGCGGGGTAGGCGGTAGGGCAGAGCAGGGCGGTCGCATCAACACCGGCACCCTGAAGCATGTCTTGAACCGCGCGCATCTGCTCGAACGTTCCCTGATGCGATCCGCACGCGATCGCTACCTGCGCGCCACGCAGCGGCGCCCCCGACTTGAGCGTGCCGATAGCCTGCAGTGGCTTGAGCGCCGAGCGGGCAAAGAATGGCTGGCTCATGTCTCCGAGGGCAAGATCGGCGGTACCTTCGGGGGAGAGCACCACCACAATACCGTGGTGGGTCGTCTCGATCAGATCGTTACGAGTCTGAAATACGAGTTCGGCATCTGTGAGGGAAAGCTGAGGAGAAGTCATATACCCACAATAATAGTGCTAAAAATAGAAATTCTAGCGGATAAAATCACATGAGCGCGGTGATGGCTGCCGTACCGCCAAAAATAATGCCGGGCGCATTCGCAATCACAATGGGCCAGTCTTTCTTCTCGCGCCACAAACCGTATGCTACCCACAGCGTGCAGTTAATGCCGGCAACGAGCGGCTGAATCCAGTCGCCCTTATGGCCGTTGATATTGCCGATAATTTGCGGGAAGTAAAAGACGTACATGAGCACCGCAGTTACGGATGCTACGCGCGCTAGGATCGGGAAAAGTCTGGCGTGAATATCCGATTCTTTATGCGTATCTTGGGTGGGGGTCTGAGTGCTGGAATTTTGCGCGCTCATGAGGGTCCTTTCGTCTGTGTAATATGCCCTGCAAATGCGCCCGGCCAGTAGAGCAGACCGTATTCACAAGACAGTTTACCCTACTCCCGCCCCTGGAATGACGCAAATGCAGGCCATGGCGGCAGCCCTAAACTGTCCTGCTAAAAAGAGCCTTTATGCGAAAAAAGCGTTAAAAACACCGCTTTATTCACATAAAGGCTCTTTTTTACGGCCTGAGGGTGGGAACCCCACGATACGGAAGAGCGCCGAAACCCCCGCCCGTGCCGCACCCGACACGGTACCCTTATGTACATGAAGGTTTTGGTACTGGGCCCCGGCGGCCGCGAACACGCAATTATCCGTGCGCTTGCACGCGATCCACAGGTGACCGAAGTTCACAGCGCACCCGGCAACGCGGGCATCGCTCAGGACGTTCCGGTACACGCCATCGACGCCAATAACCCCGAGCAGGCTGTCACGCTCGCCCGTGAGCTCGCCGCAGACCTGGTGGTTATTGGCCCTGAGGCACCTCTAGTCGCCGGTGTTTCCGATGCCCTGCGCGAGGCAGGCTTTGCGGTCTTCGGACCCTCTGCGGCTGCGGCACAGCTTGAGGGGTCCAAGGCATTCGCCAAACAGGTGATGGAGGAGGCAAACGTGCCGACCGCCCGCGCCTTCGTCGCCACAACCGAAGCCGAAGCGGCGCAAGCCCTTGACGAGTTCGGCGCCCCCTATGTGGTGAAAGACGACGGGCTCGCTGCGGGTAAAGGCGTGGTTGTCACCGAGAACCGGGATGCCGCCCTAGAGCATGCGAACGCCTGCTTTGCCGCCGGCGGTTCCGTGGTGATCGAAGAATTCTTGGACGGTCCCGAAGTATCGCTCTTCGTTATCAGCGACGGAAAGAACGTGCTCCCGCTGTCTCCTGCGCAGGATTTCAAGCGCATCTTTGACAACGATGAAGGCCCAAACACCGGCGGGATGGGCGCCTACACTCCGCTTGACTGGCTGCCCGCAGGATTTGTGGACGAAGTGATCGAAAAGATCGCCCGCCCCACCATCACGCGCATGGCAGAACGCGGCACCCCGTTCGTAGGTGTGCTCTTCTGCGGACTCGCCGTTACCAGCCGCGGCGTGCGCGTCATCGAATTCAACGCTCGCTTTGGCGACCCCGAAACTCAGGCGGTGCTGGCACGCCTGCGCACCCCGCTCGGGCAGCTGCTCCTTGCGGCATCCCGCGGCGAGATCGCCGAAGACACCCGCCTGGAATGGGATCCCCGCACCGCCGTAGACGTGGTCATGGCGGCAGAGAACTACCCGGGAACCCCGCGTAAGGGCGATGCGATTGCGGGGCTTGAGAGCGCATCCGTTATGCCCGGTGTGCATGTGGTGCACGCCGGAACCGCCGTCGCGGGCGAAGAGATTGTGACGGCGGGCGGCCGAGTGCTCGCCGTTGTGGCCCTGGGCGATACCCTTGCCCAGGCTCGCGATGCCGCCTACGAGGGGGTACGAGCCATCACCTGGGAAGGCGCACAATACCGCACCGATATCGCTCTCAAAGCGGTGCAGGGGGCTATTACCGTGCCCGAACTCCGCGACTAAACGCTATTCTCTATTCGCGTGAGCAGGTCGTTTTTGGTCGAACAGGTAGGATTTTCTTACCTGCTCGACCGAAAACCACCTGCTCGCGGTGTATTCCAGCCGGGCGCCAAGTAACAGAACTTAACAGCCGAACCCTGAGAACACGGCGTTGCGGTCGCATTCGGATTCACATATCGCGGGATGCGGGCATTGTCCGGTAAGGTAAAGAATAGATAAACACGCCGCGCACATTCGCCCCACAGGAGAACTGCCCATGAATTCCCGCAACAACCCACCCATGATTCCGGGGTGGACGCACGTCTACTCCGGTAAAGTACGCGACCTTTACGTTCCCGAAGAAAGCCGCTATGACGCTGCCGGGCTAACCGTCAGCGACGATGCTGAAATCCGCGCAGGCTCCGTCATGGTCGTCGCCTCTGACCGCATTAGTGCCTTCGATAAAATTCTTCCCACCGAAATCCCCGATAAAGGCAAAATCCTCACCCAAATGTCGCTGTGGTGGTTTCAACAACTTTCGCATATCCCAAACCATGTGATTTCAATCGATGTGCCCGAATCAGTCGCAGGGCGAGCCATGATATGCAAATCGCTCAATATGTTCCCGGTCGAGTGCATTGTGCGCGGCTATCTGACGGGCTCGGGGCTCACAAGTTACCGCGACACCGGAAGCATAGCAGGCATCGAACTCCCGGCGGGGCTTGTGGACGGGTCACGCCTCGAAACCCCAATTTTCACGCCGACCGGCAAAGCCGAAGTAGGCCAGCACGATGAACCGGTAACCCGCGAAGAACTCTACGCCGAAGTAGGGCACGCAATCGGTAACCGCCTAGAAGAACTCTCACTCGAACTCTACAGCACCGCCGAAAAAATCGCCCGCGAGCAGGGCATTATCTTGGCAGACACCAAAGTCGAATTCGGAACCGACTCTTACCGCGGCGAAATCACCCTTGGCGACGAATTGCTTACCCCCGACTCCTCACGATTCTGGGATGCGAGTGAGTACGAACCCGGAAAGTCTCAGCCGAGCTTTGATAAGCAGTTTGTGCGCGACTGGCTGCGCTCGCCGGAATCGGGCTGGGACGGTTCGGATAACGTGCCTCATCTGCCCGAGGATGTGGTTGAGAAGACCCGCGCCCGCTATGTTGAAGCCTACGAGAGGCTGACCGGAACGAAGTTCTAGATAGACTAAATGCGCGAGTAGATAATATTTTGACGAGCAGATAACGCGTTGATATCTGCTCGTCAAAATACTATCTACTCGCGGAAATTTTCTACGCCAGATGCTCCTCATGCAGCGTTGCTCTTTTTACCTAGAATATTATGTACTCAGGGGTAAATTCTGGTGTTTTAGGGAAAAATTTTCCCAAAATACCCTCTATTTTTGTTAGAGTTGGCGTATGCTTCTAGAATTTTCGGTTGAAAACTATGAAAGTTTCAGGGATGAAGCGTACCTGTCGATGGTGCTTCCCTCCCTCAAAACGCAGGTGCCGAAAAATGGGCAGACTTGGGAGAGCTCTACGAGCCGAGTGGCCGCTATTTTCGGGGCGAATGCTTCTGGTAAAAGCACCATTGTGCGTGGTGCGCTTATCAGACTGAGCCAGGCTGTCCGTGCGCCTGGGGGACATCTTTATCATCCTTATCTGCTTCAGAACCCTCTCAACCCGCAGACAACCTACACGCTGAGTTTCACCCACGAGCAGGTGCGCTATGACTATCGGGTACAGGCAGATAAAAGCGGTGCTATAGCCCTTGAAACCATGCATGCCTACCCAAAAGGTACAGCACGATTACTCTTTGAGCGCCGCACCCAAAAAGACTCCACAGTTACCGTAAAGGCAGGGTCCTCGCTGAAGGGCGCCACCCAAGAGGTTCGTAAAATTACACAGCCAGATCAGCTGTTTTTAGCGGTTGCTCGGCAATACGGGCATGAGACCCTGGCACCTTTGGCGCGTGTTCTTGCCTACGATTTCTATTTCATGGATGGTATGGCTTCACGACAGACGAATATCGTGACAATAATGCGTATGATAATTCGTAATATCGACCTGTGGGAGCGTTCTATGAGCGCATTAGCACAAGTGGCTGATATTGGAGTTACCCGTCTTGAAGTAGACCGTAAAAAACTCCCACCAGAGTTTATTGAAGTAGCAAATATTAGACAAATAGCGGGTTTCGGGCCTGAGCTTTCTCATGAAGATATGTTAGAGAGTGCACAAGCACTTAATCTATACCATCGTGGAGTACATGAGAAAGAGGTTAGGCTGGGGCTTAGCGCACAGAGCGATGGTACTCTCAGCTGGCTTGTGCTTGCGGGTAGAGCTGTGGCAGCCCTCCAAGGGGGCGCAGCGTTAGTAGTTGATGAACTGGAATCTAGCCTGCATCCTACTTTGGCCGCTGAATTGGTGAGCATGTTCAAGAACCCTGACATGAACCGTACCGGCGCGCAACTCATTTTTACTTCGCACGATGCTACTCTGCTGGGTAATATCCCCATGCGCCTGCTTGACCCGCCGGAAGTGTGGTTTACCGAGAAAAATAATGAGGGCGCGAGCGAAATTTTTTCTTTGGAAGAGTTTGATACCCGTCCCAAGAGCAATATTCAGAAACAGTATCTCACCGGTGCTTTCGGGGCTATACCCACCACCTACATGTCTGAGTTACGTGCTCTTTTAGAGGCGGAACAATGAGCCGTCGTGCTAAGAGCACCAAGAAAACGCAGCACAAAGACTACTATCCTAGTCGTAACCAATGGTGAAGTGACGGAGCATCGTTACCTTGAATGGTTACGCGATAAGGTCAACGGACCGCGTGAAAAGTATTCAGTAACGATAGAAGCTATTTCAGGAGATCCCACGTGGATACTTCAAAAAGTAATAGGCAGAACTTCTAAAAACTATGATCAGGTATGGTTTGTGGTAGATCAGGACGACCATACCCGTGAAAAATTACGTGAGTTTATCAAGAGTTGTACGGACGAAGATATCGCCGCTGTTGTGAATGCACCGTGCTTTGAAGTGTGGCTTAACGCTCATTACGAACGGGTCAGAAAATACCAAAATCAGAAAGATGCGCAACGACACTATCGTCAGTTATCGGGAGTCTTGGAGAAAGATGAGAAAACTATTCCTCAAGATTTTCCTTTTGAGGAGTACGAAAAAGCATGCGGGAACGCACATCTTACGGGGAACTACAACCCTATGCCGAACGAGTTAGCCGAATCCCCAGCCACACCTATGCCTTATCTTCTCCAAGCAGTGGAGCTGATAGGGCACAACGTAGCGAAGGGATAGAAAACGTTCCCGCTTTGTGCCTAATGCATATGAGAGAGCTTCTACGCCAGATGCTCCTCATGCAGCACCACCTGATGCGGCAGCGCATCCGCATCTATCACCTGAGCCTGCCGTTCCCGCTGTTGGTCGCGGGCGCGGTCTGAGAGGGAATAGAACCATTTAATGTGCTCACATACGCGCTCATAGGCGGCCTCTTCATCACGAGTGGAAATCGCCTCATAGATTCCCCGGTGCTGATCTTGCAGAGTCTGCTTAACCGTAGCCCAGTCACGCAGCAGCGGAACCGCCTCCTGCACGTAACTGATAGTGGCCATATGCAAAGAATCAATGACCGTATCGAGCACAATATTGCCGCTCAAGCGGGATAGCTCGTAGTGAAAACGTGTGTCGCAGAAATGGAACCGCTCATTGGAAATATCTGGCGAATCCATCTCCGCCAGGTGCTCGCGGGCGTTCTCTAAGGCGAGGTCACGCTCAGCAGAATCCGGAGCGTTCGCGGCGGCACGTGCAGCAGGCCCCTCCAGCAGTAAACGCGTGGAAACCACGTCTTTGACGGGCAGGTTGCGGGTGGCAATGTGCATGCGAAGCGCCCAACTGAGCGCATCTGAAGGCTCAGAAATAACGATAGCGCCGGATTTTGGGCCCGAACCGGTGCTGGAACGAATCAGTCCCAAAGCCCCTAAAATACGCAGGGCCTCACGCACCGATGGGCGTGAAATACCGTACTGTTCGGCTAGGGTGCGTTCGGATGGTAGCCTATCGCCCACACGCAGCTCCCCCAGACGCAGCCTGCGTTCAAAGTTTTCGAGCAGGATGCTGTAACTACGCTCTTGCATGATCGTCCCTGAGCCTGTTGTGCGCGTCATGAGTATGTCCCATTTCGTGTGAAATCTGAAAGTGACTTTTAGCTTGTGCAACTCTCCAGGGTGCAAAACCCTGTGGGTGGGTGCCTGAGGGCGTGTACGCCGCCTGGGTGGGTTCGTCACAGAACCACGCCCAATGTTGTGCTCTGCAAGCCTACAGTATTTTTATGATGCCCGCACTGCATTCCGGTAGTGCAGCGGCGGGGCGGTGCACCCTGTGGTGCCCCGCCCCGCCAGCTCGCTCGTTACGGAACCCTAAGGGCTAGGGAACGAGGAACGAGAGGATATTGGTCTGCAGGAAGACCAGCAGGCAGACGACCACGAGCATCGCAAACGACCAGGGAACCACGGCCTTGAGGATGTCGGACTCCTTGCCCTCCATATCCACAGAGGTGGCCGCAATAGCCAGTGACTGCGGAGAGATCATCTTGCCGACCACACCACCGGTGGTGTTTGCTGCAAGCATCAGCTCAGGGGTAGCACCACTCACACCAGCATGCTGCAGATTCTCGGCAGCAGATACCTGCAGCTTGGAGAAGAGCGCGTTTGCGCTGGTATCCGAGCCGGTCACCGCAGTGCCGATCCAGCCCAGCACCGGTGCCAGTACTGCGTAGATGGTACCCAAGCCCGCCAAGAAAGTACCCATTGCGACGGTCTGACCCGAGAAGTTCATGACGTATGCCAGTGCCAGCACCGAGGCAATGGTCAGAATCGTCCAGCGCATACGGTAGATGACCGAACCGAACTCGGCGAAAACGGCTGGGAACTTGAAACCATACCGCCCCTTCTCGTTGAAGAAGAAGTAAACAACCGCAACGATCAGGCCCGAGATAATCAGCAGAGTACCGGGGTTTGAAAGCCAGGTGAAGGTGTAAGGGGCGTCCTTGACGGGTGTGCCGTCCTTGGTGACCAAACGGGAGCTGAGCGCGGGGATATTGATTTTAATAGCCACGGTCTTCAGCCATGCCTTCAAACCGGCATTGAGGTTCACGATGCCGAAGATAGCGACCACAATCAGGTAGGGCAGCAGAGCCATCCACACGCGCACTGCGGGCAGCGCCTCTTTCTCCTCAGACTGTGAAGGCAGGCCGTAGCGTTCACGCACGCCCTCAACACCGCGCGGCTTCCAGAAGCGCAGGAAGAGCACCGCAGCACCCATCGAAACAATACATGCCACCACGTCGGTGAGGTTGTAGGCGGGAGTTGCGGCGGTAATCCACTGCGCAATAGCGAAGGAAATACCGATAACGAAGGCAGGGAGCCATGCATCTTTAACACCCTTCATACCGTCGAGGATGAAGAGCAGAATGACGGGCACGAACATTGCCAGGAACGGTGCCTGGTGACCGACGATAGTTGCAATAACGTGCGGGTCTTTGCCGCCAACATCGCCTGCAGTCACAATCGGGACGGCGACGGCGCCGAAGGCCACAGGAGCGGTGTTAGCAAGAAGCACGGTAATAGCTGCTTTGAGCGGCTTCACGCCGAGGGCAAGAATCATGGTCGCGGTAATTGCCACGGGAGCACCGAACCCTGCGAGGGCTTCAAGCAGACCACCGAAGCAGAAGGCAATCAGAATCGCCTGGATGCGCAAATCGCCGCCGCCCAGACGGTCGAAGGTACGGCGCAGGTCTTCAAAGCGTCCGGCAAGCACGGTGACCTGGTAGAACCAGATGGCACCGAGGATCACCCAGCAGATCACCAAACCGTAGATAGCGCCGCGCACCGCGCTGAGCCCTGCCAAATCGAAGGGCATCGTAAAGCCGAGGCTTGCCACCAGGATAGATGCGGCAAGTGCCACCAGCGCCGACCAGTGCGCGCGTGCCTTGACGACGAGTAGCATGATGAAGAAGGTCAGCAGCGGTATGGTTGCCACGAGCGCGCTTAGCCCAAGGCTTCCCCCGACTGCGTTGGGTTCAGCGAAGAATGTATTCACTGGAACTCCTTTGGTTCGGTTCAATGTGATGTGGTCAGACCAATCAAAATTCCACGGATTCGTGGCGACTATGGCACCCTTCTGGGATGTGGTCTGACCATTAGCTTCATGTGAAGCCTACCCGAAGGGTGCTTTGAGATACAACTTATAGAGTGCAGGTGTGTTTTCCGCACGATGGCGGGGGAGAGGGGTGATATTTGCGTTCTGGGTGCCAAAAACGGGTTGTTCCAACTTCTGGCATTAAATTTCAGCTCTGCGCATAGAGATTTTGCGCACTGCATTTTTTCGAGATGTTCCTGGGTTGTGCCACCCGATATTGCAAGGGACTGCATAGGTAAGGTATGCATATTTGCGGGAAATTATGCAGAAAAATTGGGCAGTTCCGCATCAGCTCGCGGATGCTGCATATACACCCGCCGGAATGTCTGTTTAAGGTATCTCGAAACATTGGGGTTGCTATGACCTAAAGTATGCTTTACTACCTGAAACTAAGGGAGTCCTTAAAACTCAATTTGGTGAGAAAAATGTTCGTTATTTCAATTAAAGGAATGCTCCGAACCTGGTGTTAAATGAAGATCAACGAAGAAAGTCTACGAATACGTTTCTACACCGATATGACCGGTCCCCGTAAACACCGGCGGGTTCCTGAGAGAACCTGGTCAGTCATGATCCTGGCGCGTTGAAAACCCGCGTTACGTAAATTCGGCACAGGAATTTGCGTCCCGGAGCGCATACCGCATCCCACATCAGCGGTTCTGTAGAGACTCGAAACCAGAAAGGACGGATAACATGCGTATTGCGCTTTTCTCCACGTGCATTGTTGATGGCATGTATCCCCGCGTAGCACGCGCGACCGTCGAGATTCTAGAACGCTTGGGGCATGAGGTTGTTTATCCTCCCGGGCAGACCTGCTGTTCCCAAATGCATGTCAATTCCGGGTACTTTGATGATGCTTACCCCGTCGTAAAAAACCACGTCGAGTCTTTTGAGGCGTGGGACTGGGATGTTGCCGTGGCACCCTCAGGTTCCTGCGTAGCATCCCTGGGGCACCAGCAGCCCATGATCGCTCGTCATCAGGGCGACGAAGATCTTGCCGTGCGCGCAGAACAGATTGCTGCACGCACCTTTGAGCTTTCCCAGCTTCTCATTGACGTTCTGGGCATCACCAACGCTGCCGAGCAGCTTGGTTCTTACTTCCCCGAGCACGTGACCTACCATAGCTCATGCCACGGTATGCGTCTGCTGCATCTTGGCTCTCGTCAGTCAGATCTTGTGCGCACCGTTGAGGGTATTAAGTACACCGAAATTGAGGGTCTCGACCAGTGCTGCGGCTTCGGCGGAACCTTCTCGTTCAAGAACGCCGATGTTTCCGGTGCGATGGTTGAAGATAAAGCAACCAACGTTGAGAAGACCGGCGCATCCGTATGCACTGGCGGCGACTGCTCCTGCCTGATGAATATCGGCGGTGCGCTCTCACGCCGCGGATCCTCTGTTAAGACCGTCCATTTTGCCGAAATCCTCGCCTCCACCAAGGAGAATCCGCTGAAGATTGACGGCAACGTAGAACTCGCCTTCGCATAGAAAGTAGGTTGATGATGACTTCCACCGCAATCCCCCTGGGTATGCCGAAGGTCGTGCACTACGGCGAAGGTAATATCTTTGAGAACGAACCGTTCCCCGAATACGCCAAGCGTGAGCTGAAGAATGACCAGCTGCGTAATAACCTGCGTTTCGTGACCCACGCTATTCGCAATAAGCGTGCCCGCGTCACCAGCGAGCTGCCCGACTGGCAGGAACTGCGCAACACCGGCGAAATGGTGAAGAACTATGTGCTCTTCAACCTGCCCCAAATGCTGGAACAGTTCGAGCGCAACTTTACCGCGCGCGGTGGCCACGTACACTGGGCGCGCGATGCTCACGAGGCAAACCAGATCGCCCTCGATCTGATTCGTGAGCAGGGTGTAGACGAGATCATCAAGATCAAGTCCATGGCAACCGCCGAAACCGGTCTGAACGAGTTCTTGGAAGAGAACGGCATTAACGCCATTGAGACCGACCTTGCGGAAGAAATTGTGCAGCTCGGCGAAGACCGCCCCTCGCACATTCTGGTTCCTGCAATTCACCGTAACCGCCGCGAAATCCGCGATATCTTCCTTAAGAAGATTGAAGGCATTAACCCGGATATTACCGATGAACCCGCTGAGCTTGCGGAGGCTTCGCGTAACCGTCTGCGCGAGAAGTTCCTCTCGACTAAGGTCGCCGTTTCGGGCGTGAACTTCGGTATCGCTGAGACCGGCACTATGACCATCGTGGAATCCGAAGGCAATGGTCGTATGTGCCTGACTCTGCCCGATACTCTCATCTCGTTCATGGGTATCGAGAAGCTGCTGCCCACCTTCCAGGACTACGAGGCGTTCCTGCAGCTTTTGCCGCGTTCCTCCACAGGTGAGCGCATGAACCCTTACACCTCCATGTGGACGGGCGTAACCCCCGGTGACGGCCCGCAGAACCTGCACGTGATCCTTATCGATAATGGTCGTACCGCTGTGCTGGCCGATGAACTGGGTCGCCAGGCTCTGCGCTGCATCCGCTGTTCTGCCTGCATGAACGTGTGTCCGGTGTACGAGCGTGCCGGTGGTCACGCCTACGGTTCCACTTACCCCGGTCCGATTGGTGCAATTCTTTCGCCCCAGCTTTCCGGTATTGAGGCGGCGCACAATAACTCGCTGCCATACGCATCTTCGCTATGCGGTGCCTGCTACGAAGTGTGCCCCGTGAAGATCAACTTCCCCGAGGTGCTGGTGCATTTGCGCGGTAAGGATGTTGAGGCGAAGCACGCGAAGAAACACGCGCCCACCCAGATGGACGCCATGATGTACGGTGCTAAGAAGCTGTTCTCCTCGGGCAAGATGATGGCGGTCGCCGAACGCGGTCTGCCGATGTCCCGTCTGATTAGCGGCAAGAAACATAAGATTACGAAGGTGCCCGGAATTGTCGGCGGTTGGACGGACTACCGCGATATTCCTGAGCCTCCCAAAGAATCGTTCCGCAACTGGTGGAAGAAGGAAAAGTCTGGCGCACCCGCTCGTGACAGCGCCGAGCGCGTGGATATTTCCGCTCTCATCGAAGCGAATAAGGGTAAGGCTGCAGAAGCCGCAGCGAACGCACAGGCTGCGGCCGAAGCTCAGGCGGCTCGTGAAGGTAAGGAGAACGCATAATGTCCTCTGCGAAGGAAGATATTCTCACACGTATTCGTGAGTCCCTGTCGGATGCCCCCGAGGCACCAACTCCCGTGCGTAATTACCGCCGCGTAAGCGAGCTGAACCGCGAACAGACTATTGAGATGCTGGTAGATCGTCTGATCGACTATAAGGCGAACGTCTTCAACGCGACCGAGTCGAATATCGCCGAGGTTATTGCTGAGCGTCTAGGAGAGAACTCGCGCTATGTGGTTCCCACCGGGCTGAACCCCGAATGGCTGCCTGAGGACACTGCAACCCGCGTGCATGTCACCGATTCGGGGAGCACTCTTGAACCCGGCGCGCTTTCGGTGCATGAGCTTGATGCCGTGGATGCGGTGGTCACCTCCTCGACCGTATCGTGCGCTGAGACCGGCACCATTTTCTTGAACTCCACCCCACAGGAAGGTCGCCGTGCGATTTCCCTGGTGCCCGATCACCACGTATGCGTGGTGCCGGAATCCACGGTTGTGGAGCTGGTGCCGGAGGCGATTGAACGCATCACCTACGAGCGCCCGGTGACCATGATTTCCGGGCCGTCTGCGACCAGCGATATTGAGCTGATTCGCGTGGAGGGTGTGCACGGGCCGCGCATCCTGGATGTGGTGATCCTCGAAGGCAAATAGCCGGTTCGGCAAATGCGGTAAACGGACTAGGCGGTTGAGCCTAGAGCACCGCTGACGCAATAGAAAGGGGATGGGAACCTAACGTGGTTCCCATCCCCTTCACTATGCGCGGCGTACTCTCTGTGAGTAGCATTCTGTACTAAGAGTCTAGGGTATGACATGAGGAGTCCAGCAATATGAAGTGCAAAAATTTCTCAAGGAGTATTGAAGAAATTCACGATAATTTACGTTCTTCAAGGTATTCTTATAGGTGTCAATTACATGAACACCATTGAGCTTCCGTGACTTAATAAAATTGAGGATGCATGCCATGAGCGATGAACAACCACAGAGAACCGAAATCGGATACGCGAACCATAATCCCCTTATATTTGATCATTCTGCAGCTTCCTTATTCGCAGATATATGTCAGAGAGCCTTGCGAGAGCTTAAATTTCTGCTACCTGATCTGCGTAGAACTGCTGATGAAGCACTTAAAGATTTCAGAGGGTATTTCGCTGAAGTTTACCGGCGGAATATGGAGATAGCTGTTGAGGGTGGAAACGCTATTATCAGCTACCTGGAGCAGCTAGAACGGTCTATTAAACAAATTGATAGATCTGCTTATGATGAACGAAGAAACCGCCAGAAGGCACGCGAGTATGAGGATGACTGGTGGGGGCTTCATAAAAGCTGGGATGAGTTTTGGGGATTTGCCCCGCCAGTAGATGAAATTATTCCTCCCAATGTTCATATTGAGGTCGTAAGACAGCCTTCACGTGAGTTTCCTCGTATAGGAGAGAATACAGAACAGGGTATGTCGGTATCTTCGCTCCGACCTTCCAGATTGATGATAAGCGCTATGCAAACTGAGAGCCTTGTCGCTGGGCTTAGTCATTTTCCTAGTGAAATCCGTAATAAAGCTGCGGAATTTTCTGCTGGAAGTCAGTGGGGGAGCGTTGACTGCGAAGACTTTATAAAAGCATTTGAGACATGGAATGAAGAGAACCGCCAAGATCATCGGTGGGCAAATACTATTGCGAACGAATTTAAAAAGGCTGGAGCTGCTGGCGAGTTTGTTACCCTCTCGGACGCGGCGTTGCAAAACAGCTTAGATCTTAAAGGTATACGTAATAACCGCGCCGACCTAACGATTCCAGCACCTATGGTGACGGGTAAAACGCCTTCAAGTGGTTTCGCAAACGACCCTGTTAATGTGGCGACGGGTAACTTTATCGAACCGGAGATTGACCTTGAGTATTCCGGTCTTGCATCATCCTGTGCTCTAACCCGCATGTACAACAGCGTCGCCTTGCTCGATGACTCTATGGATACTGGTGTTTTTGGTCCTGGTTGGTCATCGAATCTGGACGTAAAACTATTTTTTGAGGACGAAGGCGCAACCCGTATTCTTCCTGATGGGCGGCATATCTTCTATGCACGGCAGGGTGAAGGGTTTGCCCGAGCTCAGTGAGAAGCGCAATGGCTTGAGCGTATAAGTCTTGAAGAACATCATGACATTGACTCCACGCTTGAATTCATTCTGAATACCACAGAGCAACATGTCGGTGTGCTCTACTGTGCCCAAGATAATCAGGGAACCCGAACCTATTTCTCCCCGAGCGGTACCTGGCTTGGTGCAACTACTGGCCCAGGAACTACAATTGCTGCTTTGCGTAACAGCGAAGATCAAATAGTTCAGCTTATACACGAACTTGGACGACATATTAAGATTCAATACCGTGATGGGCGCGTTGCTTACGCAACCACTTCTACTGGTGAGCATGCTGAATATATGTACGGAGGTCTTGCAGAACGAACTGCTGGACATCTCACGGGTGTAAATACTGCGCGAGGTACCCGTACATACGAGCATGATAAGAATAATCTGATTTACCGTGTTATCACAGCAGATGGTACCGTCGAGGTTACTAACTCCTATGATGAACGAGCCCGTATAATTCAGCAGCTCACCCACTACGGGCGTACCGTGCGGTACTCCTATCTGAACCACGGCATCACCGATATTGCCAATACTGACGGCACCGATGCAAACGTGTGGGTTAGCGATGAATACGGTCGCCTGGTTGCCCTGCATGATGCTGAAGGCGGCCGTACTACCTTCTCCTACGACACCTTCGGTAACCGCCGTCTCGTAACGGAACGCGATGGGAGCCGCATACACAGGTACTACGATGAGCGTGGTCGGCAGATTCGCGAGATCACCGCCGAAGGCGCAGAAACGCTCACTACTTACGATGAATTTGACCGGGTGACCTCTCAAATCATCTCTACTTTTGAGGTGGACCAGCGGAAACGCTACGAAACGTACATTGCCCACCTGAACGGGGAGGGAACGGAAGATAGTACACCGCAGGTCCTTGCAACCCAGACCTTCACCTATGCCAGTCCTGAGGATCGCTATCCGTCTGCCGTGACTGATGCCCAAGGCAACACCACCACATTCACCTGGAATCAGGGAATGCTGATCCGAACTGAAAATCCTGAAGGTGTAGGGGTGAACTTCACCTACGACAAGTTTGGGCAGCCGGTCACTATGAGTAATGATCTGGGCGAGACCACACGTCTGGAGTACACTCCTTCAGGCCAGCTAACGGCTGTAACAACACCACTCGGTTATCGCACGACTCTAACCTACGATAACGCAGGTAACCTGATCTGCTATGAAGACCCCACGGGTGCTCTCTGGAAATTTGAGTACGCTGAAGGCGCTCGCCTGACTGCTGCCGTTGACCCCCTGGGCGCGCGTCAAGAGTACACATACGGTGCCAGCGGCGATGTGGTTCAGCTTCGCGATGCGCTTGAGCGCATTACCACACGTACTTTCGACCTCTACGGAAATATGAGTTCGGAAACCCTGCCCGGCGATAGAACCTTTACCTATATCTATGACGGGTTGGCACGTCTGGTGGAAACCGTCGACCCCGCTGGCGGTTCCTGGAAACGTACTTACGACGCGGCAAGTACGCTTACCAGCACGATCGATCCGACCGGTGTGCAGGTGAAAAATATCGCCAATCGTACCCACCGCACGGTGACGCAGCATGACGGTTCAGGTACAGCAATACGGGTGAAGCTTGATCAGCTAGGACGCCCGGTGGCACGCGAGGAAATCCCCTCACCCACGGAAACCGTTCAAGAGCGTGCGGCATCTGGTGAAGAGCGCATTGTCTATGATGTCGTGGGTAACCCGGTTGAAATTCTTGATGCCGAAGGCGGCCTGACGCGGTACGAATATAACCGCGCGCATCAGCTTGTGCGTGAAGTATCTCCCGCAGGGCGAGTCAAAACCTACGCCTACGATCGAGCGGGGCGGCTTGCGTCTATGACCGATGGAAACGGGAATACCACCGAGCTGGAGTATGATGCCGATTCGCGCCCGGTAGCACGTAAATTTGCGGATGGAACTGTAGAACGCATGACGTACGACCGTGCCAGCCGTATTATCAGTGTGGTGGGTGGTTCGCAGCTTCCGACGCACTATACCTATGATGCCGCCGGGCGCGTAACAAGTATCCGTGATGGTAAGTACGGTACCCGCTCCTTCGTTTATGACGCCGCAGGTCAGGTTATCACCATGATTAACGGCGTAGGCGGACGTACCCATTACACCTATGACGAAGCCGGGAATGTAGTATCGATGATGGACCCAGCAGGCGCCATTACCAGCTACGAATATGATGTTCTGGGCAATATGGTACGCCGAGTTGATCCCGTAGGTGCCGTGACAAAGTACTCCTACGATGGTGCTTCGCGCCTAGTTTCAAAGACTAACCCTGACCACAGGGTTCATGTGTGGGAGTATGATGCAAACGGCGAGGTGACGGCATACCGCGTTGACGGTGAGCTGATGGCACAGATTGCCCGCAACCTGCGCGGACGAAGCATCACCGTGCGGGACTGGACCGCAGTTGGCGGTAAAAACTCGGGTCAAAAACCTTGGGTGACCCGTACTCACCGTGACCGCCTGGATCGCGTGGTCAGCGTTCGTCACGGAGTCGGTGAATCGGTGCTGTCCTCCGAAACCTCGGTTGCTGATATTTCTCAGACCTTCCTCTCGGAAGGAACATATGAGCTAGTGTATATCTATGATGCCGATGGCTACCGCACGGGTTTGATTAGTCCCTATGGCATGCAGAGTTACACCTACGATAATGCCGGAAACCTGGTATCGACGGGTGACTACCTTCAGGGAGAAACCGCGTCCTTTGCCTATGATGCCGTTAACAACCTAGTACGTGCTCGGGTGGGAGATATTGTTCGCCGCTGGAACTACACGGACGGTCTGATCACGGAGTATTCCGAAGAGTCTGCATCTTCAGGCGATGTTTACAGCCATGCTCAGATTATGCGGGATAGTGAAGGGCGCATTATTGGTGTCGATTCTCCTGCTGGGTTAGTCATGTACTCCTATGATGGTTCTGGGCAGCTGGTGAGTGCCCGCCGTGGAAACGAATACATGACCTGGAACTGGGGGAGCGCAGGCACGCTGGAACGTGAAGTATACGCGCTCGTCGAACCAGAAAATGCAGAAAATCCTGGGCTTTTACAGGTTGTCTCTGCCCGTGTGCGCCTTTTCACCTATGACGCTGCGGCTCAGCTTCACAACGTTTGTACGTATACTCTCGATGTTTCTTCTGATGAGATCGCGCATGCTGATGATTTCCTAAAGCAGCACGGTCTAGAGCATCCTCAGGCTTTCACCTTGGGCGCTTTGCCATTAGACAATACGCCAACAGAACCTATCGAGCTTTCACTATCTCAGGTTCGTGTGTTTACCTACGATGCTAACGGTCACCGCACGGGTGAGCGTACCTCTGACGGCTCTCAGATAGACGTAGATTTCAACCCTTCCGGGTATCTGGCAGCTGTGTCGCGTGCGAATGCTGCGGCTGCTGAGGGTACTATTTCTGCGGCAGCTTCCTATGAGGGCGAGATTTACCAGGTGACAGGCGCAGATGGTGTATCGGTTCCGGTGGTGTGGGATGATCTTTTGGATGTGCCCGCGCTTATGGGCGTGGGATCCGCGCCCGCTGCTAAGCTTCCCGAAGGTATTGCCGATAGCGCTCTGGGCGTTTCGTTGCCCCAAGACCGTGAGTTCTCGATTCCCATGCTGGCACCGGGAACGGGTTCACTCGATCCGTTTAGCGTCTATAGCCCTCAGAGTAGCGCGCCTTCACCAGCTCAGACATCTATGATGCCGGATGCGCTGTCTCTGATTTCTGTGCCGCGTGCTGGTGGTATCGGGATTGCAGGGGTAAACGTTCTGGGACACCGGATGGTGGATGGGTCGACGGCTTCGTTCCTCTCGCGTGACCCACTTCCGGCAATTCCCGGCACTGGCTGGGTAGGGAACGAATATTCTCTGGTCGGCAACAACCCCGTAGGGCTCATCGACCCGTGGGGACTCTCACCTGTCTCAGTTGAAGAACTGAAGAAGCTGAAGGAGCATGCACCTGTTATGCCGTATGTAATGTCTAAGCTATATGGTATAGATATAAGATCAGCTGATAAAATATTCAAACTATCCTTTGAAAATATGTGGGAAGGTTTTACTAATGCTGCTTATCGTATTCTAGCTTGGAATCTTACAAATGCTTTAACTGCCCTGAAAGTTGAGTTTTTGCCTGTCATTGCTTTTATTTATCTTTATAATAAAGGTAGCGAGTATAGTCAAGATTTTATGAATGGATATATTATTTCTTTAATTTTCAGAGATAAAAATTCTGTACCCTCTTTAAGTGATTATATGGTTGCTTTTGGTGCTGGTATTAGGAATGCCAATAACATGTACCATAGGCGGGAACACCCTGATATTGAAGATTTGAATGTGACCAAGGCAGAGAATCAAGAAGGAATTCCACATATATCTGAAGCTCCAAAATCTCCCCCTAAAGATATTAAGGAGATTGCTTCTCGTATGCGTGAAGTAGAGTCAGCCGATTACGTGAAGGCGTTAGAAGAGAAAGAAGATCGAGGATACTCAGGGGTTCAATTGGATATATATACAGATCAAGCTACTCAAAAGAAAGTTGTTTATGTTTACATATCTGGTACAGATTTTGGAGGTAAAAAGGGAGAGTTAGGTAGTATAGGCTCTAACCTGGGTACTCCCGGAGACGGTACATCTGTATCAATCGATAATATGTCTCCTTATGCGCGTATGGTAGATAAAGCTCTAAAGGATGCGGAAGTTCCAGCTGATGCACAAGTCGTCATGGTGGGGCATTCTCAAGGCGGAGCTGTTGCATACAGTCTGGCGAATAATGAAGAATTTAATAAAAAATACCATATAAGCAATGTGGTAACCTACGGTGCTCCTCTTAATAATCTAGAATCCCAAGATAAAAGTCTTCCGCACCAATTCGATCTAACTCAAGTAAGCCATGTGGGTGATCCAGTTCCTGCGCTTACTCCATATTCGGTGTCAAATCCATTTTTTCATCCAATAGGTAATCAGGTTATAGTCAATTCTGATTCTTCTAGCTTGAACCCTATGGCTCATCATGAGATGAGCGAATATGAGGAAGGTGCGCAGAAATATATTGGTAAACATAGTAACTCTCCTGAAGTAGCTGTAGATTCTGGAAAGTATGATAAATCTGAAACTTATCTCTATACTGGCACAAATACAGTGAATGAAAATTCCATTAGTAGGGGTGCGACAGAAGCTCGGAAAGGAATGTTGAGATAATAGGAAACATACAAACTATGGAGGTATGTTATGGCCATTTACCCTCGACGCTCGTTATGTAAGCTGTGCATGGGGGTAGCTTTTAGTGGGTTGTTGAGTTCATGTTCTCTTCCGCGTGGACGTGATAAAAACTCTCCTTATACGCAGTCTCATGCTCCTGAGCCTTTTTGGAATAGTAAAGACTACTCTGGAGTAGTGAAGTTTGGTGATTATCAAACTGTGGGAAAGTTCGAAGCAGGAACTGTAGAGCATCCTGCCATCAGTACACCTATACCGCGCCCTCATCAAACTTTTCAGGACTATTATGTATCAAATATTTACAGTGCAGTTGGTCTCTGGGTTTCTGCTCTGAATTATCTGTTGCTCACAGGGGAGGCAGAGCCTTTGAAGGTTATTGATCCTGAGTTGAAGACGGCTCGTCCTGATATTGTGAAGCTGTATGAGGATGAGACTGGGTGGGTGATTAGTCAGGATCAGTCACCGTTAAAAGGTGAGTTGTTGGAACCGCATCCTGCAGAAACGTTGGAGAATTCGAAGGTGTTTACGTGGTCTGCTCGTTTAAAAGTAGATGCTGATGCCCTGGTGTTTTATGCGGACACGAAGGGGAGTCGTCCTTTAGCTGAGGCTCTGGGGTTACGTTCGGGTGAGATGCAGCTGCAGATTGCGTATGTGGAGGGTAAATGGCGGTTAGATACTGCATATCACAGCATTTATACCGTGTCCTAAAAAAATATTAAAGTGGTTTTCTCTGGTTGATTGACCCGTCTTCTTTAACGAGGTTCCAGTGACCATCAAGATACCTGAGTCTGGCGTTAACTTCCTCCTTCTCTACCCTGTCAATAACTTTCAGGAAAGACTGCGTGGAATTATTGGTGGAGTCGTATACTTGAGCCTCCGAGGAAATATTGATAATACTTTGCCATATACGGTCAGGTGATTCTAGGGTAACGTCATGCGATCCTGGTGTTGAAAGTTCGATGGTAAAAATATGTTGTGGTCCTATAACCCATCCTGTATTTTTCTGATATAGATCAAGAACCGCTGAAGGAATAGTCGCGGTTGCATCGGTGACTTGGCTTAGTGGTTTAATGTCACCAGTAAGATATGCATAGTTGACGGACTCAACCCAATAGGCGAGGAAAGCATACATTCCGTCGCTGCTGTATTCATTGATGTAATGGGGTTGGAGAGGTTTAGGAACGTTTTGCGCCTTGTGTTCTTGGGTTCCAGGAACGTATTTCCCGTGCTTTTCATATGTTCCTAGCTGTATGGTGCCGCTGTAGTCTGCTCCACGGTTTTGTTCAAAGGTCTGTGAAGGGGTCGGATATACCTCACTATACTCGTACTGAGAAGTCCTACCTTCTGGCCGGGCACACGAACTTAACATGAACGTCCCAGAAATACTGAGTCCGAGGGTGAGAATGGTTCTGCGTGTGGGCAGGTGTGTGGAGTTCATGGGTGTTTGGCTCTCTGGGTATTTTGGTCAGTGTATTACTCTATTGTATAGGGTTTGGGTTGTTGCCTGGCTGATTTTGCTGCGATGAAGGGGAGTATGATGGGCGGATTATCTCGTCGATTAATGTTTACTGGTGGTTGGGGTTTTGTTGCTGGCTCGGTGTTGAGTTCATGCGCTGTTTCTAGGCCAACTCCTTCTAGAACTGAGGGTTTTTCGTCTTCTCC
>NZ_KV804819.1:77891-79092 GCF_001811455.1 Rothia sp. HMSC065G12
GTATGCTATTTCGCATATGCGGACTAGTATTGGCATGTGGGTTTCTGCGTTGAATTATTTGTTGCTCACGGGGGAGGTAGAGCCTTTGAAGGTTATTGATCCTGAGTTGAAGACGGCTCGTCCTGATATTGTGAAGCTGTATGAGGATGAGGCTGGGTGGGTGATCAGCCCAGATAAATTTCCGATAAAAGCCGAGCTTCTCGCACCACAGCCTGCAGAAACGTCGGAGGGCTCGAAAGTGTTCACGTGGTCTGCTCGTTTAAATGTAGATGCTGATGCCCTGGTGTTTTATGCGGACACGAAGGATACTCGTCCTTTAGCTGAGGTTCTCAGGTTACAGCCGGGTGAGGTGCAGTTGCAGGTTGCGTATGTGGAGGGTAAATGGAGGTCTGAGACTGCTTATGATGTTGTTTATCAGGTTTCGTGAGAGGTTTTAGAGTGGTTTCTTCTCGACATTAGAACCGTCGTCATTGACGAAATACCATTCATTATTTGAATAACGTAAGCCGATTGCGGATTTCTTCTCAGCTTTTTGATCTGAAAATTCTAGAAATGGTGTAGTTGTTCCAGTGGTAGAGTTATAAACTTTGGTTTCTGGAGATATTCGTATAATACTTTGCCATTCTCGGATCGAGGGATCATTTAGATTATTATTTGATCCCGCTGTTTCAAATTCGACGCTGCAGGGATGCTGTGGTCCTATAACCCATCCGGTTTTTTCTTCATAGAGTTTGATAATTTCAGAATTAAGAGTGAGTCGAGCATCAGTGATTTGGCTAAGAGGTTTAAGATCTCCAGTCAGGTACGCGTAGTTAACTGCTTCTACCCAATAAGCTATAGAAGCGTAAAATCCATTGTTGCTGTATTCGTTGATGTAGTCGGGCATGAGGGGTTTAGGGACGTTTTGCGCCGGATGTTCGGTGGTTGCTGGAATGAATTTACCGTGTTTTTCGTAGGTATCAAGACGAACGGGTCCATCGTAGTCATATTTACTGCCAATATCGAAAGATTGCGTCGGCTTAGGGTATGTGGCTCTTGCTTTAGGAGCGCTTCGTGTAGTGGGCGCGCATGCGCCAAGTGCGAGCGTTCCTATGCCGAGCCCAAGAGTAAGGAAAGTACGGCGTGTGGGCAGGTGTGTGGAATTCATGGGTGTTTGGCTCTCTGGGCATTTTGGTCAGTGTATTACTCTATTGTATAGGGT
>NZ_KV804819.1:79192-94528 GCF_001811455.1 Rothia sp. HMSC065G12
TGATTTTGCTGCGATGAAGGGGAGTATGATGGGCAGATTATCTCGCCGATTAATGTTTACTGGTGGTTGGGGTGTTGTTGCTGGCTCGGTGTTGAGTGCATGTGCTGTTTCTAGGCCAGCTCCTTCTAGAACTGAGGGTTTTTCGTCTTCTCCTTCGCCTACGGAGGAGCCTTTTTGGGATGATAAAGATCGTTCGGGTGAGGTGAAGTATTGGGAGTTTCAGGCGGTTGGTAAGTTTATTCCTGGGACTCGGGAGCATCGTGCGTGGGGTGTTCCAATTCCTCGCCCGTATCAGTCGAGTAATGGGTATGCTATTTCGCATATGCGGACTAGTATTGGCTTGTGGGTGTCTGCTCTGAATTATTTGTTGCTCACGGGAGAGGCAGAGCCTTTGAAGATTATTGATCCTGAGTTGAAGACGGCTCGTCCTGATATTGTGAAGCTGTATGAGGATGAGACTGGGTGGGTGATCAGTCCAGATAAATTTCCTATAAAGGCCGAACTTGTCGCTCCGCAACCGGTGGAAGTCGCAAAGGAATCAAATGTCTTTACCTGGGATGCTCGGTTGAGTATAGATGCCAGTGCTTCGGTGTTTTATGCGGACACGAAGGAGAGCCGTCCTTTGGCTGATGTTCTAAGGTTACAGCCGGGTGAGGTGCAGTTGCAGATTGCGTATGTGGAGGGTAAGTGGAGGTCTGAGACTGCTTATGATGTTGTTTATCAGCTCTCGTGAGAGGTTTTAGAGTTTTTCTTCTCGACATTAGAGCCATCATCATTAACGAAATACCATTCATTATTGAGATAACGCAAACCAATCATAACTTTCTTTTCAGCGGTCTGATCTATCGCTTCTAAAAATGGTGTAATCGAACCATCGACTGAATTGTATATCTGGGCATCTGGGGATAACCGGATAATACTTTGTCGTTCTCGAATGGAAGAATCTTTCAGGCTGTCGTGTGATCCTGCTGTTTCAAACTCAACGCTGCAGATATGCTGCGGTCCGATAACCCATCCGGTTTTTTCTTCGTAGAGTTTGATAACTTTGGAGCTAATTGTTTGATGAGCGTCGGCGACTTGGTCGAGGGGTTTAAGGTCTCCGGTGAGATAGGCATAATTGACGGCTTCCATCCAATAAGCAATAAAGGCGTACATCCCGTCGCTACTGTATTCGTTGATGTAATCGGGCATGAGGGGTTTAGGGACGTTTTGCGCCGGGTGTTCGGTGGTTGCCGGAATGAATTTACCGTGTTTTTCATAGGTATCAAGGCGTATTACTCCGTCGTATCCATTTTTATCCTTGTTGAGCATGAAAGTTTGTGTTGGTGAGGGGTAGGAGGGGCTCGGTTTTTCTTTAGTGCGTGTTGATGGTGCGCATCCGCTGAGTGTAATGGTTGTGGCGGTGAGTCCGAGGGTGAGAATGGTTCTGCGTGTGGGCAGGTGTACAGAACTCATCGGGTCTCGCTTTCTACGCATGATGGCTAGTGTATTTACTCTACCGCATGGGGGAGTATTAGGTTTACGTGGTAGGCAGCTATATTGCGAGCAGGGTAAGGGAGGCAAGGGAAGTAGAGGTAGTCTAAGAATCCTGCTGCATTGCATACCCCGTATGCAATGCCACCGCACCACCCGGGCAGCATGAGAACAGCACGGAGGTAGATAATACGGCAGGCGTGTGCAGAGGCAAGGTCGCCACACACTAGCACGCGCATCATGAGCTGGAGCGCAGCCGGCCCACAGCACGGGCATAGCGAAGCCCCCGCCGCGCATCCGGGAGAGTACCCGGTGCCCAGCAGGGGCTTCTAGGAACAAGCTACAGAACTTTACGCGCGAGCGTCGAAGTGCTGCAGACCGGAATCTTCGCGGCTACCGCCTTGACCGTCGCCAACATCGCGGTAATCGCTGATCCATTCAATTTTCTGAACCCACTTGACCATCTTGTAGCCGTGCATGGAATCTGCACGCAAGCGCAGGGGACCACCGTAAACATCCGGTAGGGGCTTATCGTTCATACCCCAAGCCAGAATGGTTTCGTCCTCCATTACCATGGAGATATCCAAGCATTCGTAGTAGGGTTCGGTGGGGCGACCATCGTAGGTGTGACCCACGTGCCCGAATGAAGTCACCATAACGTACCGTGCGTTATCGTCCTTTTCAACAAGGGCGAGCACATCACGCAGGCGAACGCCTTCCCATTTGGCGATGCCCGTCCACCCCTGCATGCAGGTGTGCATCGTAATATTGACTTCCTTGCCCAAGGACTTCAAATCGTCGATGCTTAGCGACTTGGGTTCTTTCACCAAACCGCCCAGCTCCAGGCGATAATCTACGAAGTCCTGTTCACGCAGTCGGTTCCATTCGGTGCTTTCACGCTCTGTAGGCGGGCGTGTGTTAACCCAGTGGAACGGCGAAATATCGGCGTCCGTGAAGGTCTGCTTCTTGACCTGACGCGAGGAGATGCGATCCAGGAACAGGTTGCGAACCGGCTGGGTCAGGCCCCAAACGAAGGTCTGAGCGAAGCGCAGGTCTCGATGCGACCAGTAGGAAGCACCGATCCAGACGGCAAGAACCACGACGACACCAACGATCAGCATGGTCACTGCTTGGGCGAACTGTGCCGCATCAATCTCGTTGTAGTTCTTGTTGAGCATCATGTGCGCAATGTTGTACTGCGGGTGAACGATGAATACCAGTGCCACGTGCATAATCGTGAAGACGCAGTAGAACGCCATGCCCAAGAAGTGAATTGAGCGGGCGGTCTGGCGGTTACGGAACAACCGCACGTAGCGTGGGAAGCGACCGCAGAACGCGGGACTCATGATAGGACCGGTGGCAATCATCAGCGGTGCAACGATGAAAACCACGGTGAAGTACATGAGCTTCTGAAGCGCATCGTAGGGTTGGAAATGCTCAATAGAGGGGATTTGGAAACCCGCGTAAATCTGGATGGACTGCCATGCCTCGGGGAAAATATCCCAGGAGGTAGGAACAATACGGCGCCACTGACCCGTAATAAAGAGTAGGCTCACATAAACCAGACCATTAGCAATCCAGATGACGGTAGTGAGAGCGTGCCAAGCACGTCCCAAGCCAATCTGAGCCTTACCGGGGAGCGAGATCAGAGGGGAGAGGCTTCGTTGATCGTCGCGGGCGGTGTATTCGCCAGGGACGGTTGAAACCTTATCCTTCGTGAACTTGAGCCACTCAGACCCGGGGGTGCAGTGGTTGTTCCAGTAAAAACGCGGATGTGAGGCAATAACTTCCCAACCGGATCGGATGAGAAGTCCAATCATCAGAAAGTTAATGAAGTGGGTGATGCGCAGCCAGGCAGGAAAGTCTAGTGCTACACCACCGGCACTCATCATGAGTGTTTGGTGCATTTGTCTTCCTTAGAATGACTGTGTGTGCGTATGGAATTAGTGTGTGAGGCCGTAAAGTTGAGATGCTCTAATGAGCTATTCAGAGGTTGAATCCATATCGTTCTCCGTCCCTGTAGAGCTCGTCTGTCAACGCGGGACTACCCGGAAGAGTCATGTCTCGACTAACCTGCAACCCCACATGAGATATTGGATTCTGTGGGATTTATGAGGAGCCCTGCCGTATCTATTTCATCTTAGCTGACACAGTGTCACTCGCAAAAGATAAGAGTCGTAACACGCCGAAAATTTGTCGTAAAAATACCGAATATTACGGACTTTTGAGGGTGTTAATGACCTTAAGTAATGCTGCCGGGTAACGATTACATGACGGGTAAATTATGGAATTTAAGAGGTTATATGTATGAAAACTTAGGATACCCTTTTTGTGGGTTTAGAGCGATTAAACCAAAATTACATGTTCTTATTTTATGGTTTCAGACACCTCAACTCGTCGGCACCCTGAGAACCGGAGTATGCACGATGCACGCGAACGCAGCAGGTGAGGCTCGGTCGGGCACATCTCCCCGCCCACACCTAGAGCGTGAGCAGATATTATGTCGGCGAACAGATAGCGGATTGTTATCTGCTCGCCGACATAATATCTGGGGGTAGAATCCTGACTCTAGACCGTGCGGATTGCATCGGCGGGCTGCGCGCGAGAGGCCACAATAGCCGGAACCATGGCAGATACCAGTCCGGAGATCCCACCTGCGCCGAGCCCCAGGAATAGGGGAGTCGCCTCCAGAATAGGTTTCCAGCCATTGAGTTGGCATATCAGTAAGGTCAGGAGCGTGCCTAGCGTAATCCCCAAAATACCGCCCGCAAGCCCAATAAAAAGCCCTTCAAGCAGAAACATGCGCCGTACCGCCGCTTTCGACGCTCCCACCGCACGCCGTAACGCGATCTCGCCGCGCCTGGTTTGCACGCTTAAGTACAAAGTTGTGCCCGCGCTCAGTGCCGCTAGCAGAAGAATACCCCAGGAGGATACAAGCGAGAGGGTCGCAATATCGTTCGAGACCCCGCGATGCAAAGACCTCAAGTCTGTGACCGTCTGAACCTTGTAATTTTCCGGATGCGCCGCATCCACGCTTAAGGGCGCTACCTCAGAAACAGGCGCGGGGTAGCCTGGTTTAGTGCGCATGAGGAAAAGGTGCTCGTTTTGCGGGTATGACGATGCGCTCTTCATATCAAGCACCACAGCATTAAGCAGGAGAGCATCTCGAGGAGCTTCCTCAATAATGCCGACCACACTATATTCCCTCCCCTTGACTGTCACGATGGAGCCGGAACCAGAACCGGAAATCCCAAGCTGTTCTGCTGCGTGCTTTCCTACGAGAGCCGAAGGCCGGTCTTGATTCGTATGTGCGCGGGTAAAAAGGGTGCGGGCGTTGCCTGGTTTGGTGACCGCCTCTGCCGCATCCAGGTACCCCGTGTCGATAGCGTAGGTGAGCACGCTTATTTTATTGATGGGAACCGGTACGTCAAGCGGGAACTTTGAGACATCACCGGCGATGCTCGTGCGGTATCCGACGGCGGTAACCCCGTTAATCGCCGTGAGTTTTTGGGAAACTTCCCCAGCTTCTTCGGAGGAAAAATCTTGGGAGACGGGTGAAAGTCGAACCTCGTCGAGAGCCGCCGCTTCCAGGCGTTCACTGACCTGATGAGCGGTGCTGTTCAAGAGCCCCGAGGATGCCACCAGCCCGGTGACCGCGAGCGCATAGGCGGTGCAGAGCAAAGCTGAGCGTCCTAGCCGTGTTGTCATGGCGGCCGCCGCATCCCAGACGGAGGAGAACCAGGCGCGAACACCGCTGCGTTCCAGGGGCTGCTTTTTCTGCTGCCGTTCAGACATATTATGCTGTGGGGCGGTACTTGATTCTGCGTCCTCGAAGTGCACCTCCTCTAGATGGCCGTCTACCATGCGCAGACACCGGCTTGCCTGACGGGCAACATCTTCATCGTGGGTAATCAAAACAATGGTAGTACCCGCCGCATTGAGCCTTTTGAAATCTTGCATGACTCGCTCGGTAGTTACACGGTCCAGGTTTCCGGTGGGCTCATCAGCAAGAAGAATATCCGGGTGCGTGCTCAGGGCACGGGCTATAGCAACCCGTTGGCGTTCACCGCCGGAAAGCGCACCTCCGGAATACATGAGCCGGTGTTCCAGCCCCAACTGGGTGAGCGTCTCTTCACTAATGCGTAGTTGTTCGTGAAGACCCACTCCCTGTACCCGAAGGGGAAGTGCAACATTGCGTATCACGCTTTCGTGGGGCAGCAGATGTGCGTCTTGAAAAACGAACCCGAGATGTCGGCTGCGCAGAATGTCCAGGTCGCGGGTCGGTGCATGGGTAATGTCACGTCCACGAAGAAAATAGCTGCCGTGCGTGGGGGTATCTAAGAGGCCGAGCACATTCAAGAGCGTAGATTTACCGGATCCGGAAGGGCCGATAATTGCGAGCATATCGCCCGGGTACACTCGCAGGTCTAGGTTCTGCAGAACGGGAGTATCGGCCCTGGTGTAGGTTTTGGATATGCCTACGAGCTCAAGAATAGGCTCATGCCCGTTGTTGATGGATTCTTCGTGTTCGGTTTCGTAGGGCAAGTCGGCGCTACGGGGTTGGGATTTCAACGTCGGTTCCTTCCCGCAGCTCGTGGTCGCTTTTAATGGCCGCCCAGCCTTCAGCCTGGCGTACTACGGTCACGGTGACTTCTTCTCCGTTGTGTAGGCGCAGATACTCTTCACCGTTTTTCTCACGCAGGGCTGTAATAGGTACGGCTAGTGTGGGGTCGCCGCTGCTTTTCACCTCAAGAGTTGCGGATGCACCATCGGGCGCTTGGAACCCTTCCGGCACGGTGAAGGTCACGTCTTTACCTGGTATATCGCCGGTGGCGTTAAACTCTGATATTGCGGTAACGGTTGCCGTTCCTGAGGCCCCACCGGTGGATTTTGCTTCGGCGGTGCTGCCCACGTGCAGGTCACGGGTGACATCGATGGTTGCACGTGCCACGATCGTGGGAGAGCCGTTCCGTGTAGTCAACAGCGGATTCTCCCCCAGTACCGTACCCTGTGCTGCGATAGTTTCGACGGTGCGCCCCGCAGAGGGCACCAGCATAAAGGTTTTCCAGTCGATGCTTTCGACATCGCCGCTGGCAACCCCTAAGTTGTAGAGGAAGGACTGATAGGCCTTCATACTTTGCTCCGACCAGGTGCCGTCTGTACCGGGGGCATACCCCCAATTGGTGAGGGTCTGTTGGAGCGCCAGCACATCAGACCCCGAATCGTCTTTCTTGATGGTGCGGTAGAAAGGAATGGAATCGGGCATGGCAATAATGGGCACATCAGAGATTGTTGCCACAAGGTCACCGGGGTGAATAGTGCGCCCGGGTTCTACCGCAACGCGAGTAACCACGGCACGTTCAGCCCCTACAGCAGGGGAGTAGGGCTCAGCTTTACCCAGCTGCACTTTCCCTTGAAGTACCGTTGCCTGCCCTACCTGACGTTTCTCGATTTTGGTGGTGACGGTGAGTTTTTCTTGAGAGCTGGCAAGGGCCTCTGACTGTGCGGTACTCATATTTTTACCCACGATTAAACCTAGAACCAGAAAAAGCAAGTTAGCGCAGATAAAAATAATGAGGATGCGCGAGCGGGGAATGCGTTCCAAAGAAACGTGTGGCATATTTTTTACCATGAGGGCAGCGGCTCTCCGTGCTCGGCTAATACTTTTTTAGCCTCTTCGATTTGGGCATCAAGGTTTTTGCGGTATTCATCAAGCTGCGGCTTGTACTTTTCGATGGCTGCGGCCTGATATTGTGCCCGGCGGTTCATGGTTTTCATGAAATATCCGGTGCTGTCTTTGCAGTCTAGATCGGCGAGAGCGACTTCAATTTCTTTTTCTTTATCGCCGGGAACTTCTGGTGCCCAGTAGTAGTCTTTGGGAATAGAAATACCTTTATCTTTGAGGCATTGTTCCCATTCTCCGTGCCATTTTTTGACGTCTTCATCGCGCATCCATGCGGAGTCTGCTTCAAGATCAGCCTGAGCAACGATGGTGTTGGCTTCGGGCATTCGAGCGGGGAAATCGCCCAGCTGACGGACTGTATTTTGGCATTCGCTATATATTTCCATCTGGGCTTCCGAATATTCTTTTTGGGGAAGTAATGTAACTATACGAATTTTTGTTACATCATGGTCGATAGAGTATCCGTATTTGGAGACGTAGTCTTTATTCCAAATTCCGTACTGAAAATGTGGTTTAATTTCAACACCATCTCCGGTGCTGCCGCTTGGAACTCCTCGCGCTACTGAACAGTCATTATTATTGTAAATATTTGCACTGAGCGTTATAAGCCCTTCTGGTGTAGACATCATATATTTGTTGAGTGGAAGAATAATTTCCATATGTTCGTTATCAAAGGTTGCTTTAACATCTGAAAACTTTGAATAATTTAAATCTTTTCCGGCACTAGGATCACCCTGAGGCTCACCTGTGTGAGGTCCGCTTGAACATGCTGAACACAGGAGAGTAAGGCAGGTAATGGCAGAGAGAAGCCTTTTCATAGCTTTGGATTCTTTCGAGATGAGGGGACTGAGCATCCAGTCCAACAGAACCATGTGAGTGGTACAGCACGTTTTTGTGATGTATCTCAAATCTAGCGTAAATCACCCAGAAAGCAAGGCTGTAGAATTATAAAATTACCCATGTTTATGAATAAATATCTGTGAGTTGTGAATAAATATTGATGAGATGTTTGGTATACATGCGAAAATGATGTGTTATAGCCCCATATAAGGGATATATGCAGCTGATGTGCCTCAAAAAGCCGGTGGATGCCCAACGCAACATGTATATATATTTTTTCTAAATAACGGATATCTATCTGACAGATGTTCGTCACGGGACGTCATATACCCTCTAAAACCCGGAATCTCGCAGGTAGTCCCGTCCCCTATAATCGTGCGGGTTTCTGGCATGGGAGGGGGGGGGACCACGAACTTCGGACGGTGTGACCGCAGCGAACGCATCCGCGCGGGAAAATCCCTACAATGAACCATAAACGCCGAACGAGCAGAGTCTTGCGCCAAACCTACAGGAGCAGCAGATGAGCAATGATATGGATCTTCGCACCTCCTATAAGAAATTCATCCAGGACTTACCCCAGCTTCTCGCGGACAAAGGCCCCGAACAGGTATATGCCCTGTACAAAGCCGAGAATTACGGCAGCCTGCGCGCGGGCGGGTTCCGCGAGGAAGTCGAACGACTGGCCAGTCCCGCACCTCACTGGTGCGATCAGGGGTTCTTTCGGTTAGCCGAGCTCTACGATGGGCTGCAGCTGAACCATGACGACGACTATTTTCTAGCGCTTATGAACTTGAACGTTTCGCTTCGGCAGAGTCTGCTGCGCCACGATCGACAATTTCGTGACGAGCTGCTGTGGCGCCTGTTCACAGTCGAGGGAACCCCCGAAAGGTCGTTCGCGACTGTAGATAAAAATACGTTCAGAAACACCTGGCAGAGAGAACTGCTTGATGCTTCCGCCGAAGGGCTGATTCCCCGGGAACATCTGCTGGATGCGTGCCTGGCATCGTTAGCGCGGGACTTCGCCGCCTACCGCGCCGGGTGGTTCTCCCGCATGTATGCCGCGCTCAAACCCACCGCCGCAGAATCCGCTCAACGGCAGGATACGCTCGTGAACCTGCTGGGGTCGCCGGTAGGCACGACCGTCACCCTAGCGGTCAAACAGCTTTCGGCGGTGCATCGGGCGGGGCTTCTTGACGCCGACCGGTTCGTTCGCGGATGCGCCCCCGCGCTACTGACGAGCAAGGCGAATGCGCTGGCGGTTCTCAAACTCTTGGCGTCTTTGCGCGGTACAGTCGGTGATGCGCCGGTTGCCGAAGCATCTGTTGCGGGGCTGAACCACGCGCATCCACAGGTGCAGGTAGCAGCCGCAAAATTGCTGCATCAAGCCAAAGCGACTGAAACGCTGTATCAGCATGTGCAGAACCTCAGCCCGGTTGCACGGCAGGAATTAGAGGATGCCGAACTCCTGAAACGTACAGAAGAGGGAACCGCGCAGCATACAGCCTTGAAAGCCCCAGTTGAGGCCGAGCAAACCGCCGAGGGCACGGACCACAAAGCCCCGCATCCTGATTACGTGCGTTCTGGGAAAAGTACGGGGAAAGTCCCCAATATTCTTGAGAGCATTCGAGTGAGTTGGGATTATCGTGAAAGCGAGACGAAACGCCCCAACGGCAAACCCGAAAACGTGTGGTGGAGCCCCACCGTGCACCTACCTGCCGCAGAACCACACCACACGCCGGACGAAACACATCTGCTCACCCTGCACTATGCGGCAACGAGCTGCGAAGAGTTGGCGCACCTCTGCCCTTCTTCCACAGTGCCCGTGGCAGTAGGGCTGTTGGAACGATGGGTCTTTCTCGACGAAGAAGACGGGCACCACTATATGCATGATATGGTCCAGACGCTCAGGAACCATCCGGGGCAGTGGAACTCCATTACCGCGCAGGCGCTCGCTGTGCTGGCTACTTCAAAGCATCATATAGACCGTGCGGGAGCCGCCGAGCTGTTGGCGGAGAACCTTGGCGTTCGACTCTCCTACGAAGACGCCACTACAGGGTTTTCGCAGGCTGCTCCGGCGCTAATGTTCACCCGGTGGGCGCATACCTTTGAGGATATGGCGTCCATAGACCCGCGCGTTACCCTACGTTTCTTAGGCGGTCTGCTGCCGCATTGTGAGCGCACCCAGCACGGGATGGGGAAGCTCCTGGGAGTATATGCGCAGGAATACGTGCGTGTTCACGGCACGAATGAGTCCCCGCAGCTAAGCCCCGAGATAACCGCGTGGTTAGGAGGTTTTAAAGGATCCTCGCAGGCGGCAAAACACGCGCGGACTATCCTCAAAACCCTCACCTAAATACGATTCCTCAGCCCGGGGAACCAGCTAGTTCTCCGGCGGTTTCTGGGTTTTGGAGGACCCCGAAGAGCCTTTGCCCCGTAGAGGACTGTGCGTTTCTTTCGTCGGTTTCACAACCGGAATCATACCGGTTGTAAGCTTCACCGTCGCGTTGCGATGCGCCTTCAACGCATCAATCTGGGCACGCTTAGAAACACCGGACTCAGCCTCAGCCGTCTGCGACCTAAAAGCCCGTTTAATGGCTGCAGCCCACAGTGGGAACAGCAGAACCGTGAGGGCACCACCAGCCACCAGAAGCGATGCGGTAGAGCTCTCCAATAGCCCCGAGCTCGTGGCGATACTCGTGACCGCCACAATAATAGGCAGACCCGCCGCTGAATACAGCGCCAACTCAACCTTCTCGCTCATTGACTGCAGTCCCGAACCCGTGTTCGTGAACCGCTCCGCAATAAACACCGGCACCCCGCGCACCAGCAGAATACCGATAACCACCATCGCCAGCAGCAGAGGCGAAGACGCCACCACAGAAGGGTTAATCCCCATACCGCTGACCACGAAAAACAGCGGAATCATGAACGTAAACCCGACCGTCTCTAACCGTGCCGTGATCATGTGAAGTGCGCCCACCGGGGTGAGCGAACGCATAATAATACCCGCAGCGAAGGCGCCGAGCACCGCATCCAGCCCGAAAAGCGCCGTAAACATAATGAGGGTAGCCAGCAGAAACATAGCAAGACGCAGCACGAGCTGACTGGTTGTGTTAGTTTCTACCGCCATAATCTGGCGCAGACCGGGCACTTTCTGCAGAAGACGATGCGGAATAATCGCCGTCACCACAGCAATCGCCATGAACCCCAGCAGAATCAGAATCGCCAAGCCCGGCGAATACGAGGAGAGCAGCAACGACATCGCAAAAATCGGGAAAAGCTCGCCAACGGCACCGTGCACCAGCACCGCATTACCCACCCGAGTACCCGCCGCACCATGCGATTTGAGCATGGGCAGCAGCGTGCCCAGAGCCGTGGAACTCAGCGCAATACCCACCGCAATATAGGTGTTAAAACCCTTGGCGAAACCGGTGATGAGCGCCGCCCCCAGCACGCCAAGCGCAAAACAGATAAACCAGGTTGCGATTGCGCTTTTACCCTGGCGGTTACGCAGCGAATCGACATTAATCTCAAACCCGGCAATCAGAAAGAGCATACCTAAACCCAGCTCTTTCAGCAGCGGAATGCCGCCGTCGCTGCCGGATGCCAGCCCCAGCACATTCGGACCAATGAGCACACCGCAGATCAGCAGGAACACAACATCAGGGATGCGCTTGCCCGTCAGCCGCGACATGATGGGCGAAAGCAGCGCCGCTAAGGTCACCCAGAAAATCGAGACATACTGCGCGGTACCCTCAACCCCGGACGCCTCGTGCGGACCCGCAGCAAGAATATGCGTGTGCGCGGCGGCGAGGGGCTGGGCAAGCTGAGAAACATCCAGAACGTTCATAGTGAAGAAAGCATACCTTAGATACTTCGGGTTATTCACATAGGAGGCTGCTTCAAGGAGGTCGGGCGTAAGTACAGCGGGCGAGGAAATTTACTCTAGCTGCCTAAGGTATCACATGACGTTCCGAAGTTAGCGGATAATCCGCACACAACAATCTGGTATCTTGCACCCACCCTGCACATCTGCGCCCTGAGCTGGGGCAAAACATTTTGACATCACGTGATGCGGCATACCCTCAACACGAACCGTCACAGCATCAGGCGCCGCTAGAAACCGCCCGCAGAACACGGTACCGTAGAATGCACCACCACAGGCACGAGCGAGCAGGAGACGCATGCTACCGGAAACCAACACCCGGCGAGATACCGGGTTAGACAGCGCTCGCGCTTTTGCGCTTCTGCTCATGCTTATTCCTGTGAGCGTAAGCCTTAATCTGGTGCCCGGCAAACATTTGAGCTGGCTTTCACAGGTGCTTCCGCAGGCGTTGAATCTGTTCGCCGTGATTCTGGGAGCGGCTGCATATTTATACTCCCGCAAGGTGGCTTTTCCGCAGTTTTTTGCGAGCAGTATCGTGCGTTTTCTGGCGTTCTGCGTGCTCGGCTGGGTTCTCGCCCAACTTCCACACAGCGCATTTGCGGATCAGGCTTTTTCCGGGTGGAAAGACTTCCCCATCCGTTTCGATATGCTTCTGCCCCTGGCCGTGCTGACCCTGCTGAGCATCGGGCTGGTATATATGCCGTTCTGGGTGCAGCTTGCTGTGACCGTGCTTGCCAGCCCCGCCGTGCCGTTCACTTACGAACGGCTGAGCGTGGGCGGGTGGACTGCCGACGACTGGCTGCATCGTGCAATCCCAGCAATCGTGAACGAAAGCGCGGGAACCATGTTTCAGGATGGGTTCAAACTCATTTGGCTTATGGGCTTGGGCATGGTGCTGTGGCGAGGGTACGAAAAACTCGGCGCACGCCTAGGCACACCGGTGGCGCTGGGTTCTCTTGCCGTGAGCATCTACCTGTGGGTGTATCCGCATGCCCAACTGGGACCGCTCACGTGGCCGATCGTACTCACCATCATAGGCGTGGTGGGAACCATCTGCACCTGGGGCGAACTTGCGCGGCTCAGCGCCGGAAAAGGCGTGCTGGAACCGTTCGCGCGGCTGGGTCGAATGTCGCTGAGCGCATCCATTGTGATGCTGGGGCTGGCATTCTACGGCGGCGGGCGGCTCGTGACGATGGTCGCCGGTGAAGGTTATCGCGCCCCGCAGCAGGGGAGCGTCTATAGTTATGCGCTTTGGTTCGGGTTCTTGCTTGTATGGTGGGTGCTGGCGATGATGCTGTGCACCCTGTGGGAGAAAATTCAGCAGCGTGGTCCCCTCGAAATGGCGCTCGCCCTCATGAGCGGGCGGGGATAGGGCCTGGACTCGGTGGCTACAGTCCCGAAGATCTCGTCCTCGCATCGCAGCGCGGACAGGCCCGAAAGACACTCGCTGCCTCAACGATAAAAAATGAGGTAAGGGTGAACCAACACGCTAAGGATCTGGCAGAGCAATACGGCACTAAGTGTAATGGTGGTCATCAGTTTGGTGGGTCGCTGGAGCCAAGCTGACCTCGCCGAATGTATCAACGTGTCACGGCAGACGATCGTCTCACTAGAGAACGGTCGATACGAGCCGACTCTGAAGACCGCCATGCGGTTATCGGCAGTGTTCGATGCACCGATCGAGGAGAAGATCTTCAGCCCAGACCCCGACGACCTCAGCCTCGTTCGCACAGACTGACCACACGCGCCCTTGACCCACAAGACACCGAACGCCTCGATTCATCTGGATGGACCCCCATACAGCGAGGCCACTACGAGCACATCGTTACCCTCCGCCCAGGGCGATGACGAGCGTTGCTGCTGTCAGCAGGAGGCTGGTCGGTGCCATCGTCCAGCGTTCGGCGGGGCTGCGCGAGATCGCGTTGAGCGCCACGCTCGCGGCGAAGAACGCGAACACCACCCAGGTCAAGACGATCACCGCTGTACTGTCTCCGGCCGGGAGAACGCCCGCACGGCTGAGCAGCAGGGCCGCCAACCCCGCGTACACCAGCACCGACGCCGCACTGGCGACGCGGAGCCCGCGCGGCAGAACGCGGTGCTGGCCGCCCCATACGAAACGACCATAGGGAAGGCCCGACGCGGCGAGGATCTGCATGATGGCGAGCGCCGCCAGCAGCGCGAGCGCGACGACAAGAGCGATGGCGGTCATGTGGTTTCCTCTCGCCGAGCCTCTGCATTGCGAGCACATGCGCGCGGATGCCGTGGTCCAGGGTTGACCGCCGTCTTGCTCCTGTACCGCTTGACCAGGTGCCGGTCATCGACAGTCAGAAGCGGAGTCGCGGTATCCATCATTCACTCCTCAGATCGTGGGCCATGCTCGGTCGAGTACGTGCTGGTAGGGCTCTTCCTAGTCACGGTCACTCCTTAGAGTTCTCGGTCGACTCGGCGAGTCCGAGCAGCTGGCGCGTCTCGCGCAGCCACTCCCGTTCGGCCTCGGCGTGGACCAAGCCATTGCGCAGGGTCGCCGTCTGCAATAGCCCCATCAGGTCATCGGACCTGATCGTGATCGAGGATAACGTGGTCAACGCCTCGTTCATCTGACGCTCCCGCTCATCAAGCATCCTCTCTACCCCTTCCCGGCCGATCAGGGCGGCAAAGAACAGCCGGGCGAGGAACGGCTCCTTGGGAAGGTCCTCCTCCACCGGAGACGACAGCCAGTCCTTCAGCTCCGCGCGCCCGGCGTCGGTCAGGGAATGCACCTTGCGGTCGGGCTTGCCGTCCTGTCGCACCACCTCTGTCGTGATCGCCCCCGCCCCGCTCAGCCGATCCAGCGTCCGATAGATCTGCGATCGGTCGGCGTGCCAGAAGTGCGCTACCGAACTTGCGAACGCACGTGCCAGGTCGTAACCACTTGCGGAACGGATCGACAGCAGCCCAAGGATTGCGTGCTTTAACTCCATGTCACATAGTCTACCACACACCTATATGACTATACACCTATGAGTTCGGAATCTACGAGCACACTGGTGCTGCGGTCACCTGTCCAGGGACGACCCGCCATAGCGTGGGTCGCGGTCTTGAGTCAGGGCGCGCGAGGATTGGAGGTGGCGGTGACGTTCCTCGACAGTACGGTCGGTGGCATCGCGCTGCATCTGCTCGATGGCACGGGGCTGCTTGACGCGTCGAAGTGGGGTGCGTGGTTGTGGTCGCACTTGTGGATGGAGGCTGCTGACGGGGTGCTGCATCAGGAGTGTGGCTGGATGCGCGAACCAATCATAGGGTCTCGTCCTTGCAGTGAAAAGGATGCTGCGTTTGAGTTGGATCAGTTTCCTCGGGATCCGCAGTGGGTTCCGGAGTGGACGGCGGTCAAGGCGGCTGCTTATCACAAGGAGGCGGAGAAGTGGGGGCGTCGGGCTAGGAAGAAAACCGAGAAGGCTGAGGCTGCGGGGGGGGG
>NZ_KV804819.1:94628-143021 GCF_001811455.1 Rothia sp. HMSC065G12
GGGGGGGGGGGGGGGGGGGGGGGGGGGGGGGGGGCAGCTGTATGTGACTGGGCGCATCAAAGATATGATGATTGTGAGGGGGAAGAACTATTTCCCGAACGATATTGAGAAGTCTTTGCGAAGGGACTTGCCAATCCTGCGTGGGCGGCGGTTTGTCGTGTTCCAAAATACGGAGGACCTTATCTATTGCTTCGTGGAGGAGGTGATTGAGATAGGCGATAGCACGGGTGTTCCAGGTCTTGTTCGGGACAGTGATGATGAGGTTGGCAGCATGTTGCGATCCGGAATCGCGCGTAGCGTGGCGCAAAGATATGGTTTGTATGTTGCTGATATGCGGGTGGTTCCGGCGGGCAGCTTGCCGACGACTGTCTCTGGAAAGATTGTCCGGACAGGTTTGGAGGACCTAATCAGTCGGTTAGACGTTGGAGAGAACGACGAGTGAGTTGATGGTATATGGGAACTGCAGTAGAGTCCGGTAGTCGCGAAATTACAGATTTAAGGGATAGCCGCGTTCTGGCGCTTGTGCTCGTCTGCACGGTGAGTTTCATGAACGTCCTGGATATCACGGTGGTGTCGGTGGCACTGGGTGATATCGGGCAGAGTCTTGGTGGGTCGCAGAGTGAGTTGCAGTGGGTAGTGGATGCTTACACGCTGCCGTTGGGAGCGTTGCTGATGTCAGCGGCGACTTTGAGCGGAAGTCTGGGGCGGCTGCGATTGTTCCGATGGGGGCTGGTCCTGTTCACGGTGGGGTCGGCCGTGTGCGCGTTGGCCCCTTCGATGGTCGTACTCAATGTTTTCCGAGCTCTTCAGGCGGTTGGTGGGGCGATCTTCTTGGGCGTCGGCGTGCCGATGATCTCTGATCGCTACGCCGCCGGACGCGAGCGGGCACGAGCTACCGGGATTTACGGGCTCATCTCAGGGGTGGCTATCGCAGTGGGGCCACTGGCAGGAGGCGGTCTGGTCCTAGTCGCTGGGTGGCGCTCTATCTTTTGGATCAACGTCCCTGTGGGGGTGGTATCCTGGCTGGCGTCGTGGTATGTGAAGGATCACGGCGCGGATCGCAGAGGTTCAGACATGGACTGGCCCGGAACGCTACTGGCAGTCCTTGCCGCCGGGGGCGTGACGGTCGTCCTGCTGGAGGGGTCGGCCTGGGGGTGGACCAGTGCGCGCACACTTGGTGGCGTTGCCGTCGGACTGGCCGCGATGGGTTTGTTCATGGCCGTCGAGCGGCGCTCGGACTCACCTATGGTTCCGGGACGCCTGCTGACTGACCGGCTCTATGTGGTGAGTATCCTGACCGGCTTTGCCGTCCAGGCTGGTCTGGTGGGGCAGATGCCCTGGCTGTCGCTGTATGCGCAGAATATCTACCTGTTGTCACCCCTGCAGGCCGGACTCTGCTTCCTCCCGTTCAGTCTCTGTGCCATCGCGGGGGCGTGGCTGTTTCGTGGCGGTAATAGGCGCTGGGCGCCGTCGGCCAGGCTGCTGGGGATCCTTGTCGTCGGGTGCGCGGCGCTGATGTCATGGGTACTGTTGTACGGCTCATCGACCTGGGTGGCGCTCCTGCCGGGTCTGATCCTGGCAGGCATTGCGGTTGGTGCTGCCGGGACCGTAGTCAACGAACTGGCGGTTGCCTCCTTCGAGGGTGATGACGCAGGTGCGGCCTCTGGGCTGTCCGCGGCGATGAGGCAGATCGGCGTGGTACTCGGCGTGGCTGTCTCCGGCGTGGGGTTCGGTGGCGCGAGCGAGCACGTGGTGCGTGATCAGTGGCCGGTGGGTGCGCAGGAGCTTGTCAGCAGCGTGCGCTCAGGACAGGGACTGCGTACGACGGCTAGTGCTCCCGGTGCCGGACGCAGCCTTCTTGCCGACGTCGTGCACCGTGCCACCGACTGGGGGATGGTGACCAGTTTCGCGATCGGGCTGTTCATCATGCTAATGGTGCTGGTTACCGGTGTCCTGTGGCTACGACGAGGAGGCGTCAACATGCCGACTCCGGGGAAGAAAAACTCCCCCGGTCCGAGAAACACCGCGCCCCCCGCACACTAAGCGTCATGAGTCAGGCGTTTTCGCCTCACAGCCCTAGAATGCTCGGCTTCGGCGTGCCTTCTTGGGCTTCTTCAGTAGGTCGGCATGGGGAAGTTCACATACCAGGCCTGGCGCTACCCCGGCAGAACACCAGAATTGGAGCACGATTCCGGGGACATGAATCTTTATATCCCCGAACTCGGTATTCCGCGAGATTAAGTCACAAGGACGACCCTCAAGAAATCTGCTTTCCCAAGACTTCAATCACAACCGCCAAAGCTGTAAATGCATGAAAACTTTGATAGGACATGACGGATTATCTTAGTAGGTTGATCACATCCTTGCGTGAGGCTGAGATTCACGTTCACGGCAACAAAGGGCTTGTGAGTTTTCCTTGCAGGCGAAACATCAACGACGCCTGCTTCTGGGCAACCAATGACACATGGAATGTAGGCTATTCACGCTGGCTCACGGATCCAATAGCAATTCTCACCACTCCTGATCGTGATGTCTCACTGCGCTGGCTGATTTGCTGCATCGGCAACCTGTATCGCAAGAAGCAGAATGATTCTACCTCCTCCTCCCTCTCCGAACCACTTCCGGATTCGTGAACGGATGGAAAGTTCCCGAACCCAGCAACGGATAGGCACGTAACGGACTACTGTCGGATAGTGCGGGCGTATTCCTCCATCACGACGCCGGATTCAAAGCTTCGACAACTCACCAGATCAAAGTTCTGTATGACGGTACCAGCATTGCCGAACAGTCGGACACCATCACCAAGGACGACGGGATTGCGTTTGAGAATGAGGCGGTCGATCTCGGGCAGCAGCTCTCCTGCAAGACTTCCACCACCGCAGAGATAGATCGCAAGCCCCTCTTGCTGCTTCAGCTCACGCACAGTCGCGAGCGCGTCAGCGGTGAATATCACGCCAGCTGGCGGGGCTGTCTCCGAGCGTGTTGCGACGAACTCGCTCAGGTGCGCATAGGGTCGTTCAATACCGGCCGCCCGCGCAATATCATAACTTGCTCGCCCTTGAATGACCGTGTCGAAGCGATTACCCGGCGGATGCATATCGAGCGCCGCGAGTACATGGGCGGGGAGTGCATCGGCGAAGTCACTCAAGTAAACAGCCATGTGATCCCCTTCAACGGGGAAGGCGTCGTAACTGCCGTCCGGTGCGGCGATGTAGCCATCGATAGACACGGCGACGTAGTAAATCAGTTCACGCATCATATCTCCAATCACTACTTTTGTCGTGGTTAACATGACTTTACCACGATATCAGTAGTACATGCGATAGCATGATCACATGGTCCGTAATGCTGAACGACGCACACTGCTCGCCGACGCTGCTGTACGAGTACTCGCTCAACAAGGCTCACGCGGTCTGACACATCGGGCGATCGACGCCGAGGCGAAAGCACCCAGAGGTACAGCCTCAAACTACTTTGCCTCGCGCGATGAAATCATCGATGCGATCCTGCTCCGTATCAGTGAACGTCTGCAGCCGGACCCCGACATCCACGCTGACCTTGCCCAGCGACCTCCCGGCGTTGAGCTATTCACCGAGTACTTGCGCGACATTGTCCACCGGCTGACAGACAACCGTGATGCTGCGATAGCGCTCTTCGAGCTGCGGCTCGAAGCCACCCGCCGCCCGCGCGTCGCGGAGGCGCTCACCACCTGGCGGCGAGCAGGGCTTCAAGCCGATATCGAGTTCAACGAGAAGATGGGCCTACCCGGTCGGCCTGCGGACATCACGCTTTTCCACTACGCCCTCGACGGACTGCTTCTTGATCATCTCACCGTTCCCGTGGATGAAACTGTCAATCCTGACGAGGTGGTGAGCGTGCTCGCCCACCGACTTCTCGGCAGCTGACGCAACCCATCACTTTTTAAAGTCGCCAACACACTGGGTTCTCCCCAAACCCTCCAGTTCAATCCTGCTCTGCCGAGTAGACGCGGTCTACCGACGACAGATCAAACTGCTGCATTTGACGTCGTCGCCCAGAGCATGCTTGTCACGCAGATACTCCAGCGTCGGAACGAGGTTCTCAGTGGGGCCACTACGTGCTGTGCATAGGCGCTCGTCCTCATGAGCGGGCGGGGATAGCCCAGCGAAGTGACGAATATGCTGGCACGCACGGTTTCTCTTCGATACTCTGGTGCCTACTGAAGAACACGTGAGAGAGGAATAAGCCCGTGAAGTACTTTGCGTACAGGGTGGTGGGGAAGACTGAATATAACGGATTTGATGTTCCCCAGACTCCGCAGTCTTTCGCCGACGATACCAAGCAGCGCCTCACCGATCCCGACTTTTTGGAGGGTGACAAGCGCTTCGCCCTCGTGGTGTGGGCTCTGCCTGAAGGCGTGAACCATGTTGATGACGTTCCCCAGGATTCGGTGGCGCACGGCAACTATATACAGTGTGCCGGTTCCACGCGTGCGATGACGGTGGAAATTAGGGTGACTGCCGAAGATGGTTCGTACGAACAGTACACGGTGGCTCGCACACCTGTGACCGACCCCGATGCGTGGACAACCATCACATGGGTTGGTAACCGTATGCCCGTTCAAGTGCACCCTGAAGAAGTTTTTACGGGTGAGCAGGCGGCGCCTATCTTCCGCGCCTACATTGAGGACGGCGTGATTCCGCCGCGCGAGTTGCTGCGTACACTGGATATTTAGATGTTTGGTGAGGCCCAGGGGGGCCCGGGCAGAAGGTACATACAGCAAACCCCCTGAAGATTACTCTCAGGGGGTTTAGGGTTGGTCGGGATGACAGGATTTGAACCTGCGACCTCGTCGTCCCGAACGACGCGCGCTACCAAGCTGCGCCACATCCCGGTGTTAACCTGTCGGACAACCCGCAGGCAACTCATCAATAATAGCCGAAGAGCACGGGGAAAGCAACACGAATAAGCCCTCTCAAAAACCTGTAAACCCTGAGTTTCCAGGGGAGTAGGCGCGGTGTCTTGTGCGTGTGCTTCCGCCTTCTGCTTGATGCACTAAAAACGCGGAAGCACACGCGACACCGGAGAGAAACGCTCAACATTTCCCGCAGCGACTGTACAAGATTATCCGCTTAGATCTTGGCGAAGCGGAACACAAACGCGGCGGTCGCTTCACGAGTAACAGGCTCATGCGGGCGGAAGGTGCCGTCAGGCCAGCCGGTCGTGATCTTCTGGGCCTTAAACCATGCGATTTCACGGTAGAACGGGCTCTTCGAGGTAACATCCGTAAAGGGTGCCTGAGTCGGTGCCGCATCGTCGTTCATATTGGCGGCACGGTAGAAGAACGCCGCCAGAGCCTCACGAGTAACGGAATCGTGCGGGCGGAAGGTGCCATCCGACCAGCCGGTCGTGATGTGCTGCTGGTGCATCCACACGATCTCCTTGTAGAAGGGATCGCTCGGAGCAACGTCGGTGAACGGCGACTGCTTGGGCAGAACAACATCGGGTGAGCCAGCCATCCGGTAGAAGTATGCGGCAATTGCGGCGCGCTCAATATTCTGGGACGGGCGGAAAGTGCCATCGGGCCAACCCGTCGAAATACCGGTCTGTCCCAGCCACGTGATCTCCTGATAGAACATATGGGTCTGGGGAACATCCTTGAAGACCACCGCCGCTGGCTTTTCGCTCGGCGCGGGTGCGGGTGCCTCCGGAGACGGGCCGTCACTCGGAGCCGGTGCGACTACAGGCGCCGCAGGAGTCGGATCTACCGAGAGTCCGGGGTTCGCCTCAGCCGCCGGTGCGCTGGGGGCCGCGGATGCGCTCGACGCAGGGTCCGCCGCCTTCGCAGTTTCCGCAAAAGCAGGCTGAGCGGCAAAGGTTAGGCCAAGAGCAAGAGTGAGTGCAGAAGCGGTGCCCTGAGCCAGAAACTTCCTCGCATCATTGCGTGACATATTTTCCTCCATGAGGTTATAAGGGTTTAAGTGAATGAGTATCTGCACGCTCTATGAAGCGGCAAGACACCTTTATCATCCACAAAAAATTTTGCCGTGTCTACTCAGGCGGTTACAGCTAAGAACTATGACGTTTAGGGATCTCATGCACGTATCACAATAGGTAAACGTGCGCATAAGAGTTAGGCGCTGGGGGAGTCTGAATCCTGCCGCGCATCCTCCCACGAGGTGTACATTGCGGCAAACTCGCCACCGGCGGCAATCAGCTCCTGCGGTGAACCATCCTCAACAATAGCCCCCGCAGAAACAACCAGCACCCGGTCCGCACTCAGCACAGTCGAAAGACGATGCGCAATCACCACGGCGGTACGCCCCGCCAACAAGGCATTGAGCGCCCGCTGCACCGCCCGCTCGCTGGGAATATCCAAGGATGCGGTGGCCTCATCCAAAATCAGTACCCGCGGATTTGCCAAGAAAACGCGGGCAAAAGACACAAGCTGACGCTGCCCGGTCGAAAGGTTCACACCGCCGCGCCCGAGCATTGTGCCGTACCCCTGCGGGAGGGTCTGAATAAACTCATCCGCGCCGACAGCCTGCGCCGCCTGGCGTACCTGGTCGTCGGTCGCCTGCGGGTTGCCCAAACGAATGTTCTCGGCAATCGAGGTTGAGAACAGAAAGACTTCTTGGGTGAGCATGACGACGTTTCGGCGCAGCTCCTGATCGGTCAGGGAACGCACATCCACGCCGTCGAGAAGCACCCTGCCGGTATCAACGTCATAGAAACGGGCAATTAATTTGGCAATCGTAGACTTTCCGGCACCGGTTTCACCCACGAGTGCCACCGTCTGCCCCGGTGCAATCCTCAGCGACGTAGGCATGAGCGCGTGCTGACCCGCAGTGTAACCGAATGCGGCATCCTCAAGAACGATCTCACCCAGCGGGGTTGCCTCTGCTGAACTCTCGGTGCTCGCCGGCGTGGAGGGGGACTGCGGCAGGCTTACAGGATGCTGCGGGTCTTGAATCTGCGGTTTTTCGGCTAAGAACCCGGAAACCTTCTCCAACGCCGAAAACGCCGACTGGAGTACGTTATAAAACTCGGAGAGCATCATAATCGGCTCAAACACCCGGTTCGCATAAATAATGAGCGCAAGCAGGGTGCCCACCTGCATGGTGCCGCCGAGCACCGCATACCCACCAATCACAAGCGCCGCCGCCACAAAAATATTGCCCAGCAGAATCAGCACGGGGGAGTAGATGCCGAAGAGCTTGATAGAATCCATGACCGCCACCCGGTACCGCTCGGCGTTGCGTGCGTACGATGAGCGCGCATCCGCCTCTGCACCGAAACTCTTGATGGCTCGAATACCGGTGTAGGTTTCAACAAAACGGCTTGTCAGCTGGGCAGATTCGTTACGCATGGCACGGAATGCGGTTTCTGAGCGGGTGCGGAACCAGCGGGTTATCAGCCAGATGGGAACCGTCATAGCCACCAGAAGCAGACCGATGCGCCAATCCAACAGGAAAATGGCGATTACCGAGAACGCAATCCCCAGCAGGGTTGTGGCAAGCTGACTGATACCACTGTCTAAAAAGGTGCGGATCGTATCAATATCGCTTGTCAGCCGCGAAATTACGCGGCCTGACGTATATGACTCGTGGAACGAGACGCTCAGCGACTGCGAATGCTGGAACACACGCGTGCGCAGGCTCAACAGCACACCCAGCGAAACCCTCACCGTATACACCACATTCACCCAGGTCAGGGTGCCGTTAGCGAGCACGGTTGCCCCAAAAAGTACCACAAAGAATATAAGCGGGGTGCTGTCGCCGCGGGTGAGTGGTTCAATTGCGGTATCGAGCACACGTGCAATCAGCCAGGGCTGCACGGCGGATGCGATCGCCCCGAGTATTACCGCCGCCACCGAAATCGCCAGGGACAGCCGATGCGGGCGCAAAATCTCGCGCAGTAGACGGTACGAACGCTTCCGAGCCTGCCGCCGTTCTTCGGGGGACAGGTTCGTGCGTTCGTCGGAATTCGGCACGAGACGCCTAGGCATTAACCCTCGTCCTGCACACTCATTAGGCGGCGATACTGTGGCAGCTTCATAAGCTCGGTGTGGGTGTCCTGGGCGGTAATACGGCCATCCTCCAGCAGCAGCACCCGGTCGGCAAGCGCCACCGTTGAAGGCCGATGTGCGGTCAGCAGGGTGGTAGCCCCGCCCAGTCCTTCATGCCCGGTGCGCAGCGCCTCAATAATCTTCTCTTCCGTGTGAACATCTAGCGCCGAGAACGGATCATCAAGCAGCAGCACGCTCGGGCGAACCGCCAGGGCACGCGCCAAAGAAAGCCGCTGCCGCTGACCACCCGAGAGGCTCAACCCCTCTTCGCCAATAATGGTATTGACCCCTTCGGGAAGGTCGTCCACGAAATCGCAGGCTGCGATCGTGAGGGCGGCGCGCACACGCTGATCCGCCTCCTCAGAAGAGCTAAGATCGTGCACCCCTAACAGGACGTTCTCACGCACCGACCCCGAGAACAGCACGGCTTCCTCAAAAACAGAGGCCATTTGCGCGCGTACCTCGGGCAGCGGCATATCGGCGGCATCGCGACCGCCCAGCAGAATCTTTCCTGACGAGGGCTCATAGAACCGCGGAATCAGGTTGAGAATTGTTGATTTCCCGCTGCCGGTAGCCCCTACGAGCGCCAAAATCTCGCCCGCAAAAGCTTTAAACGTAATATCGTGAAGTACCGACGGGGTTTTGGAGGTTGCAGCCTTCTGCTGTGCACGCGCAAACTCGCGTTCCTGCTCTGTAGGCTCGGGGCTTGGATCCTGTAGATCAGCCTGTAACTCCGGGAACGCTGCGGGGTCTGCCTCCTGCGTGGAATCGGCACTGTCCTGGTGATCCTGCGAGCCCTTGGCAAAACCTAGAATCTTCGCCAGAAAACCACCTAAACCGCTCTGCTCGGCGTGATCCGTTGAAGCCCCATCCTGCCCGGAATGCTCCTCAGGAACCTTAGCCGTGCGCGCCTGAGTATCAGCGGAATCTTCGTGTGCGCGTGCCACCGCATCAGAATCGACGGCATCTACGGTGTTCGCCTGCTCGGCATAGCTGAAGCTCACCGCCTCACACGCCACAGAAATTGCGCCACCCGAAGGATAAGCCACGGTCTCCTCCTCAACTAGTCGTACCTGTTCATCGCCGGGATCCGCCATCACCTCAACGTGACGCTCAAACGCCACCCGGTAATTCAAATATGATGCCATCAGCGCGGTCGAACGGAGCACATGCCCCAACACCACCGTCAGCACCGCAAAATAGGCGGTCATCGCACCCAAAGAAAGACTACCCGATGCCACCTGCGGCGCGCCCACCAGCAGGGCGAGCATCGTCACCGCCCCCACAATCACGCGCTGATAAAACCCCACGCGCGCCACCAACATGGCACGGCGATGCTCCACCTCATTCAAATGTTCGGCATCGCGGGTATACTCAGTAATCTGCTCGGGGGAGCGACCCAGCGCTTTCACCACCCGAATACCGCGCACAGACTCCTCAATGCGGGTCGAAAGATCGCTGGTGAGCCGCTGAATCTCGCGGGTGTAAGCCTCATATTTGCGCACATAGCTGATGAGCGAGAGCACCAGCACCGGAATAGCCACCACAAAAATAACCGCGAGCGGGGCGGATGCGGTCACCATAAAATACCCGCCCGTTACGAACATGACCACAACCGAGGTCATCTGCACCAGCGCAAACGAAAACCACCGGCGAATCGTACTCAAATCGCTCATGGAACGGGTGAGCAGCTGCCCGGAAGACCACCGGTCAAGAACGCTCAGCGGCGCCCGTAAAATCCGGTCGAAAAAGTTCATGCGCATGCGGATTTCAAGCGTGGAGGTAGGATCCACGATCAGCCACCGCCGCCAATACGCCAACGATGCGTTCCCCACGCCAATCAAAAGTACTAGTCCGCCGCCAATCCAGACACCCGCCTCGGTCGTATTCTGCACAAGCTCATCGACAATGAACCGAAGCATCTGCGGAATAGAAATTTCGAGAATCGCCGCGCCAACAGCGACCAGCATGCCGATAGCCCAGCGCCACCGAATCGGGGCAATATACGGCAGGAATTTGAGAGGCGCGCGCTCGCCCGCATCGTAATTTACGGGTGTGGGAATAGGTTCCGGGGCGGTTTCCAGGAAGGGATTGCGTCGTCGAGAAGTGCCGGGGGTGTGTGTGCGGGTCGTGCTCGGTTCCTCCTGCTTAGATACGGTTTAACGTTCTTACATGGTGTGAGCGTTAGTGCTCTTAATTATAGAGGGGCACCCCGGATGCGCCCGCTACGGTTCTGCCCTGAGCGTCCCGTTCTTATCGGTGAGCTTAACCCGTTCTCTTAGTCTTAATCCGTGAGCAGATAGTATTTCGACGAAAAGATAGCGGATTGTTATCTTCTCGCCGAAATACTATCTGCTCGCGTGTAGCTCGCGGATACGGTACGGTAATTTAGAGTGTCTTACGGTACTGAGCTAAATCTTCTGAGGTTTTGGTGGGAATGAACTCGATTATCTGATATTCCGCCACTTTAGCGCGGTGAAAAGGGTCTTCAGAGATAATACGTTCCACCTGCTCCACGCTCTCTGCCTGCATCACAATAATGCCGCCTGTGCGTGGCTGTTTACGCCCCGACATGAGGAACACGCCTTGACGATAATAGCGGTCGAGATAGGCAACATGGTCAGACAGGTGTGCTTCAATGTCGGCCAGGTCTTTGACGTAATTCAACGATACGATGAACATAATTTTTCTCCCCCGGTGGGTGTTATTCTCAGATACCGCAAGCTACGCGGCCATAGCCTAGGCGTAATGGGTGTTCAGATGCGCCAGGTAGTCATCCGCGCTATCTGCCACCTGCTGGGCAGCGGCTTCATCGTAGCTCTCATAGGTGTCGATGGTGTGGAACGCGAAGAGAGGCTGATAATCGGCGCTGATATAGTTGGCTGTCAGCTCGAAGGGACGCAGGGTTCCGGCGACGGTATACCCGACGGAACCTTCCGCACTGTACTCTGGGGCGGGACAGTCCCAGGATTGCGGCTGCTTCGCTGGTCGTTAAAATTTCTGGGCTGAACTGCACGGAAACAACATGGTGAGCAAGAATCGCTCGAAATTATGCACGAACAAAGTCGGCAACGGGTTCAGGGGCTTGAACCTTTTGCCCATTCGGCAGAGTCCCCTGAACCGTGAGGCTTTGGACGAACTCTTCTGATAACGGAATAATCTGTTCCTGCAGAGGTTCAGCCGCAAAAGTCCGAGTGTGCTGGGCAGTCATGACTGCTACCTCCTAACTCATACATACTTGGGGATTTCTCCCTAGTTTACAGTATTTTTCGTTTGCAAACGAAAGTTGTAATACTAAGAGATGTCGTGCAGTGTGGCATATTAAGTGGAAGCAGATAGGTAATGCAGACTAGCCCTCTATATTTTTATGAGTGGTTGATATTTTTCGGTGTGTAGAGATGAGTGGTATGCATGTGGGTGTGCCATATTACTGTGGCACACCCACATGATTTTACTTTATTTCATCTTGGATGCTAATAGTGCGTATGCCAAGATGATAGTAATGATTTCTATCATTTAAATCACCTCCTCTTTATGTCTATTTATATATTTGATCCTAGAGGCAGATATAGTAAAGACAAAATATCCTAGTTATAAACTGCCACCATTTTGTAAGGTATTTTTAATAACTTACATGAAACCATTATAGTATAGAAAAACATTAAAACAGATTTTGAAAATATCTCTCACGACTTGAATAATAAAAGTCAAATAAAAATCTACTCAAGAACAATAAAACAAGCTCACAAGTAAAAATACTAAATAATTTACAAGGAAGAACTATCATCAAAAATATCTAGCACATCAACAAGCAAAATCCCCAAGATCATGAAATAAAACAAAAAATCTTACACCTAGCGAAGTTACTTTGAAATATATGGAGTATGAGAAAACCAAACTAGCTATGTACACCAATGTAGAATCAATTCTGACAAAACTTAGAATCAATCTCCCCGTAAGACTCATTCTCCACACGCGAGCAGGTAGATTTTGACCGAGCAGGTAGGAAAATACTACCTGCTCGGCCAAAAACCACCTGCTCGCGGAATATAAGGGAAAGAAAACCTACCCGTCCTTTGCCGTGAGGGTGACGAGCACCGCCTCCGGGGGACAGAAGAGGCGCACCGGCGCGAACCGTGAGGTCCCCAGCCCCGCCGAAACCTGCACCGGAACATCGCCCTGATAGCTCACACCCTTCGCCCGCGACGGCGGCAAATCACAGTTACTCACGAGCGCACGACCGCCCGGCAGACACACCTGCCCGCCATGCGTGTGACCGGCAAAAATAAGTTCGGCACCATCCTGCACAAATCTGTGCAGAGTGCGCATATACGGTGCATGCGCAACACCCACACGAATACGCGGCACGTCCGAAGACTCAAACGCTTGCGGTGAGAACCCCGGATGCGCATCGTAACGCAGATGCGGATCATCCACCCCCGAAAATTCCAGGCGCAGCCCACCCAACGTGATGCCGTCGTACCGGTTAATAAGCCCTACCCAGCCGCGCGACTCAAAGGCGTCATGCATACGCTCAATCGGAAGCGGCACACGCGACCCCTCCTCAATCTCCTGAGGCGTGCGCGCCTGCCACAGATACCGTGCAGGATTCTTCAGCACCGGGGCAAAATAGCAGTTCGAGCCAGGCACGAAAACCCCCGGAAAATCCAGGAGAGGGTCAAGTGCCTCTAGGAGAGGATCAAGCCCGCCCACATGCGAGAGGTTATCGCCCGTATTCACCACCAAATCCGGGTTCAGGCCCGCCAAAGAATGCATGAACTCGGTCTTCGCCCTCTGCCCAGGAATCATATGCATATCCGAGATATGCAGAATCCTAAAGTTTGGCGACCCCACCGGAAGCACCGCGAGAGTTTCCTCGCGCACCTGAAAATTATTCAATTCGACGAAGCGCCCATACGCCGCCGTGGCGGCTCCCAAAGCAAGCCCTGCAGCCGCAAACTTCACCATACTCTGTGTGAAGTGCGAACCACGTGCCGCTTCAGAAGCCGCCACGGATGCGCGGGCACCGGATGCGTTCTCACACATCGTGTGCCTTTCTTCAGTACGCCCTCTTAGTTACCGTTGACGTTTGTTGACGTCACCGATGCCGGGGGCTCAGTAAACTTCTCGGTGTTGTACTTCGGTGCCATGGCCTGCATGAACTGCTGCCACTGGGCACCCGCATAGGTCGCACCGTCCACGTACTCCAGCACGCGACCGTTAATCGCAATACCGTTCATCGAGCGGTAACCCAAGTCGTTACTGCCCACCCATGAAGCAGTTGCCAGGCCGCGGGTGTAACCGACCATCCAGGTCTGCGAGGAGTTATCGTTCGTACCGGTCTTCGCGGCGGAAGCATCCGGCAGACCGATAGCGCGCTTAGGCGCTGAACCTCCGGAGGCAAGCACGCCCTTGAGCACGTAGCTCACACCGTTAGCAATATCCGGGCTGATCGCCTGCTCACACTTAGACTCGTAAGTCTTCATGGGCGAACCGTCACTCTTAGTAATCTTCTCAAGTGGGCGCGGCTCACAGTACTTACCTTCGCTCGCGAAAGTTGCGTATGCGCTCGCCATGGTCAGCGGGGTAGCACCGTACCTGGTACCACCAATGTTTGCACTGAGCAGACCCGGATCGTACAGCTGCTGACCCAGACCGTCGTGCAGGTGCAGCTTATTTGCCATATCGCTGATATCGCAGAGGTCGAGTTTACTGACCATCGAGTACAGGTAGGAGTTAGCCGAAACGCGAATACCGTAGGCGACCGTACCCCAGCTCTGGTATCCCGGAACCGCGTTCTTGAAGGACCAGCCGTTAGCGGAGTCGCGGTAGTAGTACTTACCGCCCTCCACACAGCGGGCGTTCCACCCAAAGCTGCTTGGGTAGGATAGAGCCGTACCATCGATTTGGGCGTTCACACCTCGACCAGAGTTAATCCACTGGGACAGCACCACGGGCTTGAAGGTTGAGCCCGGCTGGAATCCGGGGGTGCCGCCATAGAGCGAATCTACGTTGAAGTTGAACTGGGTTTGCGAGTGGTCATTCGCATCCTTGGGTTTACCCCATTCGGCGTTCTGAGCCATCGCCACCACGCGACCGCTGCCAGGCTCCACACTGGTCAAAGCGGCGTTCACGTTGTTGGTGTTGGTGGAACCAGGCTGAACGGCCTCCACAGACTGTTTAGCGATCTTCTGCGCTTCGGGGTTTAGGGTACTCACAAGCTTAAAACCGCCGCGGTTGAGCAGGTTCAAACGCTCCTCAGGAGTTGCCCCGAAAGATTCGTCAAGCGCAACATAGTTCACCACGTAGTTACAGAAGAATGAGCTTTCGCCCGCAACAGAGCAGCCCTTCTCAGGCGGATGAACATTGAGCTTAATAGGCGATGCAATGGCTTCATCGTATTCTTGCTGTGAAATCTTACCGTCACGAAGCATGGTGCCAAGCACCACATCGCGGCGTTCACGCGCCAAATCGGGGTGCGTCGTTGGATCATAGGTGTTCGGTGACTGCACCAGACCCGCGAGAAGGGCCGATTGGGCTACCGAAAGATCCTTCGCGGAAATACCCCAGTAGTATTGGGCCGCCGCCTCAACACCGTAGTTGGTGCCGCCCAAGTTCACGATGTTCAGGTAGCCCTCAAGAATCTCGTCTTTAGACTTGTTCTGCTCCATCGAGATAGCGAGCTTCATCTCTTTGATCTTGTCGAGATAGCCTTTATTCCCGCCCAGAGTTGTGGGGTCTGCGCCGCGCTGCACATCGGAATCAACGATCAGGTTGTTCACGTACTGCTGTGTGAGTGTCGATGCACCCTGACGTTTCTTCGGGTTCAGGAAGTTATTCGCGAACGCACGACCAATGCCGATAGCTGATACGGCACCGTGGTTGTAGAAGTCGCGGTCTTCCACCGAGATAATGGCATCACGCATATGCGGTGACATCTGATCGAGCTTAACCTCTGTGCGGTTTTCCTCGAAGAAGGTCGCAAGCTCGGTCTTACCATCAGAGGCGTACAGAGTCGATGGGCGTGAGAAGGGGCCTTCTGAAATGTCTTCCGGAAGATCCTGGAACCACGTCATTGAGGCATTAGCGACCATGCCAACACCTACCGCCGGGGGTACCACGATAATTGCTACCAAGAACCCGGCAATGATACTGAACGCCACAAACTGCAAAAAGTCACTGGGGCGACGCCGTTGCGCGCGCGATTTTTTTCGTGAAGCCATTCATTCAGTTTAGCGGATACACCTGAGAACGCATCCCTCAAAAGGGTTAAACTCTAGGTTTAACTTGCCGGTTTCCCGTCTTCGCGGGCAACGCGCCGGATGTACTTCCTTGGCTATACCGTGAAAACACCGGGTCTATGCCCCGAAAATCCGCGGCATCTCGCGGGTTATGTACTCGGTGCGAGGCTGACCGGCGTATCCGGCGCGCGGGGTGACCGTTCGGCGTCATGTTCTGGCCTTCTGTTACGCCTAGAGCGTTGAACCTGCAATAGAGCGCAATAGCCTTGTTCGAGCCGGGGAACAGGACTACCCTAGAGCTATGAAGAAATGGGAATATTTGACTGTGCCGTTGATCGTGCACACCACCAAGGCAATCCTTGATAACTACGGTGAGGAAGGGTGGGAACTTGTTGCGGTTCTGCCTGGCGCACCCGCACCCAGCGGACCGAACCCCGCAGGCAACATGGTGGCACCCACCCAGGGTAACCCCATCGCCTACCTCAAACGCGAGAAAGTCGAAGGCTAAAGCCTTGCACCACGCCCGGTAACCTGAATCCTCCGGTTGCCGGGTTTAGCGTCTCTTTTGCGATATGCTTCTACACAACACTACATATATGCGGCGCACGTGCCACCAACCACATCCCTGGAGAACCCCATGACTGAATCCCGTTATGAACTGAGCATTCGTGAACTCGGCTACCAACTTCCCGAAGTCGCAGCCCCTGTCGCCGCCTATGTACCCGCTGTGGTGAGCGGGAATTATGTGTATACCTCCGGGCAGCTTCCATTCGTCAGCGGTCAGCTGCCTGCCACCGGTAAAGTCTCGGATTCGGGTGACTCAACATTTGTGACCCCTCAGGATGCCAAGAAGTACGCTGCCATTGCAGTGCTGAATGCGCTTGCCGCTGTGAAGTCCGTTATCGGCGATCTTGATCGGGTGAAGAAGGTCGTGAAAGTTGTGGGGTTCGTGGCATCTGACCCGGAATTTACCGGTCAGCCCGGGGTGATCAATGGCGCCTCTGAGCTGTTGGGTGAGATCTTTGGCGAGGTTGGTACGCACGCCCGCTCGGCGGTCGGTGTTCCGGTGCTTCCGTTGGACTCTCCCGTTGAGGTTGAAATCATCGTCGAGTACGTCTAATATTCTCAGGATCATGACTACGACACCTTCTCAGAAGTTGTACACCGGAGTAGTTCCGGTGGTTGGTGAAGAACAGAAGCCGCGCATCTTTACCGGGCGCTCGTCTGTACCTGCCGCACGCACCGAGCAGATTCAGCGTCTTTATAAAATCCCGGAGTTTATGCGCACCGCCGCCGAAACCTGGGTATCCGAGGGCGGTGAGGATGCTGGAGGGGCATGCTCGCTCCGCCAAGCGGCGTCAGTCATCTTTGTGCGTGACGGCGAAGACGGTCTTGAAACCATCCTGACCTACCGTCCGGGGTCCTCACCCTTGGGCGTTGTCGCTTTTCCGGGCGGTACCGTGACCCCCGGCGACGACGACGCAACCCCCTGGTATGGTCCGACCCCCGATGAATGGTCTGCCAAGTTCAAATTCAAAAATGTAACCTGCGCGCGACGCACCGTGATCGCTGCTATTCGCGAGTCCTTTGAAGAAACCGGTCTGCTTCTTGCCGGTGAGGACGGGCAGAACGTCGCCGAGAGCGGCGCGGGTGAAGAACAGATGAGTCAGCGTGAGGCAATCGCCGATCAAGACAAGAGCTTCGGGCAGTTCTTAACCTCATGCGGACTGAAACTACGCACAGACCTGCTGCGCCCGGTATCGCGCTGGCAGTCGCCAGACTTCTTCCATAAACGCTACGACATCGCCTATTTCACCACGGTTGTTCCCGTGGGGCAGAACGCCAAGCTGCTGGAAGGCAAGGGTGTGTGGGGCAGTTGGGTGAATGTGCGCACGCTCATGGAGAGTAAGGATACCTCGGAACTGGGGGATCGTATCGGGCAGCCGAATACGGTGGGTAAGACCCTTGAGGAACTGGTGACTCCCGCCGTGATGTGCATGCTTGAGTCGCTCGCCACCTCAGAAACCGGGGTATCGTGGCTGGCAAAGCGCCGTACCGTTGAGGTGAAGAAGCCCGTGCTCGTGAAGAATGACGGCGCGTGTATGCTTTCGTTTACAGAAGTTGTACCGGTGTCATCTAAAACAGGAACGCTTGGCACAGTCGGTCCACTCAAGTCGGCCTCTGTTGCCCCCTCATAAGACTTGGAAGGCCGGATTTTCCGCATTGTATTGTGTTGAGAATCCGGCCTTTGTTGTAGGCAGATAGTCACAGTGAAAGGAAAAATCTCATGATTCGCAAAATTCAGTACAACGCCTATGGCGATCCCAGCGTCCTAGAAATGGTTGAGTCAGATGAACCTACACCGGGTGAAGGTGAAGTCCGTGTGACGGTCAAAGCGGTCGGACTGAACCCTCTGGAGATGAAGACTTTCGAGGGGTTCAAGCCACTTCGCGTCGCAGAGACGATTAACCGTTTGCGTCACCCGTCCTGGTGGTTTGGCCGCGGTCCCGCACGTTTTCCGAAGGGTGTGGGGCGTGACTTTTCTGGTGTGATAGATGCCCTAGGCCCCGGTGTGAACAATGTTGCTGTGGGCGATGCGGTACTGGGAACCCTGCGCAGCGCTCCCGGTTCCGGCGTGACGAAAGGCTCACTGGCTGAGAAACTGGTGACTTCTGCCCAGAATATTGTTGCGAAACCTGAGAACCTGAACTTTGAGGTTGCAGCAGCCTTGGGTGTCGCCGGGGAGAGCGCATGCGGGGCGTTCCGTGCAATCGATCTGAAACCCGAGGATGTGCTGGTTATCAGTGCCGCATCCGGCGGTGTGGGAGCCGTGGCGGTTCAGCTTGCGGTGCATCGGGGAGCAACAGTTATCGGTATCGCATCGGAGAAAAACGCGGAGTTTGTGCGCTCTCTAGGGGCTATTCCGGTTGCATACGGTGATGGTTTGAAGGAACGTATTCTCAAGGCAGCACCGACCCCGGTTACGAAAATGCTTGACTGCTACGGCGGGGACTACATTCCGTTAGGGGCAGAGCTCGGACTGAAAGGGTCCGCGATGGGCACGCTGATTCCTACGCCGAAGGCGATGATAAAAGGCGCGCAGTTTACGGGGGCGCGGCATGCTCAGCCCGGTGACCTGAAAGAAGTCGCTGATCTAGTGGCATCGGGAGATATTGACGTGACCTTAGCGCATGTGTACCCGTTCAAGCTTGAATCCATCCGTGACGGCTATAAGGAACTGGGCACGGGGCACGTGCGCGGTAAACTTGTGGTCACTATTCCCTAACAAAAGTCGAAAACTATGAAAATTTTAGTGTCTGGTGCTACCGGAAACGTGGGTCGTTTGGTCGTGGAACAGGCGCTTGCGCGTGGCCATGAGGTAGTTGCACTTGCCCGGAACCCGCAGAATCTTCAGCTCGATCACCCGAACCTAACCACGGGCGCTGTAGATATTCTTGATGCTCAGGCCCTCAAGCCCTGGCTTCAAGGCGTAGATGCGGTCATCAGTACCGTAGGGATTGGAACCTCGAAAACGCCGACAACCCTTTACTCTGCCGGGACGAAAAATCTTCTGGACGCAATGCAAGAGCATGGGGTATCACGTTTGGTTGTGATCTCTTCGGAGGTCGCCGAACATTGGGCTCATCAAGGGCTCTTCAAGCTCTGGGTGGTATTGCCGCTGCTGCAACACTTTTTGGGTGCAACCTACGATGATATGCGGCGTATGGACGTGGTTTTGTGGGAAAGCACCGCACAGTGGACGGCGGTGCGTGCCCCTCGTATTCAGCCGATGAAAGCTAAAGGTTCTTATCGGCTCGATGCCCACAAGCCGCTTCGACGCGGCTGGATGATTACCCCGGCAGATATGGCTACTGCGTTGCTCGATATTGCCGAACGTGAGGACCTGAACCGACAACATGTCTACGTTGCTAACTAGATGTGAGAAGGCCTACTATACCTTAATTTGGCGATGCTTATTTCAGCTATACGCTCCAGAGCCTACTTGCCGTTTGCCAGTTATCAGGAGCTCCCATATGTGAAATTGGGACTATCTGAACTTCTGGAAACGATTGTACGACTGTCGGTAACAGCTTTTTATTGCCGACAGTAAAACGGTCTAAGAGAAACTGTATAAGTGTCAGTTGCCCGAAAGTGCGTTTCCAATCGGTATTTATGCAGTCGAGATCGGTGTGGGTACCTTGAGCAGGTAGCTTAGGCGAAATAGCATGTACCCTGTTAAAAAGGCGCCCATGATGAGCGCAGATATTCCGCACGATGTTAAGAGCCTTAAGCCAGCTACGCAATTGAGGCGCATTAAGACCGCACTGACTAGATATAGTATTCTGCACGCTACGGGGTGAAAGCTCGTAAAGATAAGTTAAGCTTCCCCAGTCCATAATCTCCGTGGCAGCCCATACTGGAAGGTTCCCGCCATATTTCTGTTTGTGGTGATTAACAAAGTCTTCACGTGATGATTTAAGCTCATGTTCATAACGTCTACGCCAACCGTTATATTTCTTCTCTTTAAGGGTACGAACTTTAATTCCAAGCTTGTAAGGATCGAGATGAATCAAAGGGTCGAGACGCCCTAGTTCATGACCAAGATGCGCACGTATTGCAAGCTCAATAGGTGTAAGAGCTGTAAATGTTGCTGTACGAAGTCGAGAATCAAATCTATATAAGTCAACTACATCTCTCAACCGCGTACCTGGAAAGAAAGTATCTGCACGGCTGCTATTTTTAAACTCCCGAAACGGGTAGCAATAACCACTCAAACGATAATAACTAACCTGCTGAAGCAAAAATACCGCGTCGTCGCGATCTCCTATGTCCATACCACGTCTGGCTAGGATATCTACTTGCTCATTGTAAGTTTTAAATTCTTTGATGTCCTCGCCCATGAGTACCTTCTGTATGATGAAGACCGGCCCTGGACCTAGCTATCAAAGCAGTAGGCGGAACCGGTCGTAGTGATAAACACTCTACACAACGTTAGTCATTCTAAGCAAGCGCGATCGCGCCTTGTTTCTCACGAATAATCCTTATAGAACCGTCTGGGCACGTGAACACAGGGAAAACGTTTATCCCGGTGGGATACTCATCATTCGCTTTACAAGGGGACCCGTATCGCCTGGAGGCGATCCACCCTTAGGCGCTTATGACGAGTATCCCACCGGAAACGTCTGACTTGCCTCACTCTCACTTGGGCTCAGGAGGATATCCGCAACGAGCGCCTAAGGCTGTCATCCACGGCAAAGCGAAGCGGCACCGGGGATGACTGGTCGCCTTGTCAAGCGAGTGTGGAGTATCCTCCTGAGCCTTGGAACTGATTCGAGGCAGAGCACGCAAAAACCGCATCCGAAATCGTTGAATAACACGATGTATCGGATGCGGTTTCGTACGAAGACTTTGCGAGCCCGTCAGAGAGCTTAGCGCGAGCGTTGGCGCAGTCGAGGCAAATCGAGGATCACGACTGCGCGTGCCTCTAGACGAATCCAGCCGCGGGAGACGAACTCTGCCAGTGCCTTATTAACGGTTTCGCGGGATGCACCGACAAGCTGTGCCAGCTCTTCCTGGGTGAGTTCGTGGGCAACGAGGATGCCGTCGGTTGCGGGGCGCCCAAAGCGGTCTGCAAGGTCGAGGAGTGCCTTAGCGAGACGACCGGGGACGTCGGAGAAGACGAGGTCTGCCAGCGCTTCGTTGGAGTGGCGCAGGCGGCGTGCCAGGGTCTTGATAACCTGGTCGGAGATGCTGGGGTCCTGTCGCTGTGCACGTTTGAAGGATTCGTGCTTAATAGCAGCTAGGCGTGTTTCGGAGACCGCTACGGCGTTGGTGGAGCGGGGGGAGGGGTCGAAGAGTGCCATCTCGCCGAAGACGTCACCGGGTCCCATGAGCGCGACCATATTTTCGCGCCCATCTGCGGCGGTGCGCCCGAGCTTGACCTTGCCGGAGAGCACAGCGAAGAGCTGGTCGCCCTGGTCACCCTCGTAGAAGAGCACGGCGTTGCGGGACAAATCAATTTCTTGGATATCGTCTGTGAGCAGCTTGAACGCGGCGTCATCGAGGGTCGCGAAAAGTGGGGAACGACGAAGGATATCGAGATCCATAGTTACTCCTTGAGTGGGATAGCGGGCGATTCTTTCGCTCGAAAATCTGTGCGTCACACGGTCGCGTCTGCGAGACGGATACGATGTGAACCGCATCGCTGGTGTGTGACATATTCAACTAACACTAATACTGAGCGTACCTCATATTTTTTATTTCCGCATCTAAAAAACAACATCTAGGAGGAAAAGTTTTCTGCGCTTACGGGGAAAACTTAAGAAATTCACAGCTTCGCACTCTAGCATCAGCATGTACAGTGTGAGAGGGCTTTGAGCAGCGCACGAACTCTTCGACTTCTCTCATGCTCAGGCGTGCCTTCCGGACGCGCCGTGCGGATTCACCGCATTTTATGTATTCACCAAGGAGGACGCTCATGTCAGCAACTTTTAGCCCCCTTGACATTATTATTCCTGTCATTCTCGTGCTTTATTTCATTGCCGGTCTGCGTAGCGGCTTCTTCACCACGCTAGGCACCTTTATCGGTCTTGCTCTAGGTGTATGCGCCGCAGCGTGGCTCATCCCGCTTGCCGTTGCGGCTGTGGGATCCAAATGGGGGCTGATTACCGCTATCGGTATCCTGATCCTCTGCCTAACGCTGGGGCAGTGGTTGGGACTCATCGGCGGCCGCAGCCTGCGCCGTGTCACGGATATAACCCCGCTTAAAGGCGTAGAACGTTTCTTTGGCGGCGTGCTCAATGTTGCCGCCTGCGCGCTTGTGCTCGTGGTCTTAACGCTCACGATGCGCACCGTACCCCTGCCGCAATTCAACGCCGCGTTGAACAACTCAAAGACCCTCTCGTGGATGGTCGAGAACACCCCGGATGGTCTGCGCAACGGTATTGAAAATATTCGTAACGATGTGCTCGCATCCGGCACTATTCCCGAGGTGCGCCAGCTGATCGCCCCGGAAACCAGCGCGCCCACCCAGGGCGTAGAAACGGAGGCGCTCAATAACGCCTCTGCCTCTGTTGTGCAGATTCTTGGCGCCGCAGAACAGTGCGGATACACCTCGACCGGTTCCGGGTTCGTGGTGGATCATGGGCTTATCGCGACGAACGCACACGTGCTTTCGGGCGTGAACTCGCCTATGGTGAGGGATCAGCGCGGGCGCACCTGGCAGGGCGAGGTGGTCTATATGGATACCGCCCAGGATCTTGCCTTTATCCGCGTGCCCGGCATGAACCTGGACCCGCTGCCGATCGGCAGGAACGCAAACCCCGGCGAGACCGTAACCTTCATGGGTTACCCCCAGGGTGGGCCGTTCAAGGCGCTCCCTGCGACCGTGCAGGGTGTGGGCAATACCCAGACCATTGACGTAGAGACCGGTAAGCCTAACCCGATGCGCCAGGTCTACCAGCTTGCCGCAGATGTGCAGCACGGTAACTCCGGCGGTCCTGTTCTTGACGAAAACGGTAACGTTGTGGGTGTGGTCTTCGGTAAAGCTCCTGACGGTGAAAGCAGCACGGGTCAGACCGGTTATGCGATAACCGCATCCACCCTGAAGCAGGCGCTTGAGGCTGGCGGCAGCAACACCGCTTCCGTGGCGACCGGAACCTGCAAGAACTAATTGCTGTAACACGATAAACGCATAATGTTATCGCTGGGTAAACGTGCGATGACAATCAAGATATAAGGTGCCTCACGTATCCTTACCATTGGATGCGTGAGGCACCTTTGCGTGTCCGCCCCATTACTCGGCGCTGAGGCTCTACGACGATACTTCTCGGCTCTACTCCGACTCCAGGTGCTGCGCCAAGAAATCTACCGCCATCACGTACCCGTAGGCGCCTGCTCCGGCGATCACCGCCGTAGCCTGCGGGGACACATACGAATGGTGCCTAAACTCCTCGCGTCGGTGCACATTCGAGAGATGAACCTCAACGACGGGCAGCTCGGCGGCCTCCAGCGCATCGTGAAGCGCCACCGATGTGTGCGTGTACGCCGCCGGGTTGATAATAATCGCCGCGCCACGGGTGCGTGCACGCTGAATCTCATCCACCAGCACACCCTCATGATTGGACTGCATAAACTCAATATCGAAGCCGTGCAGGGCGGCGCGCTCGCGCACCATCAGTTCAATATCGTGCAGGGTTGTGTACCCGTACACCTCGGGGCGACGCTGCCCCAGCAGATTCAGATTAGGGCCATTCAGAACAAAAATCGTTGCAGACATACCCCTAGTGTGGCATATTTACCCGCTCAAAAGCGGCAGAAACTGTGCGGTAACGGCGAACTTCGGTACCCCTAGCTGGGAAAAGCAGACAAAAAACGGTAGGCTCGCGCTATGAGCGCATCCGCACCGAAAAGCACCACCGACACAGCCCCAGAGCTACAGCTCACCGAAGAAGAACGTGAGCTGCTAAGCATCCGCACCGTGCCCGAGTTTGAGGCAGCACAGGCGGCACGCCGCCGCGCGAAAGCACTCGCCAAAGCCCCCGAAAGCCACCTTGCCACCGTGCGCCGAGCCCGCAAAATCAACCGCATCCTGGGCGAAACTTACCCCTACGCCGTGGCTGAACTCGACTTCACGAACGCCTTTGAACTGCTGATCGCCACGGTGCTCTCGGCGCAAACTACCGATGTGCGCGTCAATCAGGTAACCCCGGCGCTCTTCGCCCGCTACCCGGATGCGCCCGCCCTCGCCGCCGCCACCGAAGAAGAAGTCGAACCCTATATTCAATCCCTCGGGTTCTACCGCGCCAAAGCGAAATCTATCGTCAAACTCGCCCGCCAGCTCACCGACGACTACGACGGAGAAGTGCCCGGAACCCTCGATAAACTGGTGAAACTGGCAGGAGTCGGGCGCAAAACCGCAAACGTGGTACTCGGCAACGCTTTCGGAGTACCCGGGCTAACCGTCGATACCCATTTTGGCAGGCTCGCGCGCCGCATGGGATTCACCACCGAAGACGACCCCGTCAAAGTCGAACACGACGTTGCCGAGCTTATCGAACCACGCGAATGGACCGACTTCTCACACCGCATGGTTTACCACGGGCGGCGCATCTGCCACGCCCGCAAACCCGCCTGCGGGGTCTGCCCCATCGCCGACCTGTGCCCATCCTGGGGCGAAGGCGAGACGGACGAAACCAAAGCGCGTAAACTCATGAAATATGAAATGGCACCCGGGCGTGAACGCCTGCACCTGCGCTTCCTCAACGGTGCCACACGCCGCCAGCTTCACGCCGAAGGATACCCGCTGAGTGCCTAACACCCTGAACACCGCCGCCGAACAAGCCCGCGATGCACTCGCGAACCTTGCCGCAGGAAAACTCGATTTCAAGATAGACTCCCTCATGCGGTACGCGCCCAACGGTACGCTCTCCAAAGAGGCGGCAGTGCTCGTTCTCTTCGGAGTACTCGATGATGAACCGAGCGCATCCGCTGACTTTGAGGGATGCCCAGAGTGCGTGGGTGAGAACCTGGACGTTCTGCTTCTGGTGCGGGCGGATACTCTGCGCTCACACGCCGGTCAGCCTGCATTCCCGGGCGGAAAAATTGACCCCGAGGATTATGCGCTGTCGCGCCAGCAGGGAGTTCCGGTGGGGCGCATCGCCGCCCTGCGCGAGGCCGTGGAAGAGACCGGGCTTGACCCTGCGGGCGTTGAAATTCTGGGGGAGCTGCCGACCCTGCCGCTTGCCGTGAGCGATTTCAGGGTGACCCCGGTGCTGGGGTGGTGGGCTTCACCCACGCGGGTTGGCGTGGTCGATACGAACGAGTCTGCCCTGATTACGCGGGTGCCCGTGCGGGATCTGCTCAACCCCGCCAACCGGCATACGGCATATGTGAAGCGCGAGCACATAACCCATAAAACCCCGGCGTTTGAGGTTGTGCACTCTCACGGCGATGCGCGGGTCGAGTTCACCGTGTGGGGATTCACTGCGATCGTGCTCGATAAGATTTTTGATGCGCTCACCTGGACAGTACCGTGGGATGCTTCGGTACTTAAACCTGCGCCCGCATCTGGGTAAGCAGCCTTTGGCGGGTGTCTAAAGGCTCTCGGGAGGGAAGAGAAACGAGCGTAGGCGGCGTGGACCTATTTACCTTCGGCATAGTTGGTTGTGACCGTCACTGAGACCGGGAATTCCACCGGCACCGTCCCGAAAAGCAGGCGCGCCGCCTCTGCAGCAGACTCCCGCAGAATCCTCTCGATACGCTCCGCCTCAAGCTTGGGGCCGCACAGCAGCAGCTCATCGTGCAGAAAATAGACAATTTTGGTGCGCATAGGCATGCCGAAAACCGTCTCGGTCAGCAGACGCGAACGCACCCTGCCCATCCAGCACAGCGCCCATTCCGCAGCCGTTCCCTGCACCACAAAGTTGCGGGTCATACGCCCGTAAGAGCGAGAAAGGGAGACAGCACGCGACTCCGCCGCCGGGGTAGAACGGTCTGCGACCGTCCGTTTGAAACGTTCATCTGGCGCGGGTGAGGTGCGCCCCAAAAAGGTGGTGACCTGCCCGCCCACCTCGCCGATGCGCGCCGCACGTTCCGTAAACTCCATCGCACGCGGAAAAAGCTTGGCGACATGCGGCAGCAGCGCCCCAATCTCTCCGCTGCGCCCGCCGTACATAATGGCGAGAAGCCCCACCTTAGCCTGTGCGCGTTCGGTGAGCGCCACGCCCTCAAGCCGGGCGAGTTCGGCGATTCCCGCATACATATCGGTGCCGCGGCCCGCCGATGCCAGCGCCTCGTCGTGGCTGAGTGCCGCCAGGATGCGCGGCTCAATCTGCGAACCGTCAGAAACGAGAAAAACCTCGCCTTCGGGGGCTAGAATTGCCGAACGGATTTCGGCGGGAAGCTGCAGAGCCCCGCCGCCGGATGCGCCCCACCGCCCGGTCGCGGCGCCTCCAACTTCAAGATGCGGGCGAAAACGACCATTGCGCACCCAGGAATCCGCCCAAGACCACCCGTTTGCTGTAAAGATACGGTACAACTTCTTGTACCTGAGAATGGGCTCGATGAGTGCCCACCGCCGTTCCCGCTGCGTGGCAGTCTCGTCAGCCCAGCCCTTGAGCACATAGGATCGGGTACTGGGCACGTTCACCCCGGCGGCGTGAAGTGCGCGTAAAAGTTCCTGCGGGGAATCCGGGTTCAGATGGGGCGCGAAAAGGTCGGCGCGAATCTGCTCGGCAAGCTCCATCAACTTGGCGGGATGCTCGCCTTCGGGCGGGCGCGGGCCCAAAATCTCAGTCAAATGTGCGTCATGCGCGGCGGTGTCAAAAGGAATTCCGTAGTATTCGATTTCTGCCGCAACCAGGGACCCTGCCGATTCCGCCGCCGCCAATAACCGCAGCCTTTCAGGGTGCGAACCGGTGGCGATCGCCCGCAGCTGCGCGGTAAATTCGTCGAGATGCCGGTGCACCAGCTCGGTATCTGCCGATGTCAGTGTTGGGGGCGCCGCCTCATGACCAGATACAGTATTTTCTTCCGCCGCCGTCAAAAAGTCGTCCCCGAAAAGCTCGCCCTGACCGGCAATTTGGCGTGCGACGGGCAGCTTACCCGCAGGTTTTTCGACAGTATCCTGCGCCAGGTCGAGAACGGGTTCATAACGAACATGCCCGCTCGGGTGAGTGCTTGCGGTGCGCAGAATTCGCTGTACCAGGCGCATATCGTGGCACAGCTGAACCCGCACCCCTTTGCGCAGCAGAATAGGTGCAATTGTGCGAGTGTCAGCCCATATCCAGCGTGCGTGCGGTTGCTTCGACTCGGGGTTAATGCGCGGGTCAGAGCGGCGTTCGACTTCGCGCACATAGGCGGGCAGATTCCCAGTACTCACGCGGTCGGCGCGCAGAATATTGAGCTTCGTATGCGTGCCGGTCAGTTGCGCCGGGGCGAGAGATTCGACGTGAAAAACTCCCCAAAAAGCGGGGGAGGATGGGGAACCATGCCCCGATGTTCCCGTGACCGTGTGGGCACGCGCGGGATGCGCATACAGCGGAATGACCGAACCGCCGGTGGGCGCATCGAGGGGAACAACGAGAATGTACACACTCCTATTATCGGTGAGAGAACCCCGAATATGCGAAGACGGTTATGCGTGAACCTGCATGTCAGGGCGAATTCGATGACAGCAATCTATGTCCAAACCCCGCCGCGACAGATATTCTAAAAGAACAGAGAAACGCTTTGCCGTTGAGACAGGACAACAAGCGACACGAAGCACAATTAAGGCGGTGATCGGGCGATGACTACCCCACACGAACAAGAGACGACCGCGTTCATATCCTGGTTCCGGCGAGGTCATCCTTCAGGGGACGCCCAGGTAGCCAGCGTTGGCGGCAAGGGTGCCAACCTTATAACGATGCATCGCGCCGGTCTGAACGTGCCGTCAGGATTTTGCGTGACAACAGACGCCTATAGAGCAGCCGTTGCACCGATTGCTGAAGATATTATTCATGAGGCAACCGGTACGAACTCTCACGGTGCACGAGAGCTGATCTTGAAGCAGGAAGTCCCGTGTGCCGTGCGAAATGCCGTTGTCGAGGCTTATCGGGCGCTGGGATCGCCGATTGTGGCGGTACGTTCATCAGCGACAACGGAAGACCTGGACAGCGCGAGTTTCGCGGGGCAGCAGGATACCTATCTCGGCGTGCAGGGAGAAGAGTCTGTTGTCGATGCCCTAAGGCGGTGTTGGGCGTCCCTCTGGACGGATCGGGCGGTGGCATACCGCACAGAAGCCGGGTTCTCCCACGAATCGGCGGAACTTGCCGTGGTGGTGCAGGAAATGGTTGCTGCAGACGTGGCGGGCGTCTTATTTACGGCAGATCCTATCTCTGGCATGACGGAACGGATGCTCGTCAGTGCCTCCTACGGTCTTGGCGAGTCTGTCGTCGCCGCCCACGTCAACCCGGATACATTTACGCTGGACTCGCGGGGGCACGCCGTCGAGACGATCATCGGGGATAAAGAAACGCGCATCGACCTCGACCACACTGGCGGGACTAAGAGAAGCCCGGTTCCACCGAATGATCGCGCGGCTTCGTGCCTGTCAGACTCCGATCTTCGACGGCTCCACGCTCTCGGGCGGCAGGTATCCGCCTATTACAACGCACCCCAAGATATCGAGTGGGGCATATGCGGCGATGAGCTCTACCTCTTGCAGACTCGACCGATTACATCTTTATCGAATCTGTCAAGCACCGACCCGGGACACGGTCCTGCACAGTCAAAGATTCTGCAGATGATGCGTGATGACCTGATCGAGCATTATCCCGCACCGTATCCCTTAGACATCATGCCCGTGCGCAAGGTACAGCAGGAAGTTCAGCAAGTTCTCGGTTCTTTTGGCGTGGATACAGCACCGGCTAATCGTGTTATCCGCATCAGCGATGACGGGATTGCGAGCGTTCACGCAACGTGGCCGCGTGTTTCGCCCCGCATCGTAACGCACTTGCCGCGCACGATCCGACAAGCTTTTTCGGCGGCTAACCCCGACTGGGACGCAGACTCGCTGGATTGGAAACATGAACTTGAAGCATTCCAAGCGGATAACCGGGCGCTTGAGAATATCACCGACCGGGATCTGATTGCGCGAAGTCACCGGGCGGTCGACGCGGCGGCTGAGCTTACGCGTGCTCGCTTCTCGCGCTACCTCATGCCGTTGATGTTTAAACGTGCCGAGGCGGATGTGATGATGAAGATTGCGCGGCTCGGTCCGAGCGTCACCACCGAGGATTTATTCGCGAACCTTGATTTTGTGACGGCACATATCGACCGCGAGATTTCGCGTCTCTGCGAGCGTGCCCGCGATCTTGCTCTCGACGACGTTCTCGTGGAAACGGATAACCCGGTTGAATCTCTCTCGAAGCACGCCAACGGGCCGACGTTTCTCGAAGAGGTTCAGCAGACGCTGTCGCGGATTGGGGCGCGCACACCGCGCATGTACCTGCCCTATTCAAGCAGGTCTTGGGGCGAGAACCCCGAATCATTTTTCACACTGATTGCCGCCGGTATTCGTGGCAGGCACACCATGGATGCGGATCGGGCCGATAAACGTCAGCTTGTGCGTAGCCGGCTGCCACGGTTCCTGCATAAACGTTGGGATAAGACGGTCACCGCGTTGCGGGCTCTGCATGTCGCACGTGAAGGCTCTCTGTACCTCATCGAAGAATGGTTTGTTGAGGCTCGTAGGGTCATGGACGAGATCGCACATCGACTCGTTGAACGCGGCATCTTGGCGAATCCCTCAGACGTAACCTATGCGCTGTTTGACGAGGTGGAATCTGCGCTGCTTGCAGAAGACCCATCCTCCGATCTTCAGCAGAAGATTTCGCGCCGAAAGCAGAAGCGCACAACCGCTGAGACTCTGTGGTGGGACCGGGGGAATCGCCAATCCGAGACGGACGGCATCAAAGGGGTTGGCGCGAGCCCCGGGGTGACGATGGGCACGGCACGGGTTATCCATGGGCCGGAAGAGTTCGGGCTGTTGGAACCGGGCGAAGTGCTCGTGTGCCGGTACACAGATCCAACCTGGACCCCGCTGTTCAATGTGGCTGCCGCCGTGGTGGCTGATACCGGAGGTCCGCTTTCTCACGCGGCCATCGTCGCGCGCGAGGTCGGGATTCCTGCTGTGCTTGGCACTCAGTCCGGTACGCAGGATATTACGTCGGGCCAGACGATTCGGGTTGATGGGAACACAGGACTGGTTACACCGGTCGAAAGTGAGTGAGGGCAGATGAGTCGTCGTCACTGGTGTCTGGCAGCCGTGCTCATTGGGGCTGCTTCGGCTACGCTGATGCAGAATTTTATCACGGTCAGTTTGCCGACGATCGCCTCCGAGCTTGCCGGTCACAGCACCGTGGGGTGGGTTGTGGGCGCCTACATGTTAGCGTCCACCGCTGTGCTTCTGAACAGCGGTCGCTGGGCCGACCGCCAAGGACCGCGGAAGGTTTATGTTGTGGGTACCCTGCTGTATGCAGCGGCTACAGTGTTGACTTCGCAGTCTCAGTCGATGGTGCAGCTCATTATGTTCAGGGTGTTTCAGGGGCTTGGCGCTGGCATTATCGTGCCTGCGAGTATGGCTGCTGTGACCCGGTACTGGCGTGATAAACGTCTTGGCAGGATTATCGGTCTGCTGGGCTCAATGCAGGTTGTCGCGACACTGATCGGGGCGCCCCTCGGGGGCTGGCTGACCTCAGTTCTCGGCTGGCGTGTGGCGTTCGCAAGTCCTGCTATTCTCTCTGTCGTGGCTCTTGCCCTCTCGTTGAGCCTCCCCGGAAGCCGGTTGCCGAGTGAACCCGATAAAGCGCGAAGCCTCCGGTCTGTACTGGCTGAGCCGGTATTCGTGCGAGGACTGATCAGCACGGCGGGTTTGTCGAGCCTTGCCTTCGGTGCCGCCGTCTATCTGCCCATGTCAATGGCCCATACGCTGCATATGGATGTCGCGACTTTAGGGTGGTTGGTACTGCCTCTGGTGGCGGGAAGCGGCATCGGTTCCGCAATCGGCGGACTGCGCGCGCATCATGCGCGCACAGAGGTGATCGGGTGGCTGACGGCGACTATCGGTGTTCTGACGTGCCTGGTGCCTCATATCTGGTCGCTGACTGTGGGAGGTGCACTTGTGGGTATCGGTGTTGGCATTGGTATGCCCGCGATCTTCGTGAGGCTCCAGGATGCGATCAGTGGCGGGAGCGAGGCTGTGACAAGTGGGTTTGTTCAATTCGCCAGGAACGCCGGTGGTGCTTTGGGGGCTCCCCTCTACGGAGTTGGGTTGATGCTGCCGGTAGCTCTCTCCGCCTCTCTGCTGCTGACCTTCTCGTTCATGTCTGCCGCCGCGATCGGCGGACTCATCCTGTGCTGGGTGGGAATCATCGGTGTTTCTGCATATAACCCGGTACATGAACCGTCTCGTGAAGACAAGGCAGTAGGGTGAGGCGATAAGAACCCTTCCTAGTGGTTCGGGCGCAAAGCGGCACGGTTAGCGCGGTGCGTTATAGCGCGACATAAAAGCGTGGTTTGTGCAGTCGGTGAGCAGACAATCGGTGTGGGATCGTCCTCCTGCCCTGTGGATACCCCGTAAAAGTGTCCCATAGGGCGAAGTTATCCACAGCCTGCGGCTCGGCTGCCGTGCGCATGCGCGAAAACCTGTGAAATAGGGGTATGGCAGCTTTACCTCCTTCACCTCAGGCAGTATTTCGCACCCAAACGGCAGAACACGGCGTTTTCCGGGCGTTCTCTCGCGGCACCGACAGCGCTTATAGATCGGGCAGCGCTGAGACAGCAGGCACCGATGTTGCCCCCGAGCAAACAGACTTCGTCGCCTGCGGAAACTATGCCCCACCCGAAACCCTCTCGATTGTTGGCACCTGCATGCCGCCTCAAGAGCTGATGGCACCCGACTTTTCAGTCGAGACGAGAGAACGCCTGGGGCTCACGCCTATTCCGGTGTTTGAGGATCACCGCGCGCGGCGCATCGCCCGGCATGCTCTCACCTACCTGCTGGCGCGCCCACCCAGCCCGCACGCCAAGACCAATCAGGCTTCACCCGATGCTTCGGCAGCAGGCGAAAATCCCCGATTGTGGTCGAGTAAAGACCTAACGTTGGCGGTGCAGCAGGCCTGTGAAGATGACATGTACGGAGATGACAACCACGAGTTTCCCGTCGAGCACGAGCCCGACATCGTATCGCGTGCGCTGTCCTGCCTGCACGCCGAACTTTACGGTCTGGGTGCGCTTGAAACCCTCACACATATTCCCGGAATCACCGATATTTACGTGAATTCCCCGCAGGATGTGTGGGTTCAGGCGCACGGACAAACCCAACCGGTAACCCTCACCTTCGAGACCGAGGCGCAGGTACGCCAACTCGCCAACCGTCTCATTAGGGCGCACGGCGGCAGGCTCGATGCGGCGCATCCGGCAGACGACGTGCACGACGACTCCGGTCGGCGTATTCACGCGGTCATTCCGCCGCTGGTCGAGAACACACACCTGTCTATTCGTCTGCCCGCCCAAAGCTGTTTGACACTTACCGCGCTCCGCGAAAGCGGCATGTTTGATGCGGCGACCGAGCAAGCCCTGCGCACCATGATTGCGCGGCGGCAGAACTTTGTCGTCAGCGGGGGAACCGGTACCGGAAAAACCACGCTTCTCAACGCGCTTTTGGGCGAATGCGAAGCCTGGGAACGCCTCATGATCCTGGAAGATACCCCGGAACTGAGCCCACAGCATCCGCATACAGTGAGCCTCAAAACCCGTGCCGCGAACGCCGAAGGCGCCGGAGAGATCACGCTGGGAGACCTGCTGGTGCAAGCTCTGCGTATGGCACCCGATCGGCTTATGGTGGGGGAGTGTCGCGGCTCTGAAATCCTGCACCTGCTTAACGCCATGAACACCGGGCACCAGGGTGCAGGCACAACGCTGCATGCGAATTCCGCATTCGCTGTGCCGCATCGTCTTGCCGCGCTGGGTGCGCTCGCCGGTTTGGATGAACGCACCGTTGCCCTGCACGCTTCTACCGCATTTGACCGCATTATTCACCTGGAACAGGTGCAGGGCGTGCGGCGGATCGCTGGAATTTACCGGCTTGACCTGCGCCAGGATGCGCTGGTGGTAACGCCGTGCGGGTCTGAGCCTGCGGGTGAACTCTTGCCGGGCGAAGGCCCAACGGCAGACAATTCGGCGGGCGGCACCCTACCTGAGGGTAACGGGGAAAACTTACCGCTGAACCCTCCCACGGACGCTATTTCACCGGATAGGCACGCTGTCCAGCCGTACCCGACAGCCGCGCAGCCCGCACACGAACACCGCGGTGCAACCCCCGAAACGTCGACTACACCAACCGCATGTACCTACGGATACGACCCGGGGGTTCGCACCGATTCTGATGTTCCGCCCTACACAACCGCACCACGGGAACAAACCGACCGTAGTAGCCAGGAAGGAGAGGAACTATGAGCCTGATGGTGCATCATAAGACACGCGCCGCCGGTTCGTCTCAGAGAAAGGCGCGTAAAAACGCAGGCGACAGCATGGCATTTGGCGAGTATCTGCCCGCCACAACACAGCCTCGGCTAAAGACACGGTTTCAAAGGCTTATCCCGTCGACTCCACCAACCTCAACCGAGATGCGTCTATGGCCGCAAGCGTTGCGCGGTATATCTGCAACCCTGGATGCGGGCCTGAGCCTGCGCGAAGCAACGGCTGAAAACCGTACCCGGCATCCGCCTGGCGCTGACGGCTTTACGGTTCACGGTTCCGCAGCACAAATTCGGGAAACGGGGAACGCTGATGGGAACGGACCCGAAAAGTCCTCGCTCTTTCGCCGGGCGCTGCACCGGCTGACGGGCAGCAGACGCGAGCGGGCATACCGGCAAACTCAAGACGATATTGACGAGCTATTAGACATTTTGGCCCGTGAAGAACAGCTTGGTTTCGCGGCGGGAACAACCCTGGGCGCCCTTAGCGCGCGGCGAGCACACAGCCGGGAGCGCATCCGCGAACTCGGCCTGTGCTTACGCATGAACGAAACCACCGGCGCACCTCTGGCGCAGACCCTACGGGCTGCAGCCGAACACGCCGAAGAACACCTGGATGCTCTTCTTGGGCGAGAAAGTGCGCTGACGGGACCGAAAACGACCGGCAAGATACTGTCGTGGCTGCCGTTTATCGGGTTGGTGATGGGCTGGCTGATGGGAACGGATCCCGTCGGCGCGCTGACTGGTTCGCTGGCTGGTCTGCTGACTGGTTTTTTGGGCATTACGCTGGCGCTTCTTGGGAGGCGCTGGACGGCTCGGCTTGTGCACCGGGCCGAACGCAGCTCCGTGCTGGCCGAGGAACCCGCGCAGAAGAATGCCCGCGCTCAAGGAACTAGGCGGCGCCGAAGAGAAAAGAAACCGCAGAAAGAACTGGCAGGGTTTAGCGGTTCTGCAGAGACTGAGCCGCTGGATCCGGCACTGATGCTTGAGCTTCTTGCCGCACAATTGCGTGCGGGGCTCGGCCTGACCGGTGCCTTACAGGCTCTTGGCCGGGCACTCGCGCATGAAGAACGGGCAATAAGTGATGCGCTTGAGCACATCACCTTGACCCTGACGGTAAGCGCCGATTGGCAGGCCGCCTGGGACGGTTACGACCATCCACTCTTGCGGGAATTGGCTCGGATCCTGGCACCGGCGTATTCGGCGGGAACACCCAGCTCGGCACTGCTGCGGCACTGCGCGGCAACATATCGGCTTGAAGAGCGCCGGGCGGCAGAGCGCGCATCCGCAAAGCTCGCCGTTGCACTGGTTCTGCCGTTGGGGCTGTGCTCGCTTCCGGCCTTTATCTGCTGCGGAATCATACCGATTGTGATCTCGCTTCTTCCGGGGCTGCTGGCCTGAACCCGGTGAGCTTCGCCCCGAGGCACGTTGCACCAAATCTACCCACAAAAATTATCAAACAACACTATATGAAAGGAAACAACAATGACTGTTGTACACTCTGCTCCCGCTCTGCACACCACGCACCGGAGCACTCAGGAATGCCTTGAGGCCTATGCCCGCACGGAAGAGAACCCCGTACTTTTAGGGCAGGCACTCGACGAATACACGAACATATACCTGCAGCAGCTTGAACCGCATCTTGCCCAACAACTAGCGCAGGCGCTCGCCGCCGGCTGCACCCTCGATAAATGCGCCGCAGAATGCCGTTCCCTGAGCGAACACGAGGAACTCTTCGCGGGAATTCGCACGGATGAAGCCGCCGAACTGCACGAGATGACCTCACCCACCGACGAGGCTGAATACGCGAACGAAAACGACCCGGAGGAGGGCGCCAGCACCGCCGAATACGGCATCGTAATGCTCGCCGCCGTAGGTTTTGCCGGTCTGCTGGTCGCCATTCTCAAGTCCGACGAGATTCGCGGCATGCTCGTAGATATGGTCAAGAATGCCCTTGCAACGGGCGGTTCTGGGCTGACCTTTGGGCTTTTCTAAACCCGGTACTACCCGTGAAAACCGCGAGAGTTGCCCAAACCCGACGAAAGGAACGTCTATGAGGCTTATACACCGCATGATGCGCGCCTGGCGGTTACGTGCACGTGATGAGGGCGCCGTGACTGCCGAATTCGCGGTCGCTCTGCCCGCCGTGATCGCGGTGCTTGCGATCTGTCTCTCAGCGGCAGCGGTGGGAATAGCCCAGTCGCGACTCGAAGAATCCTCGCGAGTCGCGGCGCGTGCCTTCGCTCGGGGAGATAACCTCGCCGCCGTGCAGCATGAAGTTTCACGGATAGACCCCAGCATTAACCTGCAGGTGCAGACCGTGGAAGAAACATCGGGGGCGCGGCAGGTGCGGGTTCAGGTGGAGCGTGCGGCACCGGGGGTTATCGGCTCGGTAACCGGCTGGAGGCTGCAGGCCACCGCGACCGCACGGGTTGAGGGCAGCTCGGATAACGCCACGACAGTTGGCGGCGAATAAACATGGTCACGCCTGGTTTCATCTGGAATGCATGCGTGCCGCCGTTTGCCAAACCGCGGCGCGAGGCGGCTGACCGACCGCAGCCGACCGAAAACCCGGAGGAGGGGAGCGGCACCGTACTCGCGGTAGGCATTATCGCCGCCCTGCTGATCCTGGCAACCGTCATCATCGGTTTTGCGGGGGTAAGCATGGCGAATCGGCGGGCGGCGCAGGCGGCAGACCTTGCGGCGCTCGCCGCGGCGGATGCGCTGCGCGGCATCACCCCTGGGGATCCTTGCGAAGTTGCCGCCCAGGTAGCCCGTGATAATAACGCCAATCTGGTGGGGTGCGCCCTCGCGGACCGCCCCGAAACCGTGGATATTCGGGTGAACTCTGCCGTGCACGGACCGTTTGCTTTCCTCGGCGATGCGCAAGGTACATCGCGTGCCGGGGCACCGCATCCGGACTCTGGGGCGGGTGCACCCGATGAGGGATTATCCGGCGACGAGATTCCCGAAAACGCTCCCTCTGACCGATCTGCTGAAGAACCGAAAAGCCCATAAAATCCGGCTGATGAGATCGATAGGAGGTGTTAGTCAGACCTCGTGGAATGCTCTAGCCTTACAGCATGTCCCGTTCTGCGTCATCGAGTGAGTGCAGCATTACCCGCAGTAGGTTTTGTGCGCCCGCCTTGGAGAGCGGTTCGTTGCGGTTGCCGCATTTGGGGGACTGTACGCAGGAGGGGCAGCCGCTCTCGCATCCGCAGGAATCAATAGCGTCCAGGGTTGCGCCCAGCCAGGTGCGAACCGCCTCAAACCCGCGCTGGGTAAAGCCTGCTCCGCCGGGTGCTGCATCGTACACGAAGATGGTGGGGCGTTCCGTATCGGCGTGGTACAGGGTGGAGAGTCCGCCTAAATCCCAGCGGTCGCAGGTCGCAATCAGCGGTAGCAGACCGATGGCGGCGTGTTCTGCGGCGTGCAGGGTGCCGGGTGCATCGGGTTCGGTCACACCGGCGGCAAACAGGTAACTTGGCTCGAAGGTAAACCAGATAGCCTCGGTCATCAGGATGCTCGGCGGCATCTCCATCGGCTCATCGCCCAGGTACTCACTGCCGTACACCGAGAACCGTTGAAAGCCCATAACCTGATCGGTCACCTGAACCCGCCCGCGATGCATCGTCAGACCAGCAGCACCGGGCTGGGTGCCGTCGAATCCGTACCGCACACCCGCCTTTTCCTGCAGAATCTTAACCTCGGTCGCCTCGATCGCCCGCGTGTAATAGTCGGGGTACACTCGCGAGAGCAGAATAACGCGCGCCGCTTCATCCAGGGACTCCACCAAATACTGGGCGTTCTGGTGAATATAGATAGCACCAGGGTGTCCCTGAGTCATTGCCTGCGCCGAATCCATCGTGCCAATCAGCGAACCGTCCTCAGCATCAATCAGTTGATAGGGACCACCGCCGGTGGCACGCAGATCCACCAGATTCGTCGCCGACTCCGCGTGCGTCCAATACCAGCCATCCGCCCGGCGGCGCAGATAATTCTGCTGCACCAACCGGTTAAGCAGAGCCTCAGTATGCTCGCCGAACAGCGAAAGCTCCTCGGCACGCAGCGGCGACTCCGCCGCGGCAGCGCACAAATGTGGCGAAAGCACATACGGGTTCGTCGGGTCGAATACGGTAGCTTCCACGCTCTGCCCGAAAATCGCCTGCGGATGATGTACCAGGTACGTATCCAACGGATCGTCCCCGGCGATAAGCACAGCGAGCGCATCCTGACCCCCGCGACCGGCACGCCCAATCCGCTGAATAAAGGATGCGCGGGTTCCGGGCCAGCCCGTCACGAGCACCGCATCCAGCCCGGAAATATCGATACCCAGCTCAAGCGCAGAGGTACTTGCCAGCCCGAGCAGTTCGCCGGTGCGCAGCCGATGCTCAAGCTCACGGCGTTCCTCGGGCATATACCCCGAACGGTACGCCGCCACCCGATACGCCAGCCCCGCCTCCGTCTCATCAAGGTAGCGCTGCGCTCGCTGAGAGATCAGCTCAGCACCGCGCCGCGACCGGGTGAAGGCAAGCGTGCGGGTGCGCGAAAGTACCAGGTCGGTGAGCATCTGAGCACCCTGTTCAATAGCGGAGATACGCTGCGGCGCCTGCTTTTCCGCCTCGGAACGGGTGTCGAAGGCGCTAGCACCGGCGGCGAGTTTATCGGTCACCTGCGTATCGGGCAGAAACTCCGGTTCCCATAGGATGACGGTGGATTCTCCACGCGGTGCGGTCGATGCGGTAATCGCGTCAACGTTCCCCTCAGGTACGCCAATGAGCTTGGCGAAAGACTCGGCAGGGTTCGCACTCGTGGCAGATGCCCCATAGAATACCGGGCTCACCCGGTAGAGCGCGCAGACTCGGCGCAGGCGGCGCAGCAGATTGGCGATATGCGCGCCGAACACGCCGCGGTAGCTGTGCACTTCGTCAAGCACCACATAGCGCAGCCCGCGCAGGAAGTTCGCCCATTGCCGGTGGTTGCCCAGAATTCCGTAGTTGAGCATATCCGGGGTGGTGAGCACAAAATTAGCGTGTTCGCGCACCCACCGCCGCTCCTGCGCCGGGGTGTCGCCGTCATAGGTGGCGGCGTTGAGCCCGGGAAGATGATAGGCGGTGATGGCGTTGAGCTGGTCGGCTGAGAGTGCCCGCGCCGGTGAAATATATAGAACGTTCGCTCTCTGATGAAAACCTGTGGAACCTGCATTAGTGGCCGTGGCGCTGAGCGGTTCACGGCGCGCCCCGCGGTAGAGGGCGTCGAATGTGGGCATGAGGTAACTCAGCGATTTTCCGGATGCGGTCCCGGTCGCCACAATCACATGCCGCGCCGTTGCGCCCGACTCATCGTGCCCCTGTCCGGATGCTCGCCCGAAGGAGAGCCGGTGCGCGTCTTCGGCGAGTGCAGCATCGAAGGCGCAATGTGCTGCCTGTGCCGCCTGCACCTGGTGGGTGTATGGTTCGTGCACGCCCAGCGACTCGAATGCCTCAATCACGCGCGGGTGCAGCCAGTGCGGCCACGGCGAATACTGCCCTTCACGTGCGGGAATGCGGTGCACATGGGTGATTTGCGGGGGCAGCGAACCGTCGCCGGGGAGCTTGGGCATAAGCCTGCTCAGCTGTTCGCGAAGGTTCTCATCGGGGCGCGAGGCAGGGGAGAACCCGGGGTGCTCATCAGCCGGGGAGTCGGGGGAGGGTTCGGGGCGCATCACACCATTGTAAAACCTCGGGTACGGTAAACCGGCGTTGGCAATCGCAGGGCGCCCGGTATGTTCCGCTCGCCCCAGCAGGAAGGTATTCGCTACCAGAAAACGGCGAAATCAGCCGGTGCAATGGGGCAGAAAAACGACGAGATATACCTCATGGTAAAGAAACCACATGCACCCATCATCGTGGGCGCATCCCGCGGGAGAATAGGGATTATCGGTCATGTTACGGGACGAGCGCCGCCGCCACGGCACACATAATGTACCTAGAAAGCGTAAAATAGGAGGGTGGCTCAGAATCGAATTATCTTGTATTACCAGTTTGCCCCCATAACCGACCCCGTGGCGGTCATGCTCTGGCAGCGTGCCCTGTGCGAGAAGCTCGGTTTGCGCGGGCGCATCCTCATTTCCAAACACGGCATTAACGGCACGCTCGGTGGCGAAATCAGCGCGGTTAAGGCGTACACCAAAGAGACCCGCCAGTACCCCGGTTTCAAGAACATGGAATTCAAATGGTCTGAGGGCGGTGCCGAAGACTTCCCCCGTCTGTCGGTCAAAGCGCGCGATGAAATCGTGGCGTTCGGCGCTCCCGACGAGCTCAAAGTAGACGAAAACGGCGTGGTCGGCGGCGGCGTGCATCTCAAACCCGAAGAGGTGAACAAGCTTGTAGAAGAACGCGGCGATGAAGTCGTCTTCTTCGACGGACGCAACGCATTCGAGGCTAAAATCGGTAAGTTCAAGAACGCTGTGGTGCCCGATGTTCGCACCACCCACGACTTTATTCGCGAGATCGAATCCGGTAAGTATGACGACCTGAAAGATAAGCCCGTCGTCACTTACTGCACCGGCGGCATTCGATGCGAAATCCTCTCCGCCCTCATGAAGAACCGCGGATTTAAAGAGATCTACCAGATCGACGGCGGTATTGTGCGCTACGGCGAAAAATACGGCGATAAGTCCCTGTGGGAGGGCTCGCTCTACGTGTTCGATAAGCGCATGCACATGGAGTTCACCCCGGATACTGTCACAATTGGCCAGTGTGAGCGTTGCTCGGCACCGTCTAATAAATTTGAGAACTGCTCGAATGAGAGCTGCCGCGAACTTGTGCTCCTATGCCCCGAATGCGCCACCGACGATGCGAAACGCCGCTGCGTGCCCGAATGTGCGGTGGACCGCCAGAGCGCCCACGCGAGTATCTCATGAGCGATTCCGTACAGGCGCCCGTGACGGTTTCGCCCGCGCGCATTGAGAAACACGGCTCTTTGCTGGTGGCGGGAGTCTCCCAGGTGTATAAACTGGGGGACGATTTCACGCCGCTGTGGGATGAGCTGAATCAGAAGGCATCCCCGGCGATGCTCGATATTCTGGCGGTCACTCAGTACATTGGCGTGTGCACCCAACCCAGTACCGACGGATTCGTGCGCTACACGGCTGGTATTTTGGTCGATGACCGTGCCTCGGCGCATAAACTTGGGCTGGGTCTGCTGGACCTTCCCGAGAGCACCTACGCGGTGGTTGAGATTACCGGGCCGATTTCGCGGTCTATTCCGGCAGGTTTTGAGAGCTTTGAGCGTGAGTTCTTCCCGTCGCATCCGCAGTACCGCCCGTTAGGCGGCCTGGAGGTGTACGGTCGCGGCGATATGCAGGCGGCAGACTACACGATGGAACTGTGGGTTCCGCTGCTAGAGGTTCCTGCCTCGGCATAAAGCGCTCCGACTAGAACTCCTTAGTCTTCTCCCAAGCCTCTATTTCGCCGGGGACTACCTCGAATACGGGGTGCACCGCGGGCTTACCGGCCTGGGTGAATTTCGCGAGACGCTCGGTAAGAATAGGCACCCAATCGACATCTCGCCCGGCAACTTTGTGTGCCAGAAAGCTCAATTCGTAGGCAAGCTGGCTCTCGGTCACGGCAATAGGCTCCAGGTTCTTACCCCGCTCAGCGGCGATCAGCGAACGGTTGAAGGAGTATCCGCGCAGCTGCGCCTCATCGGCGAGCCCGTGCAGATAAGCCCCAATTGCCTCTACCGGCTGTGAATGCGCACGAAACCGAACGAGCTGCGGATGATTCGTGTACCCGCGGGTGAGCCCGCGCAGCACTTTCTGCGCAAGCAAGCTCTCACGCCAGCACGCGATCAGGGCGCGACGGTCAAGAAGGGACGGGTGGGCAGACCAAATACGCATCCACCCACTATACAGCCGCAGACCTGCGCTCTTAGGTAAAACAGCAGCGGCCCGCCCAAAAATTATTGAGGCAGAATGCACCTATGGGGCGCTCGCATCTGAACAGGATGCGAGCGCCCCACAGTGGTGCAGGTGCCTTGAGGCTACGAGTTCCGCGCTAGCTATGCCCAGTATTCTGGGCTTTCGGGGGAAGGTGGGTCGGGCTGCTTATTCGGATCTGATGGGCAGAAAGAATACGTAATTGTGCCGTCCCTGATTTCTCCCCGCCATTCTGCCCCGCCTTCAGCATTAACATAGGGGTTGAGTACATCGGGAGACACAAAGTTTCCGCCGCCGCCTCCTCCTCCCGAGGCAACGCCCACGAATGCGGCATCATCATACATATACACGGGATTTTCGGATGCGGCAGCCACCGCCGAACCGGATCCGCCTCCACCGTAGCCCGCGCCACCGCCTCCGGAAACAATGTATCCGATACCATTGCGGTCATCGCTTGTGTTGCCTGCAGTATTGAGCACATACCCGTAGGCAACAACGCCGTCAGCCCCGTTGCCGTTGGGGCCAGAGCCTCCGGGTTTACCTGCGGTATTTCCGGTATGAATCTCTGTTCGTGAGGTAGAGGAAAAGGTCAGCATTTCGTCTCCTGTGACGGTGCCGAGGTCGCCGCCGGAGCCGCCAGCCGTGTTGCTGCCATTCGACCCGGAAGGAATCAGAATTTTGGCAGAGTAGTGCCGGTAGTAACGTTCTCTTCCCGAGCGCCCCAACCCCTCGGGCGCGTAGTCGTCGCCAGCAGAACCTCCCTGACCAATATGCAGATTAAAGTTGTCATAAGAAGTTGGGTCGTCTGTTATCCAGGTTCCCGCGTAAGTAACGACGTGTGTGAGCCCGCGTGCGCCTGCGCCTCCGCCGCCTCCAGCGATGGCGAGTACGGTTTCTTGGGAAGTTTTCGCATCGACCATGACGATTGCCGAAGAACCACCGCCGGAGCCCGAATAGACTGTAACTTTATTGTTGTGGCTGTTTAGTTTACCTTGTACATCTGACCCCAGTTCGGTGGGCAGTGCCGCAGACGAACCGCCGTTACCGTACCCTTCGCCGCCTTTGGCGGGGCGGTCATAATATCCGACGCCGCTGGCACCCACATAGAATTTGATGCGCTGCCCGGGTGTTACCTTGACGGTTCCTTGAATATAAGCACCACCGCCTGCGGTTCCGCCGGTTCTGTTATATCCTGTGGCTTCCGAGTACCGTGTCGCCAGACTACCGCCCGAGCCGCCGCGCAGGTAGAAGCGCATATACGAGGCGTAGTCGGGAACCACAATTTCTTCGTAGCCTTTTTCACCGGCTGCACGGTTTTGCGCGGCGGTGCGCACATCCTTGGCGAAAATATCGTAGCTTTTATCGGGGTCTAGGCAGGGGCCGTCGTCGGCAGATGATGATGCGTATGCCGGAATAACGGCGGTGCTCAGCACAAGCGGCGCAGCCCATGCGGTTCCGGTCACCAGGTTTCGGCGAGAGAGGCCTCGTCTCATGAAAATATCCTTGCGTTTGAAGTTGTCGTGAGTGTTTGCCATGCGCAATGGCCCCAAAAAACCGCGCTGCACCGCCAACTCAAGGCTAGTGGGGCTTTGTAACGCGTGCGTGACGTCATGGTCAGCGAGATCCACTGTGACAGAGCGTTGCCATTATGTCATGACCTGTCTTATATCGAGTATTTCCTAAAATTCAGGTGCATCTTGAAGAGCCGAGCCAGAAAAGCAATGTCTGTAGTACCTGCACCTAGAAAATAATGAATCATATGGTTTTTCTACCGGGGTCTTATACATAAAAGATTTGAACGAGGTATGGATATACTAAGGGTAGAAGAAATGCACATTCGTTACCTTGAGGTAAGTATTGCGCGTAAAAAAATATAAATGAATCATTACCTAATATGTCGCATATATTTTATGTCGAAAAGCGTATTGACTAGTAGTTATATAAGTGGGTTTACTCATATTATTTAAAGCTTGTTCTGTAAAGTAAATAATTGTATGCTGAATGCTCATACACGAGGAAATGCCCCTTGTAGGGCAATACGAAAGGCATAACAATGAACGCATCAGACACTCAGAAAACCGAACTTGCGGTACAAAATCTTGAACCACAGCCGGGCACAGAGAAAAAACTTGGTTTTCTTTCTTTTGGGCACTGGGCCGAAATTCCCGGTTCGCGCGTGAACAGCGCATCCGAATCTTTGCACCAGGCTATCGATTTGGCGGTAGGCGCCGAAGACATTGGCCTAGACGGTGCTTTCTTCCGCGTGCACCATTTCGATCAGCAGCAGGCAACCCCGTACCCGCTTCTGTCTGCTATTGCCGCGAAGACCAGCCGCATTGAGCTTGGTACCGGCGTGATCGACATGCGCTACGAGAACCCTCTCTACCTCGCCGAGGAGGCCGCAGCCCTGGACCTGATCGCCGACGGCCACACCGCCCTCGACGAGGCCGGGGCCGAGTAGCCGGTCCCGCGCGGTTCGGTGACTGGGAGTAGGCGACTCGGTTATCGCATCTTGCCGTCTGTGATCGGGAGAGAGGTGTCAAGCGTCGATCAGCGCCTCGTCATTAAGCCGGGGTGGGGCATCGGGATGCCCCACCCCGGTTTCCCTTTTTGTGTGTGCTGGCATACACTGGTCGGACACTATCCATGCAAGACGATGAGGTCTTCTCATAATGGCTCGACGCTCCAAGGGCGCGGTGTCAATCAATCCGCGCTCCGCTCAGAATATGTCCACGCGACCGGCAGACTTTGCCAAGAAAAAGCAGGCGATCAGCCCGGTCAAGGTATTCGGCGCCGTAGCGGCGCTGGCGTGTATCGTGACCTGCCTGTTCGTGCAGCTACCCGGCCTGGATGTGGCCGGCACGCGCATGTTCGGCATCTTCCTGGCGGCGATTCTGCTGTGGGTGACGGAGGCGGTGCCGCTCGCGGGTACGGCGGTCCTCGTCATTTTCCTGGAGGTCCTGTTCATTTCGGACCACGCGCTGCTGAGCGTGGGTGAGGGTGCCCCGGCCTACACGAAGTTCTTCGGTGCCCTGGCAAACCCGGTCATCATTCTGTTCCTGGGCGGCTTCATGGTGGCCGACGGCGCCGCCAAGTACAAGCTGGACCGCGCCCTGTCTGCCGTGCTCCTCAAGCCCTTTATGGGCAAGCCGCGCCTGACCGTCATGGGCGTCATGCTGATCACCGCGATCATGAGTATGTTCATGTCGAACACGGCGACCACGGCGACGATGTTCGCCGTCATGATGCCCGTCATCATGGCCCTGCCCGAGGGCAAGGCGCGCACCGGTATCGCCCTGTCGATCCCGGTCGCCGCGAACGTCGGCGGCATGGGCACGCCGGTCGGCACGCCCCCGAACGCGATCGCGCTCGGCGCCCTGGAGAACGCGGGTGTGAAGGTGACCTTCCTGCAGTGGATGCTCGCGGCCGTCCCGCTCATGCTGGTCCTCCTGGCCCTGTCGTGGGCCTTCATCGCGTGGCGCTACATCCCCAGCGACGCCAAGTTTGACATCGACACGTCGGCGCGCTTCGAGAAGTCGCGCAGCGCGATCATCTTCTACTCGGTCGCGGGCCTGACGATCCTCCTGTGGATGACCGAGTCGCTGCACCACATTTCCGCCAACGTCGTTGGCTTCCTCCCGGTCGTGGTCCTCCTGATGACGAAGGTGATGAGCGGCGACGACCTGCGCGCCCTGGACTGGCCGGTCCTGTGGCTGGTTGCAGGCGGTATCGCGCTGGGCTCGGGCGTGTCCGCTACGGGCCTCGACAAGTGGATGCTCGGCTCGATCCAGTGGGCCTCGATCCCCGGTATCCTCCTGATCTTCGTGCTTGCCCTCGTGGGCTGGGTGACCTCGAACGTCATTTCGCACTCCGCGTCCGCGAACCTCCTGATCCCCATGGGCATGGGCCTGGCGACGACGGTCTCCACGAGCGCCGCCGAGATCGCCATCGTCATCGCCCTGGGCTGCTCGCTCGGCATGTGCCTGCCGATCTCGACCCCGCCGAACGCAATCGCGTACTCGACCGGCACGACCCCGACCCGCGAGATGGCGATCGTCGGCATCGTCGTGGGCGTCGTGGGCATCATCCTCCTCGCTTTCATCGCGCCGTTGACCTGGGGATTCATCGGGGTGATGTGACGTGTCCGGGGACGAGGCCATGGTCGGTTCGGGGGCGGCGCACCCCCGGCCGGGGCTGGCCCACGGGTGGACGCAGGGGCCGGCGGCGGAGGACGCCTCGGTGCTGGCCCGCACGGATGTGCGCAGCGGCGGGCACCGAGCTGGCTACCCGATTCACATGCTGGTCGTGGGCGACGACTCGCGCTCGATTGCCGCGCCCGTCACGAGGGATCTGGCGCACGCCTTCCCGGGCCTGTGCCTGGACCGCATCGACGGGATCGAGGACCTGGCCGGCTACGAGGCCAGCCTGAATGTGGGCGACCACGTGCTGATGGGCCTGGTGACCTCCGAGGTCGGCGATATTGACGCGCTCATCGACCGTGCGAGGACCTTCCCGGCGCTGCAGCGCATGCAGTGGGTGGTGGTGACGGATAAGTCCGAGCACCGCGACCTGGCCCGGTGCATGCAGTCCTGCGCGCTCGCGTCGGTCTTGAAGTCCCCGTGGACGGTGCCGCTGCTGGCGGGCCAGGCGTATTCGACGATGGTGCGCTACCTGCAGGGGTGCGGCTATTCGGACAGGCAGATCCGCTCGCTCATCGCCGATCCGCCGCCTTTCGCCGTGCAGGGCCCACTCCTGGAGGGCCTGGACCGCGACGAGCACGAGGTCGTCATGGAGCTCCTCGCCGGCGTCGAGCGCGTGCTCGGCCAGAGGCCTCGGCTGATTGTCCCCGAGGGGATACAGCTGGTGACCCAGGGCGAGCCGGTGGGCGCCGTCTACCTGGTGCTCGACGGGCAGGTGTCGCTGCACAGGGATTCGCCGCAGGGCGAGGTCCTGGCACACCTGGCCTCGTCTGGCCCGCTCATCGGCCTCGTGTCGCTGGCCCGCGCGGAGGACGCGTTCTTTACGGGCGAGACGGCGACCGAGGCGACGCTCGTGCGCCTGACGACCGAGCAGCTCCAGATCGTCATCTCCGAGGACCCGTCGATTGGTGCGACGCTGACGGCCCTCGCGATCCGCTCGCTGACGCGCCGCCTCATGCGCGCCGAGGACCTCCACCTGCAAAACGCGATGCTCGCCGAGGACCTCGAGGCCCAGAAGGAGGCCCTGGCCGCCACCCTCGAGGACCTGCGTGCCACCCGCGCCGAGCTGGTCGAACGCGCGCGTTTCGCCATGCTTGGCGAGCTGAGCGCCGGCATCGCCCACGAGCTCAACAACCCGGTGACCGCCCTCGTGCGCGCAGCCAAGCACCTGCACGAGGACGTCGATGCCGCGCTCGCGGCCCCGGCCACGGCCTCGTCGAGGGAGGCGATGGCCCGCGCCCTCACCGCGCCCCCGCGCTCCACGTCGGTCGAGCGCGCCCTCATGAAGGAGCTCCTGCCCGTCGTCGGTGACCGCACGCTCGCCCGGCGCCTCGTGCGCGCGGGGATCCAGGGCGCGGATGGCGCGCGTGCGCTCGCGCAGATCCCGGGCGGCATCGACGCGTACGAGGCCGGGGCGCGCCTGGGCGGGTCCCTGCGCTCGGTGCTCGCCGCGGGCGATCGCGTCATCGAGCTGACCCAGTCCCTGAAGGGCTACGCGCGCCCGGACGCCGAGGACCTCAAGCCCGTGGACGTGCGCGAGGGCATCGACGATGTCCTGCGCCTCACCGCTCACAGGGTGCGCGGCATCCGCATCGACTGCGACTACGAGGACGTGCCGCCCGTGTGCGCGCACCCGGGGAAGCTGCAGCAGGTGTGGACGAACCTCATCGTCAACGCTGCCGAGGCCATCGAGGACGAGAACGCCGACCTGGTCGCGGCCGCCGAAGCCTCGGGTGGCGTACCCGAGCTGCCCGCCCGCGGCGAGGCCGAGGCCCTCATCCGCATCACCGTGCGTCCCACGCCCGAAGGCGTGAGCGTCACCATCCACGACAACGGCCCGGGCATCGATCCGGAAATCGTCGACAAGATTATGGAACCCCACTTCACCACCAAGGCGGGGCGTGTCCGATTCGGCCTGGGCATGGGCATGTCCATCGTCCGAAGCATCATTGCTGATCATGGGGGCACCCTCACGATCGACTCTCACCCGGGATCCACGATCATGCGGATCTCGCTGCCCGCCCAACCACACGAGGAGGAATCATGACCCTGACAATCCTGTCCCTTGAGGACGAAGCAGACGTGCGCGACGCACTCGAGCGTGATCTTGAACAGTTCTGGGACAAGATCCGGCTCGAAGTCGCCGAGGACGTTGACGACGCGTGGGCCGTCATCGACGAGATCGTCGAAGACGGGGACGAGCTCGCGCTGGTGCTGTCCGACCACCGCCTACCCGGAAAGTCGGGCGTGGACTTCCTCGTGGAGCTCATGAAGGACGAGCGTTTCGGCGCGACCCGCACGGTCCTGGTCACCGGCCAGGCGGACCAGTCCGACACGATCCGCGCGGTCAACCAGGCGGGCCTGGACTACTACATCGGCAAGCCCTGGAACCCCGACGAGCTGCGCGCGGTCGTGCGCGACCAGCTCACCGAGTACGTCCTCGAGTCCGGCGTGAACCCCCTGCCCTACGTGAGCGTGCTCGACGGCGTGCGCGTCATGGAGGCAATCCGCTAAACCCTTGACTAAAGGGCCGTCGCGCTCGCCGATGAAGGCGAGCGCGACGGCCCTCATGTCAGTGGTGGGGCGTCTCAAGTTGTCGGCTCGCACGCCCACAGGGGGAGTGACTGCCAGTTATCGGGTGTGCCCGTCGCTCGCAGGGGGACGACGTCGGTAGCGGGGAACGTTGCGAGGACTGAGGGAAGGGCGGTTCCATCTCCCAGGCCCATCGTGCGGGTGAGGTATTGGACGAGCGTGAGCTGGTCGAAACACTTGTTTTTCTTTGGTGACAACTCTCTGATTCCGAGAATTTCAGCGTCTTCTGGAAGCTTCACTTGTCGCAGTGTGCGATTAAAAAGTCGTCCCTGGTGTGCGCAGATATTGCGGAGAATTCTGAGTATGTCGAGCCAAGAATTGACCTGTGACCGACTTAAGTGGCTCTTCATAATTGGGGGTGTAGTTGGGGTCT
>NZ_KV804820.1:0-67847 GCF_001811455.1 Rothia sp. HMSC065G12
TGACGTGCATTCTCCGGATTATTGCTCGATGCACTTTGCTTTTCCACGGGAGGCTGCGGATCATTATTATCAGCGGTTGAAAAATTCTTATTGGTGCTCATTGCTGTTCACCCTTATCTTTCTTCTGGGACCTAACGTTAACGTGCTGCCAAGGAATTTCTACAATCGGATCTTCATGGTGCTTCTTCAGGGTTTTTAAATCATCCGTTTCGTATATTGCATTCTTGAAACCAGATAAAGTATTATCTGGCGTTGGGCGTTTATCAGTATCCATATTTTTATTATGAGAGGATAGTTTTTTATTTTTCCAGTTATATATACTCACTACAATAATCGTGAAGATACTCATGATCGCTTCAAGGACGCAGGCACCTAGCATCCACTGTAATAGTCGGATATCGACATTTGAAGCCGTCATCTCCATCACGAACCATGTATAAAAAGCAGCAAGGGGCGCAACGATGAGCAGACTATAGATGTTTGTCGTCAAGACCCATGCGGTTTTGGTTCCCCGGATCATCTTTATACATGCCACAGTTTGCAGCAGAATATATACGATAAAGGGCGAAAAAAGGATGAGCGTAAGAAGAAGTAATCGAAAATCAACATAACCAGAATGATTGGGAAGGGCGGAAATCATCACACCCTGGAGAAGCGTGGTTTCGAGCATTAGCCTAATAATCTGCACAGTTATAAAGCTAGAAAGAAGCAAGTTCCGCTTCTCAGTCGAATCTGCCTCAGATTCTTTCTCTATCTCATGAATATCTTGAGCCTGGACCGTTCCATGCTCAGGTTTTGGAAGGTCTTTATTAGTAGTCATGGATTCACCCTAAGCTTATAGCCTGGGTATTCAGTGGAAGCTCCCTGAATATTCTCAAAAAATAATACTTTTAATTTATTTAATTCTAAAAAGCAATTTTATTTAAATAGAAAAATATTTCTAAGGATTTGTTGAAGGTTATTCATTAGTGGCATCTAATTAGTAGTAAATCGGGAGTAAAGATCTTCTTCGGGAATGGGGTAGTCGCCTCCGCCCCAAACTTCTACCCTCATTTTGCATATTCGTCCTCTATGGTGTTCTGTCTCAATGAGTCCTCGCATCAGTCATTGACAACCGGTTGTCATATGTGTAAACTGGTTGTCAAAATTGCTACTGGAGGAAAAATGGATGCTTCATTACTGAGTGAACTCGTGGTGCAGATCTTCCGTGTGAACGGAACACTCACCGCATGGGGAGACCGGTTCGCCGCCGAAAGCGGTCTCACGACTGCGCGCTGGCAAGTATTAGGTGCAATCTCGATGGCGAAAGAATCGAGTACTTCTCCTCAAATCGCCGAACGTATGGGAATAACCCGGCAGGGTGTGCAAAAGCAGCTCAACCTCCTGCGGGACGAGGGGCTGGTTATGTCCGTCGAAAACCCCGCGCATAAACGTTCTCCACGGTACTCCCTGACGGAACACGGCGAGCAGAAATTAGCGGAAATCCGAAAACGCTGGCGCCAACAGGTTCAACAATGGAGCGGGGCGCATCAGCATGAATCTGTTATTGCCGCTCTTGAAGTTCTCGATGTTTTGTCTGAACAAATTAAGGAATAAAACAAATACGAAAAGCTACCGACGGAGGCTTAGATATGAATCCCGTTTTGCTAACTATAAATACTATTTCTGCACTCGTAACAATCGCCAGTGCGGTATTGGCTCTGTGCCGTCCCGGGCTTATGGTTCACGCTTCTTCCGTTGACGCTAATACTCGTTTCTACGTATACATGTATGCTGTGCGTGCTATACCGGCTGGAATAGCTGTTCTTATTGCACCCTTCTATTTTCGAGGCGGTGCCGTAGCCCTGCTTCTTGTGACTTTTGCGGTCGTACAGGCGGGTGATGCATTTATCGGCTGGACCCGCAAAGAATGGGGCATGGTGTTCTTCCCCTCGCTCAGCGCGGCAGTCCACACGGTCGTTGCGCTTTCGATTCCGGGCGTATAGGGATAGACCTCAATGAAGGGAAGGATTGCCCGCAGGATATGCGCCCCCATGTGCACCGGCTCAGCCAGCGGTACTGGGACGCGGAGCTGTGCATCACAGAGGAAACCTGCTCCGAATGTACTCTGACCACTCGGTCCTTCTAAACAAAACTCTAGGTATTTCTGTCCTCAATCTGTAGTGTTAAAAAGAGCGTTGTACTCCCAAATACTTCGTGAATCTAGTCATCGAGTGAACATAAAAACGAGGAGGAAACCCATGAAACGCTTTGAAAACAAGACCATTCTGATTACCGGCGCGAGCAGCGGTATTGGTTTGGCGGGCGCAAAACGTCTGATCGAAGAGGGTGCACACGTTATTTTTACGGGCCGCACCGAAAGCCATGTGCAGGCTGCAGCAGCCGAGCTGGGCGATCACGCTACCGCCGTTCTGGATGATGTTTCAGATGGCAACACTTTGGAGCGCATCGTGCCTGTGGTGGAGCGAGCCGGTGCGTTGGATGGTTTGTGGCTCAACGCCGCATACGCAGCCGGAGGTCCTTTGGAAGAGATGGATCAGGCGACTCTCGACCAGATATTTAAGGTGAACGTGGTGGCACCGATGATCCAAATGGGCGCGCTTTCTCCATATGTGAAGGAAGGTGGTTCGGTGCTAGTGACGTCTTCGACGGCGGCCTATGAGGGAGCGCCTATAGTCTCTGCCTATGCCGCAACAAAAGCTGCTATTCTGGCGGCGGCGCGTGGATGGGCCTCCGAGCTTGCACCGCGCAATATTCGGGTGAATAGCCTGGTTCCCGGGCCGATTACGAGCAACCTGCGGTCGGTTCTTCCCGATGAGATGCGCGCCCAATTCGAGGAACGGCTTGCCGAGGCCGTTCTCCTCAAACGTGTGGGCGATGCGCGTGAAGCCGCCGCAGTGGCGCTATTCCTGCTCTCTGATGAGGCAAGCTATGTGACGGGTAGCTCGTATACGGTAGACGGCGGTCTGATCATGCAGTAGCGCTCTGTTGCTAGGCGGTGTGGAATACGCGCATAGCTGTTTAGCCCCAGGTAAGCGCTAAAAAGTGCCTTTATGTGAATAAAACATTTTCTAACGCATTATTCACATAAAGGTATTTTCTTGATCGAAAAGTGTGACGAAGATTTTTAGCTATATGAATATCTATATTTTTACTCAATTATGCGTGATGTACAAGGTTTCACAATACCTTGATGCCTAGAGTCGTATTCCCATCCCCAATCACACATGAGTTGTAGCACCGGTAGAAATGTTTGCCCTTCCGCGCTTAGTGTGTATTCCACTCTTGGTGGTACTTCCGCATATACAGTGCGTTCGATGAGCCCATCTTCTTCGAGCTGACGGAGCTGCTCAGTTAGCACTTTTGAACTGATCCCTTCAAGTAGCAAAAGTAGATCGCGGGTGCGTTTTGCCCCACCGCTCAAGTGGTAGAGAATGAGGCACTTATATTTGCCTCCCACCAGATTCATTGCCATCTCTATTGCAGAAATTTTTTTCATTAAAAACCTACCGTAAATACTTAAAACTTACCTAAAAGTATGTATAGAACCTATAAGTAAGTTATGTTTTAATGCATTTTTTGTACATTATACTGAATTTTGTAATCACCCGAAGAGAAAATGTTACCCATGACTTTGCAAGACCTTATACGTGACCGTCGCTCTACTCGATATTTTGACCCGGCCTGCCTGATAAGCCACGAGGAAATATACCGTCTTATTGATCTTGCTAACCAGGCTCCCAGCAGTAATAATTCGCAGCCGTGGCGGGTTGTGATCGTAACCGAGCAGCATTCACGCGAAAAGCTGTTGCCTATTGCGTATAACCAGCAGCAGATTATGACTGCATCGGCCGTGTTGATTCTGCTGGGTGATCGACAAGCATACTGCGCGGATAATTTGAGTCGAATACATCACGAAGAATATATTGCTGGATGCTTCTCCCAAGAAATCTGTGAGAGGCTGACCCGCGCCGCTATTGAATTTTATGAGCCGCGTAGCGAGCAGGAAATACAGAAATTTTTAGGTTTAGACTGCGGGCTCTGGGCGATGACTTTTATGTTGGCGGCGCAGGAAGCCGGGTGGAATACGGTACCTATGACGGGGTATCAGCGTGCAGAATTGCGTGAGATGCTGCGCCTGCCAAGCCGATATCTTGACATTATGATGATTGCTGTAGGCTCCGGAACACGAGAAGGACATCGTACTTTACGGCATGAGGCGGAGCGCGTAACGGTGTGGAATGCCCCTCCCTCAGAGCAACCTTAAGATCTCCGATTTGCCGCCCCGTATATGGTGGGATGCCGCTTTTCTATTCAGAAGTATCTTGCACATTCTATATGCATTTTGAATGCAAAACCTTCTCTATAGACGGGGTTACAGGGCTCACCCTACAATGAGGAATACCCGCCAGAAGACAATAAAAGGAGCGTGCACCGTGAAAACTCTAGGCATTATCGGCGGCATGAGCCCTGAGAGCACCACCCTGTACTATCGGATCATTAACCGTGAGGTCAACCGCTGCCTCGGAGGCAACCACAGCGCCGACATCGTGATGCACAGTGTAGATTTTGAGGAAGTCGTGCGCCTGCAAAAAAGCGGTGACTGGGAAGCCGCTGGGGCTCTGCTGGCGGCAAGCGCCACAAAACTTGAGGGTGCGGGTGCGCAGCTGTTGCTGGTGGCCACGAACACCATGCACAAGGTTGCCCCCGCGATAGAGCGTGCCACCACCGTACCGCTACTGCACGTAGTTGATGCCACCGCCACCGCCATCCAAAGGCAGGGGCTGCAGAGGGTGGGGCTGCTGGGCACAACCTTCACCATGAGCGACGGGTTCTACACCGAGCGCATGGCGGCGCAAGGAATCCAGACGATCGTGCCGGCTGAACCAGAACAGGCAGAGACTAACCGCATCATCTTTGAGCAGCTGTGCCTGGGCCATGTGGAGCCTGAAGCCGTGCAGTATCTTCAGCAGGTCATTACAGGGCTGAAGGAGCAGGGCGCCCAAGGCGTGATCCTGGGGTGCACCGAACTCTGCCTGGCGGTGGATGAGGACAAGACCCCGCTGCCGGTCTTTGACAGCACCACCATTCACGCGCTCGCGGCGGTAGAGGCAGTGTTAGCGCCGCCGCTTACCGCATAAACCCCGCTTCTTGACCGAAATAAATAACTGTTCCCCATGAAAAGACTAGCTGCAGCCCTTGAACATAAAGTTCCGCCGCCACTTATTGGGGCACTGTGCGCCTTACTGATGTGGCTCATCTGCGGGGTGCCGCCGCTGACAGGCAGACCACCGCTGCTGCTGGTTCCCGCCCTTGCACTGGTTGTACTCGGCCTAACGGTGGACGCGGCGGGGGTGCTGTCATTTAGACGTGCCCGCACCACAGTGAACCCGTTCGCCCCCGAACGCACCGTAAACATTGTCTCCTCCGGAATATATCGTTTAAGCCGCAACCCCATGTACTTGGGTATGGCCTGTATCCTTACCGGGTGGGCGGTGTGGCTGTGGCAGGTGCAGGCTGTGCTCGGGGTGGTGCTTTTCGTCGCCTGGATAACGCGTTTTCAGATTATTCCCGAAGAGCGGGTTCTCACCCAGAAGTTCGGTACAGAATACCGGCATTACCGCCAGCGGGTGCGGCGCTGGGTATAACCCAACACCTACCAAAAACTGTGTATAGCTGGCTATGTGGACACACAGCCAGCCAACCGAAACCCTGAATGGTTCGGGGACTCACTATCCGTATGTGTGTCTTTTCAGGACCCCGGCGTCAAAGTCGGGGATGTGAAGCAGGCAGCCGCATCTATGCCGAATGTAATGGGTCGAAATTTTTGAGCATCATAGGGTCCAGAAAGAGAGCCCCGAACGGTTTGTGGATATAGTGCGCAACTTTGTCGAAACGTAACTCTTGTCATACTGAACGAACAGCATAAAAATGAACTCCGGGAAGCGCTTTGAGAACAATACTTTCCGGTAATCGGCGGGAACAGCAGTCTCGGCTGGACACGCGCAAAACGTCTTTGAACTCTGAATAATGCAGCTTTGGGCGTATTAAAAGGCCCTAGAGGGTAGGTAATACGCCCAAAGATGCGTTATTCGAGTTGGGAACAGAGGATAACCTACTTCACGATACGGTAGACCTTCGCTTCGTAGGGGCGTAGGGTGGTGCTCGCATCGGTCAGGGCGCCGGCGTCATCCCGGTAGTTGGAGTGCACCAGTTCGACGGACGCTCCGGCTGCACGCGCATCATCCAGCAGCGAGAAGGTGCGCTCCACCGACTCCGACGTGAAGTTAGAAACCACGAGCAGGGATTGGTTCGCGTCGGTGCCGTCCGGACCGCCGGTACGAGTGTAGGCGTACACCTGCTCATCCTCGGCATGAGGAACCTCAACCGAATCTACGGGCGCGAACGACCCGTACACCATCAAATCTTTGAGCTCACCGCGGCGCAGCTTCGCCAATTCCTGATAGTGGTAGAACACCGAATCCTGATCGTCCAGGGCAGCCTGCGCATTAATCTGCGGGTAGTTCGGGTTCACCTTCAGCCACGGCTCGACTCCCGCGTTCGTGAACCCGCCGTTCGCTGAGTCATCCCACTGCATGGGGGTGCGGGCGTTATCGCGGCCCTTAATGTAGATGGCGCGCATCGCATCCTCGTGGCTGAGTCGCTGATGATCCACGTGCATGTCCTCGTAGAAACGAATCGAATCGCCGTCGCGGTAGTCGTTGATCGACTCGAACCGCACATTGGTCATCCCAAGTTCCTCACCCTGATAAATATAGGGGGTTCCCTGCATAAAATGTAGGGTGGTTGCCAACTGCTTCGCTGAAAGCACCCGAAATTCGGGGGAATCGTTGCCGAACCGTGAGACCACGCGCGGCTGATCGTGGTTATTCCAGTACAGCGAACCCCACGCCTTGCCCTCAAGTTTCGTCTGCCACTCATTCAGAATGCGCTTAAGCTCGGTCAGCTTGTACGGCGCATACGACCACTTGCCGCCCAGCGAACCTTCGGGGTCGTTATCGACGCCCATGTGGTCGAAGTGGAAGAGCATCTGCAGTTCGCCCGCATCGTAGCCCGCCCACAGCTTCGCGTCCTCGGGGCTGGTCGCGCTCGTTTCGCCCACGGTCATCACATTGTACTTCGAGAACGCCTCACGGTTGAGCTCTTTCATCCACGGATGCACCATCGTGCCGTTCGCAATCACAAACGGGATCGACGACGTATGCTTTTCAAAATCAGTGGAAGGGTCATCCGGGAAGCCTTCGGGCTTAGAAATAATGTTGATGGCGTCCAGCCGGAAACCATCCACGCCCTTATCGAGCCACCAGCGCACCATCGCATACAGGTCTTCGCGCACCTTCGGGTTCGCCCAGTTCAGATCGGGCTGTTCCTTGAAGAAAATGTGCAGGTAGAACTGTTGCGTAGCTTCATCCCACTCCCAGGCGGATCCACCGAATTCGGAAGCCCAGTTATTCGGAGGAATCGGGGAGCCGTTCTCGTCAAATCCGTTGGGGTCTTTCCAAATGTAGTAGTCGCGATACGGGTTATCCTTTGAGGAACGAGACTGCACAAACCACGGATGCTGATCCGAAGTATGGTTCGCCACCAAATCCATCAGAATTTTAATGCTGTGCTTATGTGCGGTCGCCAGCAGCTCATCGAAATCTGCCATTGTCCCGAAATCGCTCATAATGTCGAAGTAGTCGGAAATATCGTAGCCGTTATCCACGTTCGGCGAATCAAACACGGGGGAGAGCCAGATAACATTAATGCCCAGCTTCGCCAGGTACGGGATTTTTTCGGTGATGCCGGGCAGATCGCCGATGCCGTCGCCATTGGAGTCGTTGAAGGAGCGCGGGTACACCTGGTAGACCACCGCTTCCTTCCACCACTGCCGCCCGGCATAGGAAGGAACCGCACGCTCTTCAGTCGTGGTTTCACTACTCATCAGAAGCCTTTCGTTAAGGGTTGCGTCGTGTGGCTTGGTGGGGAACCCCGTAAGCCGCATTGCCGCAGGTATGTCTGTAAAATTTTTAGTCAGGATGCGCCAGCGCGCCACTCGCCGCGCAATCTACGCCCTACCGGTACAGATACACTTTTGCCTCATAGGGTCGCAGAGTGGTGCCTTCGTCCGTGAACTCGCCGTGCTCATTCCGGTAGTTTGAGCTGATCAGTTCGGGTGCTTCTCCCATAGCCGCAAGCTCCTCAATTTTCAGCACGCCCGGGTTCTTGAGCGCCAAGGAAGCGAGCTGACCGTCTGCATAGGGCAAAGACAGTGTTTCTTGGGTGAAATTAGCAACCACCAGCAGGGCGCGCTCGCCGGATGCGGCGGCATCCTCCGCTGAATTCACGCGCAGGTAGGCGTACACCTGCTCATCCTCGGGGTTGAGCACACGGTATTCGCCGGTGAGCACAATGGGGTGCTCTTTGCGCAGGTGAATCAGGTCGCTGTAGTGATAGAAAATAGAATCATCGTTCGCCAATTCTTCGGCGGCGTTAATGTCGGTGTACCGCGGGTTCACCTTCAGCCACGGGGTGCCGGTCGTAAAGCCCGCGTTTTCGCTCGCATCCCATTGCATGGGGGTTCGCGCATTATCTCGGCCCGAAGCACTGATGTACCGCAGCATATCCTCGGGGCTAACCCGCTGGGACTCCACCACGTATTTACGCCAGGAATCATGGATTTCAAGGTCGTTGTAGTCATCTACCGAGTCGAAGAAAACATTGGTCATCCCCAGCTCTTCACCCTGATAGATGTAGGGGGTTCCCTGCATCATGTGCAGAACCGTGCCGAGCATCTTACCGCTGACCTCACGGAACTCGGGGGAGTCATTGCCGAAACGTGAAACCGTGCGCGGCTGGTCATGGTTATTCCAGTACAGCGAATTCCATCCGCGACCATGCAGCCCCGTCTGCCAGTGGCTGAGAACCTTCTTCAAATCCACCAGGTTAAAACGAGTATCCGACCATTTGCCGGTAGCGCCGCCTGCGCTGGCATCCACATCCATATGCTCGAACTGGAACACCATCTGCAGTTCGTGGCGGTCAAAACCTGTGTACAGGGCGGCATCTTCCACGCTCACGCAGGGAGTCTCACCCACGGTCATCACCGGGTATTTGCTGAGTACCTCGCGGTTCATCTCGCGCAGGAACTCGTGCACACGCGGACCGTTCGCGGCCACCGCCAGAGAATTATCTAAACCTCCTGCGGTGACGGCGGGGTCATCTGGGAAGGAGAGATCCTTAGAAATCAGGTTGATAACATCCATGCGGAAACCGTCGACGCCCTTATCAAGCCAGAACCGCATAATGTCATAGACCTCTTCACGTACCTTCGGGTTTTCCCAGTTGAGGTCGGGCTGCTTCACCGAAAAATAGTGCAGATAGAACTGCTGAGTGCCCTCATCCCACTCCCAGACCGACGGCGAGAAACAGGAAATCCAGTTATTCGGCGGAATCGGGGTACCGTCTTCGGAGAACCCGGCAGGGTCACGCCACACATAGTAGTCGCGGTACGGGTTATCCTTCGCAGAACGCGCCTGGCGGAACCATTCGTGCTCATCCGAGGTGTGGTTCACCACCAAATCCATCATAAGTTTGATGCCGTGCTCATGTGCGGTCGCCAGCAGCTCGTCGAAGTCGGCCATCGTGCCGAACTCGGTCATAATCGCCCGATAATCCGAAATATCGTAGCCATTATCGTCATTCGGCGAGGCGTAAATCGGGGAAAGCCAGATAACATCTATACCCAGCTTCGCTAGGTACGGGATTTTTTCGGTGATGCCGGGCAGATCGCCGATGCCATCGCCATTGGAATCGTTGAAGGAACGCGGATAAATCTGGTACACAACGGGCTGTTGCCACCACTGAATTTCGGTTTTCATGAGCTGTCCTTCCACGGAATACATGTCAAATAAAAGTTTGGAGGCGGGAATGCGCTAAGCTGCAGCACCCTGGAGCCGCCGCACTATCCGGGCTGTACCTGCGACGGCAGCGGCACGGGGTGCATCCTGGCAGTGGGCTCGAAACTCGACTCGTCAAGCTCCACCAGCACGCCACTGTGATCGGAAATCGCCTTAGGAGAATTATCGCGGAATACCACCGCATGCGAAAGTACCTTCACCGCGCGGTCGGCAAACACGAAGTCAATTCGCTTGGCTTCCTCTTGCCCTTCCCACCCGGCAATACCACGATGCACGGTGAACTCACCATCGGTACGCTCGGCAATCTCACGGGTATCCACCAGGTTAGAAGAAAGTACAAGGTCGTACCCTTCGCCACGCGCCTGCGCCGCCGTGTTGAAATCGCCGCCCAGCAGAACGGGCGCATCCTGACCGCACTCGGTGAGAGCCTGCGAAAGCCGCGCAAACTCCTGTGCGAAAAGTGGTTCGCCCTGAAAATCCCACCACGACATATGGGTGCTTGCACACCACACGGAACCCGCATCAGTACCAACCCGAACCGCTAGAGAAGACCTGCGCTCCACCTGATCGTAGTCATACTGCGGGCTCATCACAATAGGCTCGATGCGCTCGATAGGCATACGAGAGAGTACAGCTACGCATTCGTCATACCGTTCCCATCCAATATGGGTTTCGGTCAGCGCCCATTCGTACTGAACCCCTAAATCAGCCAGGAACCGCACGAGCAGAAGTGCGTAATTATCCTCGCGGATAGGAATACTGGCCCCGCCTTGGTACCCCAGTGGCATATCCACAATAGGGGAGTGCAGGTACTGATTCACTTCCTGCAACGCAATAACATCAACCCGATGGTGGGCAATGAAACGGGCAAGCTCGTGAATTTTAACGATCTGGTGAGGCTCGCACCAGCTGTGAGTGTTAAGAGTAAGAAAACGCATCGTCTCTAGAAATATAAAGGTGAGGGGACAACACGCGGTTCTCGCCCTCTGCACTTCGTGAAAATGTCGGTGGAAAACTACTTTTATATGCTAACCATTTGCATGGTCGATAACGCAGCAAAATACTCACCGAAAACACCAATACTTTTACCCGGTACTGGGACATGTTTCGGGTTCTGAAAAACTATGCCAAAAACCCCGCTCAAGGAGATTTTAGGCCGTAAAAGATGACATGATATTGCTATTAAATAAAACATTGCACCACACGCGCGGGCGCATCGCGCGGTAATTCCTGGCCAACACAACGGCAGACACCTAGGCGCCCGCTCACTCTCAACCAGAAAGGGCGTCAGCCTTATGATGGAAAAAATTCAGAGGTTCGGGTCCGCCATGTTGGCGCCCGTGCTTCTTTTCGCCTTCGCTGGCCTAGCGGTCGGTATCGGCACCGTTGCCACCCTCCCAAATATTGTTGGCGATCTCGCGAACGAAGATACCTTCTGGTACCAAGCGTGGACTGTTTGGCTTGACGGCGCATGGACCGTTTTCCGGCAAATAGAGCTCCTTTTCGTGCTGGGTCTGCCGATTGCGCTCGCAAAGACCGCAAACGCTCGTGCCGTCCTCGAAGCCGGAATGGTCTATCTGACCTTCAACTATTTGGTGGCCGGTATGCTGAATTTCTGGGGCCAAGGCGGTTCGGGATTCTTCCAGCTGGATTACAACACCTCTATTTCGCTAGATAACTCGGATTCTTACGGTACCGGCCTGAAAATTATCGCCGGTATTAAGACGATCGATACCGGTATTTTCGGCGCTATCATCATTTCCGCGATCGTGGTGTGGGTCCATAACCGATACTTCGATAAGAAGCTGCCCGACTTCCTCGGTATTTTCCAGGGCACCCAGTTCGTCTACGCGATCTGCTTCTTCCTGATGATGCCCATCGCCTTTATCTTCGCGTGGCTGTGGCCTTACGCTCAGCATGGTATCGCAAGCATGCAGGGCTTCTTCATCGCCTCCGGCGCGTTAGGCGTGTGGATCTACACTTTCTTGGAGCGCATCCTGATTCCAACCGGCCTGCACCACTTCATCTACTCGCCGTTCATGTTCGGTAACGCTGTGACCCCGAACGGTATCGTGAAGGATTGGCCGACCCACATCAGCGAATTTGCCAAGAGCGACAAGCCTCTGCGCGAGCTCTTCCCCGGCGGCGGTTTCGCACTGCACGGTAACTCGAAGATCTTCGCGCCCCTCGGTATCTCTGCCGCCTTCTACACCACGGCACGCCGTGAGAAGCGTAAAGAAGTTCTCGCCCTGCTGATCCCGGTGACCCTCACCGCAATGCTGATCGGTATTACCGAGCCGCTGGAGTTTACCTTCCTGTTCGTGGCACCCCCGCTGTTCGCTGTTCACGCGGTGCTGGCGGCTTCGATGGCGTCGATCATGTACATGCTTGGCCTCTCAGGCAACATGGGCGGTGGCTTGCTTGATAACTTCCTCTTCCTCAACTGGGTTCCGCTGTGGCAGAACCACTGGCCCACCTACCTTATGCAGATCGGCGTGGGTCTGTCCTTCACCGTCATCTACTTCTTGCTCTTCCGATTCCTCATTCTGAAGTTCGATTTCAAGACCCCGGGTCGCGAGGCTGAGGGTGGCGAAACGAAGCTGTACTCGAAGGCCGAATACAAGGCCGCGAAGGCAGCCGAGAAGAAGGGCGCCGCATCCGCAGATGACGCTGGCGATGCAGATCTGTATGCCCCGCGTGCGGCAGGATTCCTCGAACTGCTTGGCGGTGCCGATAACATCACCACGGTGAACAACTGTGCTACTCGCCTGCGTGTCTCGGTGGCGGATGAATCCCTGGTTGATACTTCGGATGCTGCCTTCAAGGATGCCGGAGCCCTAGGTATTGTGCGCAAGGGCAAGGCATTCCAGGTGATTGTGGGTATGGACGTTCCGCAGGTTCGCGAGCGTTTTGAAACCATGGTGAACACCAAAGAGTAAGGTTATATTCACCTTCTAGGGAAACCTACTGAGCTCCTGAATCGAAGACGTTGTAATATTTATGTATTGCGCGTTTTCGATTCAGGAGCTTTTGAGTGGATTTACAAGATGTGGTGAACGCGAACCAACACAGGTTCAGCGATACCGAACGCGATATTTTGGCGTTCATGCTTGAAAACGAAGAATTTGTTGCGGAGGCGACTATCAACTCCCTCGCGCACAAGACCTACACTTCAACCAGCTCCATTATTAGGCTCACCAAGAAGCTCAATTTTTCGGGTTTTGCCGAGCTGAAATACTTCATTAAATCTTCCCTGACGAAGTCGGAGCCCTATAACCCGCGTTTTATCGAAAGCGGCCGCGAAGATATTTTGCGCACCTACGATTACCTGGAACATATGGAGCTTTCCGGGCTTTTGAGGAAACTTCATACGGCGCGCACAATCTACTGTTTCGGAACTGGGTACGCGCAACGAAACGCGGTACAAGAATTTGCTAAGTCTATGCAGGTCTGCGGCAAATTCTGCCATGTGATTCCTGCACGCAATGAATTTGAAAGCACCATGAGCGCTATGAATCAGGACGATGTCGTGATTCTTGTCTCCTTCTCAGGACAGACTGAAAATATGCGCGAACACGTCAAAATGCTAGCACTGCGGAAAATCCCCATGATCGCAATTACCGCTATTGGCGTGAACTTTATGTCCTCCTACGCCGAGTACTCACTGCACTACCAAACCACCCCCACCCAGTTGAGTACCCAGCGCAAGCCTTACCACTCGTTCGTGGCGCTCTCAGTGCTTTTGGACTACATTGTGCGCCGGTACATCGACTATGTTGAAACCCAACAGCGCGGCAACTCCACCAAAACAGCGCAGGTTCTTGAAAGTTCTGAATTTAGCGCCGAAACCGGGGCACTCGACGTCGCCGATATACGTGCCCAAGCTGGTGCAGCAGCTATCGATCGGCAGCACACAGACCCATCGGAGACCTAGCCCGTGATCGCAATCCTCGAACTTATCAATAATCCGCAGAAAATGCGTCGATACCTTTTCTGGTATCTCATCATCATGCCCCTGGCGCTCTTTGCGTGGATTCTGTTGGGCGCCGCCAACTCCGGCTTGGATTTCAAAGCTGCGATCAATATTCCGTTTTATGCTGTAGCATTTTTGAACGGGTGCCTGTCGATTCTATTCGCGGGACTACTCAAGTTTGCTGCGAGCGAGAATGAACACACCGAACGCATGATTGCCTTCTACACCCTGGTGATGCTGGTGTTTGCAGGGAACCTGCCCGGTGCCCTGCTTGCGTTCTTCCTTTGGTGGGCACTGCGCGAGGCTCCTGAGGAACCCTTCGCCCCCAATTATCGATGGGTTTTTATCGCCTCGATGATTTTCCTCGGGCTGGTAACCCTTCTCGTACTTTTCGCAAATATACGCCTCTGGTCGGCATGATAACGGTACGTGAGGAACGCCCGTTCCCCGGCCTCCGTGGAAAAGCACACCGGATACACGGGAATTAGCTAGAGCCTCCGTATGATGTTATGTAAGATTATTCCCACACTCACCACGAATCATCCAAGGACGAGCACACTGTGAACGAAACCCCGGATACACTGGAGAACACCGCTGCTAAGGAACCCCGCAGCGCCGAATTCCAGCCGGAATACCTGGATCCCAGCTCTCCCGCCTTCGACCCCTCGGCGGGTCTTGAACGCTGGGCGCAGCAGATGGACGTGTATACCGGGCCGGATGCGATGCTCGACTTCAACCAAGTCGATTACGTACACATCAATCTCAGTGACGCTAACCCTTCCGGGCTTGCGCAGCTGTTGGCTGGACGCAAAACACGTCTTTCCACCCTGATTCGCGATAAGTCTCTGCTGGGACACGAGATGCGTGCCGCGCGTACCCTGCGCACCAAAATTTATGAGCTCTCGACCGGACACGGGCTCGATGCCGGGTATTTTGTGGCGGGAACCGCATCATGGTTATCGCATGCGATGCGCGATGATGCCAAAGCCTCTGAAAAACGGTTTATCGCGCCAATTCTGATGGCGCCGCTGAACCTGACGCCGCATCCGAGGAGCGATGATTTTGAGCTGCAGCTAGCTGGTTCTGCACGCCTGAACCCCGCTATGGTGCGCCAAATCAAACAGGAATATGAGATCGACCTGGGCACTATGGATGTTGCGCAGCTCGCCAACTCAATGTCACGCCTGGACCCTGAACCCGTGATCGAGCGGATGCGTGCCTCCGCCGGGCGTATTCCAGGGATGACCATAGAATCAAAGTATTTTATCTCAACCTTTGCGGACCTGAAGGAAAGCATGGGGGAGCTACCGCACACCGCGCATACCCCGCTCGTGCGCGATCTTGCGGCGCTCAAAGTTCCCGGTGCGCAGCCGCGCGAGATGAACGCGCACAACCTGCAGCAGCCCCTCAACCAGCGCGATCCCGCCCAAGAAACGCTGCTGTTCGACGCAGACCCCGTGGCGCAGAATATTATTGATACCGCCGCCAGCGGATTTTCGATGACTGTGACAGCCGCACCCGGAACAGAACCGTTACGCACCGCCGTAAATATCGCCTCAACCCTGATAGGGCGCGGAAAGTCGGTTCTGGTCGTGGGAGAAAAACGTTCGACCCTCGCATCCTTTAGCGAGCTTCTGGGACGCACCGGGCTTAACGATCTGCGCTACGATCTGCTGGCAGAACACACTGCCGAAGATCAGCGAACCGAGTTTATTCGCGCTATCGTGCGTAACGAGAATACCGCAGAGCCTAATTCCACAAATCTTAATCGTGAGCTGATCGAAACCCGCACAGCGCTCACAGATCACACTCACGCACTGACGGCGCGCGACCCGCTGTGGCATATTTCTATCAGTGAAGCCTTGCAGCGAGTGGCCGAACTTGCCTCTGAGGAGAGCGCGCCGCAGACCCAGGTGCGTTTTAGCCGTCAGCTGCTTGATACCCTGCAAGACCGTGAAGCCATTACCGCCGATATTGTGCGTTTTGCGGAACTGAACGGGTTTACACGCGCAACCCGCACTTCGCCCTGGCATCGTGCCCGTCTGCTTAACGAAGACGAGGCGGCGGATGCCTACGCCCTCGTTATTACCCTGCGTTCCTCGCTTCTTTCCCTGCGCGAGGCGATGAACGCCATGAACGCGAGCCTGCATCTGCGCCGGGCACGTACTATAGCCGATTGGGATGCGCAGCTTGCTATTCTGATTCGCATTCGGGAAACTCTCAAGCGCTTCCGGGCAGAGGTGTACGACCGCCCGGTGACCGACCTGATTGCGGCCACCGCATCCGGCTCATGGCGGCGGGAAAACCGTATCGACATGAGCAGTATGCAGCGTTCGCGCCTGCGTCGAGCGGCAAAAGAGTATATTTTGCCGGGAGTGCATATTGGCGATCTGCATGAACATCTCAAAGTTGTGCAGACCGAGCGCGCCGAGTGGATTCGGCTTCTTGATTCGCCCAGCACCCCGAAGATTCCCGAGGACCTGGATGCTTTGGCGAATGCCCTGCACTCGCTGGGCTCGGAGCTTTCGGGGCTTGAGATCATACTCCCCGATACCGCCGAAGGCGTTGACTTTGTGCATACGGATCTTGACCAGCTCGAAGCCCGCCTGGATGCTCTGCTCACCGACCGTGAAGTGCTCATGAGCCTGCCCGAACGTGACGTACTCTTGGGGCGGCTCACGAATGCGGGATTGAGCGATTTTCTGGACGAGCTGGGTGAGCGTGAGGCAAACGCATCCGAGGTGACATCGGAACTCGAACTTGCGTGGTGGCAATCCGCACTTGAAGAGCTTCTGGAGCAGCACGCCGAAAAAATTCTTGACGGCGACGAGCTGCGCGATATTGAGGCTCGTTTCCGCCGCGCGGACTACGCCCATATGTCGAGCGCCCAGGCGCGTTTGCTGGCGCATACGGCACGGTTGTGGACGGAACGTATCGAAGAATTCCCCGAGCAGGCTTCGTATCTGAAGAGTCAGCTGCGCGGCCGTGAGTTTGATCTTGAATCGCTTCTGGTGAATGCCCCGGTCATGGCGCGTACTTTGCTGCCGTTGTGGACGGCTAGCCCGTTTTCGCTGGCGCGCCGGGTTCCCATGTCGATGCGTTTTGATGCGGTCATCCTGCTGGATGCTGAATCCACCCCGCTGGCGGCTAATCTTCCGGCGATTACGCGCGCGGATCAGGTGATTGCTGTGGGCGATCCTCATGCCGGGTTCCCTGCGCCGTTTATTGTTTCGGCGCCGACTTCGGGTGCACCAGCATCGGATTCTCACCGGTTGGAGAGCACTTTTGGGGCGCTTTCACGTCTGCTTCCGAACCGCACGCTCTCGCTCGTGCACCGTCCCTTTGACCGCGTGCTTTTCGACTACCTGAATCGGGAATTCTATGGTTCTCACTTGCGCGAAATTCCGGTGAGCCCGGCATCCCGCAAGCCCGTGAGCACGCTGAGTATTGAGTATATTGATACGCGCGGGAAGGTGAGCGATAACGCGAACCTGGAATCCCCGAGCGTTGAGGTGGACCGTGTAACTCGTTTGGTGCTTGAGCACGCTTACCGCCGCCCCGAACGTTCTTTGGCGGTGGTGACGGCGAGCCCGAAGCATGCCCAGCGGATTGCCGGGGCGGTGCGCCAAGCCTTGAATACGTACCCGCAGCTTGCCGAGTTTTTCAAGCCCGGTACCGAGTCTTTCCGGGTGGTGGATGTAAACCGCGCGGGGTCGCTGGAACGCGATACCGTTATTTTCTCGCTGGGTGTGGGGCGTGCCCGGCTGGGGCAGAGCTCCCATAATCTGGGGCTGCTATCGGGCCCGCACGGTCGTGAAGGGTTCGTAGTGGGGCTCACTCGCGCACGGCGCGCCACGCATATTGTCAGCTGCGTGAGCCCAGCCGATATGAATGCGCAGAAACTCCACGAGGGTGCGCTGGATCTATACCGGTTGATGCTCGCCTATGAGGAGAACCAGCAGCAGGTTGCGGCGCAGACTCCACGCGAGGACGTTCTCGCCTCTAACGCCTGGTTAGAGACTGAGGACGAGCCAACCGACCCGGTAACGCAGGACTGGCTGCTTAACGATGCGGTAGCACGCCTGCGCGAACGCGGCGTTCGGGTGCGGCCCGGCGAAGACGAGATCGCCTTTATCGCGCTGGCACCGCAACAGCTCATTCATACCGAATCTGAACAGGAGAGCGCACAGCAGATGCCGCTCATGGTGGGGTCGGATGTGCTGTTTGATTACACGACCGAGAGCGTGCGTGAGCATACTCGCCTGGTTCCTGAAAGGTTGAGCCGCACGGGCTGGAACTACGTAACCCTTAACACCTTGGAGGTTTTCGCCGATCCCGAGGCAGTGGTGGCGCGTATCCTACGGTATTTGGGTATATATGCAGACTAGGCGCTTCTGCACCCTCCCGGCAGCGCAGAGCTGAAAGGACGAACCTATGGGTGAGTATTCTCCAACACCGAAACCGCGCAGAGGCCATCGTCGTGCCAGCGGGGGAGGCACATTAGCAGGGGACGAGCCGCGCATCGCGGGCGTGAACGCACCGCTTCATGCGAATACGCCAACGCCTGCACGCAAAGAGACCTCCGGGAAGTCAGCCGCGGATCGAGGAAACCTACGGCATGCCCGCGGCTCGGCGCAGGAACATTTAACCCCCGAAGAACGTGCCCGTCTAGAGTGGATGCGCGAACAAAAACCCCCGCACTGGGGCTAGTGCCGCAGTACAGGGAGGGAACGATTCTTCGTGTGACTACTCTGCTTGAGATGAGCTTGAGCTGGAACCTTTATCGGTGCTGTAGAACCCAGATCCTTTGAAGACGACGCCCACGGTGTTGAAGCGTTTGCGAAGTGTGTCTTCACCGCATTGCGGGCAGGTGCGCAGGGCGTCCTCGCTGAACGACTGGCGTTTCTCGAAAGCGTGCCCACAGTTTTTGCACTGGTAAACGTAGACCGGCATGGTTCTCCTGAATGACAGATCCTAGGGCAGCCGCGAGCGCGGCGGCTGCCGTGTGTTGCGTATAGAGTGTACCGCGAACCTCACCCGGTTTCGACTTGGGTGGCGTGCCGCGCGGGGCTTAGCGCAGGCAGAATGTTCTTAAGTTCTCGGTCTAGAGCGTGGAATCGCCGAGGGGCTCTATGCCGTTCTCGGTCAGCACGCGGGGGAGCACGGCATCCCATTCATCGTAGGGAATGCTTTCGAGCACTTCATGGGAAAACACCACGCCTACGGTGCTCTCACGCAGTTTATCTGCCGAAAGGGCAGGGATGATGCGGTCATAGTAGCCCCCGCCCTGCCCTAGACGGCGGCCGTTGCGTGCATAGGCGAGCGCCGGAACTAGCCGCAGGTCGGCGGCAACAAAAGCTTGGGTGTCATACTCTTCGCCTTCGGGTTCGGCAATGCCCAAGCCATTGAGCGGATGCTCCACGTGTGGGTCCCAGACAACCCAGGCGAGGGTGCGTGCCGGGCGTACTACGGGCACCAGGATGCGGTGCCCGCGCGCGTGCAGGTCGTGAAGCGCTGCGGTGATAGGCGGTTCGGAGGCGGTGGGCAGGTACGCCGCGATAGTTTGCGCCTGCGCGTCCTTGGGGATCAGCGAAAGAATATGGTCGCGGTATTGCTGTTTCATCTGCTCGTGTTCCGCCGCTGTGCGGGCGTTTTTGGCGATCAGGCGTTGCGGGCGAATTTGGGAGCGCAGTATCTGCTTGTCGAGGGCGGTATCTTCGGGAGTTTTGCCGTGGGGTGCATCGTTGCTCTCGTGCGGGGTGGATAAGGTGCTGGGCTCGGGTTTCATGGTTCTCCTGGGTGAGTGTTTTCACCATTGCGATAACGTTGTGCGGCGAGTGCGATGCTCGGCGATATCTTATAGCGCCTAACCTGCAAAGGTACAGCGGGGTATTTTTAAATTCTTGCACGAAGGTACGTGTCAAATTGTAGTATTACAGGCTGTGAAAGAGGGTGCATGAGTTATGCTTATTGGTATGACTAAAGTATCTAAGTCTGTCACTAAGGCTGTTATTCCGGCGGCTGGTCTGGGGACCAGGTTCTTGCCCGCAACGAAGGCGACTCCTAAGGAAATGCTTCCGGTCGTTGATCGCCCCGCAATTCAGTACGTGGTAGAAGAGGCAATCCGCGCCGGCCTGAACGATGTTCTTATGATTACCGGCCGTAACAAGCGTGCGCTTGAAGACCATTTTGACCGTGTTCCGGTCCTAGAAAGTCAGCTGGCCGAGCAGGGTAAAGACGCCCTTCTGAAAGCTGTTGAAGCAACGAATGAGTTGGGTGAACTGCACTATGTGCGTCAGGGCGACCCTAAAGGTCTGGGCCATGCAGTTTTGCGCGGCAAGGTACATGTGGGGGATGAGCCCTTCGCGGTTCTGCTGGGCGATGACCTGATCGACGAAAAAGAGGATTTGCTCTCGCAGATGGTCGAGGTTCAGCAGGCTACCGGCGGCTCCGTGATCGCGCTTATGGAGGTTCCCCGCGAGTCTATCTCAGCCTACGGTGCCGCTGCTATCGAGGCGGTTGAAGGCCAGGACGGCTACGTGAAGGTCACCGGTCTTGTTGAGAAGCCCGCCCCCGAGGAAGCACCCTCCAACTATGCGGTGATTGGTCGCTACGTGCTCAGCTCGAAGGTATTCGAGGTGCTGGAAAACACGGCTCCGGGTCGCGGCAACGAAATTCAGCTGACCGATGCACTGCAGACTTTGGCAGTCGGCACCGGCGAAGGTGAGGGCGTATACGGTGTGGTCTTCAAAGGGCGCCGCTTCGATACGGGGGATAAGCTCTCGTATCTGAAGGCAAACGTTATTCTTGCTTCCGAACGCGAAGATCTCGGCCCTGAACTTCGTGAATGGCTGAAAGAATTTGCCGATAAGAACTGCTAATCACTCTTTGCATAATCTCTAGTCCTATCAGGGGCGATAGTTCGGTTTTATGACCTGCTGTCGCCCCTGATTCATTTACATAATGTTCGACTGTGTTCGACAGTATTTATACATGCACGGGAAATGTGCTGAGCGCATATTTTCTAGAAGAGCCCTGAATATTCCAGGTTTCTTTGGTATATTTTCGCACGGTATACGTAGATGAATGCGAACACTGTCCTGTACTAGGTAAGATGAAAAGTCCTAGGTTTTATAAATGTTAGCTTGAAGGGATAGATACACATGACGATTTTGAGCACGTCGGGTGTTCTCGTAGTTTTAGCGGTCGTCATGCTGTTGTGGTTTATACCGCGGAATATGCGTCGTGCATCCGCCGCAGACACCCCCGAACAGACGGTTGTAAACCCGCATTCCATGACTGATGATGTTCTGACCTCGCATTCCATTCTTTTTTCTGAGGAGTCCGCAGTGCCCGGTTCTGACCCCAAGAAATCCAACGCCGTGAGCGGAAACGTGCCCCCGCTCAGTGAAGAAGAGACGAGCGCCGCGCTCTCCGATCTGCGCGAAGCCTCGCCGGTCGAACCTTTTACCAGCCCTGTGCCCGTTTTAGAACAGAAACCTTGGTTGCCGGAACGCCTGCATCGCCTAGGAACCCTGCGCCTGACCCTGCTCGGTATCGGCGCGCTGGTGGCACTTATTCTGATTTTCTCGCTGATTCTCTCCCTCATGGGGTGGCTGCCGTGGAGCGCTCCCGCGGTTTCCTTCGTGGCGCTCGCGGGGATCGGCGGTGCCCTCTACTACCTGGGGCAGCCCAAGGATGGGCACGAAGAACCTGGTGCGGTGTATCCCGAAACCTCCGGACATAATGCGCTGCCCATCGAGGATGAGGCTACCGAAGAGGAATTCGCGCAGGATGAGGCACACGAGTTAGACGCCGAGGAGCCAGAAGAAACCTCACCGAGTCGTTCTTCCAAGTCCAGCAGGTGGGGTTCGCTGCGCTGGAATTCGGGGCGTGCATACCGCAAATCTACGCTGGAGGAAGAGTCTTCAGAACAGGGTGTTCCCGCAGACCATGCGCCACAGATCGGTGCCGATGAATTCGCAGCAGAGCCTCATGAACTGAGCGAAGAGCCGGTGCACGAGGAATACGTCGAATATGCTGAATCGTACTCAGCTGAGGACGCGCAGCAGCACTTTTCTGGTACTTCGCACGCCCGCAGGCTTCCGGCGCAGCTGCACCCTAAGTACCCTCCGCAGCATGCTCCCGAACCCGTCCTGTACGACGATGACCAGGGTGCAGGCCACGAAGCTTCATACGAGCAAGCTCCTTCCGCACACGCGTTTTCAGTATCGGCAGAGGAGGCTCCCGCACAGGATGTTTTTGTGCAGCCGAAGAACCTGCACCGCGCACCCGCACCCCAGCCCGAAGCGCAGCGGCACGAAACCCGTTTTGTCGGCTCTTCATCTGCTCAGGGGCAGCCCCCGCGCCGTCCGGCACGCATCCCAGGAACGCATCTGCGCCCGCTGGAACGCACGAGTGAACTTTTCGATCAGGAAGTTCAGACCACTCCAACCGGGCAAATCCCGGTGACTCCCGCACCCGGAAATACTGTGGATGCTCCACAACGCGAAGGTGCTGCGCCTAGGAACGGATTCTTAGAATCGGCTCCTGCAAATACAAACCAGACTCAGGGGTATTCCGCGCCCTCTGGTATGAGTAATACTTCTGCTCAGGATGCGGCGTTTGGCTCCGGCATGCAGGATCGTGCGGACAACTCTGCACATTCCGCGCCGTATCGTGGTGCAGCGCATAATCCATACTTTGCACAGCCGCAGAATACCGCGCAAAATCCGTATGCTGCGCCAGCTCAGGGTTTCGGGGCACACCAGGGCCAGGGTGTGGGGCAACACCAGGGTATGCAGCAAAACCAAAACGCAGGCCAGAACCGGCAGGCGGCTCAGACAGGCTTAGGACAGCAGAGTCTCGGCGAGCAGCAGGGATACGGTCAGCGCAGCTTTGCACCACAAAACCAGAAGCATCAGACCTCCACGGCTCAGCATGCGAGCGCTCAGAATTCCGGGCCTGGATTTGCGCCTTCGCGCTCTGTAGCGGAGGAGAAGAATCTTCCTCCTGCAGGGTTCACCCCGCAGGGAGCTATCCGCCCCATGAACCAGGAACCTCCGCGGTCGCAGCGTCCGATGGGAACCACCACAGGCTCAGGTGCGCAGAATACACGCTTCCAGCAGGGGCCGGCGACCGGTTCTGTTCCGGTAGGAGGCGGGTCTGGGTTTACGAATACGAGCCAATTCGATGTTCCGGTTCCGCTTGATCTCGACGATTCTGAGTTCGAGCCTCTCGATATTATTCCGGTCGTGGACGAACCCAGCGAGCGCTCGGGCTCCTCCTCGAACGCATCCGCGTCCTATAAGCGGGGGAACATGCCCGGGACAGGAGCATCTTTCACCGGGGTATCGCAGAAAACATGGACCCCTACGCAGCTTCCGAAGCCGCTGAGCTCTTTGCATCAGAAGAAGCCCAATGGAAGTGATGGCAGCCCGAATAACGGAGAGCAGAAGTAACGGTTCGCTGGATCTCTAGATTAATTTCTTCACCAGAGTAAAAAGGCTCCCCATACATCTGGGGAGCCTTTTTACGTGCCTTGGGAAAAGAATGAAGCGAGTAATTCAGTAAGGATGCGCGCATAGGAAAAGGAGGAGGTTCCATCTGGAACCTCCTCCTTCGCATCACACACAGGAAGAAAAGTCTTCAAAACCGTATCTAGGAGGCCTTCCCACAAGGCGTATCCTATTTGGTAATAAAAATATAACCTAATTTCGAGGTGTCTGCCAACCATAAATCCCGGAAAAATAGCGACACTCTGTCAGTATATTTAGGATTGCCTAACCGAAAACCCCGTGTTTACGGGGATAGACCTCAAATAATAGGGTGCGGAAAAAAATTTAAAATTTTTTTGATCGCGGGACCATGTGCACTACGTAGAACCTCAGGGCAACATATGTACACCCTCAGCTGATGAGTATCATACCCAAAACATGAGAGAATGAGGGGGTGAAAGAATGGTTTGCGGCTCTGCCTCTCGAACTTGCCGTCGTCATCATGTGGGGCATCGGTATTTTGCGCACCAGCATCGTCTACGCCCTGGGCTACCTTGCCGCCACGGGAAGCGCGCGCCTAGAGCGCATCCGTAACGCCATGCAGACCCCGCTCTACACACGAGCCACCGCCATGATCAACCGGTGGGGAGCCTACGCCGTGCCGCTCTGTTTTCTGACGGTCGGACTGCAGACCGCCGTCATCATTACCACGGGGTTCACGAAAATGCCGATGCGCCGCTGGCTGCCCGGCATGCTTCTGGGCACCCTGATATGGGCGATTATCTACGTCACTATCGGGTTTGCCCTCCTTGCAGCCTTCGGATTTGAGCCGTGGATGGTGCCGCTCATTTTTGTCGCGCTTATTCTGATCAGCGTGACAGCCTCAAAGATCCGCACCTATATTGCTGATAAGCGGCAGTCTTAGCCCGTTTTAACCTATATTCCACAGATACACCCCGCGTATCCCGCTTGCTGTGCTAGCGTGGTGGCATGAGTGAAAACAGCACCACCGCACGGGCAGAGGAAGAAGCAAGAACCGACGAGCTTCCCCACCATATCGCAACTCTTCTCTACACTCCGCAGGCCCTACCAGCCCAGGTGCTTGAACGCTCTGAGCTGCGCATTGCCTATGTGCCGGGAGTTATGCCCGGAAAATGGTTCACCCGCTGGCATGAGCGCTACGGCGACCGCGCGCCCCTAGCTGAAATTCCGGTGAGGGAGAGTCTGGGAATTCAGGCTCTCACCACAAATCTTTCCACCTCCCAAAGTGCAGAACCGCTTGCACACATGGCGATTGTGCGCCCCAACCACGAACCGCGCAGCAGAGACACAGACGAGTACCACAGCATCAGGCTGTACGAGGAAATACCCGTGCTGATCATGCCCAGCGACCACGTGCTCACAGTGCTTGACGAGGTGAGCTTTGAAGACCTCGCCGAAGAATTTCTGCTTCACGACCCCGCCGAGTACCCCGCCTGGGCTGAAGCCTCCAGCACATGGCGGGCCGAAAACCCAAGGTTCTTGCCCGAATTTACCGGCGATCGTGAGGCTCTTGAGCTCGTTGCCGCAGGAATTGGCCTGTACATTGCCCCCATGTCCGTTGCGCGGTTCTATCATCGCAAAGACCTTACCTATCGCCCGATGCGCGGCCTTGAACCCTACCCGGTGACCCTCACCTGGAGGCGCGCGCCGGCGGCGCATCCGCGCCCCGAAAGGGAGGAAACTCTGATCCAGGACTTTATCGGTATTGTGCGTGGGCGAACCGCATCCAGTGAGCGAGGAAGTGAGACGAAACAGAGCCGCGCTAAGCGCATTGCTGATGAGAAAGCAAAGACGAAAGCGAAAAACCGTGCCGCCAATGCCCGCCGTGAGGCTCGTGATCGGAAGAAATCGAACGCCAAAAAGAGCGGAAATCTCCGAGAATATGCCCGTCACAACGCTCAAGCCGCCCGTGCGCGGCGTGCCGGAAAGAAACGCTAAAGCGGTAAACTTAACATCATGGCATTGGTAATGGAAACCCGTCCCGCAGCCTACGCGGTCATTATCGAGCAGGGCAAACTGCTCATGACCCGCTGGGTGCCCGAGGACCGCGCCCAAAGCCCGCTCTGGTCGCTGCCCGGCGGAGGCATGGAACCGGGCGAGCAGGCCGATGAAACCGCCCTGCGAGAAACCCTCGAAGAAACCGGGTACAGCGTTGCCATCGAAGATATTTTGGGAGTGCACGCCGGGCATTTTCCCGCACGTAACGGGCTCTCCGACAGTACGCTGCCGTTCTGCGCCCTGCGCATCGTCTACCGCGCCCACGTGGTCACCGGCGAGCTGCGCGCCGAAGAGAACGGTTCTTCCGACAGCGCCCGCTGGGTGCCTATCGCCGAACTTGATACCCTGCGCTACGGCACCCTCATCGACGAGGTCGCATCCATGATGGGCTTTCAAAATGCCGCCGCCTGGTCGCGCGAATACCAAGAATTTCTTGCCGACGAGAACGCGAGGAAAATCTAGTGCATTACCCAAACCGCCCCGCGCCTACCCGCCGCACCATGATAAGCGCCTTAGCCCTAGCTCCGCTTCTTGCCGCCTGCTCGTCAGAGGACGATAAACCAAAAGTGGATCCTTCAGCATCAAGCTATGGAACCCTGCGCGTGGGCATCGGTGCCCTGCGCGAGATGCGGGCGGTCGCATACCTGTACGCTCAGGCGCTTCGCAACGTGGGATATAACGTTGAAGTCGTCACCAACGAAGACAGCCGCAGCAAATTTCTGGATGCGCTCAAACAGACTGAAGCGAACACCCCCGAACCAGACACGCTTGACCTTGTCATCGACTACAGCGGCGATTTGCTTCTGCATCTTACGAACGACGGCAAACTTAGCCCCGCACAAATTCAGGCGGAACGCCAAGCCGCCAGTGCCAGCGCATCCGCGGCGAGCGCCGGGGTCACACTACCGCCTACCCCCACCAACACGCCTTCGCATGATGCGTCCGCCTCCGAAGGCGCAACCGCAAGCCCCAGCGGAGCCATTAACGCGCGCGCACTGAATATTACCGATACTGTTGCCGCTATTAACCGTGTGCTCCCCGAACACCTGGAACTTCTAGACGTTGCTAATGCCCAAAACCGCGATGTTCTCGTGACCACTCGCCAAAATGAAGTGCAGCATAAACTTCGCAGCCTCGCCAATCTTGCGGATGTAAAAGCTACCCTAAGTTTTGCTCTCACCAGCGGATACACCAGCAGCAACTACGGCGTTGCAAGCCTCAAAACCGTCTACAAATACACGGTCGAAAACCCTATTCTCAACGAAAATTCGGCAGAACGGGTGAGTATGCTCAGCAAAGACACCGCGCAGGTGGTCCTTTTGCACAGCGCAGACCCGGCGATTGAGGATAACCGCTTCACAACTCTCGAAGACCCACAGACTACGCAGCTGAACCAACAACTTCTTCCGATTGCGCGTCGTAACCTGCCAGATAGTGCACGCGAAGCTATAAACCGCGTATCATCTACATTAGATACGGGAAACCTATCGTTCTTGCTTCGTCTTACGAGCGGTACCAACCCCATCGCTGACGACGAGGCCGCGAAATTCTTATTAGAGCATCCAAGGAAGTAATGTAACTATGACGAAGTACCGTCAGTCCTCAAAGCTGAACAACGTCCTCTACGATATTCGCGGACCTATTCTCGAAGAAGCCAACCGCATGGAAGCGCTTGGCCACCGCATCCTCAAACTCAATATTGGTAACCCTGCCCCCTTCGGATTTGAAGCGCCGGATGCGATCATGATGGATATCATCCGCCACCTGCCCGTCACACAGGGTTATTCCGACTCTCACGGGCTGTACTCTGCGCGCACCGCCATTGTGCAGTACTACCAGAATCGCGGGATTCTCGACCTTGATACCAATGACATATATCTGGGCAACGGCGTTTCGGAACTGATTCCTATGACCTTGCAGGCGCTATGCGAACCGGGCGATGAAATTCTGGTTCCGATGCCCGACTACCCGCTGTGGACCGCCTCCACCACGCTCGCAGGCGGCAACCCCGTGCATTACCTGTGCGACGAAGAGAACAACTGGTACCCGGATATTGAAGACATCAAGTCAAAGATTACCGAGCGCACCAGGGGCATTGTGATTATTAACCCCAACAACCCCACCGGTGCTGTGTACTCCCGCGAGATTCTGCAGCAGATTGCTGATGTGGCGCGTGAACATGAGCTCGTGGTTTTTGCCGACGAAATCTACGAGAAGATCACCTACGAAGGCGCTGAGGCTATCAACATGGCCACCATCACCGGTGATGATGTGCTCTGCATGACCTTCTCGGGGCTTTCCAAAGCATACCGCGTATGCGGCTACCGCGCCGGATGGCTCGCCATTACCGGGCCGAAAGACGATGCTAAAAACTATATCGAGGGCATCACCCTGCTTGCGTCGATGCGCTTGTGCTCTAACGTGCCCGCCCAGCATGCAATTCAGACCGCGCTCGGCGGCTACCAGTCCATTGACGAACTCGTTGCCCCCGGCGGGCGTCTCTACGAGCAGCGCACCCTGGCGTATCGTATGCTCAACGAAATCGACGGCATTACCTGTGAACAGGCCGATGGCGCGCTCTACCTGTTCCCCAAAATTGATACCGAAAAGTTCAACATCAAGAGCGACGAACAGTTCATGCTTGACCTGCTCAAAGATCAGAAGATTCTCTTCAGCCACGGCAGCGCCTTCAACTGGCATAAGCCCGACCACTTCCGCCTGGTTTTCCTGCCAGATGTGCAGACCCTCAAGAGCGCGCTTGAGCGGCTGGGTAACTTCATGGCGGATTACAAACAAAAGAATTAGCGGGGTTTGCTAGGCGGTTTTCTCGCGCTAGTTCGCGCCCACTCCTACTGCTCTTGATGTGTTATCAAACGGATTTTTTCACGTCTGGTAGCACATCAAGAGCTTTTTACGCCTTAGTCTTCGGACTCGGAACCCTCAGATTCAGCTTCTTCATCCGTTGTATCTTGAGTGTTACGCACCGCGTGCAGGCGTTCCCGGGCGCCCTCAAGCCAAGCCTCGCACCGGGAAGCTAACGCCTCACCGCGTTCCCACAGGGCTATCGAAGACTCCAAATTTGAGGTGCCAGATTCCAGCTGCCGCACCACATTCTCAAGCTCGGAGCGCGCCTGCTCATAGCTTAGGGTCTCGACGGGAGCACCCAGCTCTTCCGTATGAAAACTAATATTCTCAGACAATGATGTACCTTCCACCAGAGAGTTATAAATCAAGATTTGAGTCGTATGTTTTGACCACACTGACCTCGGCGCCGCCCACCGCCGCGCGCATCGTCAGCTTGTCATGAGCCGATAGAGTCGTGGCATCGCGTACCAGTTCACCATCGGCGCGCTGTACAATCGTGTACCCGCGCTTGAGCGTTTCCACGGGCGAGAGTGCCCGCACCCGAGCAATCGTATGCGAAATCGCGTCCCGTTCGCGCGCCACACGGTACTCTACCGAACGGGCGGCTCGCTCCCGCAGCCGAAAAATATCCTCGCTGCGCCACCCTAAATCCGTTTCCGGCTGGGTCAGCACCGGGCGCTCATGCAGCTGCCGAATATACTGCTCCTGATAGTTCAGGTAACCCAAAACCGCGCGGTCGGCACGCGCTCGCGCCTCACGAATAACCGCCAGCTCCTCGGCAACATCAGGCACAATACGCTTACCCGCATCGGTGGGGGTAGAGGCGCGAACATCCGCAACGGCATCCAGAATCGGGCTGTCTGCCTCATGCCCAATTGCCGAAACGACCGGAGTTTGCGCCGCCGCCACGGCACGTACCAGAGCCTCATCCGAGAACGACAGTAGATCCTCAAACGAACCGCCGCCGCGGGCGATCACAATCACATCAACCTCAGGATGCGCATCCAGCTCGCTCAGCGCCGCCATGACCTCGCTCGCCGAGCCTTCGCCCTGGACCTTCACGTTCCGTACCTCAAACTGCACTCCGGGCCAGCGCAGCGAAGCATTGCGAATCACGTCTTTTTCGGCATCGGAATCTCGCCCGGTAATCAGCCCCACACGATGCGGCAGCAACGGGAGCGGCTTCTTACGAGCATCCGCAAACAGCCCCTCAGCGGCCAGCTTTTCACGCAGTATTTGCAGCTGTTCGTGCAGGTTACCCGTGCCCACCGCATAGATACGCCGCCCAATCAGCGAGAGCCGACCGTTCTTCCACAGGCTGGGCTTCGCTAAGGTCACCACCCGCGCGCCAACCTTCACATCTGACCCCAGGCCGCGCCCCGCCTGACCGAACAGGGCGAGCGTAAACGAAAAATCTTCCTGCAGATCCTTCAGCTCGATAAAGACGTTCCCGCCGCGCCCGTTGAGGGAAGCAACCTGCGCCTCAACCCACAGCTGCGGAACCTTATCGATATAGTTCTTCATATTCTGAGCCAAAAGCGCCAGAGGCCAAGGATTCTGCGGTGTGGTCTCCTGCGACTTTGCAGGAAGCTGTCGCTCAGCCGCAGGCGGCACAATCGGGGGAGCCGAGTGCGGGTATTCATGGTGCGCTGCCGAAAAATCAGTCATAACCCCATTCTCTCCCACAGCCCGCGATTTTGCCCATCTTTCGGTCATGCGCGTACTCTTCACGTCACAGTTTCTGCTGAGGGCACACTCATTCAACCTTTTCTGCCGAACCCGGTAATCTGTAACCTATGGGCGCACATGACGACCCCCAACCCCACGAACCCAAGCGCACAATCAAACTTGAGGTTCCAGAGGACTCACCAGACACCACCCGCGTATTGCCTGAACCTCCGCGCGATGACTACCGGGTTATCTCCAGCGAACCGCATGATCTTGAGGGCGCGGATGAAACCACCACGCTCTTATCTGCCCCCGGGATAAACCAGCAGACGCGAGTGCTCAACGAGTCCTCTGACGTGCCGCGCCCGCACAGCGAAACCCCGGAACCGACGGGTGCCCCCGTGGCAAACCTGGCGAATCAGAAACCGCAGCGGCACGTGCTGGAACCCACCAGCGTCTCAAAGCTGCGGTACGCTCTGGCGATTCTTGCCGCATCCTTAAGTATTTTGTGCGCCCTAACGGGTTCGGTTGCCAGCTGGGTCAATCAAAACCTCATCAGCCAATCCGGGTTCAACCAGCTCAGTACCCAGCTGGTGGAAGACCAAGACTTTCAAAAACGAATTGCCGATGCCGCCGTCACCGATGTTATGAACTCTGATGCGGTCAAACGAGTTTTCCCCGAATCCGGCAACAACTTTCTCACACAAATTCTGAGCACAAGCCGCGACGAGGTGAAAAAACGCCTCAGCGAGAATGCACAGAGGCTCACTGGAACCTCCGAATACCGCACCATGTGGCGGCAGGTGGCGGCGGATACGCACACCTACAACCTGGCGCATCCTGATGACCCAGCCGCACTCGACATCAGCGCCTTCTACCGCGAGCTTGATGCGCGTGTGGGCAGCATCGGCATATACGACCCCGATATTTCATCCTGGGGAAAACACCTGATATCTATTGACCGTGACGGAAACCCCGTGCAACATGCGGTGCAGCGGGCGCAGTGGGTTGGAAGTATGTCCGGGGCACTGATCGCAGCAAGTATTATCGGTCTAGTGATCGCCCTGATTCTGCTTCCGCGCGGACGCTTTGTACTTCTGACCTGTGCGTTCTTGATTCTTGCGGCGGGCTTGTGGATTCTGAGTGCGGTCATGGCGCAGCAAACCCCGCAGACACTTGGGCTCAGTACCGACAGCACGGTGGGAACTGTTTTCTTGGACGGCCTAGTCAATACGGCGCGCCCCATGCTGACAGGTCATCTCAATTCGCTCGCAAGTTACAGTGCATGGGCGGCCGTGGTCTCGCTTCTGGGCGGTATTCTTGCCAAACTCATTGCGCTCACTGCGAGCGGCACCACAGTACGCACACACTAGAGGAACAAACAACGTAGGATAGTAGTCATGTCCACTGAAACCATTTCCCTCGGTCTGCCGCCGCTGCCGCGCACCCGCCGAAGCCGCGCCGATATTGAGGCTGCAAACCCCGTCACGAGCGCCAAAAAGGTGCTGCTGGCCACTCCACGCGGATACTGCGCTGGCGTTGATCGTGCCGTGATCGCCGTTGAAAAGGCTCTCGAACACTACGGTGCCCCGGTGTACGTGCGCAAACAGATTGTGCACAACCGTCACGTGGTGGAAACCCTCGAACAGCAGGGTGCTATTTTTGTGGATGAAGTGGACGAAGTGCCCGAAGGGTCCGTGACCGTATTTTCGGCGCATGGAGTTTCTCCAGCGGTTGTATCTGCCGCGGGGGAGAGGCAGCTGAACACCATTGACGCGACCTGCCCGCTGGTGAACAAGGTACACCGCGAGGCTGTGCGCTTCGCAAAGCAGGACTACGACATCCTGCTCATTGGCCACACCGGCCACGAAGAGGTCGAGGGTACCGCAGGTGAGGCGCCCGAGCACATCCAGATTGTGAACTCGCCCGACGAGGTGGATCAGGTGACCGTCCGCAACCCGGAGAAGGTCGTCTGGATTTCTCAGACCACCCTGTCCGTGGACGAAACCCTGGAAACCGTGGCGCGTCTGCGTGAGCGTTTCCCCTCCCTGCAGGATCCGCCCTCGGACGACATCTGCTACGCAACCTCCAACCGCCAGGGCGCCATCAAGGAGATTGCTCCGCGCGCTGACCTGGTCATCGTGGTTGGTTCGGCAAACTCCTCGAACTCCGTGCGCCTGAAGGAAGTGGCACTCGAATACGGCGCTAAGCGTGCCGAGCGTGTGGACTTCGCACACCAGGTGGACGAGTCCTGGTTCGAGGGTGTGGCGACCGTGGGCCTGACCTCCGGCGCGTCCGTGCCCGAGGTTCTGGTTCAGGAGGTACTGGCCCTGCTCGCCGAGTACGGCTACAACACCATCGAAGAGGTGGAGACCGCGAAGGAAGACATTCTCTTCTCCCTGCCGAAGGAACTGCGTTCCGCCCTGAAGAACGATGAGAACGTGGGCCGCCAGCTCGGTGGCCGCGGCGCTAAGCCCACTCGCTAATACTTTTTAGCTTATGACCCCGTGTCCTCTTCCCCCGTGTGGGGAGAAGACACGGGGTCTTTGTATCTGATATGTGGGGAAGCACTGTTTGGGACGGCGGTACGCGCCGGTCTACTTGGTGCGGTGCAGCAGACCGGTGGCCTGCTTAAGGACCTGACGATTCGCGCCACATGAAGTTATTTAAGAATCTCCGTCTCTTTCAATGCCATGTTATGTTATAATAAATTGTATTTCTAGAATAGAAAGGTCTTAAGGTGACAACTCTTATTCAGCATAAACGTGTAGAATTTTCAGAACTATTTTATGACCTAGTGTTTGTTTTTGCAATTTCAAAAGCAACTGCTTTAATTCACCCTCTTCATGACGGTGTTGTGGCTTGGGATTCTTTACTTGATTTCTTCATCTCTGTCATGGTTATCATCAATTCCTGGATGATTCAAACCATTTATACCAATCGCTATGGAACAAACTCGTTATTTAATATGGTAATCATGTTTACCAACATGGGACTTATGCTCTTTATATCCAATATGATTGGATACAATTGGCAACAATGGTTCTATTATACCTGTTGGGCTGTTGGTACATTAACCCTTACCTTATTTTTTCAATATTTGGTTCAGTTTTTTAGAGAATCAACCGATAATACTGATCGGGAAAGCATCAAAGGTTTTCTATGGTTAACAGGTCTACAAAGTTTAGGAGTCTATCTGGCAGCTCTTTTCCCTATTTACGTTGGAGTCTATATCTTTATTGCTAGTATTCTGCTAACATTTATTGTGCCAATTTTCTTGATGACTAAAGATGAGCATTTCCAGGTAAATCTTCCCCATTTAATCGAGCGCGTCTCCCTTCTTGTCATCATTACGTTTGGAGAGATGGTTATTGGGCTAGTTAACTTCTTTACAGTTGAGAATTTCTCTATATATTCGGTTCTTAATTTCGTTATCATGCTTTCTCTGTTCTTGTTTTATTTTGGTGAATTTGACCATGCTATTGACGAAGGATCCAATCAAAAGGGAGTATTTATAATTTATAGTCACTATCCTATTTTCATTGGGCTTATGTTGATGACAGTTTCGATGGGTTATCTCCTGAATCCCGAGGCTAATCTTCTCGTTGCAATCAGCTTCTTTTATATCGGAATTGGCCTCTTCCAAGCTGCTGTCCTAGCAAATGGGCCCTATAACAAAAACTATCTTCGCTATCCGAGAAGTTACTACTGTGTCCAAGCGACACTCTATCTGGCTGCCTTGATTCTCTCTTTGCTTTTCGCTTCTAATGCTATAACAGTGTTGAGTATTGCAACCATTTTTACTCTAGCTATAGCTAGTCATTTTATTTCTTTCTGGGTTACACGTACTAAACAATATTCCGTGCCTTACTGGGGGTTCTTCTAATTAATTTATAAAAACAAAAAAGCCTTGGCTTCCAAGGCTTTTTTGTTTTTATAAACTAAATTTGTCCATCATTTGTTTATCAACTTCCTTTCCAGACATATCTAATCTGATGACACTATCCGCATCATCTCCAATCATATTGAGATACTCTAGATGAGAACGGAAGTTTTCTATCTTCCCTTCCAATAAATAGAGGGCCAGAGTGTCGATGTAGCCGTCTTCATACTGCTCACCTGCATCTACAAAGGACTGATACTTACCGAAACCCTTTTCTATGTCCTCAATAAACTCTTACTAATGAGCTTCAAGTGGTGAGTCTGGTTGTGTGGGCGGCTATCTTCCTGGGCGTTTCTGCCCTGCTGATGCGCCGCGCAACCCGCCGCTAAATGCTTCTTCCCGCCGCAGTCTCAAGAGTTCCGTAGTATCAGGGGCTCCCGAGGCTGCGGCGGAAGCCGTACCCGCTCACACCGCATCTGCTAACACTGCCGCGCCGCGTCCTGGAAACTGGTGCGAGTGGGTTCGTGGTGAAGGATACGGGTTCCCCGTGTGGGGAGAAGACACGGGGTCTTTGTATCTGATGTGCGGGATGCACGGATAGGGACGCTAGCGCAGCTTCACGTTCACGCTACGCGGGGGAATGCCCCCTCTGCGGCGCCCCAACAACGATTGGCACAGGCGCCTTGAGGACGGAGCCCCCGCTTCGCGTAACGGGCCGCGACGCTCGCATATCCTCAACTCATGACATTTGTCATGGGCAGGTCATGACACTCTGTACCGCACCGGTGCGAAAACCGGCGGTGTAATAGAAACATGAACACCGCAGCACTTCAGAATAGCAAGCAAAACACCGCAGAAACCGTTATTTCCGCCCGCTCCCTCCGCCAGGTTTTCTCCACCCGTGCGGCAGGCACCGTGGTCGCCGTCGACTCGATTGACCTGACCGTCAAGCGCGGCGAAATCATCGCACTGCTCGGCCCCAACGGCGCAGGTAAGACCACCCTCATCGACATGATTCTTGGTCTGACTCAGCCCAGTGGCGGCGAGTTGAGCGTCTTCGGTCGCAACGCCTCCGAAGCGGCACGCGCCGGTCTACTCGGTGCGGTGCAGCAGACTGGTGGCCTGCTCAAGGACCTGACGATTCGCGCCACGGTCGAGATGATTGCCGCCCTGTACCCCAAGCCTATTGACGTGGATGAGGTACTCGCCGGCGCCGACCTGACCGATATCGCTAAGCGTAAGGTCGGCAAGTGCTCGGGAGGTCAGCAGCAGCGTCTGCGTTACGCCCTGGCGACCATGCACTCGCCGGAACTGCTGATTCTGGACGAGCCGACCGCCGGCATGGACGTGAACGCGCGCCGCACCTTCTGGGAGCGTATGGAAGCCATCGCCGAACGAGGAACGACCATTCTTTTTGCGACGCACTATCTGGAAGAAGCACAGAACTTCGCCCAGCGCATCGTGCTCATGGAATCCGGCTCCATCATCGCTGACGGCTCCTCCGACGAGATTCGTGCCCTGACCGGCCACCGCCACCTCAGCTTCCTCGCACCCGCACCCATCACCGACCTGGATGTGCCGGTCGAGGTGACCGAAGAGTCCGGCGGGTACCGCCACCGTATCTCCGTGCTGGAGATTGAGCAGGTACTGCGCACTCTGCTGAACAACTACAGCATCACCGACCTGGAGGTCACCAAGCCCTCCCTGGATGAGTCCTTCACCCTGCTGACCGAGCAGGCCGCCGCCTCCAAGGCATCCGAAGCCTAAATACCGTACCGCCCCAACACCGCACCGCCGCTACACACCTCAAGGAAAACATCATGCTCCGCTACGCACTCTATGACATCCGCGCTTCTATCCTCTCGACCGACCGTTTCTTCTTCGGCGTGGCACTGCCGATTGTCTTCTTCCTGCTCTTCGGCGCGATGCAGGAGTACGCCTCCCAGCCGATGGGTGACGGTAACGTAGCTGCGTACGTCATGATTGGCATGGCGCTGTACGGTGCCGTGCAGAACACCGTGGCGATTAGCGGCAGCACCGTCACCGAGCTGTCGAGCGGCTGGAACCGCCAGCTGGCGCTGACCCCGCTGACCACCGGCAAGTACCTGGGTGCGAAGGCGCTGACCGCCCTGGTGATTTCTGCGCTGCCGGTGATTGCGGTGAACATTGTGGGCATGTTTACCGGTGTTGAGATCCCTGTGAACCAGCAGCTTGCCGCCGGTGCGCTGACGGTGCTGTGCGGTCTGGTGTTCGCCTTCTACGGCATCATGATGGGCCTGCTGATTCGTAACGAGAACGCCGTGTCCATTGCGAACGGTCTGCTGGTGATCATGAGCTTCTTCGGTACTGTGTTCTCCCCGCTGAGCACCGACCTGCTGAAGTACGCCCGCTTCACCCCGCTGTACGGTGCCGCTGAGATCGCCCGCTACCCCTTCAGCTCAGGTCGGACCATTATTTCGGGCGGTGAGGACTGGTTCGTCACCGAGCCGCTCTGGTACGCCGTGGTGAGCCTGGTCGTGTGGGCGGCGATCTTCCTGGGTGTTTCTGCCCTGCTGATGCGCCGCGCAACCCGCCGCTAAACGCTTCTTCCCGCCGCAGCCTTGAACCCCGAGGCTGCGGCGGAAGCCGTATCCACTCACACCGCATCTGCTAACACTGCCGCGCCGGTGGTATCTGCACCCGCGGCACCCGCACCCTTGGCACCCGCACGTTAGGCTAGAACCATGACCGAAACCCACACGCACCCGCAAAATACTGACCAGGCTAGCGCCGAGAACGAGGCGGCACCCTCCGCCGCGAAGCGTACCCTGGGCAAGCACCGCTTCCGCTTCCTCCACCGGGAACGCAGCGGCAACGTGAACTGGCTGGCGCTGGGCTTTAGCGCCCCGTGGCTGGTGTTTCTGCTCATGCCGCTGGACAGCTTCCTCACCACCCCGGAGCTGGCGCCGGTGCGCTGGACCGGTGTGGCGCTGGTGGTGCTGTTTGCGGTGGTGAACTGCTCGGCGTACGCGGTGCCGTGGCTGGTGCCGGTCGCCTCCACGGTGCGTCGAAGCGTCATCTGGACGATACTGATGGCTCTGCCTGTGGCTGGCCTGACGGCGCTGCGGCTGGAATCGGCGTATACGGTGTTCTTGTCGTTCAGCATGTACTTTGTGGCGTTCTGGATTTTTGGCACAATCGCCCCGTACCGCCTGCGCTTCGGTGTGGCAGCGACGATTGCCCTGGTCTGCTGGCTAATTTTTATGGTGGGTACCAGCTTTGACGTCACCGCGCGCGGCGGTATCGCCCTCTTTATCGGTGCGCCGATGGTGGGCATGCTGGGCTTCTCCTACCTGATTGAGCTCGGCGAACGTGCGGACGTAGCGCGTGCATCCCTGGCGCTCTCCGAGGAACGTGAAGAGATCGCCCGCGACGTGCACGACGTGCTGGGTCACTCCCTGACCGTCATCACCCTCAAAGCGGAGCTGGCGCAGCGCCTGCTGGAGATTGACCCCGCCCGCGCCGGCGCCGAGATGGAGGCAATCGCGCAGCTGTCCCGCGCATCCCTGGCGGAGGTCCGCTCGACCGTGACGCGCCTGCGAGTGCCCGACTTCTCGGGTGAGATTGAGGGTGCGGGCCGCGCCCTGCAGACCGCCGGTATTCGCGCCGAACTGCCGGAGGCTCAGAACGCGCTCGCGGTGGCTGGTGTGAACGCGAAGCTGTTCTCCTGGGTTCTGCGTGAGGCGGTCACGAACATGGTGCGCCACTCGGGTGCGAATGCGGCGCGGGTGCGTTTGAGCGCAACCGGCCTGGACATCCTCGATAACGGCGTGGGTGTGGGTGATGCGCGCGGTAACGGCCTGACGGGTATGGCTCAGCGTGTGGCGGCGTCCGGCGGTAGCGTGGTGATTGAGGCGGCGCCCGAGCAGTGGCTGGCGGAGAACCCTGGCGGTGGGGTGGGTACGCGCATCCGTGTGAGCATGGACGGTGACACCTCACTGCTGTAAATAGGTGCTGTAGATTGTGGAACTTGGCGCCGCGCCCTGGACGGGGGAGCTACCCGCCCCTGTATGGTGGTGGTAGACAACCTCACGCGGTTGTTCCGCCCGCCGTTATCACCCCGTCTTCGCCCCCTGGGAGGCTCCCATGATTCGTGTTCTGCTCGCTGACGATCAGCAGCTCATCCGTGAGGCTCTTGCCGCTCTGCTGGGCTTGGAGGTTGACCTGCAGATTGTGGGTCAGGTCGGTAGCGGTGATGAGGTGTTGGGTGCTGTCGCCCTATTGAAGCCGGACGTGGTGCTGTTGGATGTGCAGATGCCCGGTACTTTGCTGGCTGATGGTATTGAGGCGGCTGCGGCGCTGCGTGATGCGGGTGCGGTGAGTGAGTCGGGTGAGCCGGTGCGCACGCTGATTGTGACGACGTTTGGCCGCCCAGGCTATGTGCGCCGCGCCCTGGAGGCTGGCGCGAGTGGTTTCGTGGTGAAGGATACGGGTGCTCGCCAGTTGGCGGAGGCGATTCGTCGTGTACATGCGGGGTTGCGTGTGGTGGATCCGTCGTTGGCGGCGGATTCTTTGGTGACGGGTGCTTCTCCGTTGACGGAGCGTGAGGCGCAGGTGCTGCGTGAGGCGGCGTCGGGTGGTACGGCTCAGCAGATTGCGTCGGCGTTGTTTTTGTCGGCGGGTACGGTGCGTAATTATTTGTCGGCGGCGATGGCGAAGACGGGTGCGTCGACTCGTCAGGATGCGGTGCGTATCGCCACGGAGAACGGCTGGCTCTAGCGCCTTGCTCTCATCAACCCGGGCGGCTCCTGCGCGAACACGGTAGAATGGTAGTGTCTATGCCCGCAGGCGCCCCGCACCCGTTTCTTCCTGAGACCGACGGTGCCGCGCTTGGATGCGGGCACCATTTTCGCCCTGTGCCCGCCCGCACCCGCCGCACCACCTGCGCGGCGCATCCTGAGTGTGTGGCGGGGTACATGATTCGAAGGAAAACTTGTGGCTCTAACTATCGGCATTGTTGGCCTGCCTAACGTGGGCAAGTCCACCCTGTTCAACGCTCTGACCGGCAACACTGTGCTGGCGGCTAACTACCCGTTCGCAACCATTGACCCGAACGTGGGCGTGGTGAACCTGCCGGATGCGCGTCTGAACCGTCTGGCTGAGATTTTTGGTTCGGAGCGTATTCTGCCTGCGACTGTTTCGTTCGTTGATATTGCGGGTATTGTGAAGGGCGCTTCTGAGGGTGAGGGCCTGGGTAACAAGTTCCTCGCGAACATTCGTGAGGCGCACGCTATCGCCCAGGTGGTGCGTGCGTTTGATGACCCGGACGTCATTCACGTGGACGGCAAGGTTGACCCCGCCTCCGATATGGAGACCATCAATACTGAGCTGATTCTGGCTGACCTGCAGACTTTGGAGAACGCTATTCCGCGTCTGGAGAAGGCTGTGAAGATTAAGAAGGGCGATGCCGCCCAGCTGGCAACCTACAAGCAGGCGCAGCAGATTCTTGAGGACGGGAACACGATTTTCTCGCGTGCGGCTGCCGAGAAGCTTGAGATGGCGCATTTGAAGGAGCTGAACCTGCTGACCGCTAAGCCTTTCATCTACGTGTTTAACGCGGATGAGGGCGTGCTTGCCTCTGAGGAGAAGCAGGCAGAACTGCGTGAGCTGGTGGCCCCGGCGGAGGCTGTTTTCTTGGACGCGAAACTTGAGGCTGACATGGTGGAGCTTTCCGAGGAGGAGGCCCGCGAAATGCTGGAAATGAGCGGTCAGGACGAATCGGGCCTAGATAAGCTGGCTCGTGTAGGCTTCTCAACCCTGGGTCTGCAGACCTACCTGACGGCTGGCCCAAAGGAATCGCGCGCCTGGACGATTTATAAGGGAGACACGGCACCGCAGGCGGCGGGCGTAATCCACTCCGATTTCGAGCGTGGCTTCATCAAGGCTGAGGTTGTTTCCTTCGATGACCTGGATGCGGCAGGCTCCATGAACGAAGCAAAAGCCCGCGGCAAAGTCCGCATGGAAGGCAAAGACTACATCATGGCAGACGGTGATGTGGTTGAGTTTAGGTTTAACGTGTAGAGGTTGGTCAAAGGACTATGAATAATCCACATAATTTAGATCAACCTGCAGAGTGGGCAGGAATATGGTGGCTTCCAGAGAGTCCTGATGAAAAGGTGCCAGGTGTACTTCATTATGATGCTAAAGGTGGTTTAATCTTATCTCTAATTGGAGGATTTGAAGAACGGGTTATTACAAGGGAACCTTCCGTAGATGGCACACAAATAAAGTGGTTTGGTGAAGAGAGTCGTGTGTGGAATGCTATCCATGGTGTGTCTGAGTATCAGAAAATAACTTTATTGGGATGTTATCCTAGTCTTACTAAACGTTACTTTGCTAAACCAGATAGTCCTGGTAAGCAGACTATTGTGGCCTCTATAGCTCTTATTGGGATTCATATTGAGAATGAAAACACCTCAGTTTTTTCTTCTGTTGAAGTGTCATTCGAAGATCTTGGAGTCTGGGCAGCGGTATCAGGAATTGAGTGCGAATTTGGGTTTTCAGATAGCGAAGAGCTTGATGGGCGTGGGTGTATTCAAGTAACTCCTTGCAGTGAACAATCAGTCACGGTCGAGAACAAAGAGATTTGCTTAGTATCAGGAAATACACTTCCCTATATTGATCATCAAAAAGGTAAAACGATTGCTAAAATATCTGAGTCAGTAAGAGTGCAGATAAAATCTAAAACTCCATTATCTTTGACTGATACGTTGGAAGAAATGGTGACTATTCAAAATCTTATTTCTTTAGCTATGCATCGTGCCGTTGGCACTATCTGGGTTCAATTGGAGATAGATGGGACTGAATCGAGATTGCCTGATGGTCGTGAACTTCCACGACGACGTGCCCAAATGCTCTACAAACCTCCTGCGCTAGGGGTAGCTGATGCACAAGCTGTTGAGACCCATCGAACTCTTTTTACATGTGACACAATACCATTTTCAGAAATTGTACCTCGCTGGTATGAAGTACATAGCCGATTACGAACAGCCATTAATATGATTATGAGCCTTCGGTATACTCCAACTCAGTATATTGAAAGTAATCTTCTGACATCCGTGGGAGCAGTTGAAGTAATTCATCGATGTCTTGGAATTGGCAACAAGCCTTTTCCGGTGGGTGAATTCAAAGCTATGCGTAGTGCGATGCTTGAGCAAGTGCCAGAAAAACACCGCGATAAGTTCAAAAGTGCTATTCGTAACGATCAAACACTTCGAGAGAGACTTTATGATCTAGTTAATTACCTGGATCCAGCTGTAATTTCAAAACTTATGCCAGATGTAAAAAAGTGGGCAAAGTTTACGGTAAAAGCCCGTAACAATCTGGCTCATGAAGGAAGAACAGGTCACTCTGACGAAGAGTTAATTACTATAGTGGATATTGCTACAATAGTAGTTATCTTTATTATACTGCAGGAGTTAGGGGTTTCTGTTGAACAACAAATTAATATCTTCGATGAAAACCCTCAGATTGGAGGAATAGCTCGAAGGGCTCATAAAATTATAGTTGCCCCTGCAAAAGAGAGCTAGAATATATTAATAGAGAGGCTGAAAAATGGAAATATTGGTTTCAATTTTTTCTTTATTATCAGCTATATTAGGTGCTGTTATTGGTGGTTTTGTAGCGCATCGGCTGACCGTAAAACGTGAAGTTGATAATGCTAGACGCAATCAGCGAATAGATTTTCTTCTGAGTGCTTATCGACGCCTTATAAATTCATCTAATCGTGGGCGTAATTTATCTCAAGAGTATCGTGATGATCTGGAATCAGCTCTATCCGATATTATCCTTTTGGGAGGCCACAAGGAGATAGAAGCTGCTCAAGATTTCATGAAAGAGATGAACGAGGGTAATAGCGGTTCGCTCGATCCCGTCATCGAGACTCTGAGGAACAGCTTACGAAGCGAATTAGGTCTCGAACAGACAGTCTTACCGAAGCCTCATACCCTTCGAATTAAGTCGTAGATATATCACTGTATTAGAAGCAGTAACTTGATAGCTTCACCCGTGCTGGCTCAGCCTGAAATGTGTCTATTAGTGTAAGGTACCCGAGTCTGAATTGCTAATAGTTGATAAGTTTCTGGTGAAAGCCCTGATATGACACCACACCCATGTGTAGGCACGCCCCAGCTAATATAGGCTTATGGGTAAAAGAATCTTGCACATCGTGACGAATGTGGGGCAGTACGATAATGGTGACCCGACGGGGCTGTGGCTTTCTGGGCTGACGACCGCTTGGGATAGGTTTGAACGGGAGGGCTGCGAGCAGGACATCGCCAGTCCACGTGGGGGAGACGTCCCTTTAGATCCCCGCTCTCTGAAGTTCCCATTCCGCAATGAGAGTGCAAAATCCTGGCTGAATAACCAGGCACGCATGGCGCTCTTGAAAAACACCCTTCCCATCCGGTCCGTAGACCCGAACACGTACGATGCTATATGCCTGGCTGGTGGGCATGGCACCATGTTCGACTTCACGCATAACTCCGAGCTGCACAACCTCATCGCCAGTGTATACGAGCGGGGCGCGATCGTCGCATCCGTGGGGCACGGGTACTGCGGAATCCTCAATGTACGCCTGAGTGATGGAAGCTATCTGGTGAACGGCAAAATACTGACCGGTCCCTCCTGGAAGGAAGAGAAACTCGCTTTAGTGTCTCAGAAGGTACCCTACAATGCTGAAGAACTAGCCAAAGAACGCGGGGCAGACTATATTCGCACAAAACCTTATAGGGGCACAGCGGCAGCGACTAATGGACTGGTGACGGGGCATAACAACTCCTCATCAGGTAATCTTGTTGCTTCTTCTGTGTGTGATGAACTCGATCGGCTCGACTCTCTGAAGGCTAAAGGCTCGGAGCCTCTGTAACTAGTTTTAACGTGCTCGATCCCGGTACGGTTATCGCGAACCGTACCGGGATCGAGCCTTAGCTTATTTAGTGTTGCCCGGTGCCGGAAGCACTCGAGCGCACAGGGGAGAGGATTAGTCCTCAACACCAACCATGACGTTGGATGCCTTGATAATGGCGGTAGCGGGCTTACCAACCTGCAGCCCAAGCTCCTCAATAGCGGCGTTGGTAATCGAGGAAGAAACAATCAGACCGGGAGCGATCTCAATCTTCACAATGCCGTTGGTAGCGCCTTCGGTAATCTCAACAATGGTGCCAGCGAGCTGGTTACGGGCAGAAAGCTTCATGCTCGGTTCCTTCCAGAGTAAACGAATATCCCCTACATGTTACATGTCTTAGTTTGTGCAAGCACCTTCCTGTGCGGGTAGTAACTCTCAACCCCCAGGGCTTACGCCAATTCCTGCGATGCGAAGCCGGGGTAATACCTAGATAGACCTAACTCAAGCACATATATTTCATAGATAAAATATTCAATATTTCTTATTGTAAGAAGTTTAGAGAAAGAGTTATTTTAGTTTTATAATACATATCTATTCTTTATTATGTAATATATCCACTTATTTACACCCTGTTATAAAAAATATTTGCAAAATCTGGAAAATTTCTGACAATACACACGGGCTTATGCGACGGTTAAAACACCAGCTGATATTTATCAGGAGAAAGGATGCGAATTATGACTACCACGAAGGTACCTGTATATGTATCCCTGGCTGTTGCTGGCATTATGGCTTTGAGCGCCTGTGGTTCAAATAGCTCTAATGATGCTTCGAATTCTTCCCCATCGTCTTCATCATCAACAACAGCCTCCAAGACAGCTAGCGCCGGTGGAGCTGGCACGGTGAGCAACGGTGGTGGAAACTCCGCAAACTCCGGTTCAGGCGCTAACGGCGGCGCAGCAAATTCTGGTGCTGAAGACGGCACTGGGGCGGATCAAAACTCCGGCACTGGCGCACAGAGTGGCAGCGTAACCGGCGCCGATACCAACGGCGGAGCACAAGCGAACCAGGGTGCTGAAGCCCAAGGCGGTGCCCAGCAGCAACAGGCCGATCCTGGGGGAGCGAATGCTGCGAATGATGAACATAATGTCACGAAAAACCCCAACGCATTGACCCCTGGCGAATACGTAATCCACCGCGAAGCTTCCTGGGATTACGTTGATACCACGGGTTCTCGGTATCATGTCGACGGCGACGGTGGCTGGACGAGCGTTGGGGAAGACGGTACCAGTACCGTTGCGGCGGATGGTTCTTGGACTAAGAACTATGCCGACGGGCACACGGTAGCCCGGGTAGAGGCTGACGGAACCTACCGGGTTACCTATGACGGTCAGCTTTCCCCCGAGATACCCAGCAATGCTGTCCCGGTGTCTCCTGGAAAACTCCCCGACCCGAAGGCGGTCCCGGCAGTAAATCCGGTACAGCCCACTAAGCCGGGCATGTAATAACTAGCAGAGATACTTTCGCGAAGTGATTTGCGCGAAACGGGTGCGCATCCTCAATACCTGAGGATGCGCACCCTATTGTGTGCACAGCGTACACACCCGCTGAAATTTGGGGGCTAACGTCGTCGGGGTTACGGGTTGGGGTGAACGTCAAAAAATTCTATACCGGTGGAAGCCACCGTCTTGGAAATATGTGAGACAGTATAAATTTATGATTTTTCAAAATATTAATAATCGTTAGTTGATTCGTTCATAAATAAAATTTAGTTTAGTTATATAAGGTAATTCAATTTCTTTAATGTGTAATACACAGGTGTAACTATATTTCGTGGTAAAAATATTTGCAAAATCTGGAAAATTCCTGACAATACATGTGAGCTATGCGACGGTTAAAACACCAGTTGATATTTATCAGGAGAAAGGATGCGAATTATGACTACCAAGAAGGCTACCGCATGCGTATCTCTGGCTGTTGCTGGCATCTTGGCTTTGAGCGCATGCGGCTCAAATAGTGCGAATGATTCTTCAAGTTCGTCCTCGGCTTCTTCTTCATCAAGTTCATCTCGTGCTTCTAGTTCCACAGGAAGCTCCAACGCTGTGAATAACGGCGGTGGAACATCTGGAAATTCCGGTTCAGGCGCTAACGGCGGCGCAGGTGCGGAACAGAATTCCGGTAATGGTGCAGTGCAAGGTGACGGCGGTACCGGCGCTAATGGAGGCGGCACCCAGGCAGACCAGGGTGCGGGAACTAACGGCGGCGTCGCTGGCGGCGGAGCCCAACAACAGGGCGCCCCCGGAAAGACAGCGAACCAAAATCCCGGTTCTGAAGGGTATGTGCAGGTTGCTGAAGACGGATCCTGGACTGCAACCGAACCCGACGGTGAGATCGTGAGGGTGTATCCCGATGGGTCATGGGACCGGAGCAATCCAGCCACCGGAAACACCGATTGGGTGGGTGCCGATGGGTCCTGGATTACAAATGAAAATGGTCTGCCCAATGGCTCCAATAAGAACTCACAGGTGCAACCTAACGGTACCTACGAGGTCAGGATGAACGGTGAAGCGTCTCGTGAGACCCCAAGTGGAACGCCTGAAACCCCCGTGATGCCCAATGGTTCGAATGCGGTAACCCCTAAGGGAGCAGTTCAGCCGGCAAAGCGCTGATACCCCTTTGAAAGAAACGGTTAGGCGCGCATCCTCAACCATCGCAGGATGCGCGCCTCTCTGCGTCTATGAGGTGAAGGCTATCAAGAGCTACCCTCAGGAGCATCGTGACCCGCGGAAAATACTGCCCGGTATAGTTCGCGCTTACCTGAAATCTTGAACCTGCCACCGTGCTACAGGTAGCGTGGAGTACAGGTACACGATAAACACCCACCTCAGGAGGCTTTATGCGCGAGCAACACACTATGCCGAAAGATATTGCGGCGGCCCTGAAAAACGCGGGGTTACGCACCGACTATAAGGCTCGACCAGCGTATCAGCGCAACGACTATATTGGTTGGATCAACCGCGCCAAGACACCGGCGATGCGTATCGAGCGCCTCGAACAAATGCTCACCGAGCTGGCACAGGGCGGTATCTATATGGGCAAGGAACATAAGGCCTCACGTAAATAGGTTCAAGATGCACCGCCACGAGCAGTCATGCTGAAAACGCACCCTGATCTGTATTCTGCACTCTGCCAGGATATGGAACGCGATTTATCCTGTGTTAGGCAGTTTTGCTGAGCGTACCAGGAGCCTTGAACATGCGATTTAACAATATGAATTTTTCTGATGGTCACTATGTGCAGATACCCACTAGTTGGGATGCACAGGAATTTACCTACCGTTTTTTATCTGCAACCCCTCCGTGGGTTCGTACGATAATGCGGGTTCGTAACCGTGTTGTACAGAAAATAGGGTTTACAGTACAGCCCTCATCGAAATCCAAACAATTGGAAGTTACGGTTGGTTCATCAGCGGGCCCCTTTACTTTTACTGAGGTCACTGATGAGCATGTCATTGGTGGCCATAAGGATAAGCATATAGAGTTCTCCTCAAAATTCGTGGTTGCCGCTGCTGAGGAGGGCAGCAGGTCTGCGCGTGGCGGGATTGAAACACACGCCCAGCCTCAATCGGCTGTGGGGAAGGTGTACTTGACATGTATCTGGCCTTTTCATATGGCTCTAGTACCTTACATGCTGCGTCAAGTCGATATAAAACCATGAGTGCAAAAGATTATGACCCTCGTATAGTTGATTTCTATGATGAAGACAACCCCGATGGGGCGGACCATGATTATTACCGTTCTCTAGCTCATCGGTTTAATGCCCAAAGAATCCTTGACCTAGGATGCGGTACCGGCATACTTACCGTAACTTTAGCTCAATCAGGGCGTGCTGTTATCGGTGTAGACCCGTCAGCATCAATGTTAGAGTACGCACGCAGTCGCCCTGGCGCTTCCAAAATCCGGTGGATTCTGGGGGATAGCCGAAATGTTCCCGACCATGGCTTCGATTTGGTAGTGATGAGTGGTAATGTGGCGCAACACATCCCTAGCCCACAGTGGGAAAAGACCTTGAATGACCTACATCGTATAATGCACTCAGGTGGAATGCTCGCGTTCGAGAGCCGTAATCCAGCATGTCGAGCCTGGGAAAATTGGACTACGTCTACTACGACTCGCTCCACACGGCACGGACTGATATCTGAATGGTCAGAAGCGGTTGCACCTGATAATAATGGGCAGGTTCTGTACCGCACTAACTATCACTTCATGGACTCTGGAGAGACTGCGGTCCAAGAAAGTATCCTAACTTTTCGAGATAAAAAGACATTAGGCTACCAGCTGCAGAATGCAGGATTTGAAATACACGCCGTATGGGGTGACTGGTGCCGCACCCCTTTTGATGGCACTCAACCGATTATGGTTTTTGAGGCTGTGGTGCCAACGAGGTAGATATGCAAAATAAAGCAGCATCATTATCTACATCAAGGGTATGCTGTTTACTGATGCGGAGGGTATTATGCGTACAACTGTGACTTTGGATGAAGAGATTGTTGCTAAAGCGGCTATGCTCACCGGTATTGAAGAACATTCTTCTCTAGTGCGTGCTGCCTTGGAAACTCTGGTACGTGTTGAAAACGGACGCCTGCTTGCTACATTAGGAGGTTCCGAACCTCAAGCCCAAGCAGCTCCACGGCACCAAGATATATGAGTGCATATAAGGGCGGTTTCTAACAAAAAGCACCCGTAACGCACAATAAAAAGCGGATCCTCGAAACAGAATGTTCGAGGATCCGCTTTTGCAGAATGTGGAAGAAGCTACTTCTTGTGTGTGACGCTCAAGTAGATGGAGATAGCGACCATCGCGGCGATAATCGAAAGAATCCAGCGGATCCAGTCGATACCGGCGGTTTCAGCAACGCCAAGCAGACCAGCTACCCAGCCTCCGACAAATGCGCCGACAGCACCCAAGATGATGGTCCAAAGAATAGAAATATTCTGCTGACCCTTCATGAACAGGCGGGCAAGGGCGCCAATAATAGCACCCGCAATAATCATCCCAATAAGCTGACCCATAGATACCTCCTTGCGGTTTGGATGAGTCATATACTGCGCAGAGTTCCATAGACTTTGCACACGAGCGATAATGTGTGGTTATCGCATATGAACCCTCAATTGTACAGTACAAATTACTTGATGGGTAAAATATACGTGTATGCGGTTCCAACCCGGACTGTACACTATGCGGAGCCTGCGAAGCTATAACCCCAGGAGCAGAAAAGAGCAGCTGGGGTAAGACGCGCTAAAAGGCAACGGGTTCTGGCTTGTTACCTCACCCATTTTCGGAATGCGGTTTATTTCCTGCTGCGCTTGAAATAGTGCCCCGGCGGGTAAATCGCCGGATCCTGCTTGTGCAGGAAGAATAATCTGATAACGCTTGAAATACGCAGGGTTAGTCTATCCGGTAGTGGAGCATACGGAAGGATTCCTTCAGGAATGGTAAACGCCGCGCTATCATGGCAGACAGTGCCCCGCTCTTCTTCCACGCCGGAAAGTCTGTCATCAGCCGTTTAGCGCTCACCAAGCGAAGGTTATGAGCCCAACGCTCGGGTTCATGATCGTCGTCGCATCCAAAAACGAATCGCGCGCGGGAGTGCTTAAGTGCTTCGTGCTGATCAGAATGCGAAACCATCCACGAGTTTATGACGTCGAACGCGATCTCACTGCCGTGAAAACGCTGCGCAAGATCGCGGAACAAAGCGCGTACCGTGTAACGGTCAAAGTACATCATCATGCCTTCAATCACGAACAGAAATTGGGCATTCGGCTGCAGATCGTTCAGCTCGTCCATCCAACCCGCGTCGAAGGCTGAGGTTCCCAGGAAAACTTCACTGCCTTGCGGGGGCAGCAACTTTATACGCAAAGTCATCACATCGGGTAAATCTAGGCTGTAAAACGGCACGTTCTGCGCGATTTCGCCGATGCGTTCCCGGCGGCTGTCTAGACCGCATCCAACATTAACGATCACCGGGTTAGGTTGGCGCTTAATAAAATCGGCCGCGAGCCGGTCAAAGTAATCTGAGCGAATCGCGGTGCCGACAACGGTGTGAATGACGTTATCAAATTTAGAGAAATTGTAGTCTAACTGCGAAACGATGCGCCCCGCTGCCTCGTCTTTGATGATTGGGTCGGGCTGTTGCGAGGCGAGGTGCTTCATGTACAGGGGGATAAGTAAGGTCTCGCTGATGGCATCTTCGATTTTCAGCATAGGAAAAGGCCCCTTTCAGCTTTGACGAGGAGGTTAGCTTATCCTTAGTATACCGCGCGAGAACCTTTATTTTTAGGGTCTTTTCCAAAGGTTTTTATGCGGCGGTGCAAGATTGAGGAGTGAGTGCTACATGGGCGAGGGGCGGCTCTAGACATGTAAAGAAGAACCGTGTGAGGCACATACTGGTGCATATTCAGGCTCTTATTCCGGCGTTACAACCACAACATGACAAATCGGGAGCATTTTCTTCATTCGGGAGCACTTTAACTGCTCCCGAATGAAGAAAATGCTCCCGGATTGAGCGTTACCGCAAGAGAAGAACTCTTCCATTACCTAAACAAATCCCACACGCTGAAGGTCGTGCGGCGGTAGATAGCCCCTTTTACGGCTCGCTTCGGGTTTTTCACAAACCCCATACCGCGCCTGCCATAACCAGGAATCACAGCTCTTTTTACGGCGCGTTTTGCCCGGCCGGTGGTGCGGGCCTTAATCATTCGTTTCACACTGGGTTTACGCATACCAATTCTCATACCTTTAGCCTACTCCCAGCGTCGCAAACATGCGTGCCGCATCGTCACGGGCACGCATAAAGGCGAGGCTTTGAGCGCATAGCCACCTCTTTGTAGCCATACGCCAAAACCTCGCCCGTATGAATAACTCAAGAGTTACATAACCACTACGAGTTTGCCGCGTGTATGTTTCTCGGCTACACGATCTTGCGCGGCGCCAAGCTCCTCAAGCGAGTATTTCTTCTCAATGACTGGGCGCAGCTGACCGCGCTCAACGGCATTGGTAATCCACTTCATGGCCTCGGACGATGCCTTGGTCGCCAGCAGGAAACCCACGCGACGGTTCGTGAACAGCGAGGTCAGCACCGCCGGAAGACCGTCAGGTGAGACCGTCATCATGCGCCCGCCCGGCTTCAAGTAGTTGCGGTAAAACGCGGTCACAACGCCTCCGCAGTCCAGGATCGCATCGAATTTCTCAACCTTTTCGGGGTCTGGCAGAGCCTCATGGTCGTATGCCTCAATCGAACCTAGCTCGCGGCACAGAGCTATATTTTCTTCGGCAGAAACGGTCGCCACCTGAGCCCCCAAAATCTGCCCGATCTGCAGTGCGGCATGCCCTACACCACCGCTGGCACCCACTACCAGCAGACGCTGACCGGCCTGGAGTTTCAGGTTCTTGCGGAGCACCTGCAGGGCGGCAAGGCTCACGAGCGGCAGTGCCGCCGCATCAATCTGGTTCTGGATGCGCGGCGCATGGTGAATCCGGTTCTCACGGAATAGCACGTATTCGGCCGCCGTACCGGTGGGCGCCATCGAAATGGAGCCGTTGAACCCCCACACAATATCGCCAACTTTGTAGTCCATAACGCCGGTGCCCACGCTGACAACCTCGCCGAGCGCATCCACACCGGTACCTTTGGGGAAGCGTTTGCCCGTAAAAAGCCGCATTTCGCCTTCGCGCACGATCACGTCAATGCGATTCACACTGAAGGCCTGCACGCGTACCAACACCTGGCCGGGGCGGGGAGATGGCACGGGAACCTCGTTGATCGTGAGCAGATCAGACCCACCAAATTTGTCGTATTGTACGGCGCGCATTGTGGTTGGTAGCGACATATTTATCTCTTTCTTATCGGTCATTGCGGAAGCATCGGTGTAGGATGCACGGCATTCGACATGAGAACCGCAGCTGTGTAATGGGCGACGGCACCCAAAATAATGCCTCTGTGTTTAACTCTAACCTGTATGCGTGCCAAACCGTGATAAATGACGGTTTTACGACGGGCACCCGGGTATATTTCCAGGCGTACAAACCTGCAGCACATGCCTGAGCGCATAATAAAAACCCTTGATGTGAATAAAACGTTGAAGAATCGTGCTTGATTCACATAACGACCCTTTTTAGCATGGGTGCTATGACGACTACATCTGTGTACTGTCTTTTCTTCGACGGTTATGAGACTCTCGACGCTATGGGACCTATCGAATTTTTGCATCGTGTGCCTGATGTGCGTATGCGGTATATCTCGGTGGCGGGCGCATCCGAAAACGGTGGTTCATTGGTACGTTCCGCCCAGGGCTTTACCCTCAAGACAGAAATTGTTGAGAGTCTTCCTCCGGGGAGCATTCTTCTGATTCCAGGAGGTATAGGTACGCGCTCTCTCGTCATGAACGACCTATTCCTGCAAAACCTTGCGAAATTGGTACAGCAAAGCCAAACCTGCCTGACGGTCTGCACCGGAGCGGCACTTCTTGCTGCCACAGGTGTTCTTGACGGGAAGCCTGCTACTACTAACAAACGTGCCTTCGAGTGGGTGCGTGGGACGCGCCCACAGGTGAGGTGGCAGCAGAAGGCGCGTTGGGTGAGCACAGAGAAGTTTTATACATCCTCGGGAGTTTCGGCGGGTATGGATATGACTCTAGGTTTTATCGCCGACCGGTGGGGTTTGGAAACGGCTCAAGAGATCGCGTCCCGCTGCGAATATCTGTGGCAAAATGACCCGGACACTGACCCATTTGCACATTCTGCTGAGTTCGAATCAGCGTAGCTTCCTCCCAGCGCATAAAAAGACCCTTTATACGAATAAAGCGTTAGAAAATCCGCTTGATTCGTATGAAGAGCCTTTTTTACAACACTAGGGAGAGGGGAGGGGAGAACAGGGCAGCAAGCCTAGTGCGTCGTAACACCACCATCCACGCTCAATACCGCGCCGGTCACCCATTCGGCCGCATCCGATGCCAAAAACGCGGCGGCACGCCCAATATCATCAACATTCCCGATGCGCCCCAACGGAATCAACGCCGAGGCATTTTGCTTCATGTGCTCCTGCGCTTCAGGCGGCATCGCAGAAACATTGCGCAGCAATTGTGGAGTTTCGACCATTCCCGGCGCAATCGCATTCACGCGTACCCCGGCGGAACCCGCCTCAAACGCTAATGACTGTGTGAAAAGATTTAACGCGCCCTTTGTCATGGAATAGACAGTCGAAGGCCGCCCCGGAAGCATCCGCTTCGAAAAATATGACGAAATGTTAACAATATTGCCAGAATTTTTAGCGAGTTCAGGCAATAACTTTTGTGCCAAGAAATACGGGGCTTTGACGTTGAGATTAAAATGCTCGTCAAAAGCGTTCTCGTCGGTTTGCTCAAAGGGAATAAACCGTGCAATACCGGCATTATTGACCAGCACATCAATACTTCCCAAAATATCAAGGGCGTGCTCGGCGGCGCGGTTTACCTCAGAAATATCCGTTAAATCTGCTGCGAAGGTGTGCACGGTCACGGGGTATTCGCTCAAGCGTGCGCTGGCTTCTGCAAGTTTTGTGGGGGTGCGAGCAATGAGGAATAGGTTAGCACCTTGGCGGGCAAATTCTTCGGCAATACCGTAGCCGATACCGTCGCTGCCGCCGGTAATAACGGCATTCTTGCCGGAAAGAGCAGAATTGGTATTCATGATGATCTCCTTGGGGGAGGGAATGAGTGATAAAGAGTAATTCCCGCATAAAACCTGCTATCTCAGGCGAGAGCAGCGAATGTGCTGCGGGCATTTAGGAATTTGCTGAAGTTGAATGAAAGCGGCTAGAGAGCTTTACTCGCCTTTTATAAAGGCCATAAAGGCGGCGCCGTCAAGATAAATGCTGGAGGCAACAATTTTGCCGTCTCGCACTGTGAGAAATTCCGGAACCTCAAAAATCTGGGTGGCTCCTGCGGGGGAATTTGCAGTGTAGCGCGCAATAACCGCCGCTTTATCACCTTCAACCACAAGATGTGCAAGCTCAACATTAGTGGTGGAATTAAAAAAATTTCCGGCACCCTGCAGATAATCTTGTTTGCCAAGATTTTGTTCTGCACTGTTGAATCCGTAGGATAATTTATCGGAAATGTAGTCTTGCCAATTTTCGGCGTGAATTGCCGAATAGTAATTCAGGACGGTCTGCTTAGTAGTCATTTGACCCTCTCGCGAATAGAATATATGACATGCGGGTATAACCCACGCATTTAACTGTAACAGACATGTTCTATTTATTAGGGTAATAACTACGTGATTGATTCATCTAAGCCATTGCGAGCTGATGCGCGGCGCACGGTCAATATCGTGCTTCACGCCGCCGAACAAGTATTGCGCCGAGACCCAACCGCCTCGCTAGAGCAGGTGGCTACGGTTGCAGGAGTCACTCGAACAACTATTCATCGCAGATTCGCCAGCCGCGAGGCTCTTCTCGCGGAGCTGAGTAATATTGCCGTTAGAGAATTTTATGAAGCATTTGAGTCAGCAAGTCCCGAGACCGCTCCTGTAATGGTGGCGCTGCATCGCCTGACCGTTAACGTGATGCGGGTGAAGGCGATCTGGTTGTATGCGATGGCGCATCTGAGTGACGATGATCCCGCCGTGATTACAAAACAGCGCACTCTTTTAGGGCGTTTGGGTAAGGTTTTTGAGCGTGCACAGCGTGAGGGCTATATCTCTGCAGATGTAGACCTTATCTGGGCGCAGCGTATGTTCCGTGCCATGACTGACGAGGCGGTAGCTGGTATCACCGGCACCGGTATGGGGGCTAAAGCCCCGCCAATGCCTACCGGGCCGGATGATTTAGCCAGACTGGAGGCGGTTGTAGACGATGCCGAGCTAGACCGCCTGACCACTTTGATTATGCACACTTTGTTCACTGGAATTGGAACTCACGAACCCTCTATATGACATGCAATCAGTGAGATGGATACAAGACCTTATTCGGTAGAAAGTATCTAACCTAGCTCGTGAAATATTGCATTATTGCCCGCCTTGGGTCATAAGAGCGAAGGGTAAAAATACGCAGAGTTTAGCCGCGTTTCGGTAGTCCACCAGGCAGATACCCACTGGGAAAAAAGTTGGTGAGAAACGACATATACTCCTCAACAAAAGGTATGGATCACCCCGCAATACCGTGGGGAGCCGGTAGACGCTATTGTGCACTAGAACGGTCTCATCTAGCCAACGTGAGAATTAGGGGGTCTGGAGCTCGCAGCACTCAACGCCCCACGACGTGGGCGGCGTACGGTATGTTTTTGTGGGCCTCCACCTTGTCACGCTCATGGTGTGCTTCGAGTAGAAACACTCGATGTAATCGAACATCAGGGGAGAACCGGGGAACCTGTTTGCCAGTGTGCGTACAAAATTCGGTGAGCTACGTCAAAATATCTAATGGATAAGGTGCGCTCATAATAATTCTGATACATCCCTACAATTCAATATACGCTTCGCCTGTGTCAAAAACGAGAGGCGGAGCTATATTTTTCTGTAAAAACTTAATGGAGAAATTTTTTATAAAACCTTGGCTAAATAAATTCGAATATTTCTATATCAATGTAAAAAATTTCGTTCTCAGAATAATTATTGTGATGATTCCTCGATATCTCTTGTGTCTCGGTCCTCAATTATGTTTAGGGTTGAATTGTTCATGTCACCGATGAATGGAGTTTATGATGGCTTTTCGCTATTCTCGTTCGGCTATGACCGGTGCTGCTATTTTCACCCTTGCGGGTGTGACGGTTCTTCCGCTCGTGCAGGCAAACGCAGCGCCTGCAAGTCCTCAGGATGAGGCTCGTTCTGGGTCCACTCAGGGCCAGCCAAATTCTGCAGCACAGAACGGTCAGGATCAGGGCCAGCAGCAGGGCGCCAATGCTAACGGTCAGGGCCAGCAGCAGGGCGCCAATGCTGATGCTCAGGGTCAGCAGGCTCAGGGTCAACAACAGGGTGCACCCGCATCCCAGAGCAGCTCAAACTCGAATTCTGCATCACAGAATAATCAGAGCCGTCAGAGCCAGCCCTCCGCACCCGCGAATCAGAACTCCGGTTTTATTGCGATTACCTCTGTCGATGGATTCATTGACCCGCAGAATACTGATAACGTTCTGTCTGTAGAGACTACGGGGATCGATAATACCCACCGTGTACAATACGAGCCGCGTGTTCAGGAACTTGATGAGTTCGGGAACATCGTTAATGATGACGTTAGCAACGGTGGAGGGTCTAGCCTTGGTTCGGACGGGAGCTTCGGGATGTACGTGAGTGTTGATGGCACTAAGATTAACCCGAACCACCAGTACCGAGTCTACATTGATGCGTTCGATCAGGATGCTATGACGACGAGTTATGCGTACTACCCCATCGTGGTTTGGAACCGTACCTACATTCCGGTTGTTCCTCTGTCGGCAGCACGGTAATTAATACGCCGTATTATCTTTTGCATTTTGTTTAGTGTATTAGATTTCTGAAAATAAAATATATTTTCGGCTCAAGGGTCTTCGGGGGCATGTTTTAGTGATATGCATGCTGTTGAAGACCCTTTGAGTCGTGTTGACACATTAGTTTATGTATATATTTTCCATCGAAACATTCATGTTGTCATAAAAATAAATATCAAGAAATAATGCTAAAAATGCTAGACCTAAACTCAACCATGTATTACATTTAACAGTATTCCACTAACCGATGAATGGAGTACAAAATGTCCAATACCCGTTTTATCCTGACCGGCGTGAGTGCGCTTGCCCTCCTAGGTGCATCCGTGGTGCCGTCCGTTCCTTCCTTCGCCACTGAAGGGAACGCTGGTGCGCAGACTCAGCAGGCTATCTCTACGCTTCCGGGTGGCCAAAATACTGGCGCTAATAACACCAATGGGAACAACACAAATATTAATACAGGGGCTAAAGTAACTTCCGTTGAGGGCGGCCCGCTGAACCCTCTGACAGGGCAGAACAACCTTACGATTACTGGTGAGGGGATTGACCTCAACAAGTCTTTTGACGGTTTAGGTGCAGAGGTTTACGAGGTTGATGCAGACGGCGACTTCACTGGCGAGAACTTAGTTCAAGACGGCGGAGGCCTTGTTGTGACGGAAGACGGTCATTTCCGTGGCACTGCCAAGGTTAAAGGCGATTTCGATCCCCAGAAACACTATGTTCTCTACATTATGAGCTACCCCGGGCACGGTAACCGCACAATAGAGGCTAAACAAGATCTGCCTGTACAGCAGGTTGACAGCAAGGACCTGCAGTCTTCCGTAACCCTGACCACCAACTCCTCGAAGTCAGATAAGCTCAGCAGCCACCTGAACACCAATGTCTTGACCCTGACCGGAACCCATTTTGATGACGTGAAGCAGGTCAAGATAAAAGTTGAGGGTCTGGATGAGAACGGACAGGTTAACGAAACTCTTGCCACCAAAGACGTCTCGGCAGAGGTGAAGAACGGTAACTTTACTACTCAGATTCAGATTCCTGGATCCAAGATTCAGGAAGGTAAGCACTATCGGGTGCTTATTGAATCCAGCAGCGACGACTGGGTAAGGGCTGTGACCAAGGATTTTTATGGCGATACGGATGATGAGGTTGTAGGCATCATTAACGGTGCACCCCTTAGCCGCAGTGCCGCTGAGAATCACCTGAAGGTTGCTGGCGGCGGGTTTAACCCTGCAGCAGCGGCTCAGAACGGCTCCAAGGTTCGGTTGATTTTCACCGAATACAATGTTGAGCTTGATGATCCCAGCAGCGATGAGATCGTGAATACGACTGTTACCCCGAAACCGAACGGCGACTTCGAGGGCGACCTGACTATTCCCGGTAATAAGCTGCAGGCAGGAAAGAAATACGTGGTACGCGCATACCTTGAATACGCGGATGGCGGAGTCGCAAGCGATATTACCCTCAAGACCCTGGTTCCGACCACGAACTAGGCTTTATTAAGAGAAAATCTCTGTGCTGACACCCCTAGAAGAAGATAAGGTGCTACATAAACCTAAAATTTCCTTCTAGGGGTGTTGCATGGGTAAATCGACCGGTACGATTTTATAAAACCCCAGTGTAGATGCCTTCGCCAGGAGATAGATGATGCGCGCCTTCCTCTGTTCTTACTTCGCCGGTGTAGAACCCGCCTTCAAAAATTTCTTGCGCGGCAACCCATCACAACAGCAGGTGGTGTTTATTCCTACCGCCAGCACGGTTGAAAACACAACTTTCTACGTTCAGGATGCCCTGAACGTTTTCAAAAATTTAGGGCTAACCCCCGATATTCTCGACATTGCAGAAGTTGATTCAGAAACCGCGAAGTTGCGCATCGAACAAGCTGAAGTTCTCTATATTTCGGGCGGCAATACGTTCTATTTGCTGCAGCAGCTCAAATCCAAAGACCTCATCAATTTCATTGTCGAAAAGGTGCGCCACGGCATGATGTACGTGGGGGAGTCGGCTGGAGCTATGGTCGCTTCGCCTGATATTGAGTATGCACGAGTTATGGACGACTCTGACGCTGCTCTGGGAATGTTCAATTTTAAGGCGTTGGGAATTGTTGATTTTTACCCAGCGGTGCACGAGGAAGAAGAACCTTTTATACAGGCGGTACGCCGTATGAAAAGCGAATATTCGGATAAGCTAGACCTTGTGCCTATCAACAATAGCCGTGCGATTCGGGTTGAGGGCGGCGTTCGCTTTATCGTCTAGGTTTTCTCCATCGGGCAGAAACCCACCGCATAGCGTGTTCACCTTGAACACGGCAGACTTCGGGAGCATTTTAACCGCTCCCGAATGAAGAAACTGCTCCCGCTTCACCCGCTTACCAGTTTATGATCGTAATTCTGGTCTTTCTTAGTCTTGCGGAACCCTGAACGTGATGCAGTAGAACTGATCATTCCAGAGCAAGCTGGTGTTTGTATCCTCCATTTCTTCGGGTATCAGCGCCTCAATCTCTGAGAGATCGAAGGTGGCGTTCTTGTAGGCTTTACGGGTGAGGACGTTCTTCTTGTACTGCGAATCGATGTAGTCGGAAGTTTCGTCTGCGATCATAATTTTCGTGCCGGGTTTGGCCACCCGAATCATTTCTTTGATCGCGCGTTTTTTATCGCTAAAGAAGTTAATGCCGCCCACGTGCAGCACCACGTCAAAGCTCTGATCGATGAAGGGCAGGTCCTCGGCGGCACAGTTCACCAGGTTCAGGTTCGCGCGCCCACCCCAGATTTTCTGGCATTTCTTGAGCATCCCGAGCGAAATATCGGCACCCGTCCAGTCGATTGCACTCACCTCAATATCGTCGGGCAGGTACCGTAGGTCGGTGCCTGTGCCGATTGAAACGTACAGCGCCGAGCAGCCGGGAAACCACTCTAGTTCTTTCATGAACTGCTGGCGCATCTGTGCGACTTCATTGCCGTAAGCGAGACGCCCAAACCACCGTTCGCCTAGGTCGTAGACGGAGGCTAAGCGGTTGTAGAATTTCATGTATTTGGCGTTATCGCCCTGAACCTGCGCTTCATCCAGGCACAGCAGAATGCCATTCTCTTCGGCGGGAGGGTTGGTGTGGAATTCGGGCTTGAGCTTATCGAGTAGCGTGGTTGACATGATATAGCTTTCGGATTGGTGATAATCAAGGACGATGTCTGCTGTTAAAAACATGACCTCGTAAGCACAATTGTAGATATATCGTCCTTGACGGTCTTCATCCAAAATATTGATTTTTGTTCTCTGGATGCGCGTTGCTGCTAAAGGGCAAGCGAGCCCCACACCATGAAGGCGGCACAGAGGAAGAAACTAGAAGGCACTAGCCGGACGCAAAGACAGCGTCTCGCGGGTTCCGATAAAAACATGCGCGCCAAACGCCAACGCCATGAGTGCCCCGGCAATAACAAAAGGTACCACCCTACAATCCTCCCAGAGCTATAGTGCACAAGCGGTAATACGTCTAAACCTTTATCGCGCTGCCTCATGGGCGCGATTAGACTCCGAGCCGGTCATGGATACCTTTCGTCTTACGATTTCCTATAGATTTTCCAGGCGCTATGAATCAGTGGAATCTGCAGAGGCAAACGACCGAACGCCACAACACGCTTAAACGCTGACTCATGCCGCCAATCCCACGCCATTTGCACATTCGCCGGGAACACCGCAGTGTACAGGGCGATAGCCGCGAGGGCACCCGCCCGGCGGGTTGTTGGGACGGTCAGCAGCCCTGCGATACCAAGCTCAGCAGCCCCCGAAGCATAGGTGTAGAACCGTGCGGAGCCCGGCAGAGCACGAGGCACGATTGCGTCGTAATGTTCGGGTTTCGCGAAATGCAGAACACCCGTGACCCCTAGAAAACCGGCTGTTACCACGGGCGCTATATGTTTCTTACCGCCGGAGCGGGAATCATCAGATACGTTTTTCTTCAAGCTCATAATTCTAGTTTTGCACATCCGCACTACTACCGCCGGATGATTTTTATGGATTCTCTAGGGCATCGCACATGCGTGGTTCCGCACCTCTAAAACTGAGTAAATTCACATTTCTACCGCACAGCATGAGCCTTACACGTCGTGTAACGATAGCGAATCTATATCAGAACAGGGTAGAATGAGTGAACCGGTGCTAAGACATCACGGAAAGGCCCGTGAGGGCACCCAATCACTGATCCCATGAAAGGAATCCTCTCTTATGAAGAAGCTCATTGTACTTGCTCTCGTCGGCGCAGCAGCATTTTTCGTGTACAAGAAGAAGTTCGCAGCCTAAGCTAGAGTCAGCAGTTTTGATGGGGTACATAAAGCCCACATGAACTGAATACACAGCAGATTTGCGTGAGCCCCGCATCCAGAAGGTTGGATGCGGGGCTCACCGCTTGCTTACACACGTTTATCAGGAACTATCCGGTCGGCAAATCTCCGTTCATAACAATCTTTTCCTGAGCGGAATCCCAGGTGAACGTCGCTTGGGAAGACCCCACAGAGGCCGAAATCTGGTTCGCAGAATTCCGTGAGACCGAAGGGGAACCCTGAATCGGGTTGAGCGTGCCGGTTCCCAAGTAGTCTCCGTGATGGAACAGCATAATATGTGACGCACCATCGGAAGACCCGACCGTAATCCACGAGAGCTCCGCACTCGAATCGAAAGTCGAAGTATCCGCCGAACTCAGGGACCACGAATGATGACCGCGAAGTTTACTCGCATTAGATTCCAATGCCGAACGCCCGCTTGAGGATGAAGACCCCGAATTAGAGTTTGACGATGCGGTTACCGTAACGGTACTTGCCTCCGGCTGTGGGTTGGCGGTTACCGTTACTACAGATACGCTCGGACTTGGAGAGGCTGAAGAACTGGTAGCGCTTGCTGTGGGAGAGTGAGTTGGGCTGGCTGATACGCTGGTTGAAGCGGATGAAGAACTAGATGAGCTGGAACTGCGTGCCGCCTGCGAACTGCTGCCCGAATCGGTGGATGCGCCAAACGGGTTACCGCAGGAAGAAAGCAGAAGCGCCGCGCCAGCGCAGAAAACTAGCGGTTTTACAGGAAATCTAGACATGAAAAACTCTTTTCGTATCGGTGCGTGTTGTTACTCCTAGTTTACTGGCGGCAACTCGCCGGTGCGGGAGACCTGCCGGGTTTGCGGGTCGAAAGTATACACGCTAATAGCCCGCCCCGTTGCACAAGCGTTGCATTCATCAGCTTTGGGGTATACATAACGAACCTCGACGCTCGTGGGCGATAGCCGGTGAGGCACAAACTTTCCAAAAGGCTTTTGTTCTGCAACCCCGATGAACTCACCGTGGCTGAAAAACAGTAAATGTGCTGGAGAACTACCCGTTCCATTTTTGAGATCCATGGTAATCCACGAGAATTCCGCACACGGATCGTAGGTATTTAGCTCGGGGTTTTTGGTAGGAATATTTTCGGGCACTTTAGATGTGTCCCAAGGAGAGCCTTCGCTTGTGTCTCCGTCCCATGTGTAGGGTGGTATCTCCTGCCCATATTTTTCGAGAGCCTGCTGATCTGTCAATGTTCCGCACTGCTGCGAGGGGGTGGACGAACTCTGCTCGGCTCCGAAAGGAGCGCCGCACGAGGTAAATAACAGCGTCAGAAGAGCACCAAAAACTATAATTCTGAGACGGGATTTCAGAGAGGAAAGCTTCGTGTTTGCCGGATACATTGCGTTATAGTCCTTACCTTATACATGTGAGGTTGTAAACATTAGATACCGTCTGCAAATTCTCAACCGTGAGAGTAGGCCGTAAGTATCTGATACCTAAAAACATCAGCCGCCGTAAAAGACAATGTTAAGGTTCCACCTTTAAACTTACGACGTTATTTGCCAGAATGCCACGATATCCGTCATGTATAGTAGCCCGGCGTCTGTCAATTTCCTGTATCTCTTCGCAACAGCATGAATGTACGACGAGACCGCGCCGCCCGGCTCTTACGCGACAGTTCCCCTTGCGCAGGGGCAGAGAATGCGCGACAATGAGGAAATGGCTGAAATTACTTTTCAAAATAACCTTGCAGTTCACACTAGCGGCAACCTTCCCGCCGTCGGTTCTAAGCTCCCCGCATTCTCCGTACTTGATGCCGATCTCGCTGAGGTCACCGGCTCCCAGTTCGCGGGCAAGAACATTATTCTGAATATCTTCCCCTCCGTCGATACCAGTGTGTGCGCAACCTCCGTACGCACCTTCAATAAGGATGCTGCCGCACTAGACAATACTGTGGTGCTGTGCGTCTCGAACGACCTTCCGTTCGCCATTGGCCGCTTCTGCGCTGCTGAGGGGATTGAGAACGTTATTACCACCTCCGCATTCCGCTCATCCTTCGGACGGGACTTCGGCGTGACAATGACCGACGGACCTCTCGAAGGGCTCCTTGCTCGCGCCGTCGTAGTCGTGAACCCCGCCGGCGAGGTAGTGTACACCGAGCTCGTTCCCGAAATCACCAACGAGCCCAATTACGAGGCAGCGCTCGCAGCTCTTAAGTAAACGCAGTTGAGCCTATCAGGCAGGCGCCATGCTCGGTTTCCGTGCCGTGGTGCCTGCTTTTTGTTCTGCCGTCTGAAACTATTGCGCTGGTTCGTGTGGAGTCTCTTCTACGCGATCGTGTTCCGCGCGATGGCGTGTAAGCTCGTCGGCGACCAGCATATGTTGAGGCAGAGAACCGCGTTTCTTTGCTGCCGCATAACGCCCCACCAGAAGCGCCATATACACAGCCATCGCCACCAGGAGCATCGACCCCGGGGCAATAATCAACGCCACTGCCGCCGCGATCACCGAGAAAAGCACCGTGAGTCTATCGGGGTTAGCGCGGTAGGCATCAAGGGCAAGTACCGTAAAGAGCGCAGTCATTACGAAGTCGAACCCCTCAAGATGCGCCAGAAAACTCGACCCCAAGAAGAACCCGAGTGTGGAACTGAGGATAACGCTCACATGCATTCCCGCATGAATCCACAGAATGCGTGACCCTCTTAGAGTATGCCGTTCCGGTCCACTGTTGAGGGCAAAAGCCTCGTCGATGAGCGTATAGACGGTGTAAAACTTAGCGAGAGAGCCGTGCACACGCTCGATAGGGTAGGACAGCCCATACATGAGGTGCCGTGAATTGATGAGTAGCGTCATCACCGCAACAGATACCAGCGAGGCACCCGCTGTCATCATCGTCAGCAATACGAACTCTACAGACCCGGCGAATAAAACTCCCGGAAGCAGGGGCGCAAGCCACCAAGGAAAACCCAAGCTGTGTATCACAACACCGAGCCCAATTCCCACGAAGAATAGACCCAGCATCACAAGGGATGCAACGCGCATTGCCTCACGAAATCCGCTCTCGCCAGTGCGGCGGAGTTCAAGACTAGAGGTGCCGCCTGTACGTAAAGCCTGTTCTCGTTCCTGCACCACCGGGATGCTGCTGGTTGCCAGACCTGCGGAGGCGATAATATCGAGAAGCTGTTCGTTGCTGGTTTGTTGCGGCGCCTCCCCAAGGTGGCGGTTGGGGCGTGAAGATCTTTCAAACATAGTATGCCCCTAGAAAACCCAGTTGATGAGAATAACGCAGGTGGCGGTACCGGCGATCATGCTGTACACCATATTCTTCTTCCACAGGTGCACGAGCGCCGTCACCACAAATCCGGCAAGATAGGGAACTGCGGTGTGCGTGGATGAAAAGTCAATACGGCTTATCGCATAGATCGCCAGAAGTGCTACGGCTCCGAGGGGGATCCAGTGGCTGAGCGCATCCAGAATTTCAGAACCCGCAAGGGCTTTCTTGAGGCCAAAGGGGAGTACCCGCAGAACAAAGGTTACAGCAGCCGCCACCAGAACGGCGCTGATGATATAACCGTTATCAATGTGACCGTTAATCATGGGGGTTCTCCTGCGAGTTGTCGTGATGAGTGAACGTGGTGCCTAAGGTTTTCGCCTGGTCTGATGTGCCGCCTTCTGCAGCCGTTAGTGCTGTGTTATTCTCCGGGGCGGGTATCTGGCCTTCCGGTAGTGTTCCCCGCGATTTTGCGATGAAGAACCGTATTATCAGCAGGGCAGTGTAGGTTCCCATCGACACCAGAAGCATGGAACCGGGGGCCAGGATAATGCCTATTGTGCCGGAGATCAGCGTGAGAAGAGCCGTGACATTATCCCGTTGAGCGCGGTAAGCATCAATCGCGAGGATCGTAAACAGCGCCGTCATGGCGAAATCCATACCCTCAAGGTGGCTCAGAAACGATGCACCAATAAAGAACCCGGCGGTTGTTCCTGCCACCCAGCTGATGTGCAGGAATGTACTCACCCATAGAATACGTGCGTGAGAGAGCGTATTCCGGTCGGGGCCGGTGTTGAGCGCGTAGGATTCGTCGCAGAGCGTGTATATGGTGTAGAGCTTCGCCCAGAAACCCTTCACATTCTGCAGTGGGAAGGAAATACCGTACACCAGGTGGCGGGAGTTCACGAGCAGAGTTGTGAAGCCGATAGCACCTACACTGGCTCCGGTTGCGATCATTTCTACCACCAGGAACTCGACGGAACCGGCGTAAACGATGAGGGATATTGCGGGCGCAAGCCACCACGGTAAATGGTGAGCACTAATAATAACGCCCAAACCTAACCCCAACACCACGAAACTTGCAAGCACCACGCTGGATGCCCGTAAAGCCTGTTTGAAGCCGCTCTCGGTGGGGTTATGACCGATCGCGGCGTAATGTTCTGCGTCGCTTGTTTCCTTCGCGGTATCTTTCATGGTGCCTCTCAGCAAGAGTGAAAATGAGTCTTCAATTATCCTATCCAATTTTAGGGAAGTTTTATGTACTTCGTTTTGCTGTACGGAATATCAGGGGAGGAATAAAGATGTGGTGCCTGCGTTATGCTCAATGTACAAGCGACAGTTTCACCGTGTTAAGGAGTATTGCTGATGAATAAAGCGCCTGCTGAGAAAACAATAGTACGCCGCGAGTCTGAGGACTACCGCGAAGTTCGTGTAGAACGGGTTGATCGCCTGCGGTACCGGGCACATGGTGCGAATGGGGCAACCCTGGACTTCGGGGTGGGTGATGGGCTTCTAACTCCGGTGGAGCTCTTATTAGCGGCGATCGCCGGATGCTCCTCGGTCGATGTGGATGCGGTCACCACCCGCCGCGAAATCCCGCAGGTATTCGAGGTACTTGCTTCTGCCCTGAAGAAGCATGAGGACGGTGCGGTACGTCTTGATGATGTTGAGGTGGATTTTGATGTGCAGTTCCCTGAAACCGAGGCGGGCACACAGGCCGCTAAGATGGTGGATCGATTAATTCGTTTGAGCGCTGAGAAGGACTGCACGGTCTCTCGTACGGTGGAGCATCCGACAAAGGTTGAGTTTCATAATGTAAATGCTGAGTAGGGCTTTGCTGGATTATCGTATTGGCCTTGACTTTAAGCATATATTTTTGCCGAGCAGATTATTAAAAGTTATCTGCTCGGCATTTATCGCAGGGGCTTTGATGCGGAAACATATTACATATAGTGCGCAGAATCATCAGCAAGGTCGGTGCCTTGAGGGTTTTCGGTCAGATATTGGATAATGGCTTTTTTGTCGTGAAGTATTTCTTCAATCTGAGCCTGGTCTTCTGAACTGTGGATGTGTGCCCACCGACCCTTCTCCTGTCGGAAGATAACATGCGCGGCTATGGAGTATTCTTTGGTAGCTTTTATTGAAAACTTGGCTGCTGTTTTATCGTCTCTGGTTCTGAGGTGGAAAATATCAGGAAACGAAATATCTTCACCTCCACGGAAATTTTTACCCCAAGGAGAATAACTATATTTATTAATACAATTAAAATGTGTTGTAATAATTTTTCCTGTTCGAGTATGGTATTTAATAGTACCGTCTGAGTGAATACTAAAGTACTCCATTTCGTATGCGTAGAGGAAATTCGCGCTAAGTAGTGCTGTACCGCCGAAAAGAATGGTATTCCATGTTCCGGTCCATGCCATATCCCACGGAATGATTAAGGCATCTATTGTTAAACCTAGCGCTGTCACATTCAGCCATCCTTCAAACTGGTGATACTTCCTCTTAAATACGTAGGGGAGCTTCTTCTCTCGCGATCTGCGCACCGCATCGTAGGTGAGGTAGAGGATGGCAATGGCAACAGTGATAATAATGATCATGGTAGTTCTGCTCATGTTTTCTCCCTATTCCTTATTATGTGATGTAGTAACTGTGATCTAGTTGGCTAAACTCAGGCGAACTACGCCGATAATATCAGTAGTTCCCTGAAAATTTTGTGGCGTTATCTGTACTCTTGCGTATCTTGAGCTCATTCGCCGCACAGAGTTGAACCTTGAAGAGTTTATATACCGTCAAGACATCATCTATATCGGAGGCGGTAACACTGCGAACCTCTTAGCTGTGTGGAGGCTGCACGGTCTCTCGTATGGTGGAGTATCCAACGAAGGTTGAGTTTCATAGTGCGAATGCTGAGTAGGGTGTTACCGCGTTGAATCCATATATAGACCTATATACTCTGGATATGCTCGGTGTTTAGGATGGGCTATGATTGCATGGCTTATTTGTGGAGGGTTGGTTACCTATGGAGACTCAACGCACTATTGTGCTTCTGAGTGGTGGGTTCTCTGACGGTGAGAATACTGATCAAGATGTGTTTCTGTTAGAGTCCAGCATGCGGAGAAAACCAAGGGTGTGTTTTATTCCTACGGCTAGTGGAGATTCACGTGCGTATATCGAGCGTTTCTATACTGCCTTTAAAAGATATTCGTGTATTCCTGCTCATCTTGAGCTTTTTCGCCGCACAGAGCTGAACCTTGAAGAATTTATACGCCGTCAAGACATCATCTATGTTGGAGGCGGTAACACCGCAAACCTCTTAGCTGTGTGGAGATTGCATGGACTTGACCGTGTGCTTCGCAAAGCATATGTCGAGGGAACGGTTCTATCGGGGATAAGTGCAGGTGCAGCTTGCTGGTTCGAGTCATGTCTGACCGATTCGTTTGGTGGTTTAGAGGCGCTCAATGACGGTTTGGGTATACTGCCTGGCAGCTTCTGCCCTCATTTCAATACTGAACCTGGTCGTCCCAGAAGTTTTTTGCAGACACTACAAAGCGGTACTTTACCGCCAGGAGTAGCTTTAGACGATGGGGCGGCAGTTCGATACTGCAACGAGGTAGTAGATGTAGTCTATCGAAGTGTGAGCAATGCTGGTTTATATAATCAGACGGCAAAAGGTATATGTGCTGTGGAGTTGTAGTACGTTTACCAGCAGGTTTCGACTGCGCAACGAAGCTCTTGATATGTAAATTTTGAGAATGCATTTTGATAGTGAAAATACTTGATATATCAAGCGAAAAGCGGGGGTTGTGTAGGGTGTGCCACTATGTGACCGGATTCGACACGTGTTATTAAAATTTTATTTTTAACCTCAGGTGCAGATTTTGCCTGGGACGCTTAAGTGTGCTTCTAGTGGGTGCTACATGAAGGATCTTATTCTCTTCAATCCCTGGAATTGCAGGGGATGTATGAGGGGGTAAAAGTCCTTAAGAGGTCCCTGGATATGCAGGATTTTTGAAATGTTTATTGTAGACAAAAAAGGGTGCAAGCTGAGTGATGTTCACTTAAATGTTATAAACATGCTTGTATGCCTAGTGGAGCCCCTGTAGCCTGGGAATTGGATACTTAGTCTAGGCTACCCTTGAGGGTTTACTCCTGCGGTAGTTGAAAGTTTCCGTGCACACGAAGCCGACATAAAAGAGGTTTACATATGACTTCTCATCAGCGGAAATCTCCCGGAATTAAGAAGGCGCTGGTTACGACCGGCACCGCCGCATCCTTGTTGGGTGCATCCTTCGTGGCAATGCCTGCTACGTTTGCTAACGTGCCGGATCAGGTTCCCACCTCTCCTGCATGTGACTGCCAGCCCGGTCAGCCGGGACAGCCTGGTCAGGGCGGTCAGGGTCAGACCGGTCAGCCTGGCACCCCTGGTGATAACGGTCAGACCAGCACTCCCGGCGGTGGCAACGGTCAGACTGGTGACAATGGTCAGCCTGGTCAGGGCGGTCAGGGCCAGACCGGTCAGCCTGGTGATCACGACAGTGATCACCCTGACACTCCCGATACACCTGACACTCCCGATACACCTGGTGATCACGACAGCGATCAGCCCGGTACCCCCGGTCAGGGTCAGACTGGTCAGCCTGGTACTCCCGGTCAGGGCGGTCAGGGCCAGACCGGACAGCCTGGTCAGGGCGGTCAGGGCCAGACTGGTCAGCCCGGTACTCCCGGTCAGGGCGGTCAGGGTCAGACCGGACAGCCTGGTCAGGGCGGTCAGGGCCAGACCGGTGACAATGGTCAGCCCGGTACTCCTGCTCAGCCTGGCACCCCCGGTCAGGGCGGTCAGGGTCAGACCGGACAGCCTGGTCAGGGCGGTCAGGGCCAGACTGGTCAGCCCGGTACTCCCGGTCAGGGCGGTCAGGGTCAGACCGGACAGCCTGGTCAGGGTCAGACTGGTGACAATGGTCAGCCCGGTCAGCCCGGCACTCCTGGTCAGCCTGGTACCCCCGGTCAGGGCGGTCAGGGTCAGACTGGTGACAATGGTCAGCCCG
>NZ_KV804820.1:67947-68214 GCF_001811455.1 Rothia sp. HMSC065G12
GTACCCCCGGTGGTAACAACGGTGGCAATGGCGGTAATGGTATTGGCGGTAACGGCGGTAACGTGACCCCCGGTACCCCTGGTCAGCCTGGTACCCCCGGTGGTAACAACGGTGGCAATGGCGGCGACGGCATTGGCGGTAACGGTGGCAACGTGACCCCCGGTAACCCCGGTCAGGGCGGCAATGGCGGTAATGGTATTGGTGGTAACGGCGGTAACGTGACCCCCGGTAACCCCGGTCAGCCTGGTACCCCCGGTGGTAACAACG